>NZ_JADNQT010000009.1 GCF_015594605.1 Streptococcus sp. HF-1907 | reverse complement strand
GTAAGTGATGAGATTTAGCGGTATACTGTCAGTGGCTCATTGGGACGTCCTCTCTGTTTGTTTGGTCACTTACAGTATAGTCCTTTTGGGCTTTTTATGGTATTTTGAAATTAACTAGCACCACGGGGGATATATCATTTTATAATAATGACACAGGCAAACAGTCTAGGAAATACAAGGAGTTCAGAGTTTTTACTAAAGTTTAAAACTCTAAAAATGAATAGACACAATTAATATCATTGAAATATTTTTTGGAGGAGTTATGAGATTAGAAATAAATAATGGAGATTTTAGTATTCAATGGGGTGGAATTTATTATTTTGCATTGCAAGATTATCCTAATATTAGCGAGACTGAATTAGATAGAATATCTAAATTTGTTGCATATGAAAAGTACAATAATAGAGAAACAGAGATAGTCTGTGAAAATAAAAAAATACTAGACCAAGTTTTAGAATACGTATCAATTAGTAAACCTACCCCTCCATTTTATCCCAAAAATAAGATGGAGGGCTGTATTTTTAATGAAGCTGGAGATTGTATTACTTCTGACTTTATAAGTCACACAACAACTACTGAAACAGCTAAAAAGATTTTGATAGATGGAGAAATACTTTCAGCAACTAAAGCTTTTTCTTTGTCAAATGAAGAATTAGTAAAAGATAGTAGAAATGCAGCTGGTGATCCCTATGATTATTTTGACTATGTAATGTTTGCCTGGTCAAATGTTAACTCAGGATATAGATTAGCTATGGAGAGATTTATAGGTAGAAATCCAAATGAAGAAGAGTTAAATGAAAAATTTGTACCAGGAGTGAGTTTCCATTTCAAGTATTACGACATAATAAATTGCAAAGGCTATATTTTTGATGGATACCATCCAGCCAAGGTAAGGGACAGCATTAATTTAGATAAATTATTATATTTATGTGTCATCCCAGAATATTTAAAAAAAGAATTCAAAGAAATAATACCAGAATCACTTAGAAGAAGAGTTATCTATATTAAATATACTGGCGAAGGTCTTATAGAATGGAATAAAAAAGTTTATGAATATGTGCTAAGGGGACTTTATTAAGGTGACCTATTATAAATAATATTTTATTTATAATAGGTCAATTGGGGGACGGTGCTGGAAATGATATCAATAGATTTACTACTTTATCGTCTCTTTATAGAATTACTCCTCCAGTGAATCCAATGATGAGTTGACATCGCTCTGATGTACATAAATTTTTGTGATGCTGGAATATTCTAATCTGATATATCTGTAATTTTTTCGAATCTAGTCAGATTCACTTTGATGATTTTAGTAGATAGCAATAACACACAAAAAATCAGAGCACTTGCCCTGATTTTTTGTGTGTTTTCACTTTATCCGATGATAGCCCCATTTGGCACAGATGGGTCAACTGTCAAAACAGTCAACTTGCCGTCATGTTCGGCGGAGAGAATCATGCCTTGACTCACGTATTTCTTCATCATCTTACGTGGTTTGAGATTGGCTACGATTTGGAGTTTTTTACCGACCAATTCTTGTTCGTTTGGATAGAATTTAGCGATTCCTGACAAGACTTGGCGGTGGTCAGCGTCGCCTGCATCCAAGCGGAAGCGTAGCAATTTGTCTGAGCCTTCGACTTTTTCAACTTCGATAACTTCAGCAACGCGGATTTCTACAGCATCGAAGTCGTCAAACTTGATTTGGTCCTTGCTTGAGGTCAATTCCACCTCTTCTGGCACCCATTCTTTTTTGGCTGCAGGTTTACCAGCGTTCATCTGCTCTTTGATGTAGGCAATTTCCTCATCCATGTCAAGACGTGGGAAGATTGGTGTTCCTTTGGCAACCACTTTGATACCTGCTGGAAGACCTGATAGTTCAAGGTTTTCAAGGTCAAAGGAGAAGCCAAGTCCCAATTGTTCCATGATGGCATTTGATGTTGTCATCATGAATGGTTGGATGAGATGCGCTACGACACGAAGGCTAGCTGCCAAGTGAGCCATAACCGCCGCTAATTTGTCGCGGTCTGCTTCATCCTTGGCAAGTACCCAAGGAGCTGTTTCATCAATGTACTTGTTGGTACGAGAGATGATTGTCCAGACAGCATCAAGGGCTTTTGGATAATCAACAGCTTCCATTTGTTTGTGGTATTCCGCCAAATTATCAGCCACCACTGCTGTCAAGTCAGCGTCAAATTCAGTAGCCGTCGCAAAGGCTGGAACTTCACCATCGAAATATTTGTTAATCATGGCAACCGTACGGTTGAGCAGATTTCCAAGGTCATTGGCAAGCTCGTAGTTGATACGACCAACATAGTCTTCAGGCGTGAAAGTGCCGTCTGAACCAACTGGCAACGAACGCATGAGGTAGTAACGAAGTGGGTCAAGACCGAAGCGTTCTACCAACATTTCTGGGTAAACGACGTTACCTTTAGATTTAGACATTTTACCATCTTGCATGACAAACCAACCGTGAGCTACCAAGCGTTTTGGCAATGGAAGGTCAAGCGCCATGAGCATGATTGGCCAGTAGATTGAGTGGAAACGAAGGATGTCTTTACCAATCATGTGGATGTCTGCAGGCCAGAATTTGTCAAAGTTAGCATGATTTTCTTGTCCATAGCCAATCGCAGTGATATAGTTCATCAAGGCATCAATCCAAACATAGATGACGTGTTTGGGATTTGACGGTACTTTAACTCCCCAAGTGTAAGTTGTACGAGAAACAGCCAAATCTTCCAAACCTGGTTCAATGAAGTTTCTAAGCATTTCATTCATACGACCGTCTGGTTGGATGAATTCTGGATGTTCTTTATAGTAAGCCACCAAGCGGTCAGCATACTTGCTCATGCGGAAAAAATAAGACTCTTCAGAGACTTTTTCTACTTCGTGACCTGACGGCGCAACCCCACCAATCATGTTGCCATTTTCGTCGCGGTAAACTTCTGCCAATTGGCTTTCGGTGAAGAATTCCTCGTCTGAAACCGAATACCAGCCTGTGTATTCACCAAGGTAAATATCACCTTGCGCCAGCAATTTTTCAAAGACTTTAGCAACAACTTCTTCGTGGAAGTCATCAGTAGTGCGGATAAATTGGTCATAAGAAATATCAAGCAAGCTCCACAATTCTTTGACATCTCTAGCCATGCCATCAACGTAGGCTTGTGGTGTGATGCCAGCTTCTTCAGCTTTTTGTTGAATTTTTTGCCCGTGTTCATCAAGACCTGTCAAATAATGCACATCAAAGCCCATCATGCGTTTGTAACGTGCCAAGACGTCACAGGCAATGGTTGTGTAGGCAGACCCGATGTGTAATTTACCAGATGGGTAGTAAATCGGAGTGGTAATGTAAAAATTCTTTTCAGTCATTTTCTAATCCTTTCAGGCGCAAATGAAACGCCGTGTTAATCATTCACCATTATAACATATTTTTATGGCTAGCTCTAACGATTTCAATAGTCAAATGAAGGCAAGCACTAGCAAGATGACCATGATGATAATCAGCACTCCCACTCCAATCACGGTTAACCAGAAACCCAGTGGATTTTTAGGGTTGACACTGATACCGACACCGATTCGCTTAGGAATCCAAAAGGGCTCTAGGGAGCTAATTTGTCCAGCGCAAGCCAGGGCTAGAAACCACAACTCTAGTAGAACATCTAAAAATATGGCAATAGTTGTCAGCTCCGCGTCAAACTGTCTGAGAAATAGCTGTCTAAGAATGACGACAAGTAAAAGTATTAACTCTGCCAATCGTAACACGCTCTGCCATTTTTTCATAAAAATCACTCCTTTTGCCTACATTATAGTCTTTTGATAAAGAAAAGACCATCTATGAGTCATAAATGGTCTTAATTAAAGAACGGCTTGCGCTCCACGTAACGATAGAGGGTTGATGGGCGTCCGATTTTATTTGTTTTTTTGTAATTGGTCGCTTCAAGACAATAGCTGTAATCGCGCTTAAAGTTGGTCACTTGGATGGACTTCTCTAGAAAGAGGTTGGTTAGAGTCGTTGCTTCAGATAGGGTGAAGGTGTCACCAAGTAATCGTAAGTATCTTGGATTCCAAGCAGTCAGGCCTTTAATCCGTTCCATCGCATCCTGCAACATTTGGTAATGGTCAAAAGCCAAGTTATCACTTGCTAGCAGTTTATTTTCTAGACGAATCTGCTTGCGCCTAATATCCAACTGTGCCCACCTGACGATTACTGCATCGTCACCTGCTTCAATCTCCCAATGGGCACTTCTGGGCAGATAAACGATATGCGTTTTGGAAATCACCCAGCCACGCGGGTCTCGGTGGGGATTGTCATAAGTATCTAAGGTGTAAAGCATTTCCTCTGATAAGGTCAGACCAATCTCCTCCCTAACCTCACGGATAGCTGCTTGCTTGCCTGTTTCCGTTGGAGTAACGAAGCCACTTGGAAGCGCGTAACTGCCACGAAAGGGATGACTTTTACGTTGAATTAAGGGACAGAAAATCTGTCCCTCCTGATAAGCAAGTGCTATCATATCAACGGTGTAGCAAGGTTTAGCATAGCGGTTGCTATCTTGCTTTCGATACCAGTCTAAGTATTCTTCTAGCGAAGCCTCTTGCTCATAGTAGCGCTTATCCTTCATTTTTGGCACCCTTGGTCCATTGGTAATAGCCGTAGGCGTTATTGATGATAAAGGCCACATAGAGAGCAACCATTGAGTAGTTGTGAAGGGTCACCCATTGAATGAGGCTGACGACGTTAAGGACAAACCAGAAATTCCACTGTTCACGATAACGGGCTAACATGATAATTTGAGCAACAATGGCGGTAACTAGCGTGAAAGCATCTACAAACGGCTGTGTCCCTTTCATCATCGTAAAGGCTGTTCCGAATGCCCAAGTTCCAAGAGCGATTGCCGCTACTGAGAAGACCCAGTGTTGCCATTTAAAAGTCCGCGTTTCAACTTGCTCTTCTTCCATCTGGTCACCAGCAATCATATGACGACGCCAAGCAAAGAAACCTACAAATTGGGTAACAAGGTAAAAGAAATTCTCCATAGATTCACCCCAAAGGTGAACTTGCAAGCCAAGATAGAGCCCAACAGCTGTTTGAATAAACCCAAAAACATAGTTTGAAATCTTACGTTTAGCTACCAAGAGCACACAGATGGTTCCTGATAAACCAGTGATGAAGCCCGTGATAGAATCTGGGTTCCAGTAAAAAGTTGCCACCTGCAACAAGATTAAAGCCCAAGCATAAATGGCTTCGTTGCGTGTCCAACCGATAAAGAGGTCCTTGATAAAAGCGGTCAATAAATTTTGTTTTTTAGTCATCATAACCTCCTATAATTCAATAGCTAAGCGTTCAGCAATGGTTTGTTTGATACAGTCATAATTCTCAAAGAAGTCACCGTTGACGGTGATGAGAATATCTTTGAAGGGCGCGAGTAGGGATAATAAATGATTGGTAAAATCATCACGAATCGCTTGGTCGGACATAGTCATGTCGCGGAAGCCATCATCCACATAAGTCGTATTAGGCTCAACCAAAACTACCAAATCCCACTGCTCACGCGCCACAATGGACTGATAGAGGCTCTCAATCATCCGCTTATCCTTGGGCGAGCTGTCCTCAAAATAATAGTCGTAATAGGCCTTGGTCACGCTGGAGTTGGTATCCGCAAAAATCAAGCCCGTGTGACTGCCCGAATCAATGACGCTGGCGGTCTGATTGTACTGGCCATCAAGCAGGCGAACATAATCGTAGGTGTCCAACTCGTCATCGCGGACATTGTTAATGTCCTGATAGCTCCGTGCGTATTCTAAGGAATAGGGAGCATTGTAAACCCGCGCCAAATCACGAACCAGGGTCGTCTTGCCACCACTTGCCGAACCAACAATCAGCACTTTCTTGGTGAAATGCCTACGGAATGGCTTGGTGATGTATTTCCAATAATCATAAGGATTTTGCCGAATCTGCGTCGCAGAAATGGGAATAAGCGACCGCTCAATCAGATGAGTCTTGATGACCTTGTCGTCACAGCGCTTGTCCAATTCACGCTGATAAGTCTCCTCACCAACATAAATTTGCCAGTAGTTGACATCCTCAATGACCTCTGAAACAGCATTTTCTAATTTTTGGAGCCAGGGTTTCCAACCTTCTGGATAAGGGGGTATCCCTTCTTCGTCCAATTTGACGACTGCAACCAGCTCATCGTCACGGAAGACCTCGCGTACATAGCGCAAGCGTCTATCCAAATGCAAACCAACCTTGGTGCCACGGTCCTCAGCTGTATTTTCACCCGACACGACAACTACAACCCCTGCATCATTTTCCCGCTTAGCACGATGAATCAAATCGACGTGCCCGATGTGCATAGGGGCAAATGTTCCAAAGACAACGCTAACTGATTGGCCTCTTAATTTATGACGAAGTACCATTTCCTATCCTTTTTTATCATTTTGATAATATTGTAACTGACCTTGACTATTTTGACAAGACCAGATACAGAATTTTCTAAAAATATTTCTGAAATTTTTTGGTATAATAGTTAGAATAAAAAAGGAGACACCAGATGACAACTATAGATACTAGCCAGCTCATGGCTTACAAACGTATGCCAAACTGGACTGCAAACGATATTCCAAAGCTTTTCTTGGAACGCCACAACACTAAAGAAGGCACTTGGGGAAAATTGACTATTCTCAAAGGAGCACTCACTTTCATCTCTCTTGATGAGGACGGTAATGAGACAAGTCAACTGCTACTCGATGCGCATTTTGACAGTCCTTTTGTGGAGCCACAAGGTTGGCATAAAATCGCGCCAGCCAGCGATGACCTTGAGTTTTACCTGACCTTCTATTGCACCAAAGAAGACTATATCAGCAAAAAATACGGTCTTGGACGCACGCACTCAGAGGTGATTTTCTCGGCGCCTTACCTCAAAGAAACCAGCAAGGTGCTTGACTTGGGCTCTGGACAAGGGCGCAACTCACTTTACTTGAGCCTTTTGGGGCACGATGTGACTTCTGTAGATACTAATGGTCAGAGCTTGGTGACGCTTGAAGACATCGCAAGTGAAGAAGATTTGCCATACAAGATTGATTGGTACGATATCAACACAGCCAACATCCAAGTAACTTATGACTTCATCCTGTCAACGGTTGTTTTTATGTTCCTTGACCGTAATCAGGTTCCTAGTATCATTGCCAACATGCAAGGACACACAGCAATCGGTGGCTACAACCTTATTGTCTGTGCCATGGATACCGAGGCCTATCCATGCCCAATGCCTTTTCCATTTACCTTTAAAGAAGGCGAACTTAAGGAATACTACAAGGACTGGAAATTCATCAAATACAATGAGGACTTAGGTCATCTTCACAAAACAGACTCCAACGGCAACCCACTTGAAATGCAATTTGTAACCATGCTAGCTAAAAAAGTAAACTAAATCAATGAGGTTTGGGTAGACGCCCAGCCTCATTTTAGCATTCAAGAAACTTGCTGCAATTTTCTAATGTGTTACAATGGGGTAGTACATAATATTTGTACTTGTTGAAGTTTAAAAACTAATTTCTTTTCAGTAATAAAATGATTACCATAGATAGAAGCGAACGAAGTGAGCCAACCCTGATATTTTCGCCGTAGTGGTATTATCAGTGGCAACAGCAATGCCACTGATAACGGAATTTTTGAAACCTCAGGCTCAAAAATTAGGGATGAAACTCCGAAGGAGGTTGCTCCCGTCCGCACTACTTAAGAAAATATCAAAAAAATAAAATAGAAAGTGGGTTTGTCCATGAGCGCTATCGCTTATCGTTTTCATCAAATTCGCTACCTTGTTTATCAAGGATTCCGTGACACCTTTCCCTTCGCTCTTTTTCTGGCTGGTTTAGAAATCAGTTTGGATCTCTTCATCTCAAATCAATCCTTTCTGGCACAAATCACCCAGTGGAGCATTTACAAACAATCTTGGCTTGTTTTTCTCAACCAAGGACTCTTGAATTTTGCCCAGCTTCTGCTTCATTTTATCGCCAGCTACTTTGTCGCTGATATCATTAAGCACTATCTAAACCATTATCATATCAAGGCATTAATGCCCAGTCTGCTTGGCTTTGTCACCGTCTGGTCTCTCCTCGAATTTGGCATCACTATCGTGACAGACAACAGCCGCTTCCTCGCGCAACCTTTTTGGCTAGTTCTTCTGCTCTTTAGCTTCGTGGTGACATGGATTAGTCGTTTTTTGGACAATCGCTCGTGCCACTTAAAGACAAGTCTCATCATCTTGGGACTGATGGGGATTTCCATTCTCACCAATCTCATGATATTTTTCCCATCGATCAATTTTAACGAACACATTCAGCAAACTTTCGCCAGTCTCATGGGAAATGGTCCTGAAAATCTCTGGCAAGTCATGCTTTGGTCAGTTATCGGAATTGTTCTTCTCTTAGGCGGATTTGTCGTGCCCAGTAGTCTGAATTTTCCCCATACCTATCTGACAGTTTTCACTGAAAATCTCAATACTACTTTGTCAAATACTTCCGATAAGTTGCCCTACCTTTATTCGCTCTACACTGTCCGCGATAGTTTTGCTATGGTGGGTGGCATTGGTATGCTTGTCTCCTTAGCAATCGCTGTGATTTGGGAAAGCAAGCACCAGCAACTCAAGGTCAAGTACGGTCGCATTGCTTGGTTGTCAATGATTCCCCTCTTATTCGACCACAATCTGCCTTTTCTTCTTGGCCTGCCCATCCTTTTTCAACCAATTCTGCTTGTCCCCATGCTTTTATCAACAATCATGGCAGAGGGCATTGGTGCACTTCTCCTTCACCTCAAATGGATTAGCCCAGCGGTCTTTACCATTCCAAATGGGACGCCCAATCTGCTTTTAGGCTTTTTAGCTTCTGACGGTGACTGGCGTTATCTCATCGTCAACGTCCTTCTCATTGGATTGGCTACACTCATCTATCGTCCATTTATCAGACTAGCATTCGCAAGGGAGGCCAAATATCATGAAAAAGCTTAAAGCCATTCCTTTTGTCATCGCTGCGCTAGTCCTCATTGGCATGACCCTATCTGGAAAATCTTATGTCCACAAGATCAACGATCACCAGATTAAAATCAACAGTTCTCGGATGAACCCAACTATCCTGGTACCTGGCTCAAGTGCAACCCAGGAGCGTTTCGATAGCATGCTCGAATCGCTGAATAACATGGGGCACAAGCACAGCATTCTCAAACTGACGGTCAAAACGGACAATAGCATTCGCTACAGCGGTCAAATCACCAACAACGACCTCCGTCCTTTTATCGTCATTGCTTTTGAAAATAATCACGACGGCTACGCCAACATCAAAAAACA
Organism: Streptococcus sp. HF-1907; assembly: GCF_015594605.1. Taxonomy (GTDB): domain Bacteria; phylum Bacillota; class Bacilli; order Lactobacillales; family Streptococcaceae; genus Streptococcus. The sequence continues at coordinate 65,213 of NZ_JADNQT010000009.1, read as the reverse complement.
AACTGCCTGGCTGAATATTGCAATGAACGCCCTCCAGAAGAAGTATAAGTTCAAGAATTTCAACGCTATCGGCCATTCCAACGGTGGTCTCAACTGGACTATTTTTCTTGAAAAATACTACGATAGCGATGATTTCAATATACAAACCTTGATGACTATCGGGACACCCTACAATTTTGAAGAGACCAACACCGAGAATCGGACACAGATGCTCAAGGACCTTATTGCCAACCGCGATAACATTTCTTCAACTTTAACTATGTATAGCCTAGCTGGGACAAGCACCTATGACGCTGATAAAATCGTTCCCTTTGCCAGTGTTGAGGCTGGAAAATATATTTATCAAAATACTGCAAAACATTACACCCAGCTAACTGTCACTGGTAGTGATGCCGACCACTCCGACCTCCCTAGCAATACCGAGGTTGTCCAGTACATTGCCGACAAGGTTTTGAAAATCAATAATCGCAGACAGGACCGAAAACCACAATAACAAGACCTCAAGTTCGCTCCTAGATAGGATTTTTGATAGAATAGAGACTAAGATTGACTACAAAGGAAAACACTATGAAACTTATTTCTTGGAACATTGATTCCCTCAACGCTGCCCTTACTAGCGACTCAGCACGCGCCCTGCTTTCACGAAAGGTTATCGACACCCTCGTTGCTGAAGACGCTGATATCATCGCCATTCAAGAGACAAAACTTTCAGCCAAAGGACCAACTAAAAAACACTTGCAGATTTTGGCTGACTATTTTCCAGATTATGAAATCGCTTGGCGCTCTTCTGTTGAGCCTGCGCGAAAAGGCTACGCGGGGACAATGTTTATTTACCGTAACAGCTTGAATCCGACCATCACCTATCCAGAAATTGGTGCCCCAAGCACAATGGACTGCGAAGGACGCATCATTACCCTAGAGTTTGACAACTTTTTCGTGACCCAAGTCTATACTCCAAATGCAGGAGACGGTTTAAAACGATTAGCTGACCGTCAAGGCTGGGACATCCAATACGCAGCCTACCTAGCTGAGCTAGATGCTAAAAAACCAGTCCTTGCAACAGGCGATTACAATGTCGCCCACAAGGAAATCGACCTGGCTAACCCAGCCAGCAACCGTCGTTCACCAGGATTTACCGACGAAGAACGCCAAGGCTTCACAGAACTCCTAGCAAAAGGGTTTACAGACACCTTCCGCCATATCCATGGCGATATCCCAAATGTCTACAGCTGGTGGGCACAACGCAGCAAAACCAGCAAAATCAACAACTCAGGCTGGAGAATCGACTACTGGCTAACCTCAAACCGTATCGCAGACAAGATTACCAAGTCTGAAATGATTTCCTCTGGCGACCGCCAAGACCACACACCGATCAAGCTGGAAATTGATTTGTAATCACAAGTGACCATATTAAAAGCTCAGCTTTCATTCAGAAAGACTGAGCTTTTTAGCTGATATATATTCATTAGCTCACAAGGGAATTGTATCAAAAATATCAGCAACCTCAATACCGAGTTTTGGACCAAATAGCTCATCCAAAGCCTTATCAAATGGCGTTTTAGTCACCTTTTTACCTTCAAAAAATTGATCTATTTGACGATCAAAATAATCCTTGTCTGAAAAGCTTAAGGCACTTCCAAAAAGTTTATCTAAGGCTTGATCAAATGGTGTCTGACTTTCTGATTGATCCGGCATTGCTTGACTCGCTTGAGGTTTAGCATTATTCCATGATTCTGAAGCTCCAGAAGTAGCATCTGTACTACTTTCAGTTATCACTGTCAAGGTCATATTATTAACGATAAAGACATAGGTGACAAAATCCTTGAGACAGGTCTCCAAAAATGCTACTGTAGCTTCTGATTTGATTTGACCGAGCTCATCAAAAGCTTCTTTAGCATTTCCTAGTAAAAATTCATTTCCTGGAAGAACCCACGCGTTAACGCCAGGAGCGTTTAAGATTTCTCGCAAATGACTTTGCGCCCTCGATGTACCTTGTGAATAGTATGATGTTCCAATGACCATAACTGGTTTCTTTTCAAAAGGATGCAATTGATAGGAGAGCCACTCAATCACAGATTTTAATGCAGAAGTTATGGTATGATTGTGCTCAGGTGTTGAAATGATAACCCCGTCAGCTGCAAGAATACTTTCATTGATTTTTTCAATCTCTGGATAATCCTGATAATCTGGATTCTGAGTAAATATTGGAATACCTTTGATTTCCACAATTTCAAGTTCAAAATAATCCTTAAATTGTTTTTGAATAAACTGCAGTAGTAATCTATTATGAGAATAAGTGGCATTTGAACCAACAATTCCAACGATTTTCATACAAAACCTCCCTAATCACCACTTTGTGGCGTTTGCTTCTAAAATTTTATAACGACGTTGAGATGTCAATGTCGACTGAACCGTCACATAAGTCAAGAAATCATTAAATAAAGCCTCTAGGCGTTCAACTACTTCTGCTGATTTTAGATTTCCTTTGTCATCAAAAGCATCCAATGAATGTGATAAATAAAATTCTGAACTAGGCATGATAGCAGCCATCAATTCTGGAGCATTTAAAACTTGTCTCAATTGAGATTGGGCACGGGAAGTTCCCAATGTACCATACGATGCCCCCGTCACCAGTACTGGCTTATCTACTAAAGGTTTCGCGCCAATAGATAGCCATTCTAAGGCATTCAACAAAACAGCTGGCGCAGCATGATCATATTCTGGCGTAGCAATAATGACGCCATCTGACTCTAAAATAAGCTTCTGCAGAGCCTCAACATCATCAGGTAAAGTTGCTAAGTCATCCTTACAAAAAGGTTCAATCTGACTGAGGTCAAAAACATCAATCTGCGCTCTTTGATGAAAATGATTGGAAATATAGTTAATTAGTTGACGATTGGTAGATGGAAAAGAGTTAGTTCCTGCAATAGCAATAAAATGGTACATAGCCGACTCCCTTGATTAAGATAACACCTTTATTATACTTGATAAATTGTAAAATATAGTGCAACAAAAAAACTCATAGCGTTTCATTGGTGTAAACTGTAAGTAACCACACAAACAGAACCCGAGGAAAAACTATGAGCTACTCCCATCTTACCATAACCGACCGAATAAAGATAGAAACCTACTTAGAATTAGGTTTGAAACCCTGCCAAATTGCAAATAAACTTGGCGCCCATAAGTCTACTATTTCAAGAGAGTTAAGACGATGCCAAAATGATTATTCCGCAGCCTTAGCACAGGAACAGTACGACCACAGGGCTAAGCAAAAAGGTCGGAAGTCTCGTTTGACATCAAAGTTGAAAAAGGAAATTGAGGACGTTTTAAAATCCTCCTGATCGCCTGAACAGATTTGTGGCCGCTATCAGCTTGAACAAAAGCCAATGGTAGCTTTCAAAACTATCTATAACTGGTTCTATGCTGGTTTGATTGATCTGGATTTAAGCGTCCTTCGTCGTAAAGGGAAAGCTCGACAACCCAAAGAAACACGTGGAAGATTTAGGATTGGTATGTCGATTGCCAAACATCCTAAAGAGGTCAGGAATCGTGAGACCTTTGGTCACTGGGAGCTCGATACTGTGGTGTCTTCCAGAAGCAAAAGCAAGGGCTGTTTAGCGACCTTCCTAGAGCGAAAAACGCGCTTTTACTTAGCTTTCAAGATACCAGACAGAACAGCCAAATCCATGTTTTCAGCTATCGAACAACTTTGTAAGCTATTTCCAAAAGAGGCTCTTAAAACCTTCACTTCAGACAGGGGAAAAGAGTTTGCCTGCTATCCTTTGGTAGAGAATTTAGGAATTTCCTTTTTCTTTGCGGACGCCTATTCATCCTGGCAGAGAGGAAGCAATGAAAACGCAAATAGCTTACTAAGAGAATATTTCCCAAAGAAAACAGATTTAGCCGCTATCTCTGATGAGGCTTTGAACAAGGCTTTATATGATATCAATCACCGACCACGAAAATGTTTAGCTTACAGAACTGCTAGTGAAGCTCTAGAGGATGAGTTCGAGTAAATGTTGCACTTATTCTTGCAATTTATCACTTAAAAAAGACAAGAAAAAAAGATAATTTACTCATGTTTTTTATTGTCTTAATATATGCTTTATCGGTTTTGCTATACTCGCAATTATAGAGTATGTTTATAATATTTTTGATAAACGAAAATAATCAAGAAAGTAAAACGAGCTCGTCGCAAGACGAACCCGTTTTTTATAAGCCTAATTCTACATAAACCTTCCGATAACCTACCTGTAAAAGCTTACCATCCTTAAGCAAAATCGGACGCTTAATCAACATACCATCACTAGCCAACAAATCAGCCGCTTCTTGTGCAGACAGCTGGACCATCTTGTCCTTGAGACCCAAAGCACGGTAGGATTGGCCACTCGTATTAAAGAAATTTTTGATGCTATAGTCAGACGTCTCCATCCACTCCAAAATCAGTTCCGCCTTAGGTGGATTCTCCTTTATATCAATGCTGGTAAAATCTACCCCCAGACTTTCAAGCTCCGCCTTAGCTCTACGACAAGTCGTGCATTTTGGATATTGGTAAAAAGTATACATATTAGCCCCTCTCTTCATGTTTCAGCAACCAAGCCTTACGCTCTACACCACCTGCATAGCCCGTCAGACCCCCATCTGCCCCCAGCACCCGATGACAGGGCACTATCAGCGATACAGGATTTTTTCCAATGGCTCCGCCAATAGCTTGCGCTGACTTGCAGTCTAAGAGCTTGGCAAGCTGACCGTAGGTAACTGTCTGACCGCTAGGAATGTCCTGCAAAGCTCGCCAGACCTTCATTTGGAAGTCAGTTCCCGTCAAGGCAAGTGTCACCTCAGGCAGAGCTGCGCCAGCAAAATAAGCCTCCAGCCAGTCACAAGCAAGCTTGGTATGACTTGTTGATTGGTTAGCGACAGCCATGACTTCAAAGCCTCGGCAGTCATACTTCTGTCCCACAAAATACAAGCCACAAACGCCCTGCTCATTTGCTAAAATCCGTATAGCTCCCAAGGGAGAGTCGTATAAATCTTGGTATAACATACTTCAAGCATAACCTAAAAAGCCATGAAATGCAATTCACGGCTTCTTTTTTCTATTTAGCAATCAAACGCACGCGCACGATATTGTCGCTAGCTTCAAATTCAGCAACCAAGATATCAATTTTAGATTTATCTTCTTCATCCAAATCAATAAGGGTATAAGCATAATCGCCTTTTGAACGGTTGATGATGTTGTCAATATTGATACCAAGGTTTGACACGGCTGTTGAGATATTAGCCACAATATTTGGCACATTTTTGTTAATCAAAGTGATACGGTAAGGTGCTGTTTGAACCTGATGAACGTTAGGGAAGTTGACAGAGTTGGTGATTTCACCTGTTTCAATAAATTGGCGGATTTCTTGTCCAGCCATGATAGCACAGTTAAGCTCCGCTTCTTCTGTTGAGCCACCCACGTGTGGGAAAACAGTGACCTTATCTTTGTTGAGCAGTTCTTCTGAACCAAAGTCTGTGATGTAGCGTTTAACCACACCAGCCTCGATAGCATCAAAGAGCGCAGCATTGTCTACCAACTCCGCACGGGCAAAGTTGATAACAGTAGTCCCTTTTTGCATGAGGTTAAAAGCTTCTTTGTTGAAGGTATGCTTGGTGTCAGGCGTCAAAGGGACGTGGATAGTGATGTAGTCACAGTTGGCAAAGATTTCCTTGATGTCCTTAACACGACGAACGTGGTGAGAAATGTTCCAAGCTGCTTCGATAGACACGTAAGGGTCGTAACCAAAGACAGTCATGCCCAAGCGACGCGCATCGTTGGCAATGCGTGAACCGATGGCACCAAGTCCGATGACACCCAATTTTTTACCGCGGATTTCAGTACCCGCAAATTGTTTCTTACCAGCTTCAACCTGCTTAGGGACATCGTCGCCTGAAAGTGTGTTGACCCAAGCGTTAGCCGCAATATAATCACGCGCTGATAGGAGAATAGAAGCTACAACTGCTTCCTTAACTGCGTTAGCATTGGCACCAGGCGTGTTGAAAACAACGATACCTGCCGCAGTCGCGTCATCAATAGGAATATTATTCGTTCCAGCACCCGCACGTGCAATAGCCTTCAAATTTGATGGGAAGTCCACACCATGCAGGTTTTGACTGCGAATGATGTAGGCATCTGGGTTATCAGCCTTGTCACCATCAATTTGGAACTGGTTGCCCAATTCCTTCAAACCAATCTGATTAATATTATTAAATGTTTTTACACTATATACCATCTGATTCACACAAAGGCTAGCATCAACTAGCCTTCCTTTTCTTCTTTTATTTTATATTCAAACTCATTAGAAACCGTGGTAATCAGCCTCGTCCACTTCTTGGTAACGAGCTTTTTCTGACTTGGTTTTAATTTTTTGGTAAGCCAAACGCTCACCGTCAATAGGGACCTTACCACAATAAACATAACCCAATTTTTCAAGAATATGCTGCATGGCTAAATTCTTCTCATGGGTATCGCAACGAAAATCATGACCGTCAGTCCCCTCAATCAAACCTTGCAAGAAAGTCTGGGCGACCTTTTGACCTTGGATATCACTGAGGACAGCAATACGATGAAAGACAATATAGCGATGATTGTCATGTTTCCAAGCTCCATCGAAAATCTTTTCATAAGCAGGGTCAATCCCATCAATGACAGCAGCATAGGCAACAATTTGCCCTTCTATCAGAGCAACATAGCCCTGTCCTTGCAGGATATCGTCAAAAATAGTGTCTTGATTGGGGTAACCATCCTCTCCCTGCCACTGATTACTGCCAGACTGAGCTAAGGTTTGTCGGGCAGATTCAATCACTGCCATGATGGCGTCCACTTCATTGGGAAATGCTTGTCTAATGTCCATTATTTATCCCCTAATACAGCTGTAACTTCAATCTCAACCATTAAGTCTTTGTCGATGAGAGAAGAAACTTCCACCATCGTAGCTACTGGCTTAATATCTCTAAAGAACTCCCCATGAGCACGACCAATTTCTTCCCATCGTGAAATATCCGTCACAAACATCCGCGTTCGAGTGATATTTTCAAAAGGAATACCTTCTTCTTGAAAAAGCCTTGAAATCGTCTCTAAAATATAACGAGTCTGTTCGTAGGCATCTCCAACCGCATAAGGTTTTCCGTCTTTCATTGCCGTTGTGCCAGCAACTTCAAGGACATCCCCCATTCTGACCATTCGAGAATAACCAACGAAGTCTTCCCAAGGTGAGACACCAGCTATATTCTGTCTTTTAAGAGTCATTAGCTGTTCTCCGCTTCAAATTTCTTCATGAAGTCAATCAAGTCCAGCACACCTTGGCGTGGAAAGGCGTTGTAGAGACTGGCACGCATGCCACCTACTGAACGGTGTCCTTTGATGTTCTTGAATCCAAGTGGTGTTGCTTCTGCAACGAACTTAGCATCCAATTCCTTGCTTGGTGTTACAAATGGCACGTTAGCAACTGAACGGTCTTTAGGATTTTTAACTGGGCTTGTGTAGAAGTCTGATTGTTCAATGAAATCGTAAAGCAGACCTGATTTTTCTCGGTTGATTTTTTCCATTTCATCAACGCCACCCATTTCTTTGACCCATTCAAAGACCATTTTGGCAATGTAGATTGAGTAAGCTGGTGGTGTATTGTAAAGAGAACCCGCATCTGCTTGAATACGGTAGTCTAACATTGCTGACAAGGCAGGTTCGTCATTGAGCAAATCTTCACGGATGATGGCAACAACGACCCCAGCTGGTCCGATATTCTTTTGCGCACCAGCATAAATCATACCGAAATCTTCCACATTGTAGCGAACTGCCAAGATATTTGAAGACATATCCGCAACGATTGGCACACCATTAGTATCTGGAAGGTTGTAAACTGATGTTCCTTCGATAGTATTATTAGTTGTCAAGTGAACATAAGCCGCATCGGGGTCAATGTCCTTAGCATCAAATTCAGGAATATGGTCGTAAACCGTATCCTCAGTTGACGCTAATAAGATTGGTTCAAACGGAATGGTTTTAGAGAGTTTAACAGCTTCAGTGTAAGCTTTTTTCCCCCATGAACCGCCGACCAGGTAGTAAGCCTTACGACCTTTGGCTAAGTTCAAAGGAATCATGGTAAATTGAAGTGACGCTCCGCCTTGCAAGAAGAGAACACGATAGTTGTCAGGAATCCCCATCAATTCACGAAGAAGACTCTCTGCATCTTTAATAATCTTATCGAATTCTTTGGAACGGTGCGACATCTCCAAAACACTCATCCCGGAACCTTGATAGTCTAGGAGTTCAGCTTGGGCTTTTTCAAGCACTGGTTTTGGCAATACTGCAGGACCTGCAGAGAAATTGTAAATTGTCATAATGACACCTCCAAAGTTATTGGTTAAAATTATAGCACAATTTTCTGAATTTTGTAAAGATTTTTTCAATTATTTTAGCAAAAAATTCTTTTCTATTTCATGTTATAATAAAAACAACGAACATTATGTTAAAGGAGCATCCATGATTATTAAAGAATTTTGCGCTGAGAATCTGACAGACCTCCCCAAAGTGGACAGCGCAGCCATAAAACGCGTCGAACTCTGCGACAACCTGACTGTCGGAGGCACAACGCCAAGCTACGGCGTCATCAAAGAGGCCAGCACCTATCTTCACGAAAAGGGCGTCAGCCTTGCTGTCATGATTCGCCCGCGCGGTGGCAATTTCGTCTACAACGACCTTGAACTTCGCGCAATGGAGGAGGATATTCTCAAGGCTATTGAGCTCGAAGCAGACGCACTTGTCCTCGGCGCCCTCACTGAAGACAATCACATCGACACAGACGCCATCGAGCAACTCCTCCCATCCACTCAAGGACTTCCCCTCGTCTTTCACATGGCTTTTGACCAGATTCCTTTGGAGGAGCAAAAGGCTGCGCTAGATGAATTAGTGGACTTGGGCTTTGCTCGCATTCTCCTTCACGGTTCAGCAAACGACCAGCCTATCGCAGCCAATGTTGAACACATCAAAGACCTTATCGACTACGCTAATAAACGCATCGAAATCATGATTGGTGGCGGAGTAACAGCCGACAACTACCAAGAACTCTGTGACCAAACCAGCGCCACTGCTGTTCATGGTACTAAAATGATTTAAGATTGTTGATGTTTAGATATTTTCTTAGCTAGTGCAGGCGAAAGCAATTTTCTTCACAAAGGGTACTGTTACCCGTTGAACAAATTAAATATTTAAACTTAGCCAAAGGATAAAGTCACTTGTCAATGTAAAATAAACCTAAAAAGAATCTCCTTGAATTGTTTAAAGTTCAAGGAGATCTTTTTCTATGGTAACTGTCTTATCAAATAAAGCAGAGGCAGAGTATGGTCAGGATGATGATGCTGACAAAAATGCTGAGGGAGTTGAGATTGGCAGGTTCGGCACTCTTGGAACCTAGTTGCATGGCATAGACAGGACCTAGTGTTGAGATAGGGGCAAAGAGGCAGAGTACCATCATTTGTTTAGCGGCCAAGTTGACAGGCAAGAAGAGGTAAAGTAGGGCTGACAGCACCGCCATGAAGCCAAAGCGTTGCAACAATCGTCTCACCAAAGAAGCGGCAGCTGATTTTTCAATATGGAAATCAACCATGACCCCAATCATGAACATGGCTAGGAAGGGATTAGCGTTACCAGCGATACTAGTGATGTTCAAAATTCCCTGTGGAATGCTGATGTGGAGGAGTGAAATAACCAACACCAAGAGATAGGTGCAAAGGGGGATAGAGGCAAAGACCTTCTTAGCCAGCGCTAGAAGTGATTCTTTTTGCTGACCGCCAATAATCCGCTCTGCCATGAGATAATTGCCCCGAATACACATAATCGAGTTGCCGGTATCAAAGAGCAGGACTGTCATGATGTAGCGACTGGGGAAAAAGACCATGACAAAGGGCAGAACAAAGGTACCAATGTTAAAACCAGAACTTTGAATGAGGGCAATAGCCTTAGCTTCAGGCTTATGACTCTTTTCAAAATAGTAGCCAATCCCATCCAAAAGAAGATTCCCCAGCATTCCAAGAAAAAAGGGAATCAAAAGCTGGGACGTAAAGGTCAGCTGGTGCTCAGACGATAAAATTGAGCAGGGCAAAGTTACGTTCATGAGAATAACCGACAATTTAGCACCATCTTCTCGCCTAAAAACCTGCCGATGCTTAAGAAAATAGCCCAAATAGATAATCAAAAGAAAACCAACAGCCCGCGACAAAATACTAAGCAAAACCAAACTCCTTTTAGCCATTTAACAAGGACTCAACGCTATTATAGCACTTCTGGCTGGTAGGTGACCGGATTTTTGAGAAGAAAAACTGGGTAATATGATAAAATCAACTGTCCGAGTACATGAAGAAAGAGGAAATCAGCTGTCGCAAAGTGCGATGAGGAGTGCAAGACCAATAATATTATTCCCATTACGGGAACAAGCTGTGATGGCTTAGAAATTGCTCTCACATGGTGGGAACGAGATGGACTGGCTTGAAAACTCTCATCCCGCTACGGGAATGAGGGGAGCTGGCTCTAAAATCTTTTCCCACCGTGGGAATGAGGTGAACCAACTCGAAAGCTCCTCTCCTACCGCAGGAACGGAATGAACTGACTCTAAAATGATTCTCCCACCATAGGAATGAGGTGAACTACCTTGAAAGACTTGCTCCTACCGTAGGAAGACACTTAATCAACTTGAAAACATCATTCCTACCATAGGAAGGCACTTAACCAACTTGAAAATATTACTCCTACCATAGGAAGGGACTTAACCAACTTAAAAACATCATTCCTACCGTAGGAAGAATTCAAATCCAAACAGAAAATGCGCTCCTATGGTAGGAATGGGTTTCGCAAGTCCAGCAAATAGCTTTTCTCCCACAGATTGGCCATAAGAACAAAACTATAAACTGCTAAACACAAAAAGAAGCCTTCACTTTCGAGAATGAAGGCTTCTTTATCCTTAATCTAGCAATAATCTTTAAATAGCATCGCCATCACGTTCACCAGTACGGATGCGGATGACTTCTTCGACTGGGAAGATGAAGATTTTTCCATCTCCGACTTCCCCTGTACGCACAGTCTTGCAGATTAAATCTGCGATTTCCTCGGTATCCATATCATGGATAATCATTTCAACCTTGACCTTGGCAAGCAGGGTTGGCACAATCTTTTGACCGCGGACGTATTCGGCAAAACCTTTTTGATTGCCATAGCCCAGCACTTGACTGACGGTCATACCCTTAGCAAAGCCGGCCTTGGACAAGGCATCTTTGAGGTCTTCCAATTTTTCTGGACGAATAATAGCTTCAAGTTTTTTCATGCGATTTCCTTTCTATGAATCAAGTCCCATAAAGGTTGGGTAGGCTGTTTCCTCATGCTCACTATCATCAAGACCGATAGCTTCTTCACGGTCAGTCACACGAATATCTGTGAAGTGACCGATGATTTTGATGATAATAAATGTGGCTAGCGCTGACCAAGCGATGGTGAAAATGATAGCCGCAATAGTTACCAAGAAAAGACGAGGATTGCCATAAATCAAACCAATATTTGCTTTATTAAGCGCCAAGCTAGGACTGGTAAAAACCCCTGTCACCAGACCACCGAAGATACCACCGATACCATGGCAACCGAAGGCATCCAAAGCATCATCATAACCAAAGCGACGTTTGAGCACGGCGATGGCAAAGTAACAAACAGGACTGACCAAAAGACCGATAATCAAGGCACTCCAAAGTGGCACATAGCCAGCACCAGGCGTGATAGCGACTAGACCAGCCACCAAACCTGTCGAAGCTCCTACCAAAGAAAACTTGCCTGTTTGACGTTTTTCAATTAAGAGCCATGATAGCATAGCTGCAGCCGCTGATAAGTGAGTGGTCAAAAAGGCATGTACTGCCAAGCTGTTGGCACCTAGACTAGAGCCAGCATTGAAACCAAACCAACCGAGCCAAAGGATACCAGCACCCAGAAGCACGAAAGGCACATTGTGGGGACGGTATTCTAAGCGATCATAGTCACGACGTTTGCCCAAGAGCAGAGCTAAAACCAAGCCAGACACCCCTGAGGTGATATGAACCACATCGCCACCGGCGAAGTCAATGGTTCCCCACTTAGCTAACAATCCATCTCCCCAAACCATGTGGGCAAAGGGAAAATAAACCAGCAGCAACCAAATCGGAATGAAAATCATAAGTGGCACAAAACGCATACGCCCTGCTGCTGCTCCTGTCAGGATGGCCACAGTAATGATTGGAAACATCATTTGGAAAGCCGCAAACAAGGCATCTGGGATTGAAAGGCCACGGCTGCTTGCTGTTTCACTAACACCATTTAAGAAAAGGTGGGAAAAATCACCAATCAGCTTACCACTACCAGAGAATGATAGAGAATAACCAAGCACAATCCACATGACCGTCGCAATGGCAATTGGCGCCACACACATCATCATGTTGTTAATGACATTTTTACGTCGACCAAGCCCCCCGTAGAAGAATGCTAGCCCAGGTGTCATGAAAAAGACCAAGGCTGAACAAATTAACATAAAAGCAATACTTCCTGTATCCATAAAGTGACCCCCTTTAAAATTATGTCACTTAATATAACACCATTTCAAAAGAAAGTAAATAACTTTTGTCAAATTTTTCTGAATTTTTTAACTCTCTGACATGGATTGTCAGTCGAAAAAAGAAAAAATCAACAGCTTAACTGGGCTCTATAATTTCTGTAGTGGGTAAATCCACCACAGAGATTATGGAGCTTTTTCAGTGTATCAAAAAAGCCCCATAAGATTTATAATGAAAAGCGACTAAACAACTCATTAGGAAGACCTTATGAAACAACTTAAGAATACCACAGAACTCATCGGATTAAAAGACAAAAATATCAAAATCAAGACTGTTTTTAAAGCTGATACTCATATCTTGATTGAGGCTAGCCTAGACTATCAGCCTCCACTCTGCCCTCACTGCAAAAGTCAGATGAGCAAGTATGACTTTCAACGAGCCTCTACCATCCCAATCCTTGACGTCCAAGGCATGCCAACGGTCCTCAAACTCAAGAAGCGACGCTTTCAATGTAAGGGCTGTCGTCGGGTGACGGTTTCTGAGACCAGCTTAGTCAAGAAACATTGCCAAATCTCGAAGCCTGTCCGCCAGAAAATCACACAATACCATACCGAAAAGTTAACTAATACTGCCATCGCTAAGAGACTCCACCTTTCAGTATCTCTTGTCCAACGTCAGCTAGAAGCCTTCACCTTCAAGGAAGACTTTACTCGTCTTCCTGAGGTTCTATCAGTAGATGAATTTTCTCAGAACAGGGGACAACTGGCTTTCATCGCTCAAGATTTTAAGACCAGAAAGATTGTCACTCTCCTTGAAAACAAGCGACAAACTACCATCAAAAACTACTTTTATCGCTATCCTAGAACTGTTCGTGAGGCGGTTAAAGCCGTTACCGTGGACATATCTGGGTCTTATATTCCAATCCTAAGACCCTTCGCTCTCCTATTTTTAGGCTCAGGCTGAAACAGTCTCTCCCCAGACTGTTTCACTCCCCAAAGCTAAAATCGTGCTCGATCGCTTCCATATTGTCCAACACCTTGGCAGAGCTATGATGAGCACTCGAATTACCATCATGAAGAGCTTTGATAAAAAGTCTCTCCCTTATCGAGCTATGAAAAATCACTGGAAAATACTCCAGAAAGACAGTCGCAAACTCTCTGACAAACGCTTTTATTCACGGACTTTTAGGCAAACCTTGACTCATAAGGAGATTGTTGAGAAAATCCTAGACTTCTCGGAGGAGCTCCGCTATTATTATGACTTGTATCAACTCTTATTATTCCATTTTCAAGAGAAGAATACCGACCATTTTATGGCACTGATTGACGACAACCTTCCCTTTGTTAATCCTGCTTTTTCAACTGTCTTTAAGACCTTCAAAAAATACAACCCCTACATTGCAAACGCCCTGGAGCTCCCTTATTCTAACGCCAAGCTAGAAGCCACTAACAAACTCATCAAGGACATTAAGCATCAAGCTTTCGGTTTTCGAAACTTCAAGAACTTTAAAACAAAAATTCTCATCGCTTTGAACATCAAAATAGAGAGAACCAATCTGATTCTCTCTAGATGTTAGTGATAAGTCACCCACTACAGTTGACAATGAGCCCTTAACTGTTGATTCCATGATAGTCATTATAGACATCTTGTCTTAATAAACCTAGGTTTTTAGCGATTTTTTTGATAGCCTGATTAGGTTTCATGCCTTGGTTGATTAATTCCTGAACGGCTTTTTTTGCATCAACACCAGATGTTAGATTTTCTTCCGCAACTTCACCATTATTACCTGAAACGATGAGGAGGCATTCTCCCTTCAACGGTGTTTCTGAAATGTAATCTAAAATTTCTGATATTGTTCCGCGCTGGTATTCTTCGTAGAGCTTGGTCAATTCACGGACAACCACTACCTGACGGTCTCCGTAAACTTCCTTCATGTTTGCCAGAGTATCAGCCACACGAAACGGTGACTCGTAAAAAATCTGTGTCTCAGGATAAGTTTTCTTTTCTTCAAAGAAAGCTTGTTGTTGCCCTTTTTTTCGTGGTAAGAAACCATAAAAAATGTGGGGTTGCGGTGCAAGCCCTGATGCTATCAAAGCTGTGATGCCAGCACTGGCACCCGGCAGGGCAACCACCGAAATATCATTGGCAATAGCCTCTTTGACCAAGTCATGACCTGGGTCGGAGATGGAGGGCATACCTGCATCTGAAACTTGCGCCAGCGATTTTCCATCCTTAAGAAGGTCAATCAAGCCAGGAATCTTCTCATAAGCATTGTGCTCGTGGAAGCTAATCTGATTGGTCTCAATCTCGAAATACTTGAGCAAAAGGCCAGTGTTGCGGGTATCCTCAGCGCAAATAAAATCCGCATCCCTGAGGGTCTGAACAGAGCGAAAAGTCATGTCCTGCAAGTTCCCGATCGGAGTTGGCACCAAGTAAAGTGTCCCATAGCTGGTCTGTGATTTAAAGGATTTTTGTACTTGCATCTGAGCCTACTCCCTGTACAGCAATTCAATGCAGAAAGCGCAGTCCTCGTCATTTTCACGACGTTGTCCGTAAAAAGTATTACAGATATGGAAACCATCATTGTAAATGCCTTCTAGATGCTCACGACCTTGCTTAGAGCTCTTCGGAGACATTTCCTGTTCTAAATGACTAAGACGCTCACGTAATTTGGTATTTTCGAGGCGTAAGCCTGTATTTTCTTCAAGAATTTGTTGAACCTGATTTTTCATGGTTTCAATCTCACCGACTGTCGCCAATAATTTATCTGAAAAGCCTTCAAAGGCATCAAATAGGTCTTTTTTATCCATAAACGCTTACCTCCTCTAGGGTATAAGTTAGTTGGGTGCGGACATCTTCATCAAAGCGGACTTTGACGGTTTCTGAGAGAACGTCAATTCCTGAGACCACTCCGACACCTTTATCCGTAGTCACTTTGGTTCCCACATCAGGGAATTTTTCGCGAGACTCTTTGTAAAAATTGTCTTCAAAGCTCAAACAGCACATGAGACGTCCACAAATACCACTTGTTTTCCCAGAATTCAAAGACAAGCCTTGATTCTTGACCATTTTAATAGATACCGGTGGAAATTCTCCTAAGAAGGAACTGCAACAAAGCGCCCGACCACATGGCCCCAAACCACCATAGATTTTAGCCTCCTCACGGTCATTAATCTGGCGAAGCTCAATGCGAGTGCGGAAATAGCTAGCCAAAGCCTTCAACAACTGTCGGAAATCCACGCGCCCCTCTGCTGAAAAAGTAATCAAGACATAGTTGCGGTCCAGCGGAAAAACAATGTCCACCAATTTCATTTTCAGGCGATTAAGAGCAATCAACTCTTTGACATCCTCAACCGATTCCTGAGCATAGGCAATATTTTCCTGATAGGCTTTCAAGTCCATATCACTAGCTAAGCCAAGCAGATTCCCCATCTTACTAGGCAAATGCTCATCAGCTACATCAGTATTAGCCACAACAACCTGCCCTAAAAAACTTCCCTTGCCTTGCTTAACAACTACAAAATCATCCACAGCATAGACCTGGTCAGCCTCCACATAAGATGTTTTACCCATTTGCTCTAATTTGATTCCAATTACTTCTGTCATGATATCACCATATATTCTAGCACATTTTGAAAACTGACATTACTTTTCCACATTTGGTGGGCGCGATACACCTTATCAAGATCCGTCATTCGATTAGGATTACTTGTATTTTTGGATAATAGCAGAGCTAACCACTGAAAAGCAATATCTTGCTCATTCTTTTCTGTTAAAAGCACAGCTAATTTTGCCACACCCAAATAAGCCAACTGCCTGTCACGGATGAGAGTTAAGACAAACCGCTGGCAGATAGGAATAGCATCCACTAACTTCTTTGTCTGCATCAACTGCTTCAAGTGCTCAAAGTCTTTGGCCACCTCAGCCAAAAGCTGCGCCTGGTCTTTCAAAAATCCTTCTTTCTCCGCTGCCCGTACCAAAAGCTCCAACTGCTTAGGAAAACGAAAAATCTGCGTCCGACTCTTGATGGTCGGCAAAACCTTATTATCATCACTGGTCAAAAGAATGATGTAAGAATCACTTTGTGGCTCCTCGATAAATTTGAGGAGGCTGTTAGCTGCATTGATATGCATTTTCTCACAATCCTTGATGATAAAAACTTGCGAAGCACCTTCATAGCCTGACCGTGAAAAATTACGCATAGCTTCCTTAATGGTTTCCGTCTTAATGACCTGCCCCTGGGGCTCAATCACACGCACATCCGAAAACTCACCAGCAGCAATCAAACGACAAGTACGGCAATTGCCACAAGGTAAATGATTCTGCAAATCCTCACAAAATCGGCTTTTAGCTAAATACAAAGCCATATCAAAACTAGCAAAATTTCCCGAAAAAAGATAGGCATGATTCATCCTATCTGATTGTAAAATGTTCTTAAAATCCTCAAATAACTGTGGCTGTAACCTTGCTAAATCCATACTTCCTATCATTTCCCGATATGGTCAAGAATATGACCTAAAGTTGCATCAACGACCGTTTCCAAATCCTGCGATGCATCAACGGTCATAATCCGTTCTGATTCGTCCTTAGCTAGCTCTAAATAGCCTTGACGTACGCGCTGATGCATATCCAATTTTTCCAAATCCAAGCGATTCACTTCACGGTCAGCATTGGCTTCAATACGAGCTAGACCAAGCTCTGACGGCACGTCAAAATAAAGTGTCAAATCGGGTTTGTGGTGGTCTGTAGCATAAGCATTTAACCAGGAAATTTCTGATTTGTCCAAGCCACGTCCAGCCCCCTGATAGGCCACAGAGCTATCAATAAAGCGGTCCATAATCACGACCTGCCCCGCTTCAACAGCAGGCAAAACACGCTCAATCCAGTGCTGACGGCGCGCCGCCATATAAAGCAACAATTCCGTCTTAGCATCCATCTCCGTGTGATTAATATCCAAAATCACATCACGAATACGTTCCGAAATAACCACACCACCAGGCTCACGCGTTGTGAGAATAGGCTGCGCTAGCTTTTCTTGCAAAATGGGCAAAATCTTATTCAGAACTGTTGTTTTCCCAGCTCCGTCTGGCCCTTCAAATGAGATAATATATCCTTTTGTCATGTCTATCCTTTGATAAGTATCCTCCAGCAGTCACTTCCACCGTCGCACACTTTTAAATTTATCTTCATCAATTGATTTAAACAAAAAAGTCCAAATCAATACTATCACCTCTATTTTACCAAAAATTGACCTAAAAAGGGAGTAAGTTCTCAGCAAAAGTCATAACTTTCACTCAGGCCCTACTCCCATGCTCTTGCATTAGTCAATTACTTTAGCTTCTGTGTATTCAACCGCCTGCACTTCAACACCATCTTCTTGAAGATTAGCTTTCAAGGCTCCCAAGTCAGTATGACCCTCCAACTGAATCTCGATAGCTGTCTTACCAGAGGCACGCGTTGCAACCACGGTACGTTTAATATTCAAATTTGCCTTAGCAATCGTATCCACAACCTTCAACAAAGTTCCGACACTATCCTCAGCTAACAAAGCCACACGAATACCTTCCTCACCATAACCTGAGATTTCAAGAAAAGCCTTGTAAATATCCTTATCAGTGATGATACCATAAACCTGACCGTTATCAACAACAGGAAGCACACCAACATTATTTTTCATCATAATGTAAATGGCATCTTCAAGACTAGCGTACTGAGAAACGGTAACGACATTTTTAATCATGATATCACGAATCAAGGTTTTGTTTAGTAGATAGTTCATTTCATAGATTGAAAGACTGGTCGCTTTAGAAGGACTTGCTTCAGCCATTGTCCCTTCCGTTACCAAGCCAACCAGCTTGTCATTTTCCATAACCGGCAAACGACGAAGCCCCTGTTCACGCATTTTATCAGTAGCGTGTGCCACAGTCGTATCTGGTGATACATAAAC
Source organism: Streptococcus sp. HF-1907 (assembly GCF_015594605.1). Lineage (GTDB taxonomy): Bacteria > Bacillota > Bacilli > Lactobacillales > Streptococcaceae > Streptococcus. Next base: position 46,666 of record NZ_JADNQT010000009.1, on the reverse strand, counting down.
GACTTTTTTAGTCATAAAATCTTTTACTGCCATATGATTCTCCTCATCTAAAAATCTGGATTACAGAAAGCCTTGCAACTTACCCTAACAAGACTTTAACCTCATATATTTTCTAAGTCTATTATAGCATTTTTTGGAAACCTTTTCCTAGTCTTTATGAAAATAAAAAGAAAGGAATAGCGACAATCAATAAAGTTAAGCTGAGACAATCTTTCTAGACAACTTCACAAAAGTGCGATGAACATGAGTCCTTCGAAAATGAAAAATGAGATTGGACACTATCCCAACCTCATTCACTCTCATTATCCACCAAGATAAGCCTTGCGGACTTCATCAGAAGCTAGCAATTCCTTACCAGTTCCTGTGAGAACAATATTTCCTGTTTCAAGGACATATCCACGGTCAGCAATAGCCAAGGCTTTATTTGCATTTTGCTCTACCAAAAGAACGGTTGTCCCTTGTTTTTGAATATCTTGAATAATATCAAAGATTTCTTGAATGAAGATTGGAGCAAGCCCCATTGAAGGCTCATCCAAAAGCAAGAGTTTTGGACGACTCATGAGGGCACGTCCCATAGCAAGCATCTGTTGCTCACCACCTGACAGAGTTGCCGCATCTTGTCCTTTACGTTCTTCTAGACGTGGGAAACGGTCAAAGACCGTTTTTAAAATACGTTGGTTCTCTTCACGATCATTGTGCAGAAAAGCACCCATTTCCAAGTTTTCTAAAACGGTCAAGCCAGGGAATACATGACGACCCTCTGGTACTTGAGACAAGCCAGCAGACACGATTTTACGTGCTTGCGCCTTATGAATATCTTCTCCAAGGAAAGAAATTGACCCACTACTTGGACGAACAAGTCCTGAAATGGTACGCATGATAGAGGTTTTACCAGCACCATTGGCACCGATAAGGGTTACCACTTCACCTTCATTAACTTCAAAAGAAACATTTTTAACGGCTTGGATGACACCGTAATGGATTGAGAGATTTTCAACTTTCAACATAGACATTAGGCTTCACCTCCAAGATAAGCTTCGATAACGCGTTGGTTGGTCTTGATTTCTTCTGGTGTTCCGTGGGCAATCAAACGACCATATTCCAACACATAAATACGTTCCGTAACTTCCATAACCAAGCTCATATCATGTTCAATCAACATGATTGTAATATTAAATTGTTTCTTAATTTGGCGAATCAATTGTGTCAATTCAGCTGTTTCTTGTGGGTTCATCCCAGCAGCCGGTTCGTCAAGGAAAAGAATCTTTGGTTCTGTTGCCAAGGCACGGACAATCTCCAAACGACGTTGTTGACCGTACGGTAAGTTTTTAGCCAAAGTCTCTGCATCATCTTGCAGATTGAAAATTGACAGTAGCTCTAAGGCTTTTTCCTTCAACTCTGCTTCACTTAAATAATATTTTGGCAAACGAAGAAAGGCTGAGAAGGCATGTGAACTATGGTGGTTACTCATGCCGACCAAAACATTGTCAAGTACAGTCATGTCTTTAAACAAACGAATATTTTGGAAAGTACGAGCAAGTCCCATAGAAGCAATTTTGTAAGGAGCTTTGCCATTTAGCAACTGACCGTCAAGCGTCACAGTACCTTCACTTGGTTCATAAACCCCGGTCAAAAGATTGAAAAGCGTTGTTTTACCAGCACCGTTAGGACCAATCAAACCGACCAATTCTCCTTTTTCAAGTTCCATGGTCACGTCACCAACCGCTGTCAAACCACCAAAGTTTTTGGTTAAATTTTTAACTTCAAGAAGTGCCATTATTTAACCTCCTTCTTGGATTTATTAAATAAATTTGAAAGCGTCAACTCTTTTGTTCCCAATAGTCCACCTGGACGGAAAATCATGATGAGAATAAGAGCTAGCGCATAAATAATCATACGTATCTCTGAGTAATCTTGGAGGACCATATTAAGAAGACCAAGCACCACTGCTGCTACAACAGTACCAGTCATTGAACCAAGACCACCAAGAACGACGATAATCAAGACATTAACTGATGTCATGAAGGCAAAGTCTTTAGGCATAACTGTTCCAACATAACCAGCTTGCAAGCTACCTGCAACCGCAGCTAGCATAGCACCGAATACAAAGGCACCAACTTTAACTTTAGTCGTATTAACACCAACAGATTCAGCTGCAATTTCATCTTCACGCACAGCCATGGTATTACGACCAAGAGGGCTACGCAAGAAGTTCATAGCAAGGACTAGGCTAAGCACTACAAAGATATAGACAAGTGGCCATGTTGTAAACGATGGAATTCCCAAGATACCTGCTGCACCATTTGTCAAAGTACCACCATTAACCAAAAGGATACGGATGATTTCAGCAACACCCAATGTTGAAATGGCAAGATAGTCACCTTTCAAGCGAAGAGTTGGAATACCAACAACAAGAGCAACCAAGCCAGCAAGGATGACCCCAACAAGCATCGCAATAAAGAAACCGCCATAGCTTGGCATTCTAAGACCAATAATGGCAACCGCATAGGCGCCAATAGCCATAAAACCAGCATGACCAAGTGAGAACTGTCCAGAGAATCCAACAATCAAATTAAGCCCAATGGCTAAGATGATATTGATTCCGATAGTTTGCATCACTTGAACATGGTACAAATTGAAGATTCCTGCGCTAATAAGAACTGAGATGAGGAGATAGCCTAAAACAGCAATTGCCAACCATGAAAGAATTGATTTTAGATTTTGTTTCATCGTCTCTTACACCTTCTCTTTCACATTTTTACCAAGGATACCTGCTGGACGAATCAAGAGAATGACAATCAAGATTGCGTACACGATACCATCACGGAAATCTGACAAGCCGATAGCTGTTGAGAAAGTTTCCAAAATACCGATAACAAATCCACCAAGAGCAGCACCAGGGATAATACCGATACCACCAAGAACCGCTGCAACAAAGGCTTTAAGCCCTGGAGTCATACCCATCAACGGTTGGATTGAGTTGTAGTAAAGACCGATAAGAACACCACCCGCACCGGCAAGGGCTGATCCAAGTGCAAAGGTGAAGCTGATTGTGCGGTCAACGTTAATCCCCATCAATTGCGCTGCATCGCTATCCACAGAAACCGCACGCATGGCTTTCCCCATCTTTGTTTGCTTAACGATAAATTGCAAAGCTATCATCAAGAACAGTGAAACTCCAAGGATAATCAACTGGATATTTGTCACTGAGATTGGTCCAAGGTCAAATTTAACCGTACTGATTGCTTGAGGGAAGGCACGTGTATCAGCACCTACAAAGTAAACCATGCTGTATTCCAAAAGGAACGATACCCCAATTGCTGTAATCAAAGCCGCAATACGTGTTGATTGACGAAGAGGACGATAAGCCAAATATTCAATAACGACACCAAGAATCGCTGATCCTACCATTGCTAAAAGCAAAGCCAAGAAAAAATTCATGTGAAACTGACTAATTAAGTAGTATCCCATAAAGGCCCCCATCATATAGATGTCCCCATGGGCAAAGTTAATCAGTTTGATAATGCCGTAAACCATAGTGTAACCAAGGGCAAGAAGGGCATAAACCGAACCCAGGATTAAACCATTGACAAGCTGTTGAAGCATATTGTCACCAAACTTTCTATTTTTGTCACTAAAGAAGCATTGTTAGAAACATTAAGTTTCAAGAATTTAACTATTTTTCCGACAAATGAGCAGAGCAAAAAATTTACTGCCTACCATCATACTAAAGAAAGAACCTATCTTCAAAAATAGACTCTACCTCTATCATACTTCTTTAAAATTCCAATTACTAATGTATAAAATTTTCTGACAGTTGTCAAGTTAGATTACCTTTGAGTATTTAAAATTTCTCAAAAATTCTGCCAATATAGAAAACTAGACTAAGCACCCGATACTCAGTCTAGCTAACTAACATATTGTGTAAAATTATTTAGCTGAAACGACTTCTACGTTATCTGTAGAACCATTCTTCAAGCTAATAACGTAAGCTGATTTAACCACGTTATGGTTTTTATCAACTGACATTTTACCAGTAACACCTTCGAAATCTTTCAATTTAGCCAAGTTTTCTTTAATGTCAACTGATGTTTTCGCACCTTTAGCCGCTTTAGCTGCCATGTAAACAGAGTCGTATGAAAGGGCTGCAAACATTGATGGCTCTTCATTGTAAGCTTTCACATAAGCATCATGGAATTTCTTAGCTTTAGAAGACCCTTCAGTAGTGAAGGCAGTCAAGTAGTAAACATCTGTAGCTGCTGATGCTGTTGCTGATTCAACAAATTTTGGTGAATCAAATCCGTCAGGACCTAAGATTGGTTGAGTGATTCCTTGTTCACGCGCTTGTTTAACAATCAAACCAGTTTCAGTATAGTAACCTGGCATAACAATAGCATCAAAATCTTTCCCTTTAAGTTTTGTAAGGGCAGCTTGATAGTCAGTATCGCCTGAGGCAAATGTCAATGTTTCAACAATTGTACCTTTGTAAGCTTTCTTGAATGATTCTGCAATTCCTTTAGCATAGTCATTTGAGTTATCGTAGTAAAGAACAACTTTTTTAGCGTTCAATTTATCTGTTGCATAGCTTGAAAGCAATTTACCTTGGTAGCTATCTACAAATGTTGCACGGAAGAAATATTGGTTAACTGTTTTCTTATCTGAACCATAAACCAAGTCATCTTGTGTACCAGAAGGTGAAATCATTGGAACGCCACCTTTAGTAACATTAGAGGTAGCAGCACCGGCAGCACCTGAAGTTGCAGGTCCTAAAATAACGTTAGCGCCCGCTGTTACCAAACTTGTAGCAGCTGTTGCCGCTTCTGAGTTTTCAGATTTGTTATCTTTTGAGATAACTTTAATTTTTTTACCACCAACGCCACCAGCAGCATTGATTTCTTTAACCGCAAGGTCTGCACCGTTTTTCTCTGCATTACCGTAAGATGACACGCTACCAGACAACTCAAGGTTATAACCAAGTTTAATGGTATCGCCAATCTTTGTTCCAGTAGTTGAATTTCCTCCACCTACTGTACCACAGGCAGCTAACACTGCTGTACTAACAAAAGCAACTGCTACAAGAGCGAATTTCTTTTTCATATGTCTTTTCTCCTTAAAATTTTCTAAAAAATAGTTCACATACAAGAATACTGAATTATCAGAAAATTGTCAACCCATTAATTCATTTTATTTTCGATTGTTTCTTCATTAGCATGTAGGTTTCCTACAAACTGGTGATTGATTTGATCCAGTTGTGATGGAGCTACTGATTTCACAAATTTCAGCCTTTTTAATTCTGCCACCACTTCATCAGCTTCGGCTTTATCAACATAGATAATCATATAGCGTAGCCTGCGTGAATGGTAATGGACATCTCCATATTTTTGTATCTTTCTTGCATCTCGATTATAGTAAAGGTAGACAGCAAGTCCAATGCGTGATGTTCTTGTCATCTTTAACCTCCTTCCTTGATATTTTTTCCGCGTCCTTTGTCATGATGAGGCTTATGCGCAGCTAATGGTAAACCTGTATCAACAAAAATTTCCTCTGATACCGCTTGAGATAGATATTGGGAGATATGGGCTAGAATTTCTTGAAGAGCAACCTCTGCTTGTCTCAATTGAACGACATCCTTATTCAAATCAATTTGACGCTTTAACTGATAAACTTTTCGTCTTAAGTCTCCCACCTCAGGTCTAAACCGAGCGTAGTCCTTCACTTCCTGAAAATCAGCTTGCTTTTCTTGAAATGTCTTTATCAAGTCCTGCAGCTCTTGATTGCTTTCAACAGCTAATTTCGCTTTTTTGTAACGGTCAACCTCCTCTAGCTGCAAAAAGCAGGTCACAAGCTCATCAATCGCTTGATCTATTTCCAATAACTCTTGATTTATCCTTAACATATAGATGATTATAGCATAATTCCAGTGCACAAAAAAGAGAGTTAGGTGAAAGTAAACCTTCACTGTCTAACTCTCCGCGGTTAACATTTAGTAATTATTTTAAAGCATTGTTAGCCATGATTTCGTCGATGAAGCCGTATTCAAGGGTTTCTTGAGCACTCATCCAGTTATCACGTTCGGCATCCGCATGAACTTTTTCAAGACTTTGTCCTGAATTATCTGCCAAAATTTGTTCCAAGTTTTGACGTGTTTTCAAGAGATGCTCAGCTGCGATAGCCATATCAGTTTGTTGTGTACCGCCGCCAGTACCGCCCATTGGTTGGTGAATCATGTATTCTGCATTTGGCAACATGAATCGTTTACCCTTTGTACCAGATGAGGCAATGATGGTTCCCATTGAAGCTGCCATTCCCATAACGATGGTTTGCACGTCAGACTTGATGAAATTCATGGTATCCACGATGGCAAGACCAGCTGAGACAGAACCACCTGGTGTGTTGACATAGAGATAGATATCTTTTGTATTATCTTGAGCATCCAAGAATAATAGCTGAGCGATAATCGAATTAGCCATATTATCTTCAACTGGGCCTGTCAACATGATGATGCGGTCTTTCAAAAGGCGAGAATAAATATCGTATGAGCGTTCGCCACGGCTCGTTTGTTCAATAACTACTGGAATCATAGAAAATTCTCCATTTCTTTTTTCTGATTGTCACTATTATAATCAATTGGTCAAAAAAGGTCAAATAAAAAACTTTCCAGTAATAACCGGAAAGTTGATTTCTTATTTTGTACCAAAGAGGCGGTCACCAGCGTCACCAAGACCTGGAACAATGTAGCCATTCTCATTAAGTTTCTCATCAAGGGCCGCTGTGTAGATATCAATATCTGGATGTGCTTCTTGAAGAGCTTTGACACCTTCAGGAGCCGCTACCAAGCAGACAAATTTGATGTTGGCTGCGCCACGTTTTTTAAGTGAGTCAACAGCTAAGATTGCAGATCCACCAGTCGCAAGCATTGGGTCAACCAAGAAAATTTGACGTTGGTCGATATCTACTGGTAATTTGACAAGGTACTCAACTGGTTGGAGGGTTTCTTCATCACGATACATACCGATGTGACCAACTTTAGCCGCTGGAACAAGGCTGAGCAAACCATCAACCATCCCGATACCTGCACGAAGAATTGGAACGATAGCCAATTTTTTACCAGCCAATTGTTTTTGAACAGTTTTGGTAATCGGTGTTTCGATTTCAACATCTTCAAGTGGAAGGTCACGAGAAACTTCGTAACCCATTAGCATTGCAATTTCATTGACTAATTCACGGAAATCTTTTGTTGATGTTGTTGTTCGACGCAAGATTGACAATTTGTGTTGAATGAGTGGATGTGAGATAACTTGAAATTTACCCATTGTTAAAGACCGCTTTCTATTTTAATATCAAGGAGAGAATCTGTCTCTCATCTAAATTTATCACAAGATATTATATCATATCCTGCTCTTAAAAGCGATGATTTATTGTACCGTTTTCACACTTACCAATCCGCTGCTATTTTCCAAATACATCCACCAAGCGTTTAACAGCTTCTTCGATGATAGTAGTCGGTGCTGCAACATTGAAGCGAGCATGGTTACGACCTTCTTCTCCAAAGGTCAAGCCATCATTGAGCACCAATTTAGCTTCGTAGCGGATTTTTTCTTGTAAGGCTTTGTGATCCAAACCATATGCTGAAAAATCTAGCCAGATGAGGTAGGTCCCTTGTGGTTGCATCACTTTAATTTTAGTCTTTTCAGTCAACTGGTGGTAAACATAAGATATATGGCGTTCAATAAGTGGCTTTAATTCTTCTAGCCATGGTTTTCCTTGGGTCAAGGCAACCTCTGTCGCTACCAAACCAAGAGATGATATTTCATGTTGATTGTTGGTTAGCTGGCGTTCTTTAAATTGCTGGCGCAAGCCTTCATTTTCAATAATGGCAAAGCTATTTTTAGTTCCCGCAATATTGAAGGTCTTAGTGGCACTAGCCAAAATAATCGTAAAATTTTTGAAGTTTTCGGACACAGTGTTGAAAGAATGATGTTTGTTTCCAAAGAGAGCCATGTCTTGGTGAATTTCATCTGAAATCAGGATGACACCGTGTTTTTGGCAAATATCGCCGACTTTTTGCAGGTCAACAATGGACCAAACACGCCCACCAGGATTATGAGGGCTACAAAAAGCAAAGAGTTTCACATCATTGTCAACAATATCTTTCTCAAGTTGTTCAAAATCAATTTCAAAACGGTCGTCAATTTCTTGGAGAGAGTTTGTGACTAGCTGACGCTTATTCAACTTAACTGTACGGGCAAAGGGTGGGTAGACTGGTGTGTTAATCATGACAGCGTCGTTTTCTTTTGTGAAGGCTTGGATAGCTACTGAGATAGCTGGTACCACTCCTTCAATCAAAATCAAGGCTTCTTTGTCAAAGCGATAGCCATGTTCATTAGCCTCCCAATCCAAGATGGCTTGATAAAGACTTGGTTTAGGTGAGTCGTAACCGAAAACTGAGCGTTTTGCAAAGGCTTCTAGCGCTTGCGTCATTTCCGAAAAGACTTGGAAATCCATGTCTGCAATCCACAAGGGCAAAACTTCTGGGTCTTTAACTGTCTCTTGCCATTTGGTGGCATTAGTTGAGAAGCGTTCTGGTAAGGTTGTAAAATCGTAAGTTCCCATTTTCACTCTCCTTAGTCTTTCAAGGCTTGCGCCAAGTCAGCAATCAAATCCTCAGCATCTTCAATACCAATTGATAAACGCAAAAGGTCATCTGTTAAACCATATGAAGCACGAACTTCTGCTGGAATATCAGCATGCGTTTGCGTGGTTGGGTAAGTAATCAAACTTTCTACTCCACCCAAACTTTCAGCGAAGGTAAAGACTTCAAGGCTATTTATGATATTAGGAATCTTATTCTGATTAACCACTTTAAAGGAAATCATGCCACCTTTACCTGTATAGAGAACTTCTTTTACCTCAGGTGATTTTTCCAAAAAAGCTACAACTTCACGCGCATTGGCTGTCGATTTTTCCATACGCAATTTCAAGGTTTTCAAACTACGAATCAACAAGTAAGAATCAAATGGTGACAAGGTTGCACCTGTTGTGTTCAAATTGTAAAAAAGTTGATTATAGAGGGCTTCATCGTCAGTAATCACGACCCCTGCAAGAACATCATTATGACCAGACAAATATTTCGTTGCCGAATGAACAACAATATCTGCTCCGTCAACAATTGGATTTTGGTAAATAGGGCTATAGAAAGTGTTATCCACAATGACTTTAGCACTGTGTTCATGCGCCACTTTCGCAATAGCTTCAATATCAAATTCAATCATGAGAGGGTTGGTTGGCGTTTCAATATAAACAATATCTGTATCATCTGAAATGGCTGCAATCATCTCTTCACCAGTATTGGTGTATTGGAAGAAGAAGCGACCACTTTCTTCCTGTTGATTGAACCAACGGAATGAACCACCGTACAAATCACGCGCAGCCACTACCTTGCTACCAACTGGGAAGATTTCCATAGCAAGGACAACAGCTGCCATACCTGAACTTGTCGCCAAAGCAAACTGTGCTTTTTCGATAGCTGCCAAAGTTTTTTCAGCCGTTGCACGGGTTGGATTTTTGGTACGAGTGTAATCGTAACCTGTTGATTTCCCAAATTCTGGGTGTTGATAAGTTGTTGAAAAATGGATTGGCGCTGTTAGGGCACCTGTTGCTTTATCTGAATGAATTCCTGCGTGTGCTAGAATTGTTTCTAATCCGAATTTTTTTGTCATATAGTTTTCCCCTCATTCATTACATTCTCCTATTTTACCACTTATTATTGGAAATGACTGATTTTTTTATATTTTCGTTCCTGATAGTTGGTTATAATCTCAAACTATAACTAAAACGACCAGAACTCTTTTGTTCTAGTCGTTTATTTGTTTTTTGTCTAGCTGATGTGTAATTTGTTGCGCAGCGATTGGGCGCGAGCCCCGAGCATTTTATCAATCAATCGTGTTTTCAGAGCAAGAACGCCATAGACAGCGACTCCCACACCTCCAACAACAATCAAATAGAAGATACTTGTCCAGCGATTACTGTCAGCAATAACGAAGCTAAGCCCCCAGTTTACAAGAACCACAAAGATGGTCATAACAACTGTCAAAATGAGAACCAACAAACTTGTGCGACGAAGGGTTCGGCGCTTAAAGCCTGTAATCTTCTGAATTTCAAGATACATCAAGACAATCGGCAACAGTAGAGCTATCGCTGTTGATAAGATAGGTCCGTAGGCGTGAAAAAGGTAGATTGATGGAACCTGGAGAACCATTTTAGCGAGTACACCGTATCCAAAATAAATCATCGCCTTTCGATTTTCAAACAGGGCTTGAAGCATCGGTCCCAAAACTGTATACAGAGAAAGGATGACAGTCTGCAAGAGTGATGCGACAAACAAACCCAGTGCCTGACCTTGAGGTAGTCCATAAAAGACTGTGTAAAGTGGTTTAGCTAAAATGACAGCACCTGTGATAGCTGGGAGAAGGAACATGAGTAGCATTTGAAGGTTATTGATAACCAAGCGTCCTGCTGCTACACGGTCATTCTTCACAAAATTTTCTGTCAGTAGCGGAATCCCCACACCAGCAATAGCTGTCGCTACTGATATTAAAATCATCGTCACCTTACCTGGGTTACTTGAAAAATAGGCAAACATGACTTTCAGCTCAGCGTTGCTATAATTTGTGAAGAGAGCCATGGTATTTCCAAAGGTAAATTGGTCAAATAGTTTAAAAATCTGAATGGCTGAACCTGTGATAATAAAAGGAATGGCTTCTTTGACAGTTTCTACTAAGATTTCTTTGGTGTCAACCTCAATACCTTCAGGCTCCCTACCAACTAAAACTCCCAAGAGTCCATAGCGCCACAAGAAATAAACCAAGACCGCAACGCTGGCAAACATCCCGATGAAAGCCGCAAAAGTTGACTGCGTAACTGCTGAAATGTAGTCCCCCGAACCTAGCTTCATGATGAAGAAAGCCGTTAGCAACATCCAAATGACACGTATGACCTGTTCGGCGACCTGACTCATGGCATAGGGTTTCAGATTATTGAAACCTTGGAAGAAGCCACGGAGAACGCTCATTGAAGGAAAGACCAAAACCGCTAAAGTCAAGCTGCGGAGAACCGGAACCAATTCTTCCCCACCACGGCTCAGCGAAGCAAATAAGGGCGACCCAACATACATGATTACCGCAAAAATCGCTCCCAGTAACAACATGAAATGAAGGATTTTACGAACCAAGTAGGTCGCTTTTTGTGGACTTCCAAGAGTGTTGTACTTAGAAACCTGCTTGGCTACCGCCACTGGAATTCCCACCGTTGAAATTAGGAGGAAAAGTGCATAGATTTCGTAGCCCATGCCAAACAAGGCATTGGCTTCGGCGGCGTGTTTCCCCATCCAAGCATACCAGGGAATGATGTAAACAGCGCCCAGCAAGCGACTGATAAAGTTACCAGCAGTCAGCCAAGCTGTTCCCTTGACCATCTGCTCCTGCTGGGACATTTTATTCTCTTCTTTTGACATGATTCACTTTCTCTTCTAATTATAATCGTTATCGTTACTTATCTAAAAATAACCGTAGTATCCCTATTATAAACTTTTGCTTTGGACTTGTAAAACGGGAGCATTAGGTCTAAAATAGAGGGTATGATTACTATTGAAAAAACCTTATCAATCTTGAAAAATGACCAGAATTTCCGTGAAGTTTTGGCCGATGATAATTACTATTATAATTGGCCTGAGGAAGTCCTTTTTGACAACATTTCTTACAACAGCAAGGAAGTCACTCCGACGACTCTATTCTTTGTTAAAGGTGCTAATTTCAAGAAAGACTATTTGGAGCAGGCTGTTACTTCTGGCTTACGTTTCTACGTGGCTGAGCAAGATTATGCAGTTGGTATCCCAGCCATCCTCGTTACCGATATCAAGCAAGCGATGAGTTTGGTCGCAATGGCTTTTTACGGTAACCCACAAGACCAGTTGAAAATTCTTGCCTTTACGGGGACAAAAGGGAAAACAACGGCTGCTTATTTTGCTTATAATATCCTGAAACAGAGTCATAAGCCTGCCATGTTCTCAACCATGAATACTACATTGGACGGTCAGACCTTCTTCAAATCTCAGCTGACAACTCCTGAGAGCCTAGACCTTTTCAAAATGATGGCGCAAGCTGTTGCCAACGGCATGACCCACCTCATCATGGAAGTCTCTAGCCAGGCCTACCTAACCAAGCGTGTTTACGGCCTCACCTTTGATGTCGGCGCCTTTCTCAACATCAGCCCAGACCATATCGGTCCTATTGAACATCCAACCTTTGAGGATTATTTTTATCATAAGCGTCTTTTGATGGCAAATAGCCGAGCTGTCGTCGTGAATAGTCAAATGAACCATTTTCAGGTGGTCAACCAGCAGGTTGCTGACCTCCCACACGATTTTTACGGTCAAGATTCGGATAATCAAATCCTTAATTCAAAGGCCTTCAGCTTTGAAGCAACTGGGAAATTAGCTGGGAGCTATAACATTCAACTCATCGGTAAATTTAACCAAGAAAATGCTGTCGCTGCTGGGCTTGCTTGCCTGCGTTTGGGAGCTAGCCTTGATGACATCCAAAAAGGAATTGCCCAAACCTCTGTCCCTGGTCGTATGGAAGTTTTGACTCAGAAAAACGGAGCTAAGGTTTTCGTAGACTACGCCCACAATGGTGACAGCCTGCAAAAATTACTCTCGGTCGTTGAGGAGCATCAGACTGGAACAACTATCCTAGTCCTTGGTGCGCCTGGTAATAAGGGTGAAAGTCGTCGTAAGGACTTCGGAACGGTTATCAACCAGCATCCTAACCTCAAGGTCATTTTGACCGCTGACGACCCTAATTTTGAAGACCCACAGGCGATTTCTGAAGAAATTGCAGGACACATCACCCGTCCAGTTGATATTATTGTTAATCGCGAAGCTGCTATTGCTAAGGCCATGTCACTAACTGAGCAACCACTTGATGCGGTTATCATCGCTGGTAAAGGTGCTGACGCTTTCCAAATTGTCGAAGGAAGCCGTGCTCAATATGCTGGTGATTTAGAAATTGCAAAACTATATTTAGACTAAATTTCTAGCTAAATCATAACCATTCTTATTAGTAATTTTAATGATTATAATTAAGGAAATTTTCTGACTAATTTTTACAAAAAGGGCTTGGGAAAGCCCTTTTTTATGTTATAATGGGACTACTTTTGACAGAAAGGAGGTTTGTCATGTCAGATATTAAAGCTGAACATATCTCAGTCGCTTACGACGATAAGGTCATTATTGATGACTTATCCTTAAGCATTCCCGATAAAAAAATAACAACAATTATCGGAGCAAATGGTTGTGGAAAATCGACACTTCTAAAATCCCTAACTCGGATTCAAGCCTTAGCTGCTGGCGCCATCTATATTGATGGGCAAGCAATCGCTAAGCTTCCAACCAAAGAAGTTGCTAAAAAGATTGCTTTATTGCCTCAGGTTCTTGAAGCGACTGAAGGTATTTCAGTTTACGAATTGGTTTCGTACGGCCGTTTCCCTCATCAAAAATATTTGGGATCGCTAACTACAGAAGATCGTGACAAGATTCACTGGGCAATGGAAATGACCAAGGTGACTGAATTTGCTAACCTAGAAGTTGACTCCCTCTCAGGTGGGCAACGCCAACGCGTCTGGATTGCCATGGCTTTAGCACAAGACACCGATACGATTTTTCTAGATGAACCAACGACTTATCTAGATATGAACCATCAGTTAGAGGTCTTGGAGTTGCTGAAAAAACTCAATCAGGACTCTCAAAAAACAATTATTATGGTTCTTCATGATTTGAATTTGTCTGCACGTTTTTCAGATTTTCTGGTTGCCATGAAAAATGGGAGCATCCGCTATCAAGGCGATGCCCATCACATCATGACTTCAGATATTCTCAAAGATATTTTCAAGATAGATGCTCAACTCATCGAAGACCCTATCCACAAACGTCCCATTTTACTGACTTATCAGTTACTCAATGAATAGATTCGTGCCTGTTGCTGGGCACTTTAGGAGAAATGAATATGAAAAAGTTGTTTACTGCCGTATTGACATTATTGACAGCTCTTGTACTCGTTGCTTGTGGTAGTCAATCTCAAACAAAGTCACCTAAGACTACTGAGCTTTCTAGCAAGCCAAAAATCACTGGCTACTCATACTATGGAGATATTCCAAAAAATCCTAAGAAGGTAGCAAACTTTGCCTACTCTTACACTGGCTACCTCTTGAAACTCGGTGTTAACGTCTCAAGCTACTCACTTGATTTGGAAAAAAATAGCCCTGTTTTTGGGGACCAATTGAAAAAAGCTACCAAATTAACTTCAGACGATACAGAAGCTATTGCTGCTGAAAAACCTGATTTGATTATTGCTTTTTCAACAGACCAAAACCTTGATAAATTGAAAGAAATCGCTCCAACCCTTGTCATCAAGTATGGCGCTAGCGATTACCTTCAAACAATGACTGACTTGGGTAAAGTCTTCGGTAAAGAGAAAAAAGCCAAAGCTTGGTTGGCAAGCTGGGATAAACAAGTCGCTAAGGCTAAAAAAGAGTTGAAGGACATTATCCCAAGTGACTCTACTTTCACAGTTATGGACTTCTACGACAAAGATATTTACCTCTACGGTAATAACTGGGGACGTGGTGGTGAGCTTGTCTACAAGGCTCTTGGCTACAAAGCCCCTCAAAAAGTTCAAGACGACGTCTTCAAAACAGGCTACTTCGGTGTCTCTCAAGAAGTTATCGGTGATTACATCGGCGACTACGCTCTCTTGAACGTGGATGACAGCACAAGTCAAGCTGCCGCATCACTTAAAGAAAGCGATGTTTGGAAAAATATTTCTGCGGTTAAATCTGGTCACGTGCTTGATGTCGACAAGAACCTCTTCTACTTCTCAGACCCAATGTCTGTTGAAAAACAATTGACTGAATTCGTTGCAGCTGTTAAAAAAGCAAACTAAGAAAGAACTTAACATGAACAAAGAAGGAAAACTTCTTGGTCAGAAAAGCAAGCCAAATACCCTTTGGCTTGTATTTTTCATTATGCTGACCTTATTTATTATCGGCTGGTATGCTAGCCTTAGATTTGGTGCCATCACTTATAGCAACCAAGACCTGCTCACGGTTCTCAGGCACCCACTAACTGACTCTAAACTTCAAGATGTCATCTTTGACTTGCGACTTCCACGTAGCCTAGCTGCCATACTTGTTGGTGCTGCCATGGCGCAAGCTGGCTCTATCATGCAAGGTGTCACCCGCAATCCCATAGCTGACCCTGGTCTTTTGGGCATCAATGCTGGCGCTGGTTTGGCATTGATTCTTGGCTACGCTATTTTTGGCAGTATGCACTACAGCTTGATTATGTTAGTCTGTTTAATAGGCTCTGTCCTAGCTGCCTGCCTAGTTTTTGGACTATCTTATCAGAGAAATAAAGGCTACAATCAACTTCGGCTGATTTTAGCTGGTGCCATGGTATCCACTCTCTTTACCGCAATTGGTCAGGCCGTCACTCTGTACTTTGACCTTTCAACCACCGTTATCGGTTGGCAGGCTGGTGGTTTGGCACAGATTAACTGGAAAATGTTAACTTTTATCGCCCCTATCATCCTGCTAGGACTGATTGTCGCGCAGCTATTGTCCCACCAATTAACTATCCTCAGCTTGAATGAGACCGTTGCTAAGGCGCTTGGACAATCTACTTTTTTGATGACCGTCCTTCTTTTGGGCGTCGTCCTTTTCCTATCAGCAGCATCCGTTGCTTTAGTTGGAACAGTATCCTTTATCGGTTTAATCATCCCACATTTCATTAAAATGTTTGTCGGGAAAAACTATCGTATCCTCTTACCAATGACCGCCTTTGCAGGAGCAACCTTTATGCTCTGGGTGGATTTGGCTTCACGCACTATTAATCCGCCAACAGAGACACCTATCAGCGCTATCATCAGCATCATTGGACTTCCTTGCTTCCTCTGGTTGATTAGAAAGGGGGAAAATATCTGATGTCACGTTCAAAATTAGTAAAAACCTATCTTGTCCTGTTGATTGTCTTAATTTTGATTTTCATCACCTCTCTATCACTTGGCTATGCTCACTCCTCTCTCATGGATATTGTCGATATTTTTCTGGGAAAATCTTCTAGCGCCATGATTTTTATCATCACTAAAATCCGATTACCTCGAATTCTGGCTTGTATCCTTGGCGGAGCTTCGCTTGCTATCGCAGGAGTTCTTCTGCAGACGCTAACCAAAAATCCTCTGGCAGATTCAGGAATCCTCGGCATTAACACAGGAGCGGGGCTTGTCATTGCTATTATGATTGGGCTTTTAAATGTCAGCGACCCAATAAGCATCCGGCTCATGCCAATTTTTGCCATGGTTGGTGGCTTCTTGACCATCCTGCTGGTTTATATCATGTCCCAAAAACGCAATCGCAATATCAGTCCGACCCGCCTTATCATCACAGGCGTTGGGGTGTCAACCATGCTGTCTGGGATTATGGTCTCCATCATTAGTAATCTTAATCCTAATCAAACAACCTATGTGGTTTCTTGGTTAAGCGGGAAAGTCAGCGGGGGTACTTGGTCGTCACTGGCACTCTTTGGTCCAATTCTCATCGTTATCTGGATTCTTGCTTACAGCCGTAGCCAGTCACTCAATATCATGAACCTGAATGAACAAACAGCACTGGCTTTAGGCTTAAATTTACAGCGCGAGCGCATTGTCACTTTGCTACTAGCAACAGCACTTGCTTCATTGAGTGTCGTATTGATTGGTAATATTACCTTTGTCGGTCTGGTTGCTGGGCACATCACCAAACGATTTGTTGGTGGTGGTCACCGTGCTAGCATTCCTGCCGCTATGCTGGTTGGGATGATTATTCTCCTAACTGCAGATACTATCGGACGTGTTCTTCTAGTTGGGACAGGTATTCCGACTGGACTCGTTGTTTCCGTTTTAGGAGCACCATACTTCCTCTGGTTGATGAGCCAGGTTGAATAAAAGAAAATCGCTTGATGCACCTTAGCATCCAGCGATTTTCTTTTATTCAAAAACGAATTGGTTATGATAGAGTTCTGCGTAGAAGCCACCTAGCTTGAGCAGTTCACTATGGCTGCCACGTTCAATAACTTGACCATCCTTAAGAACAATGATCTGATCAGCATTCAAAATGGTTTTTAGTCGGTGAGCAATAACAAAACTTGTTCGACCGGCGATAATAGTCTCCATGGCTTTCTGAATCTTAGCTTCCGTAACAGTATCAACATTTGACGTTGCTTCATCCAAGATGAGGACTTGCGGATCCGTCAAGAGAGTTCTGGCAATGGAAATCAATTGTTTTTGCCCGGTTGAAAAGACATTCTGATCATCATCCACATGAGTATTGTAGCCATCAGGTAAGCTCATAATAAAATCATGAATGTGTGTCGCACGCGAAGCCGTTTCAATCATTTCCTGTGTCACACCTTCCGTACCAAAACCAATATTTTCCGCAATGGTTCCTGAGAAAAGGACCGACTCTTGGAGAACGATACCAACATGCTGACGAAGGCTATCCAAATCTAAATCACGAATATCTTGACCATCAAACTTAATAGCTCCGCCATTGACATCGTAAAAACGGTTTATCAAATTCATGATGGTCGTTTTACCTGATCCCGTCGGACCAACAACAGCTGTCATCTGACCTTTTGGTGCTGTAATAGTCACATCACGAAGGATCAGTTTCCCTTCAACGTAAGAAAAATCAATATGATCGATGTCAACCTTATCTTTGAGCTCTGTGAATTTAGGAGCATTTTGTAGTCGAACTTCTTCTGGCTCATCAAACATTTCCTGAATACGGTGGGCACCTGTGAAGGCCAATTGCATTTCAGCCCAACTTGAAGCGACCTGCATCATGGGTTGGTAGTATTGCTGAGAATATTGGACAAAGGTTACCACCAAACCGAGTCCAACTGCTGTTGACATATTTTTGTCAGCAAGGACGATATTTGACCCAACAAAGATAACAATGGCAGTATTGATCAAGCTCAAACCATTCATGACAGGAAAGAGAAGACCAGAGAAGATACGACCTTTAAAAGTCGCTTGTCTCACCTTATCATTTTGTTCTACAAAGCCTTGGGTCACTTGTTCTTGAAGTCCTTGGACAATTACAACCTTCTGACCAGAAATGGTCTCATCCATGTAGGCATTAAGCTGTCCAACTTCTTTTTGCTGAAGGTCAGTGTATTTTCTAGCCATTCTGATAATGAAAAAGAGGAAAACAAAGGCAATTGGTGTCGTTGCAATCGTAACCAAAGCTAGTTTTGTATTTTGGATGAACATCATAATGATGATCCCAACATATAAGACTGACTGCGTTACAACCGTGACCGCTGATTGGTTAAAGGCATTTTGGATATTATCCAAATCAGAAGTAAAACGAGACAAGATTTCACCATCTTGATGGCGGTCAAAGAAAGAAATAGTTAGTTTTTCTAATTTTCCAAAAAGACCTTTACGCATCTCGTTAGTTGACTTGGCAACAATTCTGGCAAATAAAAGTGAATAAATAACAGAACCCGTTGCCATCAAAACAACAGCTATAAGCAAGTTAGTTAAAGTCTGATAAAAGGCAGACGTATCTTTAGCACTGGATTGCACAAAACGTGTCATTTCAGTGATGGCATTTCCCATATAAATAGGGGCAAAGACCTGCATGACCGTTGATAAAATAATGGCTAAGAAAATAATCAAAAAGCTAGTTTTATAACGTTTAAAATAGGTCCAAAAGAATCGCATGGTTTGCATCTAGTTTTCCTCCTTTCCTTTTTGTGTTTCAAAAATTTCACGGTAAACAGCATTAGAAGCAACTAGTTCTGCGTGAGTTCCTTGACCAATCAAGTGACCATTATCTAGAACTAAAATCTTATCGGCATTGACAACAGAAGATATTTTCTGAGCAATGATAATAGTCGTTGTTCCTTTCAAATCTTTGTTAAGAGCTTCACGCACTAGCTTTTCAGATTTAGCATCCAAGGCTGACGTTGAATCATCCAAAACAAGAATTTTGGGATTTGAAACCAAGCCACGCGCAATGGACATCCGTTGTTTTTGACCACCTGAGAAGTTATTCCCACGCTCTTCAACCTCACTATGGTATTGGTCTGGCATACGCACGATAAATTCACGTGCTTGGGCAATTCTAGCTGCCTTTTCAATCTCAGCATCCAGAGCATCCAATTTCCCTTGGCGGATATTTGATGCTACCGTTCCTGAGAAAAGGATGGCTTTTTGAAGAACTATTGAAACCGTTTCACGTAAGTTGCTGCGGTTAATAGATTTGATATCTTGTCCACCAATCTTAATTTGCCCCTCTTGTGGGTCGAAGAGTCGTGGAATAAGCTGCGCTAAGGTTGATTTACCAGCCCCCGTCGCACCAACAACTCCAATCATTTGACCAGCTTCAATCTCAAAACTGATATCCTTCAAGGTTGGCTTATCATCATTTGGGTAAGTAAAGGTAACGTGTTCAAACGATACAGTCCCAGTCAAATCCTGACTTGGGCTATCCTCAAATGACATAGCAGGATTGGTATCCATCACTTCACGAATACGTTTAATCGAAACCAAGGCACGCGTCACGTTATTTCCCATAAAGCCAATCATGATGATGGCAAACATGATTTGCATCAGATAAGTATCGAATGAGGCAATCTTATTAACAGCTTCAGGCTGACTACCAAGCATTGCATTGACAGATAAAATTGCTGCATAAATGGCAAGATAAGACACTAACATAAAGATTGGCTCAAGAAAGGCGAATCCAGACCCAATGAACAAACTCTGTTTCAATAGTTCATCAGAAACCTTTTGGAATTTGGCTGCCTGATTTTTTTCTTGAACAAAAGATTTTACCACACGAACACCGCGAAGATTTTCTTTTGCAATCCCATTAATACGGTCCATCAAACCTTGGTAAAGTCCAAATCGTGGTCCCATCATCCCCATGATAATCGCCATAGTTAGACTAATCAAGACAATCATCAAAACAACAATCCACCAGAGGCTTGGAAGAGTCGTCAAGGCCATAACCGTTGCACCAATGAAGATAATTGGCATGCGCAGAAGGAGTTGGAAGGTCAACATAAGCAAGTTTTGAATTTGGTTGATATCATTTGTCATACGGACAACCAAATTACCTACATTGAAGGCTTCGATGTTAGCATATGAAAAAGTCTGTATTTTTTTAAAGACCTTCTCACGGATGTCTGCTGATACGGATTGGGAAATGTAGGCTGCTAAGATGGTATTAACAGCGCCAGCTATTAAGCCTAAAGCTGCAACCAACAAGAGCATAACACCGATGTGGTAAATTTTGGCAGAATCATTTTGAGATACTGCAGCTAAAACATCCTGAAGAAATCGTGGTTGCAATAGACTACTAATCACATAGAGACTGACCATGATAACTGAGCCAAGAACCTGCCACTTGTATTTTTTCAAAGATTGAAAAATCATAAAAACTCCTTTTCTAATCATAAAAAAGGGCACAAGTAGCAAGCTACTATGCCCAAATTACTCTCATTCTATCAGATTAAGCCTTAAATCGCAACTCATCTGGATTAAAGGTCATGTCTAAAGTATAGGACGTCTCATCCACAGGCCTAATATAACCCATGATGACCAAAGCTTCTACAAAAATATCTGGTCTTTTCTGCTTAACCACATCCTTACTCCCAAATTTTAAGAGAAAAGTTGTCATATACTTGAGCGCATACTCCTGATTAACATCTCCAAGTAAATCATAGAGTTCCGTCTGCTCTTCCGACAGTTTTTGAGAATGGCGGAGCTTATAAAAATAGTTTGACAAGGTCAGTTTATGACGTGCGAAATCAGTACTTTCTTCAATGAGAAGACCATTGGTCTGATTGCCCAAAGTCGTTTCAAAAGTCAATGTCAACAGGCGGTTATAAATGGGCGACTCTGTATCAATAAAAACCAGACTATCCAGCTCAAGCCCGTCCAGACTAGTTAAAAGAGGGAGATTAAGCGTATAACGTTTATCCTTACGAACAACATAACCCGCCTGAACATAGTCCTCAATAGCGCGGTCAATCTTCACTTCATCCTCAAACGCCTTCTTAATCTGACGAAGCGTCACATCATCATGCGTCCACAAGTAATTGATTAGTTTTTGGAAAAATGGCTGGCGCTCAATCTTACCAGGATTTATTACTTCAATCATTTTTGTCTCCTTAAAAGGAAAAACGGATGTCACCACCCGTTCCAATTCCTTTTTAATGTCTTTAAATTAAGCGTTAAAGCTTTCTGTCAATTGTGGAACCACTTGTTTCTTACGAGAAACAGCTCCTTCAAGGAAGGCATGGTTGTTTTCAAGAACAAAGTTAAAGGCTGCCTCGACCTTATCCATGTTTGAACCAAGTGCCAAGATTTCTGAGTTTGAGTTGACGATGTCTGTAATCATGAGAACAAAGTCTGAATAACCATTAGCTGCACGCGCTGCTTCGATAGCTGCTTCAAGTTCAGCTTGACGTTCCAAAACTTCGTTGATATCAACGGTATTGACTTGCGCCACGCGGACTTGGTTGCCCTTAAGTTCAAATGTTTTAGCATCAATGTCAATCAATTCTTCTGCCGATTTGCTTGAAAGGTTCGTACCAGCTTTAAGCATGGCAAGACCATATTCTTCCAAGTTAACGCCAGCGATTTCAGCCAATTCAGCTGCAACTTGTGGGTCAGTAGCATGTGTTGTTGGTGATTTGAGAAGAAGAGTATCTGACACCAATCCTGACAACATAAGACCAGCCAATTCTTTTGGCACAGCGACATTGTTTTCTTTGAACATACGGTAAACGATTGAGGACGCTGAACCAACTGGTTCTAAACGCATGTAAAGTGGGCTTGCTGTTTCAAAGTTGGCTACACGGTGATGGTCAACCACACCGTAAACTGTTACATCTTTGATATCTGAGATAGATTGTTGGAATTCATTGTGGTCTGTAAGAATAACAGTATCAACACCTTCTGCTTTTGCTGATTCAACCACGCGCGGTGCTTCCACACCAAAGTAATCCAAGACAAAAGCTGTTTCTTCGTTTGGCGTACCAAGAGCTACGGCTTCTGTATCAAGTCCCCAAGCCTCTTTTGCCAAGTAAGCAAAGGCGACTGATGACCCGATAGCATCAGAGTCAGGGTTTTGGTGACCAAAAACTAAAATTTTAGACATATTCTTTACCTCGTTTATTATATTCACTTTATTGTAGCAAAATTCTAGCCTCTTGGCAAAAAATCTTCCTAAGGAATTAACTGGCAACCTCGCTAGATTGAGGCTACTTCTCAGAGTCTTTTTGCTCCTCAGAGGTCTCCTCTAGCACGACAGGCTCTGCCTCTTTTGCAACATAGGCTGGCGCTTCTGTCATATCTTCTTCCCAAGACCCTATCTGCTTAGCCTTTAAGGATCCTTGACGCTTACGCTCCGCCCTCTCTTGATGTTTACGGTTGGCAAAAGCCGCCCATTTTTTGATATTGGTAATGAGGTGAATGGCTTTTAACCCACGCACAAGCAACTTCCAAGCAAAAATAACCAATGATTCCGCCAACAAGAAGATGTTCAAGGCAATTACCCCAAGCAAGGACCAAGCCATAAAGATTGTAATCACCAGCTGTGACGCCACTTTTTTGATATTTCCAAGATGATTATTGTGAATTGCCAAGGTTTCTAGAAAGAGGTCCAAAATACCTTGCAAAAGGTCTGATTTTACGGATTTCTCACCATCAAGTTCCAGAATTTTTTCTTCTTTATAGGGCAAGACCAGCATCATGCCATTTTCTTCGTAAATCGTTACCTTGTCGTCCGCAACAATTGGAAAATCAAAATCCTTGCGCGACAAGACTTTGAGGTGCCCATCCGCACTTTTTAAATAAACATTTTTCGTATCCAGCTTCAAAATTTGATACATGACCTTCACCCCGTTTCATCCTTACCATAAGCCTAACAGAGATTAAATTGATTGTCAATCTTATCCAAGCAAAAAAGAAAGCTGGCGCAATGAATTGACCAACTTTCTCCTTTTTTGATTAACCTTAGCCGTGGACACGCTTCATGTAATCTGTATATGATTCAGTGTGCATGACTTCTTTGGCATGTTTTACACGCGCTGGTGTTGGTGGTTTGACCCCTTCAAGCGGATATGGGATACCCAATTCACGCCACTTGAATTCACCCATAGTATGGTAAGGAAGAATTTCAAACTTATCAACATTTTTAAGTGTTGCTACAAATTTGCCCAATTCCTCCAAATCTTCATCTATATCTGTCAAACCAGGAACCAAAACATGACGAATCCAAACTGGAATTCCCTTATCAGACAAATAACGAGCACATTCAAGGATGTTCTTATTGGTGTGCTTAGTGACAAACTTGTGTTGCTCATCACGAATTTCTTTGATATCTAGGAGAACCAAATCAGTGACTGCCAATAACTTGTCAAAGACTTCAAGGTACTCTGGTTTATTGCGAAATGGCATGGCACAAGTGTCAAGTGTGCAATGAATGCCTAGCTTTTTGGCTTCTGTAAAGAGGGCTGTAACGAAATCAATTTGTAGCAGAGCTTCACCACCAGATACGGTGATACCGCCATTTTTCCCCCAGAAATGTTTGTACTTAAGGGCTTCTGCAAGGACATCTTCTACCGTCCGTTCACGTGAGTTGTTGGTCTCCATTTCCCAAGTATCTGGATTGTGGCAATATTGGCAACGCATTTTGCAACCTTGCATAAAGACGATGAAGCGAATACCAGGACCATCTACTGACCCAAAACTCTCAGTGGAGTGAATCATTCCTGTTACGTTTTTATAATCTATTTCTGTCATATCTATCACCTTCTTATGTAACCGTTTTTACATTTTCATTATACCATTTTCCATAAGAGAAAGACTAGGGAAACCCTAGTCTTTAGTAATATCTGTACTATAAATCTTGTTCTATATCAGAAACAAGGACTTTTAGCTTGATGACACGTCCATCACGGACTTTATCGTTGATAAAGGTCAGGTGTTTTTCTTTACTGTCAATAGCAAAGCTTTCTTTGACGGTTTGGCTTGGGATGGAGCCGACACCTGTTAAGTAGAAACCAGCAATGGTGTCCACATCATCACTTTCAAGTTCAGTGTCGAAATGGTCATTGAAATCATTGAGGGACATGGTTCCTAGAACGATGTAGGTCTGGTCACCGATTTCACGGACTTCTAGCTCAGCCTTATCTGTTTCATCATCGATTTCTCCGACAATTTCTTCCAATAAGTCTTCAAGGGTCACTAGGCCTGCCATACCTCCATATTCGTCCAAAAGAATGGCCATCTGATTCTGAGTACGGCGCAACTCTTTTAACAAATCATCCACAAAAATCGTCTCAGGGACAAAGAGGGGGTCTTGCAGAATACGACGAAGGTTGAGGTCATCAAAGCCTTCCTTAAAGCCAGCTTCTAGGAGGCGCTTGGTGTGTAAAACACCGATAACCTTGTCCTTGTCACCATCGTAGACGGGCACGCGCGAGAAACTTTGGCGAAGAATTTCTTCGATATTATCACGGGTATTGTCATTGATATCAATCATGAAGGCATCGGTACGAGGTACCATAACTTCACGCGCCATGAGTTCATCAAGGGAAAAAACACCTTGAAGCATTTCAATCTCCTCGGCATCCAGCGTCTCCTCGCTGTTAGTCAACATGTACTCAATCTCATCTCGAGTCATCTTTTCATCCGCATCATCGAAGGTCATGGGCGTTAGACGGCTCAAGAGATTGGTTGAGGCTGACAAGAACCAGACAAATGGGCGCACAATTTTACCGATAAAGATAATAACTGGTGCTGAAATGACTGCCAAATCATCCTTCAAATTCATGGCGATACGCTTAGGATACAATTCACCTAAAACAATCGAAATGTAGGTCAAAAAAATCAAAGAAATGACGCTACCAGCTGTTTGAGCTGTGGCTGAATTGCCAAGCCAACCAGCAATCACCTTCCCAAGCGAAGCTGATAAACTAGCCCCTTGCAAGAGACTGATAAAAGTAATACCAACTTGAATGGTCGACAAAAAGTTATTGGGATTTTCCAAAACGTCAAGTAGGCGTTGGTATTTTTTATTGCCCTCTTCTGCTTTTTGCTCCACGCGCGAACGGCTGAGCGAAACCATAGCCATCTCTGAAGCAGAGAAGAAAGCATTAAGAAGAGTTAAAACTAATAGTAATAATAATTGTAAAAGTAAGGACTGACTACTCGGGTCTTCCATAAAGGTTTATTCTCCTAAATTAAATATAGTATGACTATTATAGCATAATTTGAAATAAAGTGATAAGAAAGCGCCAGAAATGGGGGATAGTAAGTAGCAGTTATTTTAGAACTGTCAAAGGTGAATAGGGGTCTAAAGTAGCAAGGTGAGCTCGAAAAAGTCAGCTCAAGTGAGGGCATTTCTAGCGAGCTAGCTCCTAACTAATTCCGTTTATCAGAAACTCTGGCAGTACTCCTAATAACTCAGTCTAGTTGGCAGAGATTCCGACAGGCTCACAAAAACTGAATTCTGGCTGTCAAAAATTTTGACAGCCTCCCGTAAGCTGGATTCTCGCCGTCAAAAGTTTTAACAAACTCTCGCAAACTAGATTCTTATCGTCAAAAAGTTTGACAACCTCCCGTAAACTTGATTCTAGCCGTCAAAAATTTTGATGAACTCTCGCAGTTTGAAGGGGAGCTTTCAGCACTTTCGAACAGCTTGCCACAACCTCCTCAGTACCCAATCACACCTACGGACGACTAGTTTATTTGCCAAAAATTCCATCAGAAAGCTCTGAGTTAGTTTATCAAAAGTAGCTAGAAAGTGTTATAATATTGAAAAAGATTTCTCGAAAGGATAGATTATGGCAGTTATTTCGTTAAAACATGTGAGTCTCAGAAGACAAGGGAAAACTTTGTTGAAGGATTTAAATTGGCAGGTTAAGAAGGGTGAACGCTGGGCAATTTTAGGGCTCAATGGCTCCGGTAAGTCAACGCTACTCAAAATGATTATGGCAGAGTATTTTCCCTCAGAAGGAGAAATAGCTGTGCTGGGTAGTAGATTTGGTAAAGGCGACATCACAGAAATCCGCACAAAAATCGGTGTGGTTGGTTCCTTCATTTCCGAGCGCCTATCAGGTGGTATGTTGGCTGAAAAAATCGTTTTGACTGGTAAATACAAATCCAGCATTCTCTACAAGGCTTACAGTGAAGAAGAGTTAGAGGAAGCTCGCCAGATGCTTTGCTCCCTAGGCGGTGACCACTTGATTGGTCGCATCTACGCCAGCCTCTCACAGGGCGAAAAGCAGCTACTCCTCATTGCCCGTAGCCTCATGGAAGATCCTGAGGTTATTATTTTGGACGAAGCAACGACCGGTCTTGACCTCTTTGCCCGTGAAAAATTGCTGGCGCAGGTTGACCGCATCGCAGACCTTCCCCATGCTCCAACAGTTCTCTATGTCACTCACCATGCCGAAGAAATCACCGACAAGATGGAACACATTTTGCTCCTTAGAAAAGGGAAAATTGTAGCTCAAGGTCGCAAGGAAGACATCATCACGCCAGAAGTTTTAGAGAATTTTTATCAAAATCCCGTTTCTATTATTCCTATCGATGATAAGCGATTCTTTATTAAACCAGAGGTAAACTAAGAGGTTAGGACAAAACTCCCTAACCTCTCTTTATTTTCTCTGAACTAATGGTTGAGTGGCATCTAAGCACTGATAAATCTGCATTTAGAGACCTACTCAACTGTGCGGAGGTGGGAGTGAAACAGTCTGGGGAGAGACTGTTTCAGCCCAAACCGAGAAATAAAGACGTGAGGGAAAATCGAAGACTTCGTCTTCATGACTTTTGTCCCACTCTCTTTTAGTTTAATTTTTCAATCATGACCAAAAATGGTGGGGTATGAATCTGGTTGAGGGGTTGATAGAGCATGGTCGCAAAATCTTCTTGTGGCAAGTCTTTAACAAATTCCAGCACCGCATCTTTTTCCACGTTTCCCCCTTCATGACCGTAATAAATCATGAGGGACACTCGACCACCATCTTCCAAACGCTCCAAAATTTTCTTGATGGCTTCAAGTGTCGTGTTGGGTTTTGTTATGATGGTTTTGTCAGCACTTGGCAGATAGCCCAGGTTGAAAATGGCCGCGCGGATGGGTTCCGAAACATACTGGTCCACATGTTCATGCCCGTCCAAAATCAGCTGGGCGTTATCAATTTTCTGTTCGTCCAATCGTTTGCGGGTATTGATGAGGGCTTGTTCTTGCACATCAAAAGCGTAGACCTTCTGGGACAATTTAGCTAGAAAGGCTGTGTCATTCCCATTTCCCATGGTTGCATCAACAGCGACAGCCTCATTATCCAGAACCTCTGCTAAAAAATCGTGGGACAAGCGAATGGGACGTTTAATCATGCGCTCACCTCTGCTTTTTCTAGCTTGCAGCCTTGATAAGAGCCACGGCTCTCCATTTCTTGGTCAATGGCATTGAGAACTTCCCACTTGTTGAGGCTCCACATAGGCCCAATCAACATGTCGCGTGGTGCGTCACCAGTGATACGGTGGATGATGATGTTTTTGGGAATAATCTCCAACTGGTCACAAATAATCTTGACATACTCATCCTGACTGAGCAGCTGCAAGCGACCTTCATGGAAGTCACGCTGCATGCGAGTATTGGTCATTAAGTGAAGCAAGTGCAACTTGATACCGTCGATATCATTATCCGTCACGCAACGGCGGACATTTTCCAACATCATTTCATGCGTTTCACCAGGAAGTCCGTTAATTAAGTGCGAAACAATTTCAGCTTTTGGTACCATTTGACGCACACGCTTAACCGTTTCCTTGTACAAATCATATGAATGGGCACGGTTAATCAATTCCGACGTTTCTTCATAAGTCGTCTGCAAACCAAGCTCAATAGTCACATGCATGCGTTCGGTCAGCTCTGCTATATATTCCAAGGTCTCATCAGGCAAACAATCGGGACGAGTTCCGATATTAATCCCAATGACCCCAGGCTCATTGATGGCTTGCTCATAGCGCTCACGAATGACCTCAACCTTGTCATGGGTGTTGGTAAAGTTTTGGAAGTAAACCAAGTACTTCTTCACCTCAGGCCACTTGCGGTGCATGAAATCAATCTCATGATAAAATTGTTCGCGAATCGGCGCATCAGGTGCCACAATAGCATCCCCAGAACCCGACACCGTACAGAAGGTACAGCCACCATGCGCTACGGTTCCATCACGGTTAGGACAGTCAAAGCCCGCATCAATAGGCACCTTAAAAATCTTCTCACCAAAAGTTTCACGATAATAATCGTTCAAAGTATTATAACGTTTTTTCATACCTTTTATTGTAGCACAATTTTTAGGACTTGTTTATTGGGAAAATGGGCTGACGCTGATTTGAGCACAAGAAAAGGCTGGCGCCAGCCAACCTCTTATGATTTATAAATCCGATTTTGATAGATTACATTTGTTACATTGAGTAAACCAAAACCTAAACTAAAGCCTGCAAGCACATCCGATGGATAATGCACACCAACGTAAATACGTGATAGACCAACACAGAAGATTAGCGCAGCTAGAGCAACTGCTATCAAACAGCGCCAGCCTTTTTGCTTAACCCTGCCACAAAGAATCACAATAATACTTCCGATAATCAGCATAGTTCCCATGGAGTGACCACTTGGGAATGAATAGCCATCCGCCTGCACCAAATGCAAGATACTTGGACGTGGGCGCTGGAAAATATTTTTGATAGTGATGATGCAGAAAGCAGCCAAGAGACTGTTCCCTGCTAAAAAGATAGCTTCTTGCTTGTGCTTTCTGTAGGCTAAGAAAATCACTGCTATGATTGCAATCACTGCTTGTGTTGATGTATTACCAACCACTGTCACCATAGTAAAGAAGGTCGTTAGCGTTTGTGGGAGGTCGCCTCGGACTGCTGTCTGAATGGTCCTATCAAATCCGTTCAAAGCTTCAGGATTAAATTTAACCAGAAATGCTAGGAACAAGAAGACAAGGAGACCGAGAGTTGCTAAAGTATAGGATAAAGGTTTACGTTGCATTAAGAATTACGGTATCTTTCTAAAATTGGTTTGCAAGCAACATAGGCAAGGTAGAAAATCACCGCCATCAAGATGCCTTCAACAATGTTAAAAGGAGTCACCATTGCAATCAAATAATTGCCAAGACCAATCGTTGCACTGATGTCAAAATTAGCAAAAGTCGCATAGAGTGGGACGGCATAAACGTAGTTAAGTAGAAGCATCGATAGAGTTAACAAAACTGTTCCCACAATGCTTGCCTTAATAAAGCTTGCTAGGGTTTCCTTATTCTTCCATAGAATAGCAAAGCTGGCTAAAAATAAGTTTAAAGCTACAATATTCATCGGTAAACCGATATAAGTTTCTGCCCCGCGATTGTCAAGCAAGAGTTTCAATAATGAACGAAGAATCAAAACTCCGAAACTTGATTTGTAATCGTACATAATCAAGGCTAGAAACATGGGAATGATTGAAAAATCAACCTTCAAGAAGCTAGCCCCTGGAATAAGGGGGAAACTAAATAGCATGAGCACAAATGAAAGTGCTGATAGAATGGCGATCATTACCATTTTGCGTGTGTTTGTCATAAAAAAATTCCTCCAATTTTTACAAATTGAAAGAAGTACCAAAGGTATGTGCGCCTACGCAAAAAACCTTCGTCTTCTCCCATCCAGACTTTACTGTCGGCTGTGGAATCACACCACATCAGCTTGCGCTCGCGGACTGATGACAGACACCTCTGCCAAACACCGCCGGTCGGGAATCACACCCTGCCCTGAAGACAAGTATAGAATACCAAAAAATACTTACAATTGCAAGTGTTTTAATTACTAGTTAGTAGTTATTTTGGATTGAATCTACAAAAAACGCCTCTCAAAAAAGTGAGAGACGTCATAAACTTTTAAATATCAGTTATTTTGATAAATGGGGCACCAATATTGCGGGTATCATCGCTATAATGGCTTTGTTCATTCCACAACTGATCAATGCTGTACCAGCCTGAATAAGAGGGGGTATATGGATCTGAGACGTGTGTCTTGCCAGCCTTATAACCTTTTAAAACAAGCTCGTGACTGCCATGCATCACAAAAATATCATTCTGCACAGCCCCCAAAACATGGTAACCATCTTTTAGCGCTTGAATGAGATTATTCTTAGTACCAAGTGGCGTAGCCGTAACACCCCATTCTTTAGCTGCCATTAAGATTCCTTGACCTGTTGTTCCTGCTGTTCCTCGGTTAAATTCAACTGTTTGATTATAGAGGTAGTCAGCAACTTGTGTCGGAAGAACCTGCGCTCCTTTAAGAGAAGTTAGCACCATTGCCATAGTTGTCGGTACACAGCCCGTTGCAGCCAAGTTAGAGACTCCGTACCAACGACTTGCCCAGCGACCATCACGTTGGCTATAATAAGGTGTGTCATAGTTAGCACGATCAACTTGGACATTAGAGCTCGTTAGGAACTCTAACTTCTTACCATTTTCTTGATAAATATGGATGTTGTAAACACCAGTATCTTTGTGATTTGTCACATTAAATCGAAGGGTAGCCTGATGATTAGCAGGAGTTGTTTCATACCAACGAAGGTCGTCTTGATCATTTTTACTTGACCAAATAGCAATTTTTAGTTTTCCAGACTGACGAATATTAGTCACATTAACTTCGTAGTTACCAGTTCCTTTATATCTAGTCTCAACCTGAACAGCCTGTTGTTTATCAGAAACATCAGCCAAAGGTACTGTGAAACCAGATGTAACTGCCATTCCTACAGTCTGATTACCAATTTTACTGTGCCCATAAATATGAGCACTGTAGTGACCATCATCATAGTGATGTTCTTTCAAACTAACTAGTGCAATGTAAATTCCATTTTCTTTGTCAGTCTTAGTCCACACAATATCATCTTGGTCTCCCCTGTCAGACCAAACAGGTACTGTCACAGAATCAATATAGGCTGGAACATTTTTGACTGTCACCTTGTAAGTTAAGTCGTCAACCTTAATGATTTCTGTCTGAGCACTTGGATTTGGCATGGTGAAGCTAGTAGCGTTGAGACCAACCATTTTGCCATTAGAAACCATGTAAGTGTGGACATTGTATTTGCCGTAGCCTGCGTGGTCTTCATAGGCTGCGACAGCCTTGCCTTTGCTATCTGCATTGTACCACTTGAGGTCATCTTGGCCCTTGTCCTCGGACCAAACGGCAAAGCGGACATCACGGTCATCTTTCACTTGATTAGAGCTGACTTGGATGGCAATCCCCTTATCAGTCAAATCAGTAGCAACTTTGGTGTCAGCCTCTGGCCTATTCAAATCACTTGGCTTAGTAATTTTGTAGGCACCAACAACTGTTCCGACACGACTACCATCCGCATAATCAATGTAAACATGGACATTGTACTTGTCTGAAGTATTGGAATGGTTAGCAATATCAACGGTCATCTTAGCTTGGTTATTCTTGACTGTTGGCGTGTACCACTTGAGGTCATCTTGACCCTTGTCCTCGGACCAGACAGCTACGCTAACTTTATTGATGGTTTTGGTGTTACTGTCACTTGTGACCACCACATCAAAACTTGTTTTGTTCTCAGAATAATTAACAACGGCGATGGTTGCATTGGTACGGGTGTCCACATTGTCAAAGCCTGATACCTTAAGCCCAACTAGACCACCTGTGACCATGCTGTGCCCATAAACGTGAGCGTTGTAGTGACCAGTGTCGTTGTGATGCTTGGTTGTATCCACAAGAACGGTGTAAGTCCCTTGCCCTGACTTAGTCGCCTTGTACCAAATAAGGTCATCTTGGGCATTTTTAGAGGACCAAACAGGTACCATCACATCAGTGATGGTTTCTGGAACATTGGTTACTGAGACTTCATATTGTGTTGCAGATTTTTTAGTCGTTGAGACCTTGACATCAGGTTCTGGAACCGTCAAGGTCATGGCATTGATTCCGCGTGGTCCTTTGCCACTAAAAGCATAAGTATGAATGTTGTACTAACCATAATCTTTATGACGAGACAGCTGCACATAGGCTGCGCCTTTAGCATCTGCATCGTACCAAACTAGGTTGCCTTGACCATTCTTATCAGACCAGACGGCAAATTTGACTTGCTCGTCAGCAGTTTTGTTGCCAGAAAAAATGATTTTGATTCCCT
This sequence comes from Streptococcus sp. HF-1907, assembly GCF_015594605.1. GTDB lineage: Bacteria > Bacillota > Bacilli > Lactobacillales > Streptococcaceae > Streptococcus. The sequence continues at coordinate 14,359 of NZ_JADNQT010000009.1, read as the reverse complement.
TACTATCTAATGTTGCTTGGACAGAGCTGTTTCGTTGCCGGTTGCACGCGCAATATCTGTGGCTACCTCTGTAGCATTTTTTTCAGGGACGAGTTCATCCGCAGAAGTAGGTCGTTGAACAACGGAGCTAGTATTTTCTGACTGATTTGCTACAACTGTTGACCCTTCTACCACTTCTGATGTAGCAGCGGTAGCACTCTCCGAAGTAACAGACTGCACCACTGTCGATTCACTGGTCATAGAAGTGACTACTTCTGACATCACTGGAGAAGTTGACTGAGTAGTTCCTGACAACTGTACAGTGTTAGTGGGCTCAGAAGTACTTGTTAAATCAGGGAATGTCTCAACTGGTGTAGCTTCTTTTACTTCTTCGGTCACTGAGCTACTAGCATCTGGTTGATCCACTGTTATCGTAGATTCTTGCTTTGTAGGCTCTTGAATTGCGGAGGTTTCATCAGCCAATACTAGACCATGGCTTCCCAAAATTGCAACCGTTGCAAGACCTGCAATGACCCAATGTTTTTTTGATTTATACATCTTCTTTTTCATATGATGTCTCCTAAATCACACTCTTTTCTTTCAATGTATCACCACACACTCAGCATTTCAACGAAATTTTGAAATATATTTTCCATATGACAGACATAGCAAAAAAGACCAGCGGTGCTAGCACTGATCTTTCTGAAATACCTATTTTAGCTTGTCATGTTCGTAGGTGTGACTTAGCTCAAGATTAGGAAATGATTGTTGACGAAGTGCTTCGTAGACAATCATGCAGACAGTGTTTGAGACGTTAAGACTGCGCACGTGTTCATCATTCATGGGAATGCGAAGTGCTTTTTCTGCATTGTCACGCATGAAATCTTCTGGAAGTCCCTTGTCCTCACGACCAAACATAAAATAATGCTCTGCTTCGTCATTATAGTTTTCATCTGAGTAAACCTTAGCAGCAAACTTTGAAATCAAGTGAACCTTACCTTGGCACTGCGCCATGAATTCTTCCAAGCTATCATAGAAGGTCACGTCCAATTTATCCCAATAATCGAGCCCAGCACGCTTCATTTTCTTATCATCAATGGGAAAGCCCATAGGACGAATAATGTGCAAGGGGGCATTAGTTGCCGCACAGGTACGGGCGATATTCCCTGTATTTGCTGGAATTTGGGGTTCAAACAGAACGATGTGGTTGCGACCACTGTCTGCACGGTGATTGGATTTGGTTAGTTCTTCAATATTCATAACACAACACTTTCTAATAGCATGACTAATAAAAAAACCACACTGCCCGGAGTCTAGCTCAGCAAACAATGTGGTTGGCGGTGGTTTATTAACTTAAATCATAACAGGTTTGATTTAAACTAACAAATCGTTGACACTATTATAACATGCTGACATCTAATGTCAACAAATTTATTTCATTTTTTTACAATTTGGCTTTTTTAACTTTGTATTTTTACGGTAAATGGCATAGCTGACCATGCAGAAAAGTAAGCAAAACAGTTGGAAAACAAGCACCATCCAGAAGTTACTGATGAAGCTTCCCACTAAAAGAACTAGGCCACCCAAAATCGCTAAGATTGGTGCAATAAATCCTGTAAAACGATTTTTAATGTCTCCTTTAAGATAAAGTCGGAGAACCGCCACATAAAGGAAAATCAGGCTGGTATTATTGAAAACAATGGCAATTTCTGAAATATCGCTACCTGGTAACAGGTTAAACTTGGTTACCAAGTAATGGATTGCTAGCAATACAAGAGTGACACCTGCCACACTCAGACTAGCTGGAATAGACATTTGGTATTTCAAATTGATTTCTGCCATTTTGGGACTGTTAATCCAGCCACGTTCCGCAAAGGCTTGTGGCAGACGCATTGTCCCCAGAAGAATACCATTAGCCACACCAAGGACTGCTAAAACGATGATGAGCAAGAGTAGGTTTCCGATGTGTCTTCCAAATAACCATTCGGCAGCGTAATTGACCGCATCGTTTCCCGTTGTCATAATAAAACTTGGACCCAAAATCTTGCTAAGCCCAAAGAAGAAGGCGAGATAGAGGACTAGGATAAGCACTGGTCCTATGATAAATGCCAGTGGCAAATTTTTCTTAGGATTCTTAACCTCAGGGGCGATGCTAACAAAGATTGTCCACCCATCATAGGCAAAATAAAGTGGTACAAGCCCAGATAGCCAACTCCAGCCCACATTTGAGGGCTCAATGACCTGAAGTCCTGATGGAATGTCAGGGCTTGGGCCAGACCAGAAAATCCCGATTCCCGCAATCAAAACCAGGGGAATAACCTTGACCATGGTTGTTAACGATTGGAAAAATCCACCGAGGCGTTTAGAGTAGATATTCATCCCAGCCAAAAGAATAATATAAACCAAAGCCAGAAGCGTTTGAGCTTCCAAACTAGATTTAGACCCTAGCGTAAAATTTGCTGCCACCCAACTCACAACAGCCACCAAAGACGGCAAGTAAAGGTAAGCTGTAAAGAAACCAAGCGTTGAAGCTAATCCTGGATGGATATAGCGTTCATAGTAAGAAAAAATCCCACCACTATCGCTTGTTCGCAATGCTAATTCTGACATTGATAAACTCCCAAAAATAATTGAAAATGAACCAAGAACGATAACAAGCATCCCTAGAAAAACATTTCCACCGGTATAGGTCAAAATATCATCAACCTTAAAATAAATTCCTGATCCTATAACAATACCGACAATCATGGCAATCGTTGTCGTCAAACCATAGGTTTGCTTTACAGTTTGTTTTGTCATCTTGTCTCCTTTAATCAAATAGTCCGACCCTTCATTATATCTAATTTTCTAGCCTGTCTCAAGTTGATTTCTCTTTATTTTGCTGATTAGAATTTCTGAAAATAATTTAACAATCTTGTCTATCAATCTTTTCGTTGAAAAATTACCATTAGATTACAATGTTACAAAACACTCCAAAAGACTTTTTTCACTGAAATTCTAGTGCATTTTAGGGGGAAAAGGAGTATGATAGAGGATATTGATTTGGAGGTTAGCATGAGAATAATTGTTGTCGGTGGAGGGAAGGTTGGAACCGCTCTTTGTCGCTCACTTGTTGAAGAAAAGCATGATGTTATTTTAATTGAAGCAAAAGAATTTGTCCTTAAACGTGTCACAAAATTGTACGATATTATGGGGATTGTTGGTAATGGTGCCAACTTTAAGATTCTGGAGCAGGCAGATATTCAAAATTGTGACATTTTCGTTGCTATTACTGATAAAGACGAAGTTAATATGATTTCTGCTGTCCTTGCTAAGAAGATGGGGGCTAAAGAAACAATCGTCCGCGTCCGCAATCCTGAGTATTCCAATGCTTATTTCAAGGATAAAAATTTTCTTGGCTTTTCAATGGTTGTCAATCCCGAATTGCTTACAGCCCGCTACATTGCCAACACCGTTGATTTTCCTAATGCCCTATCCGTTGAACACTTTGCCAATGGACGTGTCATGCTAATGGAATTTAAAATCGTTGATGGCAGCAAGTTGTCACAGATGTCAATGGTACAATTCCGTAAGAAATTCGGAAATATCGTCATCTGTGCCATTGAACGCGATGGACATTTGATTATTCCAAACGGCGATGCTAGCATTCAGGCTGGTGATAAGATTTTCGTAACGGGTAGCCGTGTTGAGATGATTCTCTTCCACAGTTTTGTCAAATCAAAAGTCGTTAAAAATATGATGGTTATCGGAGCTGGACGCATTGCCTACTATCTTCTCAATATCTTGAGAAATACCAATATCAAGGTTAAATTGATTGAAGTTGATGAGAAGAATGCTGAATATTTTAGCCAAGAATTTCCTGACGTCCATGTCGTTCACGGTGATGGCACCGCTAAGAATGTTCTCCTAGAAGAAAGTGTAGCAAGTTTTGATGCCGTTACAACGTTGACTGGGGTTGATGAGGAAAATATCATCACTTCCATGTACCTTGAATCACTTGGAATTGTCAAAAATATCACCAAGGTCAACCGCACCAGCCTTTTGGAAATCATCGATACTAAGCAATTTTCAAGTATCGTTATCCCAAAACGCATCGCTGTTGACCACATGATGCACTTCATCCGCGGACGCTTCAATGCCAAGGATTCAAACTTGGAAGCCATGCACCACATTGCCAACGACCGTATTGAAACCCTTCAATTTGAAATCAAGGAAAATAGTAAGATTGCTGGTAAGTCTCTAGCAAGTCTCAAATTTAAACGCGATATTTTGATTGTTGCTATCATTCGTAATGGCAAAACTATTTACCCATCTGGTGATGATGTCATCAGCGTTGGGGATAAATTAGTGGTCGTTACACTTCTGAAAAATATCACTCGTGTCAGTGATTTGTTAGCGAGGTAAGCCATGAATAAGAGTATGGTTCGTTTCCTCCTCTCAAAATTACTGCTCATTGAGGCCGGTCTTCTGCTTGTTCCTTTGATTGTGTCCTTTATTTATCGGGAGCATTATCAGGTTACTCTCAGTATCCTGATAACCATAGGAATCCTCCTTCTCCTTGGTGGGATTGGTTCTTTATTTAAGCCTAAAAATTATCATATCTATACCAAGGAAGGAATGCTGATTGTTGCCCTTTGTTGGATTTTCTGGTCTTTCTTTGGCGCCTTGCCTTTTGTTATTTCGGGACAAATTCCTAGCATTATTGATGCTTTCTTTGAAATTTCATCAGGTTTTACAACGACAGGGGCTACCATTTTAAACGATGTCAGTGTCTTGTCTCCGTCGCTTTTATTCTGGCGGTCCTTCACCCATTTAATCGGAGGGATGGGTGTTCTGGTTTTTGCGCTAGCTATTATGGAAAATAGTAAAAATAGCCACCTCGAAGTTATGCGTGCCGAGGTCCCAGGACCTGTCTTTGGTAAGGTTGTTTCAAAGCTAAAAGAGACAGCGCAGATTCTCTACATCCTTTACTTGGTCATGTTTGCCATTTTTGTCGTTATCCTCTACTTTGCTGGTATGCCACTTTATGACAGCCTACTCATCGCTATGGGGACTGCCGGAACCGGGGGATTCTCTGTTTACAATGACAGTATTGCCCACTACAATAGCTCACTCATTACTAATCTTGTTTCTGTTGGGATGCTGGTCTTTGGGGTCAACTTCAACCTCTACTATCTCCTCCTACTTCGCAAAGTCAAAACCTTCTTTGGTGATGAAGAATTACGAGCTTATCTCAAGATTGTTTTGGTTGCCACTGTTTTGATAAGTCTCAATGTTGTGGGAATGTATGACAATTTCCGTAAGGGTATTGAATATGTCTTCTTTGAAGTATCGACCATCATCACAACTACTGGATACAGTGTGACAGATATTACAGGCTGGCCGCTCTTTTCACAAGGAATTCTCTTGTTCCTCATGTTTGTCGGGGGTTCAGCAGGGTCAACAGCCGGTGGTTTCAAGGTTATGCGTGGCTTGATTTTGACTAAAATTGCTAAAAATCAAGTTCTATCAACCCTTTATCCAAATCGTGTAATGTCTCTACATATCAATAGAAATGTTTTGGATAAAGAAACCCAGCACGGTGTTCTCAAATATTTGGCGATTTACGTTATGATTTTTATGGGATTGGTCTTCTTCCTTTCGCTAGACAGCAATAATTTACTAACTGTCGTCAGCGCAGCAGCTTCTTGTTTCAATAATATCGGACCCATGTTAGGTACCAATGAAACCTTTGCTATTTTCAGTCCATTTTCAAAAGTCCTTCTCTCATTTGCCATGATTGCTGGACGTTTGGAAATTTACCCAATGCTACTGCTCTTCATTCCAAAAACTTGGTCCAAACTATAAGCAAAAAGGATTTGTCGCTCAGGACAAATCCTTTTTATGATTTCTAACTAATGAAAAATGGTCGGGAACAGGGTCATCGCCTCCTTGAACAAAAGGATGACAGCGCAAAATACGAGCAAGCCCCATCAAAACACCCTTAGCACCGTGCTTCTCAATCGCCTCAATCATGTAATTAGAACAGGTCGGCTGATAGCGACAAGACGGTGGAAAAGCTGGTGAAATGTACTTTTGATAGAAACGAACGGGTGCAATTAAAACCTTCTTCAGCATTAGTTTTGAGAATTGATGGCTGCGTTGTGCAACTGACTGATTTCTTTCTTGTTGAGACGGCGATAGTCACCTGGACGAAGACCTGTCAAATCAAGAGTCCCAAACTGAGTACGTGACAATTTATCCACCAAGAGTCCAACTGATTCAAACATTTTCTTAACCTGGTGATTACGTCCTTCATGGATAGTCAATTCAACCACTGAACGATTCTTTTCATGGTCAACCTTAATGATGTTGTAACGAGCTGGCTTAGTTTTTTTGCCATCGATAAGGACACCACGAGTCAACGGACGCAGATTTTCCTTAGTGGCAATGCCTTTAACACGCGCCAAGTAAACCTTGTCAATCTCATTACGAGGGTGAATCATCTTGTCAGTAAAGTCACCGTCATTGGTTAAAATCAAGAGACCAGTCGTATCCCAGTCCAAGCGACCAACTGGATAGATACGCTCTTTGACTTGTGGCAAGAGGTCAATAACGGTTTTACGTCCCTTGTCGTCAGACACACTGGAAATAACCCCACGCGGTTTGTTGAGAAGATAGTAGACCTTCTCCTCATTGTAAATTGGGCTTCCTTCTACTTCAACAAGGTCACCAGATTTAACCTGTGTGGCTAACTCGGTCACCACTTGACCGTTAATCGTCACCATGCCCTGTTTGATAAGCTCTTCAGCTTTTCTGCGGCTTGCAATCCCTGCATGCGCAATGTACTTGTTAATTCTCATTTTCTTCCTTAATTTCTAGCTCCTTATCTTCTGAAAAGAGCGTGATTTCATCATCAACTAATTCAATACTTGAGGCATCCACCAATTCATCCAAATGATTGATACCCATATAGTCTAGGAAATAATCCGTCGTCGCATAGAGATTTGGTGTCCCGATAACTTCCTTCTTCCCGATAATCTTAATCAAGCCAAAAGCCATTAACTTGGTAATGGCTGAGCTGGAATTGACACCACGGATGTCATCCACTTCAATCCTAGTAATGGGTTGCTTGTAGGCAATGATTGATAGGACTTCCAAGCTGGCACGAGATAAAGATTGGTTGACCGGAGCCTTGGCGTAATCACGCAAGAGCTCTGCAAATCCATCCTTGGTGACCAGTTTATAAGTCTGAGCTGTTTGAAGCAAATCCAAAGCTGATGTCTCATCCTGTGCGTATTTTTCAGCTAGTTTATCCAATTGTTGAGTCAATGCTGTCGGTGTTAAGTTGACCAGCTCTGCCATTTGACGAAGACTAAGACCATCCTCACCAGCCACAAAAAGAAGGGCTTCCAGCTGTGCTAAATAGTTCATGCCACTTCCTTTCTCAAAATAATCTGACCAAAATTGTCCTCCTGCTCCACCAAAACGCGGTGCAGTTTAATCAATTCTAAGGTGGCTAAAAATAAGGTTATCATTTCTGAACGACTTTGGCAATCTTTAAAGACTTGGTCCAGAGATAATTGCGCTTGCTGCCCCAAACGCTCTTCCAAAACCTCCATCATATCTTCGATACGATAGTCATCGCCCTCAATCACCGTATGATTGTTCCGTAACTCTTTTTGACGCTGGGACATAACATGAGAGAAGGACAAGAAAAGGTCCATCAAGGTCGTATCATGCGATAAGGTTGCCTCTTCAAAAATCAATTCCTGCTTGGGTTTTGAAAAGAATTTTGCTCGCTCATCATGCTGGTGCCCCAATTCTTCACTGAGAGCCTTGTACTTGCGGTATTCTTCGATTTGCCCCAAAAGTTCTAGTTCAGGGTCATCAGCCATGGGCTCCGCTTCGACCACTTTTGGCAGGAGCTTGCGACTCTTAATCAGCATGAGCTGGCTGGCCATGACCATATATTCGCCCGCAACCTCCAGCTTCATAGCCTGCAAGGTCGCGATATAGGCCAGATACTGCTCAATGACCTCAACAATGGGAACATCATAGATATCCACCTCATACTTGGACACCAAGTGCAAGAGCAAGTCCAGCGGTCCCTCAAAATCTTTTAATTTAATATCCATTACTTGTAAAATTTCTCCAGAGTGATTGGACTTTTAAGCCCTAGCTGGCGACTCACTTTCATGATCGACTTGCCTGCAGCCTTTTCTCTTAGGATGTATTGCTCCCGCAATCGCTGCGCTGTCATCTCATCCTGACCTTTTTCAGCTAAAAAGGCTTTGAGTTGATTAAAGAACCACTGACGCGAGTAGCTTCTACCGTCGTGTTCAAAGAGATAAGTCTCTTGACCAGACAAAGCCTCCTCTAAAAGAGATAAGAGCTTGGTTGGCACTTGCAAAATACGCACCATGCCTGCCTTAGACAAACGGATAATAGCAAAGTTAGTATCAATATTCTTCACAGCCAGCTCTGCTATTTCTGCAGGCGTCAAGCCCAATTCAAAAATTAGAAGCGCCATCAGCTGCCCCACTTTATTTTGACAAGGCTCATAAAATGAAGATAAGTCAACCAATTCAGCTTGATTCTTGGGCGTCGGTAGCTTGTCAGTCACCTTCAATTTGAAATAGCGGTCTAAAACTTCTGTCTCATATAGAAAGGCCAAAAATTGGTTGACCGCAGAGACTTTACGCTTGCGCGCTGAAACTTTTAAGTCGGATAAAGATTGCTGGTAGAGTGCCAACTTTTCTTTGGTCACTTGCTCACCAACAAAGGCCACGAATTGCTCCAAATCGTAGGTGTAAGACTTCTCAGAATTAGGAGACAGCTGCTTACTGGCTAAAAAGGACTTAATCTTTGTCTGCATCGTGTTTTGGAACAATATCATAGTAATTAGTGAAGTCGTGAAGAAGACTATTAACAGCCTTTAAAATTGATTTTCGCGTGATAATCCCTTGAAATACATTGTCATCATTGACCACTGGCAAGAAAGGAAAGTCCACCAATTTGTGCATGATTTCTGTCAGGTCAGCAGCTTCATTGATGGTTTCAATCTTGGTATTTACCATTTCACGAATATCGGTCGGGTCAACTTCCCAATCATTAAGCTGATTTTGGGCTTGGTAAGAGAGAATATCAGAAATGCTGATGGTCCCCACATATTTCTTGTCCTTGGTAAGGACAGGCACGCGCGAATAACCATTGCTCATCAGCAACAATTTGACGTGGTCTGCATTGTGAGTATCAATGAAAATGGCTAAATCTTCAGCTGGAATCAGGTAATTATCAAGATGACTCAAGAGAAAGTCTTCAAATGCTTTGGCAATCATCGGCTAAATTCCTTTGTTAATTCTGGGTAGAGTTGGTGGTCACGTGTATAGTAATCAACTACAATCTTATCATCCGTAACTGTCACCAAGGCATAGAGTTTAACATTAATTGGTCCACGCGGTTGTGAAACAGAACCTGGATTGATAAAAACGGTCTTACCATTTTGCCAAGCGTCAGCTCGGTGCAAGTGACCATAAAGACAGATGTCAGCGTCAGCCGATTGTGCAAACAAGTCCAATCGGTCCCACATAAAATTGATATGATAGAGATGACCATGAGTCTGAGCAATCACGACATTGCCAAGACGAGTCACCAAATTATCCTTATAACCCGCGTCATAATCGCAGTTACCACGCACCACATAAATCCCATCCCAAACAGGGGCGTCGCTGGGAAGCTCCGAATCACCATTATGGAAAATGCCATCTACCTTGCCTTGATAATGCTTCTTGATGTCCTCAACAATACCACGGTCACCATGAGAATCACTCATAACTACAAATCTTGTGCTTGCCATTCTGGAAATACCTCCAATAATTTCTTAACCGCTAGTCCACGATGAGATTGTTCATTCTTTTCTTCGGCAGATAGCTGCGCTGCTGTGCGGTCGCCTTCACCGACCAAGAAAAGTGGGTCATAACCAAAGCCGTTCTCACCTTTTGCCTCAAAACCAATGTAGCCAGGCCAATCAGCTTCTACCACTAAGCTCTCTTTGCCTGGCTTAGCAACCACCAAGGTTGTGTGGAATTGAGCAGAGCGACTTTCTTTGTCAAAGACCATAGCTAATTCATGTAAGAGTTTGGCATTGTTAAGCTCGTCTGTCGCGTCTGGTCCTGAAAAACGGGCTGACCAAACACCAGGTAAGCCACCCAGAGCATCAACCTTCAAACCAGAATCATCTGACAAGACCATTTTCCCAGTCAATTCTGAAATAGTTTCAGCTTTCAGGCGCGCATTTTCTTCAAAGGTCATGCCAGTTTCAGCCACTTCAGGAAGGTCTGGGTAATCATTGAGATTTTCAACCTTGATGCCTAATTTCTCAAACATCTTACGAAACTCTTTGGTTTTGCCTTCGTTTCGTGTGGCAATGAGGATGGTATCACCCAGCTCATCAGCTCCGCCATTGCCAAAGAAAGTCTCAAGGGAAAGACCATCCTTTGGTAAGTGAACATATAGCAACTGGTCGTTTTCTGAGACAAGGCTAGCCCCCTGATGCTGCATCACTTTTAGATTGCGACCTGTCTTTTGATTAATCATGTCAATCAAGAAAGCCAACAAGTGAAAGTCCGATGCCATTCTGACTACATGCACTTGAACTCCTTCAATCCCAAGTTTGCTAAGGAGGTTATGGAAGACCTCACGAACCGACTCATAAGCCTCATCATCCCCAAAGTAAGTAAAGTAATTGAAAGCCTCAAAACTCCCAATAAACCAATTCTTCTCATCCTTATATTCAAAAATCTCTTCTGTCATAATTCTACATGCTCCACATTTATTTCTTGCCCCAGCCACTGCTCGGCGATTTCACGAAAGCCCTTGGGACTGGCTGTTGTATAAAAACGATGGTCACCACGGATATCTTTCCGGCTACGATTGATTTCAAAATAATTGAGTAGAACCGAGACATCACGTACCGTTTCAGCTCCGCTATCAATTAGTTTGACCTGCTTACCCATGACATTCTGAATAATGGGACGCAGTAAAGGATAGTGCGTACAACCCATGATGAGAGTGTCCACCTTACCAACCATGGACGCCAGCGTTTCATAGACGACTTTCTTAGCCACACTTGATGCCATTTCGTTTGATTCGACGATGGGCGCAAAGCGCGGGCAAGATAGACTCTCAACGGTCGTCTCAGGTGATAGAGCTTGAATCTTTTGGCGATAAGCGTCTGACTTGATGGTCATGGGCGTTCCGATGATACCGACCTTACCAGTCTGTGTTGCTTTAATGGCTGCGCTAGCACCAGGTAAGATAACACCAAGCACTGGAATGTCTAGTTTTTCCTTGATTTCTTGCCAGACGACTGCTGTCGCTGTATTGCAAGCAATGACAATCATCTTGACATTTTTGGTTAAGAGAAAATTGACCATCTGCCAAGTAAATTCTCGAATTTGTTCTGCAGGTCTGGGACCGTAAGGAGCCCTTGCCTGATCTCCGATAAAGACGATTTCCTCTTCAGGAAGCTGACGCATCATTTCCTTTACAACGGTCAAACCTCCAACTCCCGAATCTAGAAAGCCAATCGGTCTATTATCCATGCTTATTCTTCCTCCAACCTAGACGCTTACTAACAAAAAAGGTTGAGACAGATGTCCCAAACCTTTGATAAGAGCTCTTAGTGCCCAAAATTAAGCTAGTGGACGTTCACTCATTTTCCTAGCACACTCAACTACTGTTTGTCTGAGCGCTTATTTTTTAGATTTAGCAGCAGCCGCTTTAGACTGTTTGATGATATTACGGTAAGTTTGTTGAATCTTAGCCTCACTTGGCTTTTGACCCATTTGGCTCATCATTTCACGGATAGCATCTGGTGTCAAACGTGGGTGCTCCCCGATTTCTTTTTCGATTTGTTTACGGGCGATAAATACGCCTCCGATAAGACCACCAAATAAAGCGACAATTACTAATAAAATCCAAATAGCTGTTGACATCTATCATTCTCCTAACTTTTTTACAAGTAATATTATAGCAAAAAAGGAAAGAGTTTACAAATGTTCACCACCAGCCAGAAGACCTAGACAGAGGTCGTCTGACCATAGAAATAGCATCATCAAAAACTATTATTGACGAGCTCATGCAAGCTGCATCACTCTAAAAAACTGTTGTCGACGAACCAATGCAAGTTGCATCATCATAAAGTCCACTCTTATCACAACTTCACAAAATTAGTTTTCCTAGCTCCTCCGAAGCTGGCATCTCGCAAAAATTCCTGATACTAATTGCCCCCGAAACTGACACTTTGCAAAAAAGCTGGCGGTAACCAGCTTTTTCATTTATTTTTCAAAATCAAATCCGTACAAAGTCGCAAAGTAATCTTCTGGTGTTTCGGCACGACGAATCATGCGAGCTCCGCCATTTTCCTCAAGAAGAATCTCGGCAGAGCGAAGGCGACCGTTGTAGTTATAGCCCATTGAGAAACCGTGTGCTCCTGAATCATGGATGATGAGAGTGTCGCCAATTTCAGTATGCGGTAGCTGACAATTTTTAGCGAATTTGTCATTGTTTTCGCAGAGTGAACCGACAACATCGACTGTTTCCAGCGGACCGTCTGGGTTTGTGATGTTTGTGATATGGTGGTAGGCGTCATACATAGCTGGACGAAGCAAATTGACCGCACAAGCATCTACGCCAATATAACGACGATAGGTTTCCTTGACGTGGAGAACTTTTGTCACCAAGTGACCGTGGGAAGCAAGCATATAGCGTCCAAGCTCGGTATAAATACTGATGTGCCCGAGACCAGCGGGAACCAATTTCTCATCAAAGACACGGTGCACCCCTTCACCAATGGCCGCAATGTCATTTTGACGATTTTCAGGTGAATAATCGACACCAATACCACCAGAAAGGTTGATGAAGTCAAGTTCAATACCCAAAGTTTCCTTGATTTCCACAGCCAAATCAAAGAGTTGTCCAGCTAGAGTAGGGTAGTAGTCGTTTGTGACTGTGTTTGAAGCAAGGAAAGCATGCAAACCAAAGGATTTAGCACCTTTTTCCTTCAAATCTTGGTAACCCTGCAACAACTGTGCCTTAGTCATTCCAAATTTAGATTCTTCGGGATGGTCCATGATATCTGTCCCAAGTGAAAAAACACCGCCAGGATTGAAGCGAAGCGATACTTTTTCAGGAATACCAGCTGCTTTTTCAAGAAAAGCAATGTCTTCATAGGCATCTAGGTTGATGGTCGCCCCGATTTCACGTGCATAAGCAAACTCTTCAGGGCGTGTATCGTTGGAGGTAAAGCTGATTTCCTTGCTGGTGAAGCCAACCTTGTGGCTCATGAGCAATTCAACATCCGTTGCACAGTCCACCCCACAATTTTCCTCACGGAGAATTTTCAAAATCGTTGGATTAGGAGTCGCCTTAACTGCGAAAAATTCTTTATACCCAGGATTCCAGCTAAAAGCCTTGTTTACCGCACGCGCTGTTTCACGGATACCCTTTTCATCATAAAGGTGAAAAGGCGTTGGAAATTGTGCCGTAATCGCCTCTAACTGCTCTTTGGTCACAAATGGTGTCTTCATATCATTTCTCCAAATTTTCAAAATATTAAAGGTTATTATAACATAATCATGTTAAAAATCAAAACCACCCGTGAGAACGGGTGGTTTGCTCTTCGGCTGAAAGCCTCTGCTACCGATCGAGACCTAAAGGCCTACCGAATGGTTTCCCTTCAGCACCACCTTTGCTAGCTAACCCGACTAGCGGGGCTCTTTAAGACTACTTTCTTTTATTCTTCTCACCTGTAAACGGATCATATTCCTCGAAAAGACTGAGCTGATCTGCTATCACATCTTCTTGTTATTGATTACGAATACCCGTGGTGCTAGTTAATTTCAAAATATCTTAAATTATAAGCTAATACGATTTGCTCTATCTTCAATTGCAATCCTGTTTTTGCTCTAGCTAGTGTTTGTTTCATATCGAAAAGCGTACAAAGTTCTGAAAAACGTGTCTCAATAGTCCTTCTCATAGCCATCAGTTTCCAATAATTATGTTGCTTAGCCCCTGCCATATTTTGACGTAAGGGAGTCCAAAGATGATAACCTTTTTGCTCCAAACTATTTTTAAGCTTGCGACTAAGATAGCCCAAATCAGCCAAAATGTAAGAGTGATGGCAGTTTTCCAGTAAGTCCTCAACGGCTCTAATAGCGTGAACAGATGCTGGTGTCACAACATAGTTTAGAATATAGCCTGATAGGGTGACCAGCATATGAACTTTGAACCCATAGAACCATAGATTCTTGGAGGCATTGTAACCAATGTCTGCCAAGCCATCAAAAATACGTGTTCTATAGTTACGGACTGGTTGACATAGTGGTAAGGGAAAACT
>NZ_JADNQT010000008.1 GCF_015594605.1 Streptococcus sp. HF-1907 | reverse complement strand
AACGGTAAATTAGGCTTTTTAAAAACTAGCGGAATTTAGTCTGAGACAGATTTCCACTAGTTTTATCATTTCTTCGTAGACTAAGTTCCACTTCTAAATATAGTGGAACTTACTTTGCGAAGTTACCTTATTTTTAATTCGGTAACACTTGGGGTGCTAGATAGCATCTAAAGAATTATTAAGAAGAGGATTATTCTTGGTTTATGATGGTGCCCTATCCAAAATTAGGCGTAACTGCACCGCACTTGGTGACACGATAGGCAAAAAGGCTCCTTCATTCCAACGACGGATGAAGCCAGACTGCGACTGTTTGAAATAGCCACGACCGCCACTAGCTTGCAGTTCTAAAAGGAGACTGGCAGCCACCACATCAACGATGGCAATTCTTAACTCAAATAGCTGGCGCGGATTATGGATGAAATAATCCTCCTGCTCAAGTCCAGACAATAAATCAGATTTGATTCTTTCTAACTTAGCCAGAGTATCCTGATATTCTTCCTCTAAAACAGATCAATTGCTAGAAAGATTTTGCGCAACTTCGCTCAGAGATCGTTCTGCCAAACCGAAGGCCAAGCCAAATTGGTAACCTAGAAATTCAGGCCGTGTTTGAGCCAAGAAAGCTTCAGCATCTTCTGACAGCACCCAATTCCAATCCAAGGCAACATCGTGAAATGTTAGCGCAGCCGTATTTGCCCCTTGCAGTGAGACAAATTCTAAATATGCTGACCGTGTCAAACCGATGGCCTCTGACGGCACAGCAATAATGAGCGGAGCTCGCGATGAATTTTCAAAACTAGCTACAAAGATGGCAACAAATTTATCAGCTCTAAGATTGGTCACCCAAGGCAATATTCCTCTTAGAAAATATTGCCCCGCCTTTTCATAGACGCTCACGTTGAGCTCTTCAATGCCTGATAAAAATTTTGTAGCCTTGGAAAAGGCGGTTCCAGCTGCTCGTTTTCCTGTTAATAATTCGGGTAGCTAAGTCTCTCTGGCAAATGATGCTTGGCTAGCTATGATATTTTCGATAAAGGTTCGATGTCCCCAAGAAATAAAGGCAGCAGTCAGCGAATGTTGAGCTAATTTAGAAAGGAAAGCAATGACATCTGCCTTAGTTCCTCCTTGTCCACCAAATTCTTGAGGCACTCCAATAGTAAACACCCCCTGCTCAGCTATTTTTTCAAAGAGAGCATCCGCGACTTGCCCAGATTCTTTATCAAGCTGATCCGCATGGGCATCCAACCAATCTATAAATTCCTCTGAAAAATAGGTCATAGGCATCTCTCCTCATCACTTGGCATAAGGCTGCAATTCGGGATTGATTGGAGTGTCGGCTAAATTATTGGCATAATTGCAGAGCGTTGCCAGACTAACCCCTAAAATCACATCTAAGGCATTTTCATGGGTATAACCAGCTTCTAGAAAATCGGCAAAGGCTTCCTCACCAACACGGCCTTTAGTATTAATGACAGCAATGGTAAACTTAGCCAGCGTGTCCAACTTAGGATTTTCATCAATAGGTGCCACATTACGAAGGGCTTCCAACAAGTCAGGTGCCATCTGGATTTGCTTGATTGAAAAGGCTGTGTGACCAGCCACGCAGAAGGCACAGCCATTGGTTACAGCTGCTGTAATCTGAACTACCTCACGTTCAGTCGGCGTCAACGAATTCCGACGATTAATGGCACCAACCGTTCGATAAGTTTCTAGTGCAGTTGGTGCATTAGCCAAAAGACCAATGAGGTTAGGAATGTAGCCGTTGTTGTCTGCTTCAACGGTACGAAGAGTGTCTTTAACTGCCTCAGGTGCAGTCTCAATAGAATGTATGGTAAATGTTGGCATAATAAGTGCTCCTTTACTAGTAATACTTCTATCTTACTATGAGACCGTTTTTTTGAATAATCTATCTTTTTTATGACTGTCCATAAGAAAAATTAATGATATAGGTGTTAATGCTTACGCAGCCATGTAAAAAATCCTAGCTAGGCTTGTACCCCTAGCTAGAACTTTACAAATATGAAACTGATAAAAAGGAATTTTCCTTCTGAGCTGTTAGGGAGTTAATTTGATGAGTTAGTCTTTTTGTCTGCCAAGATATTTTTGATTTCTTGGTAGATTTGGTTATTTTCTTCTAAACTGTAAGAATTAGCTCCGCTGGCTAGGGGGTGTCCGCCGCCGTCGTGGCGTTTGGCAATTTCATTGATGACTTTTGATTTGCTGCGGAGGCGGACGCGGTAGTGACCGTCTGTTTGTTCAACGAAGATGGCCCAGCTTTCCACGATATCAATTTTTCCAGGGACTCCGACGATAGCTGCCGTCTCAGCATCTGTCACCTCAAAGTGCTTAAGGTCGGCTTGTGTCAACAAGACGCGCGCAGCCCCATTATCATCGACCTCAAGATTATCGAAGATAAAGCCTTGAAGTTTGGCGATTTTGTAAGGGAATGAGTCCATTTTTCGAGCCATAGCGGCAAAGTCAAAGTCGTATTCGCGAAGTTTGCTAGCAATCATGAGGGTTTTGCTGGTGGTTGCTGGGTAGAGGAAGCGACCGGTATCACCGACGATGCCGTTGTAAAGCACACGGGCAGCAGCGTCAGATAGTGCCAAGCCAGTATTCAAGGCAAAGTCCGTAACAATCTCGCTGGTGCTTGAGGCAGTGGTATCCACGTAGCAAATGTCGCCGTAAACATCGTCGTTTGGGTGGTGGTCCATCTTGATGAGGAAGTCACCGGTAGCGTAGCGCTCATCGTCAATTCGTGGCGTATTGGCAGTGTCTGTGACAATGACTAAAGCGCCTTTGAAATCCTCGTCAGTCACCTGGTCCATTTGAGCAATCCATGTGAGTGTCGGCTCATCAAAACCAGCTGCTAGAACTCTCTTCTCAGGGAAATTATGCTTGATAATTTCTTTCAGACCGACTTGACTGCCGATAGCATCGGGGTCTGGGCGCATGTGGCGGTGAATGATAATGGTGTCGTAGGCTTTAATTTTAGCTAAAATGTCTTGAAACATTGGTAGAAATCCTTTCTTAAGCGGTGAGAATCATGTCAAGGTGTGGAATATCATCTTCTAGGTAAACCTCGGAAGTGGCCTTGAAGCCAAAAGAAGCATAGAATTTTTCCAAATAAGCTTGCGCCTGTGCATAGACAGGGAGTTGGAAACCTGTTTGTTTGGCTACTTGCAGAGCCTTCTGTACCAAATCGCGTCCCAGTCCGTCTTTTCTGAAATCTTTGCTAACCAGAACACGTCCCAGCTTCACTTGACTGTCAGTTGGAATTAGGCGGCAGTAGGCAGCAATCTGTCCATCGCGAAGGTCAAAGACATGTATAGCTGACAAATCGTCATCATCAACTTCCTGATAAGGACAGTTTTGCTCAACCACAAAAACAGTCGTTCTAGCTTGGTAAATCAGAAAAAGTTCTTGTGTGTTTAATTGATTAAAGGGTTTGACAATCCACATAGTTATCCTCCATAGTTACTATATTATAACATGAAAGAGCTAATCTGGCTGACAGACTGGCTTATATTTTAGGGAGTGGCGTTTGGCTTGCAAGTAGTGGTGGGCGTTAAAATTTTTGACGGGTGGCATCCGAGTTGCGGCAAGTCATCAAAATTTTTGATGGTTAGAATTCGAGTTGCAGCAATCTATCAAAATTTTTGACAGGCAGAATTAAACTTGCGACAAGTTGCCTGAGTCTCTAACAGTCGTTTTCTAAAGAGCGAGAAACCGTCGTAGTGTTTGACAGGTATTTTCCAAAGAGCGAGAAGTCGTCAGAACCTCCGACAAGCCCTTTCCAGTCAGCAGTAAGTCACCAACCGTTGTCGCTTGATAAACCCATAACCGACTGAAATGCCTTAGCCCTTTGTCCATCAAAAAAATTCTACGAGCAGAGAAACCGAGTCTGAGTTTGGAAAAAGAGAGTTATAGGATGGCAATAATGTTCGTTTTTTGTAATTTTTTACCTTGAATTATTGGAATTTTATGTTAAAATAGTAAAAATACTTTGAAGGAGACTATTGTGGACAAAACATTCTTGAAAAAAATAGCTAAAACCGAATTACACTGTCATTTGGACGGTTCCCTTTCCCTGACAGCTATCCGTCAGTTGGCTCAGATGGCAGCCATCAAGCTTCCTGAGTCAGACCAGGATTTGAAAAAGCTGGTGACGGCACCTGCTCATGCGGAAAGCCTCATGGATTATCTGGTGACTTTTGATTTTGTCCGCCCGCTCCTCCAGACCAAGGAAGCTCTGCGTTTGGCAGCCTATGACGTCGCTCGCCAAGCAGCAGAGGAAAATGTCATCTACACCGAAATTCGATTTGCGCCAGAATTGTCCATGGATGAGGGACTTAGCGCGACAGACACGGTTCTTGCGGTTTTGGAAGGATTGGCTGACGCTGAAAAGGAATTTGGTATCACTGCGCGTGCCTTGGTTTGTGGCATGCGTCAGTCATCACCAGCAGTGACCCGAGAAATTATTGAAGCCATCGCAGAGCTGGCACCAAAAGGCTTGGCTGGCTTTGACTTCGCAGGTGACGAACACGGCTTCCCACCTCAAAAAATTGAAGCCTTGATTAAAGAAGTGCAGGCGACAGGTTATCCCATAACCTTCCATGCTGGCGAATGTGGTTGCCCCAACCATATCGCAGACATCCTAGCTCTAGGCATCAAGCGCATGGGTCACGTCACTGCTATCCACAATCAACCAGACATTTTGAAGGCCTTTGTGGCAGCGGGCGCAACGGCTGAAATCTGCCTGACCTCTAACCTTCAAACAAAGGCAGCACCGACCATTGAAGAGTTCCCTTATTGGGATTTGAAAAATGCTGGCGCTAAAATCACTATTAACACGGACAACCGTACCGTTTCAGACACTAATTTAACCAAGGAATATGGGCTTTTTGTTGATTATTTTGGGACCAGCACCGCTGATTTTCTTGAGTTTAATGAAAATGCCATTTCAGCTTCCTTCACGACAGCAGCTGAAAAAGCGCAGCTATTGCGTAAGCTCCAAGAAAACTACGCTGTCTTTTTAAAATAGGTCTTAGCATTTACTGAAAATTATGCTAAAATAGAGATAATTTAAACATGCGGAGGAAATTATGGCCTTAGTAAAGATTGTTTATGCCAGTATGACAGGAAATACCGAAGAAATTGCAGATATTGTCGCTAATAAATTCACTGAATTAGGACACGATGTTGAAGTGGACGAATGCACAACCGTTGATGCTGCTGATTTTGAAGATGCAGATGTTGCTATTGTTGCCACTTACACTTACGGTGACGGTGACCTTCCAGATGAAATTGTTGATTTCTATGAAGATTTGGCAGATGTTGATTTGTCAGGTAAAATTTTCGGTGTGGTTGGTTCAGGGGATACCTTCTACGATTACTTTTGTAAATCAGTTGATGAATTTGAAGACCAATTTGCGATGACCGGTGCCCAAAAGGGTGCAGATTCTGTCAAAGTTGACTTGTCAGCTGAAGACGAAGATATCGAAAATCTTGAAGTATTTGCTGAGACAATCTCTGAAAAGATTGGGTAAATCTCAAGGATAAGAAGAAGGGCTTGGCTTTGCGGTCAAGCTTTTTCTAGTCATGGAAAGTGAGGTGGAAGATTGAAAAAGCATTTTAGATTGACGCATCTGGGAAAGATTCTCTCAAGAATTGGCTTGGTGATGGTGCTTTTTTATCTGCTCACTCTTCTCTATCATTACTATCCCATCTTTGAGTCCTTTGACCCTAGTGCTGGATTTAGGGATTTATTGAAAAATGTGAGCGAAGCTACACCACCTAATTTCGTCATTCTGATTATTTTAACAGCTCTCGGCTCTGCCGTTCCCTTTATGTCCAATGCCGTTTTGGCCATTCTAAATGGTGTGGTCTTTGGTCCGTTGTTTGGTCTAGGGATGAATCTTCTGGCAAATACTCTGGGAAATTGTCTGGCGCGCTGGCTTCTTGGGAAAATCAGCATTGAACGCGAAGAAAAATTGCTGCAGCAGCTAGAACACATCCCAAAATCTAAGAGTCCCATGTTAGCTATCATTATGGGCTACATGTTTCCCTTTGTACCAACCCTAGCTGTCAATTATTACGTCAGCATTACCAATATTCCTTGGAAAAAATGGTTGCCCTGCGTGCTCATCAGCGTCTTTCCAACCAGCTTAATCTATGCTTTGGGTGGTCATGTCTTGATTTTAGGTCAGTTGAAATGGTTGATTGTCATTGGAGTCATTCTTGTCCTTGGCCTTATCATCTTTAAATGGAGTGAGTCTAGGAAAAAGTCATAGCAGACTGCTATGATTTTTGTTATAATTAATAAGAGGCGATCAAGGAGGTCTATTATGGATTTAGAACATATTCGTCAGGAGATTGACCAGGTTGACCAAGACTTGGTAGCTCTTTTAGAAAAGCGCATGCAATTGGTCACGCAAGTAACAGCCTATAAAAAGGCGATAGGAAAAGCTGTTTTGGACAGCAAACGCGAATTGGCGGTACTTGAGAAAGTGGCTAGCCGAGTTCAGGACAAAGATTTTGAAAAAGCCATCGTCAGAACTTTCGCAGATATGATGGCGGCTTCCCGAGCTTATCAGGAGGAGCATTTGTCAGATGACAAGTGATGTTATCAAAAAATGCGGACAGTACGGCGTCCTCATCTTGCTTAGCCTTTTGATTGGGCTGATTGTAGGGGCTATTACAGCCTTATTTGGCCGTGTTTTGATTGCTATCGGTGACTTTCGAGACCAGCACATTCTGTGGCTGGTCCCATTTCTAGCCTTGGCTGGACTTTTGATTGTCTTTCTTTATCAAAAATGGGGTGGCAAGAGTAGCAAGGGTATGGGCTTGGTTTTCGATGTTGGGCATGGTGATGACGACCGTATTCCTAAGCGCTTGATTCCACTAGTCATGTTGACAACATGGCTGACGCATCTATTTGGCGGAAGTGCTGGCCGTGAAGGTGTTGCGGTGCAGATTGGAGCGACTGTTGGGCACTGGTTCAATCGTTTCAGTGATTTTCCAAACGCCTCTCGTCTCTTCTTGGTGATGGGAATGGCAGCTGGTTTTGGAGGGCTATTTCAGACCCCGATAGCAGCTGTTTTCTTTGCAGCAGAAGTGTTGGTGGTTGGTCGCTTAGCTTTGACAGCGATAGCACCAGTCGTGGTTGCATCCTTTACAAGCGCCTGGACATCGCATGGCCTAGGGCTGGAAAAATTTGCGGTTCCCATCAAAAAAAGTTTGGACATGACCCCCGAATCCTTTGTAAAATTAGTGATTTTAGGGCTTTGTTTTGGTTTGTGCGGTAATCTTTTTGCCTACTTATTAGGAAAAGGTAAAAAATGGGCTGCTAAGCAGTTTGAAAATCCTTACTGGCGCATCGGAATTCTCGGTCTTGTAGCGAGCGTCCTTTTTCTAGCCCTGCATTTGGGTCGTTACACAGGACTTGGTACCAACTTGATTTCAGCCAGTTTTACAGGCGGTCAGATTTACAGCTATGACTGGTTGCTCAAGCTCTTGCTGACGGTTATCACCTTGTCGGCTGGTTATCAAGGGGGCGAAGTGACGCCACTATTTGCCATGGGGGCTAGTCTCGGAGTTGCCTTGTCTGGTCTTATTGGTTTGCCGATGGAATTAGTGGCTGCGTTGGGATATGCCAGCGTCTTTGGCTCCGCGACCAATACATTCTTGGCACCGATTTTCATTGGTGGAGAGGTCTTTGGATTTGCTAATACGCCAGCCTTTTTCATCGTATGTGGCATAGCTTATGCTTTGAATCGACAAAATAGCATCTATGGCGGTCAAAAAGTTGAACTTTCTTAAGAGAAAGTACTTTACAAGCGCTAGCCCATTTGCTAAAATGATAAGAGTGCGTAATGGACGCACGAAAATACAGTTTATCCGCTGGGCTTAAAAGCGCCTAAGATTGACAAAGATAGGAGAATAAAATGAATCCATTAATCCAAAGTTTGACTGAAGGTCAACTTCGTACTGATATCCCATCATTCCGTCCTGGTGACACTGTTCGCGTTCACGCAAAAGTTGTCGAAGGAACTCGCGAACGTATCCAGCTTTTCGAAGGTGTTGTTATCTCTCGTAAAGGTCAAGGGATTTCAGAAATGTACACAGTTCGTAAAATCTCAAGCGGTATCGGTGTAGAACGTACTTTCCCACTTCACACACCACGCGTTGATAAAATTGAAGTCGTACGTTACGGTAAAGTACGTCGTGCGAAACTTTACTACTTGCGTGCTCTTCAAGGTAAAGCAGCTCGTATTAAAGAAATCCGTAAATAATCTTATTATTTCGGTAAAAAGTCTGTCCCAGTGGCAGATTTTTTCATAGGTCCCCTTAGTTCAATGGATATAACAACTCCCTCCTAAGGAGTAATTGCTGGTTCGATTCCGGCAGGGGACATTTTATGCTTCTAGTCTTGTCTAGGAGCATTTTCTTTTCTAAAATTATTACACCTCATCGCCCAAAAACATGGTATAATATTCCTTAGCAAATTTGAAGGAAGTATCATGAGACGGAACAAGCAAGCATTTGATAGTCGTGTCGATTACTCGGTTATATTACCGGTATTTTTTCTTTTAGTGATAAGTCTAGTTGCCATCTATATTGCAACGAAAAATGATTATCCTAACTCGGTGACGATGGTGATGATTCAGCAGGGAATTTGGATTTTCTTAGGCTGTCTGATTTCCCTAGTGGTCATGCTGTTTAGCACGGAATTTCTTTGGAAAACCACTCCTTATTTATACGGTTTTGGTCTTGCTCTGATGGTGCTCCCTTTAATCTTTTTCAGCCCTCAAGTGGTGGCATCAACAGGGGCAAAAAACTGGGTGACGATTGGTTCGGTAACCCTCTTCCAGCCTTCTGAATTTATGAAAATTTCCTATATTCTTTTGCTAGCACGGGTAACTGTCTGGTTTCATCAGCGAAATCGTCAAACGACTCTCCGAGATGATTGGAGGTTACTGGCTCTGTACGCTCTGATTACCCTGCCGGTCATGATTTTGCTGGGATTGCAAAAGGACTTGGGAACGGCTATGGTTTTTATGGCAATCTTAGCGGGTTTAATTTTAGTATCAGGTATTTCCTGGTGGATTATCTTACCGGTGATGGGCGTCATCGCTTTATTTGCTGGGCTGTTCATGTTGATTTTCTTACTGCCAAATGGCAAGGAATTTCTCTATCACATGGGAATGGATACCTACCAAATTAACCGTATTTCCGCCTGGCTAGATCCCTTTAGCTTCGCAGATACCATTGCCTACCAGCAAACACAGGGTATGGTGTCTATCGGAAGTGGTGGCTTGACTGGTAAAGGCTTTAATCACCTTGAGTTGTCAGTTCCCGTTCGTGAAAGTGACATGATTTTCACGGTTATCGCTGAAGATTTTGGCTTTATCGGCGCAGCTGTGACCTTGACCCTCTACCTTCTCTTGATTTACCGCATGCTTCGTGTGACGCTAGAGTCTAATAACCGCTTTTACACTTACATTTCCGCTGGATTTATCATGATGATTCTCTTCCATATTTTCGAAAATATTGGCGCAGCTATTGGCATCCTGCCTTTGACGGGGATTCCTCTTCCTTTTATTTCACAAGGCGGAAGCTCCTTAATCAGTAACCTCATCGGTGTCGGTTTGGTGCTATCCATGGCTTATCAAAATGAGCTGGCGCGTGAGAAAGAAATCGATCAACATTTCAGCAGAAGGAAGGCTTAAATAAGCAAGAACAGGTCGCAAAAGTGGTCTGTTCTTTTTGGTTGACAAGGACTTAAATTGCAGGTTCAAACTATAAAAATAAGCAGAATTATGCTATAATAAAAGGTATGAATTATCACGATTATATTTGGGATTTGGGTGGTACCTTGCTTGATAATTACGAGACATCAACGCAAGCATTTGTCACTGTTTTAGAGGCATTTGGCATCAAAGCAGACCATGATGAGGTTTATCAGAAACTCAAGGAATCAACTGATGCAGCGGTAGCCTATTTTATCCCTAACAATCCACTTTTTTTACAGGCCTACAAGGCAGAAGAAGCGAGACAGCTAGCTTGTCCACGCTTATTTGACGGTGCTAAGGATATTTTGGCGAAAATCGTAGCAGATGGTGGTCGCAATTTTTTGGTGTCGCATCGCAACGCTCAAGTTCTGACGATTTTAGAAAAAACAGGCTTGTCCTCCTATTTTACAGAGGTTGTGACATCTGAGAATGGCTTTGCTCGTAAGCCAAATCCAGAAAGCATGCTTTACTTAAAGCATAAGTATGCCATTCGGAATGGTCTGGTTATCGGTGATCGTGAAATTGATAAGGAAGCAGGACAAGCAGCAGGTTTTGACACCTTACTTGTCGACGGTAGTAAGTCCCTAATGGAGATTGTAAAATAGATGACAGAAGAAACAAAAAATTTAGAAGAACTAGCTAAGGAATACGATGCTAGTCAGATTCAGGTTCTAGAGGGTCTTGAAGCGGTTCGTATGCGTCCAGGAATGTATATCGGATCCACTTCAAAAGAAGGCTTGCATCACTTGGTTTGGGAAATTGTTGATAACTCTATTGACGAAGCTTTGGCAGGGTTTGCGACCCATATTGAAGTTTTCATTGAGCCAGATAACTCAATCACAGTTATAGACGACGGACGTGGAATTCCAGTTGGCATCCAAGAAAAAACAGGTCGTCCCGCGGTAGAAACAGTTTTCACTGTGCTTCACGCAGGTGGAAAATTTGGCGGAGGCGGTTATAAAGTTTCTGGTGGTCTTCACGGCGTAGGGTCATCTGTTGTTAACGCCCTCTCTACACAACTTGATGTTCGTGTTTATAAAAATGGTCAGATTCATTACCAAGAATACAGACGTGGCAATGTTGTTGATGATTTAAAAGTCATCGGTGAAACTGACCACACAGGAACAACCGTTCACTTCACGCCAGACCCAGAAATCTTTACTGAAACAACTACTTTTGATTTTGAAAAATTAGCTAAGCGTGTCCAAGAATTAGCTTTCTTGAATCGTGGTCTCCGTATCTCAATCACGGATAAACGTGAAGGTCAAGAAAAGAATGAACGCCACTATCATTATGAAGGCGGTATTTCAGAATACGTCCAATTTATCAATGAAAACAAGGATACTATTTTCGAACAACCTATTTACACAGAAGGTGAAATGGACGGCATCTCTGTTGAAGTAGCTATGCAATACACAACTGGCTATCATGAAACGGTCATGTCTTTTGCCAATAATATCCATACGCATGAAGGTGGAACGCATGAGCAAGGTTTCCGCACTGCATTGACCCGTGTTATCAATGATTATGCTAAGAAAAATAAAATTCTTAAGGAAAATGATGATAACTTGTCTGGTGAGGATGTCCGCGAAGGCTTGACAGCAGTTATTTCGGTTAAGCACCCAAATCCGCAGTTTGAAGGGCAAACCAAAACTAAACTTGGAAATTCAGAAGTGGTTAAAATCACTAATCGTCTTTTCAGTGAAGCTTTCAGCCGTTTCCTTTTGGAAAATCCACAGATTGCTAAGAAGATTGTGGAAAAAGGTATTTTGGCATCAAAAGCGCGTATCGCTGCTAAACGAGCGCGTGAAGTGACTCGTAAAAAGTCAGGTCTTGAAATCTCAAATCTCCCTGGTAAATTGGCAGACTGTTCATCTAACAACGCTGAAATGAATGAACTCTTCATCGTCGAAGGGGACTCCGCTGGTGGTTCCGCTAAATCAGGACGTAACCGTGAGTACCAAGCTATCTTGCCAATTCGCGGTAAAATCCTTAACGTTGAAAAAGCCAGCATGGACAAGATTCTAGCTAACGAAGAAATCCGCAGTCTCTTCACAGCCATGGGAACAGGCTTTGGTGCTGATTTTGATGTTAGCAAGGCTCGTTATCAAAAATTGGTTATCATGACCGATGCCGATGTCGATGGCGCTCATATCCGTACCCTTTTGTTGACCTTGATTTACCGCTTTATGCGTCCTGTTTTGGAAGCAGGTTATGTCTACATTGCCCAACCACCGATTTATGGAGTGAAGGTTGGCTCTGAGATTAAAGAATACATCCAACCAGGTGCTGACCAAGAAGAGCAGTTACGCTTGGCGATGGAACGTTACAGCAATGGCCGTTCCAAACCAACTGTTCAACGTTACAAAGGTCTTGGGGAAATGGATGACCACCAGTTGTGGGAAACAACTATGGACCCTGAAAATCGTTTGATGGCGCGTGTTTCTGTTGATGATGCAGCAGAAGCAGACAAGATTTTTGATATGCTTATGGGCGACCGTGTTGAGCCACGTCGTGAGTTTATCGAAGAAAATGCCGTTTACAGTACACTGGATATTTAATCCTGAGTTTATTTTGAAAAATGCCTGTGAGTATGCTATAATCGTAATGTTATAGTGTGTTTATAGAAAATTAGACTAATTTAAGGAGATCCAGATGCCTAGCGGAATCATTTTGCTACTAGTGGCAATCGTTGTTTTAGTGATTATTGCCTATCTAGTCGGCGTTATAATAAGAAAACGAAATGACTCGTTAATCGCAAACCTAGAAGAAAAAAAACAAGCACTTTTTGATTTACCAGTTCATGATGAAATTGAGGAAGTCAGGGATTTACACCTTATTGGGCAAAGTCAGTCAACTTTCCGCGAATGGAATCAAAAGTGGGTTGATTTAACGACAAATTCATTCACCGATATTGAAAATCATATTTTTGAAGCTGAAAATCTTAACGATACTTTCAATTTCATCCGTGCTAAGCATGAGATTGATAATGTCGATAGCCAGTTGACAGTCGTTGAAGAAGATATTGCTGCTATTCGAGACGCTCTAGCAGTCCTTCGAGCTCAGGAAGAAAAGAACAGCGCACGTGTGACACATGCCTTGGATCTTTACGAAACCCTTCAAGCTTCAATTTCTGAAAAAGAGGATAATTTCGGTTCAACAATGCCAGAAATTAATAAGCAGATGAAGAATATCGAAACAGAGTTCTCACAATTTGTAACCTTGAACTCTACTGGTGACCCTGTTGAAGCGTCTGAAATTCTTGATCGCGCCGAAGAGCATACCATTGCCCTTGGTCAGATTACGGAGCAAATTCCTGCTATTGTTGCTAAATTAGAAGATGATTTCCCAGACCAGTTGGATGACTTGGAATCTGGTTATCGTCGTCTTTTGGAAGAAAATTATCATTTTGAAGAAAAAGATATCGAGCAACGTTTCCAAGAAATTCGCGAAGCCATTCGTTCAAATTCGGATGAATTAGTGAGTCTTGACCTTGATCGTGCGCGTGAAGAAAATGAGCATATTCAAACGACAATTGATGGGCTTTACGATCTATTTGAACAAGAAATCGCTGCTCATAAAGTAGCCTTGAAAGATAGCAAGATTTTCCCAGATTATTTGGCGCATGCTAAATCTAACAATGACCAACTTGATGCTGAGATTAAACGTCTTTCAACCAAATACATTCTTAATGAAAATGAAGGCCTCAACCTTCAAAACTTTACGAATGAATTGGAAAATTTGGAAGAGAAAGTCTTGCCAGAGGCGCTTAACTTTGGTCAAGGTGAGATGCCATTTTCACAACTTCGAGAAGTCTTTGACCGTAGCCTTCAGATTTTAGCAAATATTGAAGAAGGTCAAATGGAAGTCTTCAATGCCATTAAGGACATTGAGCAAATCGAAGTATCAGCGCGTGAAGAATTAGAAAATCATGTGGCTAAGTTGCATATGATTAAACGATTCATGGAAAAACGCAATCTTCCTGGCATCCCACAAGATTTCTTGAGCACTTTCTTTACAACAAGTTCTCAGTTGGAAACCTTGATGGATGAATTGAGCCGTGGACGTATTGATGTTGAAGTTGTTTCTCGTTTGAGAGAAGTGACAAACAATGCTATCGCAAACTTGGAAGCAACGACTTACAAAGTTGTTCAAGACGCTACTTTGACTGAGCAGCTTCTTCAATATTCAAATCGTTATCGCAGCTTTGAACCAGCTGTCCAAGCAAGTTTTGAACAGGCGCTCCATTTATTCGAAGTGGAAAATAACTATGAAGCTTCCTTTGGAGAAATTTCATACGCTTTAGAAACAGTTGAGCCAGGTGTCACAGACCGTTTCGTATCATCATACGAAAAAACACGTGAACAAATTCGATTCTAACAATTGAGCCTAAAAAATAGAGATTCACCTTTTTGTGAGTCTCTATTTTGATGTTCAAAGCGATGAGAATTTTTGTTTTAAATATGGGGTCAAGTAGTGCTGGTACTGGTAACCTTGCTGGTTACGGTGTGGTGACAGAATCTGCTTTTGATAGCGATGTTTACATGATTGCTCGTGTTCGTTATAATGACCTGAAAAATGTCGCTTACTACACAGACAATTACACTAAAAAATGTCTAAGCACCAAGATGACCTTGCAACATTAGTGTCTGATAACGGTGCCAAACGCATTGCCTCAATCAAAGCAGACAAACAAAAAACGATTGATAATGGCAAGAAAATCCTTGCTTCTAAAGAAGCTGAAATCAAACAAAATGAGCAAAAGATTACTCAACAAGAAGCGCAGCTGAAAACAGCTGGTTTACCATCTACAAGCCAACAAGCGCAGGCATTAACTTACTGCTAAAGCGCAGCTTGAATCAGCTAAAAAGGAAATTGCTTCTAAAAAAGCTGACTTAGAAAGAGCTCAAAAAACGATTGATAGCCTCACAACACCAACTTACACCGTCTATAATCGGACAAGTCTACCTGGCGGTGAGGGCTATATGACCTATGATAATTCAGCTAAATCAATTGCATCTGTTGGTAATATCTTCCCAGTAGTTCTCTATGTCGTGGCTGCTATGGTAACCTTGACAACTATGACACGTTTTGTTGATGAAGAACGTACAAATGCTGGTCTCTTCAAAGCCCTTGGTTATACTAACTGTCAAATCATAGCTAAATTTGTTCTCTATGGTTTGGTTGCAAGTCTTACAGGGACTTATTGCCGGTGTTCTTTTTGGGAACTACATTTTGTCACCTCGTATTGCATCAATCACGGCATCAGATACTGTTCTAGGTTTGCCAAGTCTTTATCCGCATCTTTGGTACTTTGCCTTGGCTATTGTGCTGGCGCTTATCTCAGCAGTACTGCCAACCTACTTAGTGGCTCGCAAGGAATTGGTCGAAAAACCAGCGCAGCTTTTACAAGTAAAACCACCCGTTGCAGGGTCAAAAATCCTCTTGGAACGCATTACTTTCATTTGGAAACGCCTCAGTTTTACGCATAAGGTGACTGCTCGAAATATCTTCCGTTATAAACAACGTATGCTCATGACCATCTTTGGTGTGGCAGGTTCGGTTGCTCTTCTCTTTGCAGGTCTTGGTATCCAGTCTTCTATCTCTGGCGTATCTGACCGTCAATTTAAAGAAGTCATGACCATGACCTACGATATGATTGTGGCGCGTGACACTAGCGCAAGCGATAGCGAAACGTCAGCACTTGATAACTTGTTAGCAAATAAAGCCATTTACATGGAAAAAGGAAATCAAACGATTTCTGGTCGTTCTCAAAAAGAGACAGTGACAATCATTTCTGCTGAGAAATCTGCCCTAAAAAAATACATCCAACTTCAAAATTGTAGCAGTAAAGAAAGCTATACGTTAAATGACAAGGGTGTTTACCTAACTGAAAAATTAGCTAAACTATACGGTGTGAAAGTCGGTGACAGTATCAAGGTTGACCTCAACAACAAAATAGTTTCAGTTAAAGTCGCTGGTATTTCAGAAATGTACACAGGTCATTTCATCTTTATCAGCCTAGCTTATTACAAAACATTAGCTGGAAAAGCACCTGAGAAAAATGCAGAGTTTGTTACACTTAAATAGTCATCGAGCAAGGAAGTGAAAGAAATGGCGAATCGTTTCTTGTCACTTGATGTGGTATCAGGTATCTCTCAAAACATTGAATTAGCTGCCCTTTTCAACAAAACAGCTAACTCACTTTCTTCAGTCATGTTAATCCTAGTTGTCCTTTCAGTTCTTCTAGCAGTCGTTATTCTTTACAATTTAATTAATATTAACGTCGCAGAACGTATCCGTGAATTGTCAACAATCAAGGTTCTCGGTTTCCACAACAAAGAAGTGACCATGTATATCTATCGTGAGATCATTGTCTTATCTATCATTGGTATCATCACAGGTATCATCGGCGGAGCCTTTCTTCATCAAGTTATCTTGTCAATGATCGGCGGCTCATCAAGCATCATGTTCGAACCATCTGTGGCAACCTATGTCTACATCGTGCCAATCCTAGCCGTTATCATCATTCTTGCGGTGCTTAGTTGGGTGGTTAACCGTCACCTTCGTAATGTTGACATGCTTGAAGCTCTTAAATCTGTTGAATAAAAAAATAAATGAAAAACTCCGATAAGTTTGGTAAAATATAACAAAAGCTAAAGGAGAATTCTGATGACTAATGGATTGTTGGTGATGGATGTCGATAGCACGCTCATCATGGAAGAAGGTATCGATATACTAGGCGAGAAAGCAGGTGTTGGTGAGCGAGTAGCGGGTATCACTGAGCGCGCCATGCGTGGTGAGTTGGACTTTGAAGCTGCCCTTCGTGAGCGCGTTGGCCTTCTCGAGGGGCTTCCAGAAATCATTTTTGACGAGGTTCTAGAAGAGATTCATTTTACACCTGGTGCTAAGGATTTGGTGGATGAATTGCATGCGCGTGGCTTTAAGGTTGGCCTGGTTTCAGGTGGTTTCCATGAAACTGTGGATGTGCTGGCCAGTCAGCTCGGCATTGATTATGTTAAAGCCAACCGATTAGAGGTCCAAGACGGCGTCCTCACAGGAAGAGTGGTCGGAGACATTGTTACCAAAACTGTGAAAAAGACCATGCTCGAAGAGTGGGCAAGCCAAAATAATCTAACCATGACACAAACCATTGCCATGGGAGACGGTGCCAACGACCTACCAATGATTCATGCAGCAGGCATCGGAATCGCCTTCTGCGCCAAACCAATCGTCCGAGAAGAAGCCCCTTACCAAATCAACGAGAAGGATTTGTATCAGGTGATTGGAATATTGGATAAAGTGAATGAAAACAAGTAAAACAAAAATGCAAGCGTTTAGATAGCGCTTGCATTTTTGATTATCTAGAGTAAAATAGACTTATGGGAAATTTTGAAAAATAAAAAAGCACCGAATCGGTGCCCACTTTTCACAAAGTTGAATACGGATAAAACCTTATTTTAACATTGCTGTGTTGTTTCGAATGGTCCCAACATACTTATTCTACAACACTAATTAATTTATTGCAAGAAAATTTTAAAGGAGATTTTTATGACAAAACCATACTCTATCGGGCTTGATATCGGTACTAATAGTGTTGGATGGGCTGTTATTACTGATGATTACAAGGTTCCTGCTAAAAAGATGAAAGTTTTAGGCAACACAGATAGAAAAAGCACCAAGAAAAATTTAATTGGAGCTTTGCTGTTTGATAGCGGTGAGACTGCAGAAGCAACTAGATTGAAACGGACAGCGCGTCGTCGATATACTCGTCGTAAAAATCGCCTTCGCTATTTGCAAGAAATTTTTGCTGAGGAGATGACAAAGATTGATGAGTCATTCTTTCATCGTTTAAATGAATCATTTTATGTTGCAAAAGATAAGGATTATGATAAGCATCCCATTTTTGGGAATCAAGGTGAGGAAGTTGCCTACCATAAAGATTTTCCAACAATTTACCATTTAAGAAAGCATCTGGCAGATTCATCTGAGAAGGCTGATTTACGTTTAGTTTATCTTGCTTTGGCTCATATGATTAAGTTTCGTGGGCATTTTTTGATTGAGGATAAAAATTTTAAGGCAGAAAATTCTGATATTCAAAGTTCATATACGCAATTTCTTCAAACTTATGATTCAGTTTTTGAAACTAATCTTTCAGATGAAGGCATTCAGGTGGAATCGATTCTCTCTGACAAAATCAGTAAATCTGCCAAAAAAGACAAAATCTTGGCTCTTTATCCACAGGAAAAATCAAACGGACGATTTGCTGAATTTTTGAAGTTGATTGTGGGCAACAGTGCTGATTTCAAAAAGCATTTTGGTCTAGAAGAAAAAACTTCTCTTCAATTCTCCAAGGATACCTATGAAGAAGACTTAGAAAATCTATTGGCTAGGATTGGTGATGGCTATGCTGATGTCTTTTCTGCGGCTAAAAGGCTCTACGATGTAGCTTTATTGGCAGGTATCTTGACAGTCTCTGACAATTCAACAAAGGCTCCTTTATCTGCTTCAATGATAGAACGTTACAAAGAGCATGAGGAAGATTTAGCTAAACTTAAGCTGGCAGTGGCAAAGCAATTTGGCAAAACGTCTAAAGAATATAAGGAAATGTTTAGGAATTCATCAGCAAATGGCTATGCTGGTTATATTGAAAAGGGTGTAAAGCAAGAAGTTTTCTATAAATATACTGAGTCTCTTCTATCCAAAGTTGACGGAAGCCAGTATTTCCTAGAGAAAATTAAACGCGAAGATTTTTTGAGAAAACAAAGAACTTTTGATAATGGCTCTATTCCTTATCAGATTCATTTGCAAGAGATGCATGCAGTTTTACGCCGTCAGGGTGAATTTTACCCATTTTTAAAGGAAAATCAGGATAAAATAGAAAGGATCCTCACATTTAAAATTCCTTATTATGTCGGACCTTTGGCGAGAAAAGACAGTCGCTTTGCCTGGGCGGAATTTAAGTCAGACGAAAAGATCACACCTTGGAATTTCGAAGAAGTAGTGGACAAAGAGGTATCAGCGGAAAAATTTATTCAACGAATGACATTGAATGATCTTTATATGCCAGAAGAAAAGGTGCTTCCAAAGCACAGTCTGATTTATGAAACCTTCACCGTCTATAACGAGTTAACCAAGGTAAAATATATCAATGAACAAGGCAAGTCTTTCTTTTTTGATGCCAACATGAAGCAAGAAATTTTTGACGCTGTCTTTAAAGCTAACCGCAAAGTAACAAAAGAAAAACTTTTAAACTATCTGAAATTAGAGTTTGAAGAATTTAGAATTGTTGATTTGACAGGTTTAGATAAAGAGAATAAAGCTTTCAACGCTTCTTTAGGCACTTACCACGATTTATTGAAAATTCTTGATAAAGACTTTTTAGATGATAAGGCTAATCAAGGTATTATCGAGGATATTATTCAGACACTGACACTTTTTGAGGATCGAGAGATGATTCGTCAACGTCTGCAGAAGTACAGTGATATTTTGACAAAGGAACAACTTAAAAAGTTAGGATGTCGCCATTATACTGGTTGGGGAAGACTGTCCTATAAACTGATTAATGGTATTCGAAATAAAGAAAATCATAAAACCATTCTTGATTATTTGATTGATGACGGGCGTGCTAATCGTAACTTTATGCAACTGATTCATGATGATAGCCTTTCTTTTAAAGATGAGATTGAGAAAGCTCAAGTGATTGGGGACGTTGATAATCTTCAAGAGACTGTTTTCAACTTAGCTGGTAGTCCGGCCATCAAAAAAGGAATTTTACAAAGTATCAAGATTGTTGATGAATTAGTTAAGGTCATGGGGCATAATCCTGAAAATATTGTCATTGAAATGGCGCGTGAAAATCAGACAACACAAGGCGGTCGGAATCGCTCGCAACAAAGATTGAAACGGCTACAAGACTCACTCAAAGAACTGAACGGTGACATACTTAAGAAATACCCGACAGATAATGATGCTTTGCGAAGTGATAGGCTCTTCCTCTACTATATCCAAAATGGCAAGGATATGTACACAGGAGAGGCACTCGATATTGATAACTTAAGCCAATATGATATTGACCATATCATTCCGCAAGCTTTTATCAAAGACGACTCTATTGATAATAAAGTGTTGACGAGCTCTGCAAAAAATCGCGGTAAATCAGATGATGTTCCAAGTATTGATATTGTTCGTGCTAGAAGAACAGACTGGCAACGGCTATTTGATGCTAAGCTGATTTCCAAACGTAAATTTGATAACTTAACCAAGGCAGAGCGAGGTGGTTTGACAGATGCTGATAAGGCAGGTTTCATCAAGCGTCAGCTGGTTGAAACACGTCAAATCACAAAACATGTGGCACAGATATTAGATGCACGTTTTAATACAGAAGTAGATGAAAATAAAAAGACTATTCATAAAGTCAAAATTGTTACTTTAAAATCAAGCCTTGTTTCACAATTTCGTAAGAACTTTCAGCTTTACAAAGTCCGTGAAATCAATGATTATCACCATGCGCATGATGCTTATCTTAATGTAGTAGTGGGGACGGCTTTACTAGGTGTATATCCCCAATTAGCATCAGAATTTGTATATGGAGAATATAAAAAAGTTAATCTCAAAAAGGTAGTGAAAGAAAGCAAAGAGGGCTATGGGAAAGCAACTCTTAAACGGTTCTTTTATTCAAATATTATGCGCTTCTTTGCAAAAGATAACATTAAGGTAGATGAAAATGGGGTAATAGTATGGAAAAAAGAAGACCATATTAAGAATATTAGGAGGGTTCTATCATACCCTCAAGTCAATATTGTGAAGAAGGTTGAAGAGCAGACAGTAGGGCAAAATGGGGGATTGTTTGATAACAATATAGTATCTCCAAAGAATGTTAATCCTGATAAATTGGTTCCTATTAAGGAGGGATTAGACGCTAAAAAATACGGAGGGTATCAAAAGCCAACTACAGCTTATCCGATTTTGTTGCTTACAAAAGATAAACAATTAATTCCAATCGCAGTAATGGATAAGAAAAAATTTGAAAAAGATTCAGTGAACTATCTGAGAAATAAAGGGTATAAAAATGTCGATAATAATAGCATCGTAAAATTACCTAAATATAGCCTAGTAGATGTTGGTGACGGCGTTAAAAGAATGTGGGCAAGTGCCAAGGAGGTTCATAAAGGTAATCAATTGATTGTGTCTAAAAATTCTCAAAAATTATTGTATCATGCACACCATTTAGATAATGACTTGAGCATGAATTATCTTCAAAATCATAAACAACAATTTGATGTGTTGTTCGATGAAATTATTAGTTTTTCCAAAAAGTGTAAATTAGGGAAAGAGCATGTTCAAAAAATCGAAGAAACTTATAAAAGAAAACGTACAACAGTATCAATAGAAGATTTATCGACTGATTTTATTACCTTGTTAGGGTTTACTAAATTAGGAGCAACGTCACCATTTAATTTTTTGGGAACGAAACTAAATCAAAAGCAGTATACGGGAAGGAAAGATTATCTTTTACCTTGTATTAATGGAACTCTTATCCACCAATCAATAACAGGCTTATACGAAACTCGTATCGATTTAGAAAAGTTAGGTGAGAAATAATGGGCTGGCGAACAGTAGTTGTTAATACACACTCTAAATTATCCTACAAAAATAACCACCTGATTTTCAAAGATGCCTATCAGACAGAAATGATTCACCTGTCTGAGGTGGATATTTTGTTACTTGAGACGACTGATATTGTGCTTTCAACTATGTTGATTAAGCGGATGATTGATGAGAATATTTTGGTGATTTTCTGTGATGACAAGCGCTTGCCGACGGCCATGCTGAGTCCCTTTTATGGACGACATGATTCGAGTTTACAGTTGTCTCGCCAGATTGCTTGGAATAATGAGTTGAAGGCGGAGGTTTGGACGGAAATCATTGCGCAAAAAATCTTGAATCAGAGTTTCTTTTTAGCAGAGTGTAATTTCTTTGAAAAATCTCAATCGATTATGGATTTATATCATGGTTTGGAGACTTTTGACCCGAGTAATAGGGAGGGACATTCGGCTCGTATTTATTTCAATACTTTGTTTGGAAATGATTTTTCGAGGGAACAGGATAATGTCATTAATGCAGGGCTAGATTATGGCTACACGCTTTTACTCAGTATGTTTGCGCGTGAATTGGTGGTTTCTGGTTGTAAGACTCAATTTGGTTTGAAACACTCTAATCAGTTCAATCAATTTAATTTTGCCAGTGATATTATGGAACCTTTCCGTCCTATCATCGACAGAATTGTTTATGATAATCGCAGAGCTAACTTTGTTAAAATGAAGCGCGAGCTATTATCCATTTTCTCTGAAACCTATTTGTACAACAATAAAGAAATGTATCTATCGAATATCGTCAGTGATTATACCAAAAAGGTGGTTAAGGCGCTGAATAATGAGGGGAAAGGAGTTCCTGAATTTAGGATATGAGTTATCGGTATATGCGGATGATTTTAATGTTTGATATGCCAACGGATACCGCTGAGGAACGGAAGGCTTATCGCAAATTTCGAAAATTTTTGTTGAGTGAAGGCTTTATCATGCACCAGTTTTCAGTTTATAGTAAGTTATTATTGAATAGCTCTGCCAATAAGGCTATGGTGGACCGCTTGCAAGAAAATAATCCTAAGAAGGGAAGTATCACCTTGTTGACGGTTACTGAAAAACAGTTTGCCAGGATGATTTATTTGCACGGGGAGCGCAATACAAGCGTGGCAAATTCAGATAATCGGTTGGTATTTTTAGGAGAAGATTATGACGATGAAGATTAATTTTCCGATTTTAGATGAACCTTTAGAATTCAACCAAGGGACCATTCTAGTTGTGGAAGATGTAACGGTCTTTTCATCTTTGGTGAAACATTTTTATAGCTACACTGAAGACGGTGAGGTAAAACTAGACGGTGAGGTAAAACTGTTTGATGACAAATTGAAGTCACTCAAGGAATCAGAGTTGATGTTAGTCACTGATATTTTGGGTTATGATGTCAATGCGCCAGCTATATTGAAGCTCATCCATGCTGATTTGGAGGGGCAATTAAATGAAAAGCCAGAAGTTAAGTCCATGGTAGAAAAATTAGCAACTACTATTACGGAATTGATAGCTTTTGAGTGCTTGGAAAATGAACTGGATTTGGAATATGATGACATCACTATTTTAGAGTTAATCAAGGCGCTTGGTGTCAAGATTGAAACACAAAGTGATACCATTTTTGAAAAGTGTTTTGAAATTCTTCAAGTCTATAACTATTTGAGCAAAAAGCGGCTACTGATTTTTGTCAATAGCGGAGCTTATTTGACAAAATACGAAATGGAGAAATTGCTGGAATATATCAGATTGTCAAATCAGACCGTTCTCTTTTTAGAACCACGAAGACTCTATGATTTTCCACAATATGTTTTAGACGAGGATTATTTCTTAAATACTGAAAATATGGTATAATTATCCTAACAGACACAGTTATATCAAGGAATTTTCGAAACTGAAGTCTAGCTGAGGCGAATGGCGCGATTACGAAATTTCGTGACAAAAAATGGTCCACGAGGTTTTAGAGCTGTGTTGTTTCGAATGGTCCCAAAACCCTCCTCTGCGATTGATATAGATAACTGTTGTTTTAGAGCTGTGTTGTTTCGAATGGTCCCAAAACAACTGCCCTGTCGCCGACAACGACCCACACGTTTTAGAGCTGTGTTGTTTCGAATGGTCCCAAAACTATCAATATCTGGAATAACATAGTTGCCCTGTTTTAGAGCTGTGTTGTTTCGAATGGTCCCAAAACTTCTTCGTAATCACTTCAATAGCTTCATGTGTTTTAGAGCTGTGTTGTTTCGAATGGTCCCAAAACATGCCAATATGGACAAAATGACCACTAGGCGTTTTAGAGCTGTGTTGTTTCGAATGGTCCCAAAACACGTCAATTGAAGTACCAGGACAAGCTAAAGTTTTAGAGCTGTGTTGTTTCGAATGGTCCCAAAACTCCGTCTATATCAATAGTGTAATAATTTTCGTTTTAGAGCTGTGTTGTTTCGAATGGTCCCAAAACAATGAGGATGCACCAAAAATGCAAGTTGCTGTTTTAGAGCTGTGTTGTTTCGAATGGTCCCAAAACACTATTAACGCTTGTCAAGATATGTATAATGTTTTAGAGCTGTGTTGTTTCGAATGGTCCCAAAACCCGAATCCATTTCCTCTGACGGTTATGTAAGTTTTAGAGCTGTGTTGTTTCGAATGGTCCCAAAACTTAGTTTTGATGAATTATACCTCCGCCAATGTTTTAGAGCTGTGTTGTTTCGAATGGTCCCAAAACCAACTGTTATTCTTGACGGCGTTGATATTGGTTTTAGAGCTGTGTTGTTTCGAATGGTCCCAAAACAGGGAGGCTTACCTGTACCTATCATAGATGGTTTTAGAGCTGTGTTGTTTCGAATGGTCCCAAAACCTTTAAAAGCAAAGCGAACACTTGATTTTTGTTTTAGAGCTGTGTTGTTTCGAATGGTCCCAAAACAAGTAACTTTTTTGTTTGGCAAGTTACTGAGTTTTAGAGCTGTGTTGTTTCGAATGGTCCCAAAACACGTTGGAGAGATACTGTTATCAGAGCGCTGTTTTAGAGCTGTGTTGTTTCGAATGGTCCCAAAACTAACGTCATGTGCTTGCAACCAGCTTGTTGGTTTTAGAGCTGTGTTGTTTCGAATGGTCCCAAAACTAAGTACACAATCTTGGTTTCTGCGGTTCAGTTTTAGAGCTGTGTTGTTTCGAATGGTCCCAAAACTGTATAGCATATCACAGAGTACCTGATTAGGTTTTAGAGCTGTGTTGTTTCGAATGGTCCCAAAACAGAAGTGGCTCATGACAAACCAAAAATTCGGTTTGAACGATAGTAAAATCTCCCAGATAAGTCCCAGCTAGGAGCTAGGGCTTATCTTTTTTCTTTGCGACAATTAACCAATTTTGCATTATAATAAAATCAAACCATAAAGGAGGCTTTCTCTATGCACATTTTAATCGCTCCAGATTCATTTAAGGAAAGTTTATCGGCTCTTGAGGTGGCGACAGCCTTACAGCACGGTTTTTCTCAAGTTCTACCGGATGCCTCTTTTGACCTCATGCCTGTTGGCGATGGTGGTGAAGGCACGGTTGCAGCGCTAGCTTATGGACTTGACCTCAAGGAGGAGACGACCACAGTGACGGGGGCTCTCGGTCAGCCAGTTGAAGCGACGTACGCGCGTGCTAGCGATTTAGCGGTTTTCGAAATGGCGACGGTCTGCGGTTTGGCTCAGGTGCCACGCAATCGACGAAACCCCTTATATTTGACGACTCGCGGTGTTGGAGAACTGATGCTTTTTTTGGCAAATACTGGCGTGCGTAGGCTGATGATTGGTGTGGGTGGAAGTGCCACCAACGATGGAGGTATCGGTATGGCAGCAGGGCTGGGCTATCGCTTCTATGATGATGTAGGAACCCTTCTCGAACCAATCGGCGACAATCTAGGTCGTATTACCTGCTTCGATAATGCACAAGTGCCACAGAGCCTGTTTGAGATGGAGATTACCGTTATTACTGATGTGACCAATCCTCTATGCGGACCGACAGGTGCGACTCACGTTTTTGCAGAACAAAAAGGCCTACCGAAGTCTCAATTTGACTGCGTGGACCAAGATATGAAGCAATTCTATGAATTAACCAATCCTGCCATTTTTGACCTAGCTGGTGCTGGCGCTGGCGGTGGTATGGC
The DNA here is from genome assembly GCF_015594605.1 of Streptococcus sp. HF-1907. GTDB lineage: Bacteria > Bacillota > Bacilli > Lactobacillales > Streptococcaceae > Streptococcus. The sequence continues at coordinate 50,442 of NZ_JADNQT010000008.1, read as the reverse complement.
AGCAGGGCTAGTCACCTTTGCGGCTGGCAAAATTGTGTCAGGAATTGATACCGTTCTGGACCTTCTAAACTTTGATCAGCGCGTACAGACAGCAGACCTTATTCTGGTTGGTGAGGGGCGGATGGATGCCCAAAGTCTCTCTGGTAAGGCACCGGTAGGTATTGCCCGTCGAGTTCCGCGAGGCATTCCTGTGATTGCTATCTGTGGCATCTTAAAGGATGACCTTCCAGCTTTTCCCACCGCTAACATTCAGGCGGCTTTCCCCATTATTAGCAACGTCGATTCGCTGGAAAATACGCTGGCGCAAGCTTCCGACAACCTCAGTCGAACCGCCCAAAATATCGGCAACCTCATCAATATCTACCGTAGCAAATAATTGCAGGTCTTTTTACCGAATGTTACACTAGTAACATCTACACAAGGAGAAATTTATGAAAGTATTCGTCGTTGGAAGCACAGGACGTGTTGCAGAAAAATTATTGGAAATCCTGAGCCAGGCAGGTCATGAAGTTCTTGCTGGCGCCAGACGACCAGAAGCAGTTGTCAAATTGAACCATGTGACGCCAGTTTTGTTTGATTTACACGATTCAGTGGATCAATTGGCAGAGCAGCTTGGCCAAGCCCAAGCTATCATTTTTGTCGCTGGCTCACGCGGGAAAGATTTGCTACAAACTGACGCCTTTGGAGCCGTCAAAGTCATACAAGCCGCTGAAAAACGAGGCATTAAGCGCTTCATCATGCTCAGCTCACTCTTCGCCCTGGAACCTGAACGCTGGGAGCACCCAGTCTTTGCTAGTCTGAAAGATTACAACGTAGCCAAGTTTTTTGCGGATAATTACTTGATTACAGACACCAATTTAGATTATACGATAGTCCAACCTGGCGCCTTGAAAGAAGAAGCAGCGACAGGAAAAATTCAAGTGATTTCGGATCAGTTTGGTAACATTTCCATCCCAGATCTAGCCCAAGTTCTCGCAGAACTACTAGCTTACCCAAATACGATTGGCAAGGTTATCAAGCTTATTTCTGGCGATCAAGCCATTTCAGAAGCACTGTCAGAGGTTTGAGCCAAGATAGTTTACCTAAAGAAAAGCCCAGTCTGATTTGTAATCAAGCTGAGCTTTTTAATTATAGACGAAATAATTTTTGCAAAAAAGATTTCTTCTGAGGTTTTTGCTTGTCTTTTTCTGGAGCTAATAGCTGAGAAAATCGTGTTTCGATAGCTATCTCATCGTCAGGAAAATCAACAGCATGGTCGGTGTGGATAACGATTGCAAAAGGTGAGTGAGAACTAGCTTCATGAACGATGGTAGCATTAATACCAGCTTGATTTGCTAACTTCATATAATACATTTGGTCACTTGAAGAAAGCTTGGGTGTTAATTTCACGATCATCGGTGTCACCGTTTCGCTCAGCTCAGCCAAAATTTTTGAAAAATTATCTTTAACAGCCTGACTGCGGGCTAATTCAGAGGAAACTGTCAAAAGAACACGTTCTCTAAAAGTACCAGAGTAGTAGCGTTGTTCATCTGGATTTAACCGCGTTTCGCCACTAGCTTTTTGTAAAAGTTGTTGTTCAAGTTGAGCCATATCCATCTCCTAAAGTATTCTTTTAAAGCAAACATATCATATTTAGTAAAAAAATGCCATTAGAAAGTTTAGCGATTACAAAATCCCTAAAAAACGAACCAAAAAGCGCTTACAACACGTTTTTTCTTGTTATTGAGCCTAGATTGTGGTATTATTAACATGTAAAAAATATTAAACTCATAAGGAGAGTATTGTAATGTCAATTATTACTGATGTTTACGCACGCGAAGTCCTTGACTCACGCGGTAACCCAACACTTGAAGTAGAAGTTTACACTGAATCAGGTGCTTTCGGACGTGGTATGGTTCCTTCAGGGGCTTCTACTGGTGAACACGAAGCAGTTGAACTTCGCGACGGTGACAAATCTCGTTACGGTGGTCTTGGTACTCAAAAAGCTGTTGACAACGTAAACAACGTTATTGCAGAAGCAATCATCGGTTACGATGTACGTGATCAACAAGCTATCGACCGTGCTATGATCGCTCTTGACGGTACTCCAAACAAAGGTAAACTTGGTGCTAACGCAATTCTTGGTGTTTCTATCGCCGTAGCTCGCGCAGCTGCTGACTACCTTGAAGTACCACTTTACAGCTACCTTGGTGGATTCAACACTAAAGTTCTTCCAACTCCAATGATGAACATCATCAATGGTGGTTCTCACTCAGATGCTCCAATCGCTTTCCAAGAATTCATGATTGTACCTGCTGGTGCACCAACATTCAAAGAAGCTCTTCGTTGGGGTGCTGAAATCTTCCACACTCTTAAGAAAATTCTTAAAGAACGTGGTCTTGAAACAGCCGTAGGTGACGAAGGTGGTTTCGCACCAGCATTTGACGGTACTGAAGATGCTGTTGAAACTATCATCAAAGCTATCGAAACTGCTGGTTACAAACCAGGTGAAGATGTATTCCTTGGTTTCGACTGTGCATCATCTGAATTCTACGAAAACGGTGTGTATGACTACACTAAATTCGAAGGAGAAGGTGGAGCTAAACGTACTGCCGCAGAACAAATCGATTACATCGAAGAATTGGTTAACAAATACCCAATTATCACAATCGAAGATGCTATGGATGAAAACGACTGGGACGGTTGGAAAGCTCTTACTGAACGTCTTGGTGGACGTGTTCAATTGGTTGGTGACGACTTCTTCGTTACAAACACTGACTACCTTGCACGTGGTATCAAAGAAGGTGCTGCAAACTCTATCCTTATCAAAGTTAACCAAATCGGTACTTTGACAGAAACTTTCGAAGCTATCGAAATGGCTAAAGAAGCTGGATACACTGCGGTTGTATCACACCGTTCAGGTGAAACTGAAGATTCAACAATCGCTGACATCGCAGTTGCAACTAACGCTGGACAAATCAAGACAGGTTCATTGTCACGTACAGACCGTATTGCTAAATACAACCAATTGCTTCGTATCGAAGATCAACTTGGTGAAGTTGCTCAATACAATGGTCTTAAATCATTCTACAATCTTAAAAAATAATCATTTGATTATTTGAGGGTTTAGAAATCTGATTTAAATACCCTGGGTTCGCCTAGGGTGTTTTTGTATGCTTCGGCCTGATAGAAGGTCGCTATTCTAACGATTTGTCAAAATTGATAATCATTTTTTTAAGAAGTGTTCAAATCTTCTGTCAAATTATGATACAATAGTAGAAAAGTTATACTGGGGGTAGTTTATGAAGTTACAGACCAACATTCAATCATTGCAGGGCCGTATTCGAGTGCCTGGCGATAAATCAATTAGTCACCGTTCCATTATGTTTGGAAGTTTAGCTAAGGGTGAAACCAAAGTTTATGATATTTTGCGTGGGGAAGATGTCCTTTCTACCATGCAGGTTTTTCGTGACCTTGGTGTGACGATTGAAGATAATTGTGATGTTGTTACGATTCAAGGTGTAGGTTTTGGTGGCTTAAAAGCTCCTCAGAATAAATTAGACATGGGAAATTCTGGTACCTCTATCCGCTTAATTTCAGGTGTATTGGCTGGGCAAGATTTCCAAGTTGAGATGTTTGGGGATGATTCTTTGTCTAAGCGTCCAATGGACCGTGTGACTATTCCCTTGCGTCAAATGGGCGTAGAGGTTTCGGGACAGACAGACCGTGATTTGCCACCTCTAACAATGCGAGGAAGTAAAGCGCTCAAACCGATTCATTACCAGCTTCCAGTTGCTTCTGCGCAAGTAAAATCTGCTTTGATTTTTGCTGCTTTACAGGCGGATGGTGAGTCGGTTATTATTGAAAAGGAGAAGACACGAAATCACACTGAGGATATGATTAAACAGTTTGGCGGTCATATTGCTGTAGATGGTAAGGAAATTCGTGTCTTAGGCGGGCAAAGTTTTACCGGTCAAAAAGTTGTTGTTCCTGGTGACATTTCCAGCGCAGCCTTTTGGCTAGTAGCAGGACTCATTGTGCCTAACAGCAAAATCATTCTTGAAAATGTTGGGATTAATGAGACCCGCACGGGGATTCTTGACGTTATCAAAGCTATGGGGGGCAAACTTGAATTGTCAGATATTGACCCGATTGCTAAGTCAGCGACTATCACAGTGGAAAGTTCCGACTTGCATGGCACTGAGATTGGTGGCGACATCATTCCGCGTTTGATTGATGAATTGCCTATTATTGCTCTTCTTGCAACGCAAGCAAATGGTAGAACGGTCATTTCAGATGCCGAAGAGCTTAAAGTGAAGGAAACTGACCGTATTCAGGTCGTGGCTGACGCTCTCAATGCAATGGGTGCCACTATCGAACCAACTGCTGACGGTATGATTATCGATGGAAAATCTCAACTTCATGGTGCTAACATTAATACTTATGGCGACCACCGTATCGGCATGATGACGGCGATTGCTGGGCTGATTGCTAAAAAGGGTGACTTGGTCTTGGAGCGTGCTGAGGCTATCAATACTAGCTACCCAAGCTTTTTCAGTGATTTGGAGGCATTGATTCATGGCTAAATTATTGATTGGTTTTATGGGTTCTGGGAAATCAACTATTGCAAGACTATTGGACCCTGATTTTATTGATATGGATGCTGTCATCGTTGAACGAATCGGGATGCCGATTGCAGATTTTTTTGCCAAAGAAGGTGAGCCTGCTTTTCGTCAGATTGAATCGGAAGTGTTGGCAGAATTAACCAAGTCTGACCACCTTGTTTCAACTGGTGGGGGTGTTGTTGTTTCGGAGGCTAATCGCCATATTTTGGCTGAACATCCTGAAACCATATACTTGAAAGCAGATTTTGAGACCCTCTACAACCGTATCACCAATGATTCAGAGAATATCCGTCCTCTCTTTGTCAATAATAGCAAAGAGGACTTCAAGGCTATTTTCGATGGTCGTCAGGATTGGTATGAAACGGTAGCTAGTCAAATTATCGACGTGAGCAACAAGACGCCCCAAGAAATTATCGAGGAAATCAAATGAAGATTGCCTATTTAGGACCAAGTGGTTCCTTTACGCATAATGCAGCTCTCCAAGCTTATCCAGATGCGCAGTTAGAGCCCTTTGCCAATATCACGGAGGTGATTAAGGCTTATGAAAGTGGGCAGGTTGATTTTGCCATTGTCCCAGTTGAGAATTCGATTGAAGGGTCTGTTCATGAGACTTTGGATTATCTCTTTCATCAGGCGGAAATTCAGGCTGTCGCTGAGATTGTTCAGCCAATCAAGCAGCAATTATTGGTGACGGATTTGGACAAGTCGGTTGAGAAGATTTTTTCACACCCTCAAGCTATTGCGCAGGGTAGAAAATATATCAAGGCGCACTATCCTCAGGCTCAGATTGAGTTGACAACCAGCACAGCTTATGCGGCGCGTTTTATTGCAGAAAATCCTGACCAGCCCTATGCTGCCATCGCGCCACAGGCTGCCGCTAAGGAATATCATTTGCAGATTTTGGCCAAGGACATTCAGGAAATGGCGGAAAATTACACACGTTTTTGGGTCTTGGGTCATGGGCAAATAAGGTCATGTTTGAAAACGCAGGCAGAGAAATTATCTTTGGCACTGACCTTGCCAGACAATATGCCTGGTGCCCTCTACAAAGCCTTGTCAGTGTTTGCTTGGCGGAGCATTGACCTAACCAAAATCGAAAGTCGTCCTCTCAAAACAGCTCTAGGAGAATACTTTTTTATTGTAGATGTCGAAAATAGTAAGAAAACCTTGGTGACATTTGCTTTGGAAGAATTGGCTGCGCTGGGCATTCAACACAAAATTTTAGGACAATATGATGTATTGACAGTGGATAAGGGAGAGTAGGAAATAATAAAGAATAGTATGGAGGAGACATGACAAACAAAAACCAAGAGCCTTTAACCCATCACGAAGAGTTACGGTACAGCTATCTCCTGAAAAATCTTCACTACTTGAATGAACGTGAGAAGTTGGAGTTCAATTACTTGTTGCAGAAAAAAAATGCGGCAAAGCAAGCTTCTCCTAGGCAAGCTAGTCAAGAATCTTATTCCCCACCACAAAAGGAATCAACTCTTTCTGTCTATCCCAATCCTGCGACTAGGAGACAGGAAAATGAGTGGCATTCTCAAGCTCCTGCTAATGTAGGGGAAAATGGCTTGCCAGAATATCCAAGACAGGCTAGAACAAGCCAACAAACCTCGGCAGTAAAGAGGCAGGCTAAAAAGAAAGTTCCTAAGCCAAAGAAGAAACGCTCTAAAAAAGGATTTAAACGTGTTTTGAAATGGGCTGGACTCTTACTTCTAGTTCTCATGGCTGGAATGCTTTTCATGTTCTTCAAGGGAAGAAGTGATGTGACTAGTAGCAAGGGCAATTATTCGCCAGCGGTGAAGGAGAAATTTTCGGGTAAAGATGCCAAGGATGGGACCAATATCCTTGTTCTGGGGAGTGACCAACGGGTGACGGAGCAATCGACAGATGCTAGAACGGACACCATCATGGTCGTCAATGTCGGCAATAAGGACCACAAGGTTAAGATGGTCAGCTTTATGCGCGATACACTGGTTAACATTCCTGGTTACAGCGCTGGAGACGGCTACTATGACTTGAAATTGAACACCGCTTTTAATTTGGGTGAGCAGGATGGGCATCGCGGAGCTGATTATATTCGTCAGACTCTGAAAAGGCATTTTGACATTGACATTAAATATTACGCCATGGTCGATTTTGAAACTTTTGCGGAAGCTATTAACACCCTTTTCCCTAAGGGGGTAAAAATCAATGCTAAGTTTGGTCTTGTCAGTGGTCAGTCTGTGGATTCTGTCCAGGTGCCTGATGATTTGAACATGAAGGATGGCATCGTTCCCGAGCAGACGATTAAGGTTGGCGAGCAGTATATGGACGGTCGTACCCTCTTGAATTATGCGCGTTTCCGTAAGGATGACGACGGTGACTTTGGTCGTACCAAGCGTCAGCAGCAAGTGATGAAGGCTATCGTTTCACAAATCAAAGACCCAACCAAGCTTTTCACGGGTTCAGCAGCTATTGGTAAGGTATTTGCCTTAACATCGACCAACCTCTCTTATTCTTTCTTGCTGACCAAGGGGATTTCGATAGCATCTGATGCCAAAAATGGTATCCAGCAACTAACGATTCCGCAGGAAGGCGACTGGGTTGATGATTATGACCAGTATGGAGGCATGGCCCTCTACATTGATTTTGCTAAGTATAAGAAGTCTCTCAAACAGATGGGACTGCGTTAGTGAAGTGACTTGTGTTATAATAGAGTGGTAGATTACCGCTCTATTTTCTTTTTAGGGAAATAGCAGAGCTAAGAAAAGGATATTATGTTAAATAAGAATGATATTGTAGAAGTGACCATTTCTGACCTGAGCCATGAGGGAATGGGTGTTGCCAAGGTTGATGGTTTTGTGTTTTTTGTTGAGAATGCTCTTCCTGGTGAAGTTATCAAGATGCGCGTGCTGAAAGTGCGTAAGAATATTGGTTTCGGTAAGGTTGAGGAATACTTAAAATTATCGCCAGACCGTAACGACAGCCTAGATGCGGCTTATTTGCGGACGGGGATTGCTGATTTGGGGCATCTAGCCTATCCAGCCCAGCTTGTTTTCAAGCAAAAACAAGTGGCGGATAATTTGTACAAGACGGCACATATTTCTGATGTGGAGGTCTTGCCAACTCTGGGTATGGAGACGCCTTTTGCTTACCGCAACAAGGCTCAGGTGCCTGTCCGCCGTGTCAATGATCAGCTAGAGACTGGTTTCTTCCGTAAAAATTCCCATGACCTCATGCCGATTGAGGATTTCCTTATTCAGGAAAAAGAGATTGATGCGCTGGTCAATACGACACGTGACCTCTTGCGCCGCTTTGACATCAAGCCTTATGATGAGAAAGAGCAGACTGGTCTCATCCGTAATCTTGTTGTCCGTCGCGGGCACTACACTGGTCAGATGATGCTCGTCCTCGTGACCACTCGTCCTAAGATTTTCCGCGTCCAGCAATTGATTGAACAAATCACCCAAGCCTTTCCCGCAGTAGTCTCTGTCATCCAAAATATCAACGACAAAAATACCAATGCTATCTTTGGATCTGAGTTTCGCAGGCTTTACGGCAAGGATGTGATTGAGGACCAGATGCTGGGCAATACCTACGAGATTTCGGCTCAGTCTTTCTATCAGGTCAACACGGTCATGGCTGAGAAGCTCTACCAGACTGCCATTGATTTTTCCGACCTGACGGCTAACGACGTGGTCATCGACGCCTACTCGGGGATTGGGACCATCGGTCTCTCTGTGGCTAAGCGCGTCAAGCACGTTTATGGCGTTGAGGTGGTGGAAAAGGCTGTCGCTGATGCCAAGAAAAATGCTGAGCTAAACGGCATCACCAATAGCACCTATGTTGCGGATAGCGCTGAAAATGCAATGGCCAAATGGGTGGCAGACGGTATCAAACCAACTGTCATCATGGTTGACCCACCGCGCAAGGGCTTGACTGAGAGTTTTATTCGCTCCGCAGCAGAGACTGGAGCGGACAAGGTGACCTACATCTCATGTAACCCAGCAACCATGGCGCGTGATATTGCCCTCTTTGAAGAACTTGGCTATAAGTTGACTAAGGTGCAACCTGTGGATTTATTTCCAAATACGCATCATGTGGAGACAGTAGCATTATTGTCCAAACTTGATGTCGATAAGCATATAGATGTTGAAATTAAGTTGGATGAGCTTGATTTGACAAGTGCTGAAAGCAAGGCTACTTATGCACAAATCAAAGAATATATATTAGAAAAATTCAATTTAAAGGTTTCGACACTCTATATTGCTCAGATTAAAAAGAAATGTGGTATTGAATTAAGGGAGCATTATAATAAATCAAAAAAAGAGAAACAAGTTATTCCACAATGCACACCGGAAAAAGAGGAAGCTATCATGGATGCTTTAAGGCATTTTAAAATGATTTAATAGAAATGGAGGGTATTTACGAGATGGATAATAAAAATAATCTTGTTCCCAATTAGCTTGGTGTTAAGTATTCTCACAGCATTTCTGACTTTTATTCTAAGTATAGGAACCATGCTACTATCATTGTTAATGCTGATGTGTATTTTTGTAGCAATTGGCTCTTTTATTAAAAAAGAACTACCAATTGCTATAGAAGCGTTGGTAGTTGGACTTTTAGTAAGCCCATATGGAATACCAATGGTTGGGGCAGCAGTTATAGGTTTCTTGCAAGGTATCAATGAAGTGATAAAATCAGTTTAAATTAAGAAGTGATAAATTTGAATTTGTGTAAGAGGTTATGCAAAATGAATTATAAGGAGTTCGGAAAACAAAATAGCGATGTTATTATTCTATTGCACGGAGGCGGACTATCGTGGTGGAATTATCGCAAAGAAGCTGAAATGCTTCAAAATGATTTTCATGTCATTCTTCCAGTATTAGACGGTCATGCAGAAAGCGATAGGGATTTTACAACAATAGAGGACAATGCGAAAGAGATTATTTCCTTTATTGATGAAACATTTGACGGTTCTGTATTGTTAATAGGGGGATTATCTCTTGGCGGTCAGATTCTGCTTGAAATTATGTCTCGGCGAGAAGATATTTGTGAATATGCAATCGTCGAAAGCGCTCTTGTTGTACCCTCAAAGATGATATACTCAATGATTAAACCGGTTTTTGGAAATTGCTATGGGCTGATTAAACATAAATGGTTTTCTAAGTTACAATTCAAATCGCTTAAAATGAATCAAGAATTTTTTGATGATTATTACAGAGACACTTGCAAAATCACAAAGCAAAACATGATTGCTTTTTTACAGGCAAACTCTATGTATTCTATAAAAGATTTACTTAGCAATAGCAATGCGAAAGTGAGCATTTTTGTGGGAGGACAAGAAAATAGTTCAATGAAAAGCTCTGCGAAAACAATCAGTAAAATAATTGAGGGTAGTTCTTTTAGAATTAAAGAAGGAATGTATCATGGTGAGTTTTCTATCAACCACCCTGGTGATTATGTAAAAGAAATATATGCTATTACAAAGTAGTGACAAATCCCAGTTTGTCGAGCTAATACCTTTTAACGATAACCACAATCTATCGTTAAAAGGTTTATAGATATGTTCACACATACGAACGCAACTACTTGACATACTTAGTGTTCACTCGTTTCATGTGGAGTGTGTAAGTTTGCTAGTGAAAAACGCATAGAACAAGTCCGACTTGCTTTCTAGTTTTCGGGAAGTCGCTTTGAGAATAAGTCGAGACACAAATACAGTATTAACTGTGCAATTATAAGAGCGGAGAGTAGGACTACCTCTGCTTTTTTTAATGGAAAAGAAGCCAAGTATTTTTTAACCGTGTTATTCATGGATTGATTTGACCAATGATTAGTTAAAGACGCTACTAATTCTATCAGTCAATGGTAGTGATTGATTTTATTTTTGACAAGTCCCAAAGAGCATAACTATGTTTCCACCTCCTTGTCTCAGTTGTTGCCGAGTTGCCTAGAGTCTGAGGGAAGACGTCTCAAGTGTTTCCAGCTTGCCTAGAGTTTCAGGGAAGCCATCTCACGTGTTTTCAGCTTGCCGCAGGTGTGCAGGAGTCCGTCTCACGTGTTTTCAGCTTGCCGCAAGTCTGCAGGAGTCTGTCTCAGTTGTTTCCAGCCTGTCGCAAGTCTGCAGGAAGTCCGTCTTACGTGTTTTCAGCTTGTTGCTAGGTTGCAACAGCCCATTTCACATGTGATCAGGCTCAGCTAACCTTGCGCCAGTGGCAAAATTCTATTTTCCAGTGAGCTTATCGCCAGTATCAGCCTGTTTTTCATTGACATCATTCTTACGGATTTTATTTTTCATAAAATTTATCTTTCTCTGATACGCTTTCATGTCTTGATACCCTAGAGTTTTGGGCTTGTCTGTGCTAGAATGGTAGATGAGTTCTCGCAAGCGTCTGAGAGCAAAAAATGAGGAGGAAAAGATGGACGCTTTAAAATACATTAAACCTAAATTTTTCACGACCCTAAAGGGTTACACGAGCGCACAGTTCATGAAGGACTTGGTGGCTGGTATCATCGTCGCCATTATCGCTCTGCCATTGTCAATCGCCTTGGCTATCGCTTCTGGGGTCAATCCAGAGCAAGGGCTTTACACCGCTGTTGTAGCTGGTTTTTTTATTTCCTTTTTGGGAGGTAGTCGCGTTCAGATTGGTGGACCGACGGCGGCCTTCGTTGTCATCATCTATGGCATCATTGCTCAGTATGGTATGTCTGGTCTGACCGTTGCGACCTTCATGGCTGGGATTATGATGATTATCATGGGGCTATTACGCTTTGGTGATTTGATTAAATTCATCCCTAAAACCATCACAGTTGGTTTCACGCTGGGGATTGCCGTAGGGATTGTCGCTGGGCAAATCAAGGATTTCTTGGGCTTGAGCATGGGGGCTGTGCCTGCTGAGTTTGTGGCAAAGCTTGGCGTCTACGCTAAAAATATCAGTAGCATCAACTGGCCAACGCTCATGATTGGTTTACTAGCCCTTTTGATTCAGATTTTCTGGCCAAAAGTCTCTCAGAAAATTCCTGGGTCGCTAGTCGCTATCTTGGTCACAACAGCTATCGTTGGCTTGGGGCATGTGTCTTCTGTCAAAACCATTGGTGACCTTTATACCATCAAGGTCGGTCTACCAAGCTTCACCGTGCCACATTTGTCATTTAATCTGGTTCGTCAATTGATGTCGCCAGCCTTTACCATCGCTATCTTGGCTTCTATCGAATCTCTCTTGTCAGCCGTTGTCTCAGACGGGATGATTGGTGGGAATCACCGTTCCAACGCGGAGTTGGTTGGTCAAGGTGTCGGTAACTTGATGTCATCATTATTTGGTGGAATTCCTGCCACAGGTGCCATCGCTCGTACAGCGGCTAACGTCAAAAATGGTGGACGTACACCCGTTGCTGGTATGGTTCACGCCATCACCCTTCTCTTGATTTTGCTCTTCTTGATGCCTTACGCGTCGCTGATTCCTATGAGCTGTTTGGCGGCCATCCTCATCATGGTTGGTTATAACATGAGTGGCTGGCGTACTTTTGGACATATGCTGCGCACCGCACCTAAGAGTGACATTGCAGTCTTAGTCATTACCTTCCTTCTGACAGTCTTCTTCGACCTAGTCGTTGCCATCGAATTTGGGATGGTTCTTGCAGCCTTCCTTTTCTTGAAACGCATGTCAGACGTCGCTGAAGTCCGCCAATGGGTAGATAAGGGGAGCCTTGATGACCCAACGCTTTCAGAAGACTCAGACCTCAAAGATGTTCCTAAAAACACCCTTGTTTATGAAGTCTTCGGAGCTCTTTTCTTCGGCGCAGCCAATGATTTCTTAAATGTCGATCATGAAGAAGGCAAAAACGCCCTCATCATCCGCATGCGTAACGTCCCTGCTATGGACATTTCAGGTTTAGAAGCCTTGGAAGAGACTCTCGAAATCTCTCGCAAACGTGGCATGACCCTCATTCTGTCTCATGTTAACGAACAACCTTACCACGTTATGGAAAAAGCAGCCTTCATTGAGAAAGTCGGCGCAGAAAACATTTGTGAAAACATCGATGCAGCCCTAGCCCGCGCAGCTAGTCTTGCACCAGCTAACTAAAAACTAGTCTATAATAAAAGCACTCTTGATGAGAGGTATCAAGAGTGCTTTTATTATTGTTTGGATATGATTAGCTCAGATGCTCCGCTTCAAAGTCATCCAGCAATTTTCTACAGTCGTCGCTAGTCTTAGCATCCATGAGAGCAATGCGGAGTTCATTAGCTCCTTTGAAGCCTCGGATGTAGATTTTGAAGGAGCGCTTCATTGATGGGAATGGGCGGAGCTGGTACTCATCAAATTGGTCCAAGTGGTAGCGGAAGAGGGCGATAAGTTCTTTGGGGCTGTGTTCGCGAGCCTCTTTTTCAAAGGCAAACGGATTGGTAAAAATACCTCGACCAATCATGACGCCATCAATACCATATTTTTCAACCAGTTCCATGCCGACTTGATGGTTAGGAATATCTCCGTTGATGGTGAGTAGGGTATCTGGGGCGATACGGTCGCGTAGGTCTTTGATTTCTCCAATCATTTCCCAGTGAGCATCAACCTTGGACATCTCTGTCTTTGTCCGTAGGTGGATGGAGAGATTGGCGATGCCTTGGTTAAGGATATGACTGAGCCAATCTTTATATTCTTCTGGCTTGGCGTGACCGAGTCGCGTTTTAACAGAGACTGGAAGTCCACCTTCTTTTGCGGCTTGAATCAGTTCAGCAGCAACTTCTGGGCGCAAAATCAAACCAGCACCACGGCCGTGTTTGAAAACATTAGGCGCTGGACAGCCCATGTTGATATCAAGACCAGCGAAGCCCATTTCTTTCATGCCTTTAGCCATTTGAGAAAAGTTTTCAGGAACATCACCCCAAATGTGGGCGACTAGCGGTTGCTCATCATCAGTGAATGTCAGGCGACCACGCACGGACTCAATGCCGTCAGGGTGGCAGTAGGAAGCAGCATTGGTGAATTCAGTGAAGAATACATCGGGGCGCCCAGCTTTTGCCACCACATGACGGAAAGCGACGTCAGTCACATCTTCCATGGGGGCTAAAACAAAAAATGGTTTTGGTAAAGTTTGCCAAAAGTTATCAGCAGTCATTTCATCTCTCCTTATAGTAAAAAATTGACAACGGCCGTTACCAATATCTCGTCTACTTACTATACCAAAACGGTGGTAGGATGCAAATTTCACGCTTGTATGGTCTCTTAGCTTATTTTTTATGACTTCCTTAAGTCAGTCTGCTTACTTTTGAGTTGTTTTCCTACTGAAAGCAAAATAGTTCTGGGACACTGGCTGAGGCTTACCTATGTCTTAATCAGCTTCCATAGCGATGAGGATGGAGGAGTTAATCAGGAAGGCGTAGGGATAAATTTCTGTACTTTCATCTTGTGGGATAATGATTTTTTTGAATTTGCGAGCTTTGACGGCATCCGAAAAGTCGTCCATGTCAAAAATCTCCACAGTTGAATTGCTATCTAAGTTGTAATCTTGTAATTTCAAAATATCATTTAAACGCATAACTAACCTCCAATAACTGGCATAAAGTGACTGACAACGAGACCAACAATTTGTGGCTGGTCTTCATAAGGAATGAATCGGTCTGGATAATCGTGATTTAAAGAGACCATGCGAAAGCCATTTTTCTCACGATAAAGCTTCTTGATGTAGACAGAATCATTCCAAGAGAGGGCATAGACAGCACCGTCGTAATCAAATCCATTTGCTTTGATGAGAGCGACTTCTCCATTTTGATAGAGTGGTTCCATGGAATCTCCGCTAATCCAGGCAGCCAAGTCATAGCCTGATTGTTCAACGTTTGAATAGACGGTCTCAGTTTCAAATTCGTCAAAGAGTGACTCACCTCTACCTGCTGACAAGGCGACATCGGATAGCACTTGAACCGCAAATAGTTGTACAACCTTTTGTTGAGCTTCTAGCTGTGTCTGCAATAGTTGGTCAACATATTGCTCTGCCTTGGTCTTATTGTCGTCTGACAATTGTAGGTAAGTAGTGACAATCGGATATTCTGATTCAAAGTAGGTTTCTTGAACCTGAAATAAATCGGCTAACTGCTTGAGATTTTTCTGATTAGGTTTGGTTTTTCCAGATTCCCAGTAGGAATAGGACATTCTGGATATGCCCAATGCTTTGGCGACTTGTGATTGATTGTAGCCCAGAGCCTGTCTTTGAGCTTTTAAACGTTGGTGTGAGAACATGTTAATCTCCTTGTAAAGAAATAACTTTACAACTATTATAACAAATCTATTTTTAATGACAAGTAAAAATATTTTCTTTTTTTGAGAGAAGCGCAGCTATTTTCCAAAAGTAAAAGAAAAACACCCCGTAGGGCGCTCAATCAAAGTAATGGCACGATGAAGTTAGTCCAGAGCCAGCTGAGGGGCATGACGAGAATCATGGCTGGAATCATATCAGCGGTAGGGAACATTTTGACCTTGATGATACGGAAACCCGTTGCGATCATGAGGAAGCCACCGCAGGCCTTGAAGTCAGCAATCATGGCAGGTGTCGTGAGAGGGATGATAACTTTGGCAAGCAGGAAGAGGGCAGTGAAAATGATGAACTGAGGGATAGCAATGAGCGAAACCACTAGGCCAAGCGTAGAAGCGAAGATAGCGGCTGTGAAGAAGTCAAGTACTGATTTTGAAATCAAGATAGTGGCGTCGCCTGAAATCCCTGAATCAAGTGACCCATAAATCCCAGTACCGCTGGCACAGAAGAGCACGATGACAGTCAAAAGATTGATTAGGAATTCGTCCTGTGAGAGGTTGCTTGAGGCGTTGGGAAGTAGTTTCGCAACACCTTTTTGCATAGTAAGACCAGCACGATTGATGCCCTGTCCAAAATTAAGCAAGATACCTAGTCCTGTCCCCACAACGATAGCCATGATAACAGCAGGCATATTTTTCATAAGAATGACAGAGACAATCCCCATCCCCATCGAACAGACACCGAAAATATTGTTGAGTTCAGTTTTGAGGCGGTCTGGAAAAATTTTCCCCCAGAAACCTCCGACGATTCCGCCTAAAAAGATGGCAAGTGAATTGATAATAACGCCAGTTGGCATAGAGTTTTCCTTTCATGTTAAAGAGGCCCTAATGAGCCTCTAAATGACATTATCCTTCGAAATAAAGTAGTTCTTTTGGCGTTTGTGTGAAAACTTCAAAGCCAGAAGCAGTAACGTGGCCGCAATCTTCGATACGAACACCGACCTTGCCAGGAATGTAGATACCAGGTTCAACAGAGAAACACATGCCTTCTTGGATGACGAGGTCGTTTCCTTCCATGATTGATGGGAATTCGTGAACGTCCATACCAATACCGTGACCAAGACGGTGATTGAAGTATTCACCGTAACCAGCTTTTTCGATGACCTTACGCGCAGCAGCATCTACTTCAGCCGCAGTCACACCAGGTTTGATGAAATCTTGAGCGGTTAATTGAGCTTCAAGACAGAGTTCGTAAATGTCTTTCTTGAATTGGTCTGGTTGACCGACAGCGACCGTACGTGTCATATCAGACATGTAGCCGTTAGTAGCGACACCTAGGTCGAACAATAGCAGAGCATCGTTTTCGATTTTGTTAGTTCCTGGGATACCGTGTGGGTTAGCAGCATTATCACCAGTTAGAACCATGGTTTCAAAACTCATCTTATCAACGCCTTGTTTTTTCATTTCGAATTCGATTTGAGCGATGATATCTGTTTCAGTCACGTCAAGTGAAATATTGTTAAAACCAACATGAACAGCCTTATCAGCGTATTGACCGGCAATCAGCATTTTTTCAATTTCATCTTGCGATTTGATGAGGCGCATTTGTTGGACAAACGGTGTCAAGTTTTCAAAGTGCCCCTTGAAAACCGTTTGTAAGCCTTGGAATTTAGTAACATTAAGATTGTCAAATTCCGCAAATACTTTAGCGCTATCAACAGATGGCAACCCTTGACGAATTTTTTCCCATGGATTTTCAGAGTCAACATAACCGAAGACTTTGAAATTAACGATTCCTTGGGCGCGAGCGACTTCAAGCGCTGGAACAAAAAGAACAGGTTCACGGTCGCTGTAGACGAACAGGAACATTTGGCGTTCGTGTGGGTCGCAGGAGAAGCCAGTGAGATAATTAACGGTTACGGGGTCTGAAAAGACAGCAATATTAGCTCCCTCTTTAGCGAGGTATTGGCTGATTTGAGTGAGTTTTGACATGTAAAAACCTTCTTCCTAATCTAAGAATTAGTCTGATTTAAAGGCTAGTTCTATTTCTGCCTACTATTCTTTCAAAAATTACAGAAAAAATCAAGCCTATATAGAAGAAATGAAAGATTTTTCATAAAAAATAATTGTTATAGCTTGAAAGTGTTTCCAAAAGGTGATAAAATACTATTGAAAGCGTCATTTTCAAATAGAAAGGAAGTCCAATATGAACACAGATGATACAATTACGATTTATGATGTCGCCCGTGAAGCGGGTGTTTCTATGGCAACGGTCAGTAGAGTTGTAAATGGCAATAAGAATGTAAAAGAAAATACTCGTAAGAAAGTTCTTGAAGTTATCGATCGTCTTGATTACCGTCCAAATGCGGTTGCTAGAGGTTTGGCAAGCAAAAAGACGACAACAGTCGGAGTAGTGATTCCAAATATCGCCAACTCTTATTTCTCAATTCTAGCGCGTGGTATCGACGATATCGCTGCTATGTATAAGTACAATATTGTCCTTGCCTCAAGTGATGAAGACGATGACAAAGAAGTCAATGTGGTCAATACGCTTTTTGCTAAGCAGGTTGATGGTATTATTTTCATGGGGCACCACCTCACTGAGAAAATCCGTGCTGAATTTTCACGCTCACGCACTCCAATCGTTTTAGCGGGTACAGTCGATTTGGAACATCAATTGCCAAGCGTTAACATTGATTACAAGGCTGCAGTTCAAGATGTTGTTGACATTTTAGCTGAAAAGAACAAAGAGATTGCCTTTGTTTCAGGACCACTAATTGATGAAATTAACGGTAAAGTGCGTTTGTCAGGTTACAAAGAGGGTCTTAAGAAAAACGGGCTCAGCTTTAAAGAAGGTCTTGTTTTTGAAGCTAATTATCGTTATGAAGAAGGTTACGAATTGGCTCAGCGTGTCATCAATTCAGGAGCAACTGCGGCTTATGTTACTGAAGATGAACTCGCAGCGGGTCTATTGAACGGTCTTTTCGTAGCAGGAAAACGTGTGCCAGAAGATTTTGAAATCATCACAAGCAATGATTCTCCAATCACACTCTACACACGTCCAAACTTGACATCAATCAGCCAACCCGTCTATGACCTTGGTGCCGTCAGCATGCGCATGCTGACTAAAATCATGCACAAGGAAGAGTTGGAAGAGAAAGAAATTTTGTTGAATCACGGTATTGTCAAACGTGGAACAGCGAGAGACTAATTAGGAATGAAGTTAGGTCTAGCACCTAGCTTCTTTTTTATCGGTCTCTAGTCTGATTTTTCCGTGAATGATGAAAAAATAGGCGAAATAGGCTATAATAGAAAGTATGAAAGTTTTACTGTATTTAGAAGCCGAGCACTATTTGCGAAAATCAGGTATTGGCCGTGCCATTAAACATCAAGAACGTGCCATGCTGAGTGCTGGGCAAGATTATACAATGGACCCCAATGATGATTATGATTTAGTCCATATCAATACTTATGGAGTAAAAAGCTGGCGCTTGATGAATCAAGCGAAAAAAGCTGGCAAGAAAGTGATTATGCACGGGCACTCAACCGAGGAGGATTTTAGAAATTCTTTCATCGGTTCAAATCTCGTTGCACCCCTTTTCAAATGGTACCTCTGTCACTTTTATCGTAAGGCAGATGCTATCATCACACCGACAGAATATTCAAAACATCTGATTCAAGGATATGGTATCACTAATCCGATTTACGCTGTTTCAAATGGGATTGATTTGACCAAGTACCAGACGACTCCCGAGAAAGAACAAGCTTTCCATGATTATTTCAATATTAAACCTGGTGAAAAGGTTGTCATGGGAGCTGGGCTTTTCTTCATGCGTAAGGGAATTGATGACTTTGTCAAAGTGGCTGAAGCCATGCCAGATGTCCGTTTTATCTGGTTTGGTGAGACCAATAAGTGGGTTATTCCGCACAAGGTTCGTCAGATTGTGACCAAGAAACATCCTAAAAATGTTATTTTCCCTGGCTACATCAAGGGAGATGTCTATGAAGGGGCTATGTCAGCCAGTGATGCCTTCTTTTTCCCAAGTCGTGAAGAGACTGAAGGAATCGTTGTTTTGGAGGCGCTAGCTAGCCGTCAGCATGTTGTCCTTCGAGACATTCCAGTCTATGAAGGATGGGTTAACGAGCGTTCAGCCGATTTAGCTACAGATGTCGATGGTTTTGTGAAGGCTTTGGAAAATGTTTTGGCTGGCGCAAGTCACAAGGAAGATGCCGGCTATGCAGTTGCCGAGAGTAGAAGCATTGAGAAAATCGCTGACCAATTAGTCAGCGTCTATCAACAAGTAATGGAGTTATAAGATGCGTGTAGGCTTGTTTACAGATACTTATTTTCCACAAGTATCAGGTGTTGCGACGAGTATTCGGACCTTAAAAGAAGAGCTAGAGTCAGCTGGGCATGAAGTCTATATTTTCACGACGACAGAGCGCGATGTTAAGCGTTATGAAGACCCGACCATCATCCGCTTGCCTAGTGTGCCCTTTATTTCATTCACAGACCGCCGAGTTGTCTATCGTGGTCTGATTTCAGCTTATAAAATCGCCAAGGCTTATGAGCTTGATATCATCCACACACAGACTGAATTTAGTCTGGGAATTTTAGGAAAATTAGTGGCTAAAGCCTTGAAGATTCCTGTGGTTCACACCTATCATACTCAGTATGAGGACTACGTTGGCTATATCGCTAAGGGAAAATTGATTAAGCCAAGCATGGTCAAATATGTCATGCGTGGTTATCTGAATGACCTTGATGGCGTTATTTGTCCTTCTCGTATTGTCTATAATATCTTGGATGGCTATGAGGTTAAGATTCCTAAGCGTATCATTCCGACAGGGATTCCAGTTGAAAAGTACCGTCGTGAAGATATTACAAAAGAACAAATAGCAGAGCTCCGTCAACACTTAGGTATTGCCCCAGATGAAACTATGCTACTCAGCCTATCCCGCGTTTCCTACGAGAAAAATATTCAAGCCATTCTTAAGTGTTTACCAAAAGTATTGGCAGAAAATAGCAAGGTCAAATTGGTGATTGTCGGAGACGGTCCATACTTGGATGATTTGAAGGACCAGGTCCAGCAGTTTGGAATTGAAGATGCGGTTATTTTCACGGGAATGGTAAGCCATGACCAAGTTGCGGTTTACTATAAGGCGTGTGACTTTTTCATTTCCGCATCGACCAGTGAGACGCAGGGCTTGACTTATATTGAAGCGCTGGCCAGTGGTCGTCCGATTATTGCGCAGAGCAATCCTTACCTAGACGATGTGGTGACAGACCGCATGTTTGGGACGCTTTATCAGCGTGAGGAGGACTTGGCGGATGCTATTATTGATGCCATTATTGAGACGCCTGAACTGACTGCTGATGCTTACGAGGAAAAGCTTTATGAGATTTCTGCGGAGCGATTTGGCAAATCGGTATATGCCTTTTATTTGGATGTTCTCATCACTGAAGAAAATCGTAACTCTCATAAATTATCACTGACCGTTCGTAAAAATGCTGACAAGCCACGAGTTTTACGATTAGCTCGCGGGGCTGTGACCATGCCTAAACAGGCGGTGTCTTTGACAGGCAAGGCTTCAAAGAAAGTTGTCCGCGCACCTAAAAAGATGATTTCCTCTATCCGAGATTTCTTGGACTAGCTAAAAGGGGAAAAATCCTTGAAAATTCTGATGTTTGTGGTATAATAGTCTTTAGAGATACGTCAAGCCTTGTCAAATGGTTGAGAGAGTGCCTGGAAGCTGGAAATGGTGCCCATTTATGGTGAGATACTACTCGGTATGATTTTATGCAAACATAAAAGGGTGGTTCCCTTATCGCCAATAGAGGTCTGACACAAGTATTCTCGAGTTTTGTGTTGGATAAATTAAGGTGGAACCACGCGACCGCGTCCTTTTGAGGATGCGGTTTTTCTATTTTTCGGGAAAAGTTTGCACGAATCTGTTTTTGAATGATGTAAAAAATAAAAGGAGATAAATAAGATGATTAACATCACTTTCCCAGATGGCGCTGTGCGCGAATTTGAATCTGGTGTGACAACATTTGAAATTGCGCAAAGCATTTCAAATTCTTTGGCTAAAAAAGCCTTGGCTGGTAAATTCAACGGCAAATTGATTGACACAACTCGTGCCATTGAAGAAGACGGTAGCATCGAAATCGTGACACCTGACCATGAAGATGCTCTTCCAATCCTTCGTCACTCAGCGGCTCACTTGTTTGCGCAAGCTGCACGTCGTCTCTTTCCAGACATTCACCTTGGCGTTGGTCCCGCTATCGAAGATGGTTTCTATTACGACACTGACAATGAAGCAGGACAAATTTCAAACGAAGATCTTCCTCGCATCGAAGAAGAAATGAAGAAAATCGTCAAAGAAAACTTCCCATCAATCCGTAAAGAAGTCACTAAAGATGAAGCGCGTGAAATTTTCAAAAACGATCCATACAAGTTGGAATTGATTGAAGAACACTCAGAAGATGACGGTGGTCTTACTATTTACTCACAAGGGGAATACACAGACCTTTGCCGTGGTCCACATGTACCTTCTACTGGACGCATCCAAGTCTTCCACCTTCTTAACGTAGCAGGCGCTTACTGGCGTGGAAATAGCGACAACGCGATGATGCAACGTATCTACGGTACAGCATGGTTCGACAAGAAAGACCTCAAAGCTTACCTTCAACGTCGTGAAGAAGCTAAAGAACGTGACCACCGTAAACTAGGTAAAGAGCTCGACCTCTTCATGATTAGCCAAGAAGTTGGTCAAGGTCTTCCGTTCTGGTTGCCGAATGGTGCGACCATTCGTCGTATCCTTGAACGTTACATTACTGACAAGGAAATCGCTGCAGGCTACCAACACGTTTATACACCACCAGTAGCTTCTGTGGAACTTTACAAAACATCTGGTCACTGGGATCACTACCGTGAAGATATGTTCCCAACAATGGACATGGGTGACGGTGAAGAATTCGTTCTTCGTCCAATGAACTGTCCACACCACATTCAAGTTTATAAAAACCATGTTCACTCATACCGTGAATTGCCAATCCGTATTGCGGAACTCGGTATGATGCACCGTTATGAAAAATCTGGTGCCCTAACTGGTTTGCAACGTGTGCGTGAAATGACTTTGAATGACGGTCACACATTCGTTACACCAGAACAAATTCAAGATGAATTCAAGAAGATACTTCAATTGATTATCGATGTTTATCATGATTTCAATTTGAACGATTATCGTTTCCGCTTGTCATACCGTGACCCAGAAGATAAGCACAAATACTTCGATAACGATGAAATGTGGGAAAATGCGCAAGCCATGCTTAAGGCTGCCATGGATGATATGGGCGTTGATTACTTTGAAGCTGAAGGTGAAGCAGCCTTCTACGGTCCAAAACTCGATATTCAAGTGAAAACTGCCCTTGGTAAAGAAGAAACCTTGTCAACCATCCAATTGGACTTCTTGCTTCCAGAACGCTTCAACTTGACTTATGTTGGTGCTGATGGTGAAGAACACCGTCCGGTTATGATTCACCGTGGTGTTATCTCAACTATGGAACGCTTCACAGCTATCCTAATCGAAACTTACAAGGGTGCCTTCCCAACTTGGTTGGCTCCAAAACAAGTCACTGTTATCCCAATCTCAAACGAAGCACACGTTGATTATGTTTGGGAAGTCGCTAAAGAATTGCGTGATCGTGGTATCCGTGTGGACGTCGATGAGCGCAATGAAAAAATGCAATTCAAGATTCGTGAAAGCCAAACCCAAAAAGTTCCTTACCAATTAATCGTTGGTGACAAGGAAATGGCTGACAAATCTGTTAACGTTCGTCGTTATGGAAGCAAGGCAACACACACAGAAACAATTTCAGAGTTTGTTGACAATATCTTAGCAGATATTGCCCGCAAATCACGCCCGGCAGACGAAGCTGAATAATGGATTGAAAGAGGCTCTTAGGAGCTTCTTTTTTGATGCTCAATTATGACAGCTTACCTCCAACTTTTAACTACTCATCGATATTTTTTACTTCTGAATAATGCTATCTGTTACAATATAGTTAAATTTAAGGAGGAAAGCGGATGTTGATTAAAACAGAATCTTTGACAAAGCGATATGGTGATAAAACGGTCGTTGATCACCTAAATTTAGAGATTGAGAAAGGTCAGTTGTTTGCTTATATCGGTACTAATGGTGCGGGAAAGTCAACAACGATAAGGATGTTAACGGGACTATTGCAACCCAGCTCAGGAACTATTGTGATGGATGAACGATTAAAAATCGGTATCGTTTTTCAAAATAGTATTTTGGATGATGATCTGACCGTCATGGATAACATTGAGAGTAGAAAATCTCTATACAGTAATATAGATCAAAATTGGATTAATCGTTTACTAGATCTGATTGATATTGATATCGCAATGTTGCACCAAGAATATGGAACCTTATCTGGAGGTCAAAAACGGAAAGTCGATATTGTGAGAGCATTGCTTAATAAACCCGATATTCTTTTTTTGGACGAACCAACCACAGGCCTTGATATTAAATCTCGTCAAGATATTTGGGAAATGCTTCGCTCTTTGCAGACTCAAGAAGGATTGACCATTTTCTTAACAACTCACTATCTTGAGGAGGCAGAAAATGCAGATATGACCTACATCATTGACCATGGTCGTGTATTAGCTAAAGGATCAGCTAAATATTTGAAAGAAGAGTATAGTTCTAATCGTTTGGTCATTGAAACCATGAAAGAGGGCTTATTTAGTGATTATTGCTATAAATTAGATTCGGTAAATCGACTAGTATTTGATGGTTTATCTATAAAAGATGCGATGACACTGTTGGGAAAATATCAAGCGGATATTGATGATTTTGATTGGTCAAAAGGAAATATTAATGATGTCTTTTTGACAATTACAGGAACAGCTTACGAGGGGGAATAATCTATGTTTTCAATAACGAAACGCCATATACAGCTTTATTTTCACCGAAAGATAACGGTTTTCTTTTCTTTAATGGGGGCCTGGATTGCCTTTGCTCTCTATTTAGTATTTCTTCAAAAAAATATGCAGGAAGATTGGTCAAAAGTTGCTGATTATAAGCTTATCTTAGACAATTGGGTGATTGGGGGTACTTTAGCAGTTACTAGTATTACTACAACTTGGACTGGTATGGGACGTATGGTCAAAGATAAAGAAAGTCATAAAATTGATGATTTTTTGTTGACTGATCTATCTCGCTTTAAATTGAACTTGTCTTATCTGTTAAGTGCTTCTATTGTTGGAGTTCTAATGCAAGTTATCATGTTTGCTATCATGTCTGTTTACTTTTATTGGCAAGATAAGTTAGTTAAGCTAGATAGCTTGCGCCAGCTCTTGGTCTATCATGTCTGTTTACTTTTATTGGCAAGATAAGTTAGTTGTAGCTTTTGATAAGTTTCCACAACTTTGTCTAATCATGATTTTATCATCTTTTTTGGGGGCTAGCTTGGGAGGACTTATTGTACAAAGGGTAAAATCTGTTGATGTAGTTAGTCGTTTATCTACTATTATTGGAACGGCTTCGGGTTTCTTGGTAGGTGTCTATATGCCAATAGGTGCTCTACCATCTTATGCACAAAATTTAGTTAAGTTATTTCCAGGAGCTTATGTAGCAGCGATTTATCGTCAAATACTAACACATGATCAACTAGAAGGCTTATCACTTGGAATTAGGGAATATTTGGGAATTGGTATAAAATGGAGCCGTCTGATTGATGCTAAGGAAAGTATTATTCTTATCATAATAGTAACTTTAGTTTCATTATTTTTCACATATATTGGTCAGCTTGCCAAAGTTCGTAAATTGTCATAAGATAATAGAGAAGGAGGCGGCAGGTGAAATATTCATTTGAAGAGGATAAGTTATTAAAGAGTGATGAAATAGAGGTGGTGGTTAAAGGTCAATCACTGACCCAAGAAGCACAGAACCTATTAGATTACTTAGAAATGTATCAGCAAGATTCGCCCAAACTAATTCCTATTAAAGCAATTGATCGTATTCAACTATTGAAGGTCGCTGATATTATTTTAATTGATGTTAATGACAGCCAATTGATTTTAGAAACAATTAATGGAAATTTTAAAATAACAGAGCGACTTTATCGCTTCTCAGAGCGTTTAAATAATCCTGATTTCGTTCAAGTTTCAAAACATGCTGTTATCAACATTAATCACTTAGATTATTTAGAAGATGGTTTCTCTGGGTCTATGACAGCATTTTTAACCAATCAGTTAAAAGTTAGTGTTAGTCGAAAATATCTGAAAAATTTATCGGTAAGATTAGGATTGTAGAGGTGAAGTGCATGAAAAAACTAATAAATAGTTTTATCGTTGGCGTTGGGATTGGTGATTTGATTTCTTGTTTGTTACTTGCTAGTAGCCACGTGGGTACTCTATCATTGGCTAATGTATTTAGCGTTGCCATTTTTAGTGGCATTATTGGGATTATTTCTTATATCTTATTTGATTGGATGGATGCCCCTTTGCAGAGGAAATTGCTCATTCATTTCATTGTAGTGATGGGGATAATTTATGCGATGTACCATTTTAATGATTGGATAGTTGGTAATCCTTTGATTGCTATTTGTCGATTTGCAGTCATATATGGTCTTATTTGGTTGTTCGTCAGGTATATGATTCATCAACGAATTTCTAAAATCAATCAGAAACTACAAGAAAGACGTCAGTTAAAAAAATAGACAATTAATCGCTTGAAATCCTATTCACTATACTGATTTCAAGCGATTTTTGATACTTATCTATCTAAATTTTTCTTACTAGAAATGATAAAAAGTGGTATAACGTAAGGTGAGTTTACAGATAAGAGTTGTATGATTTTTTCATCAACGTTTCTAGAGGTGGAAAGATAAGGCTTCGGATGAAGAGCTTATCTTTTCTTTTGTCATTAAGAATGGAGGATTTATGTATCGTCGTTTAATGGCTGAAATCAAGGAGTTCAAACGTCCTTCGATTTTGGCATCCTTATTTATGGTCGGAGAAGTCATGTTTGAAATTTTGATTCCCTTTGTTATGGTCTTTATTATTGATAGGGGGTGAACAAAGGGGACCTGCAAGCCATCTTCTTTTATGGTGGTTTGATGCTGGTGTCGGCTTTTATTTCGCTGGCTTTTGGTCAGGCGTCTGCTCGTTATGCTGCTTATGTGTCAGCTGGTTTTGCTAAGAATGTCCGCACAGCCCTTTTCAAAAAGATTCAAAGTTTTTCATTTGCCAATATCGACCAATTTTCATCTGGCAGTTTGGTGACGCGGATGATGACGGATGTGACTAACATCCAAAACTCCTACCAAATGATTATCCGTATCTGTGTGCGGGCACCGCTTAACTTTTTATTTGCCATTATCGCTGCTTTTTACATCAATGCAGGGATTGCACAAATTTTTATCTATGTTTCCATTTTTTTGGTAATGATTTTATTCTTAGTGATTAAGATTGTTTTTCCACGTTTCCAAGAGGTTTTTAAGGCTTACGATGGGCTTAATTCCAGCGTTCAGGAAAATATCACCAACATGCGCGTCATTAAATCCTACGTTAAGGAAGCTGATGAAACCAAGAAATTCCAAAAGGAATCAGGTCGTATTTTAGCATGTTCATGCGTGCCATCAATGTTGTTATCCTCAATTCACCAGCCATGCAGTTGGCAACTTACGCTTGTATTTTGATGATTTCTTGGTTGGGAGCACAAGCCATTGTCTAAAAAAACTACACATAGCACAGGACCGGCTCTATGAGTTGAATGTCCTAATCGCAAAAAGTAAAGAGGTAAAGAAATGACTATTTTTGAACAAACATTGACAGTGAACAACGGCAATCGTATTCCTAAGCTTGGCTTGGGGACTTGGAAAATTGCAGATGATAAGGTGGCAGAAGCAGTTCGTCAAGCTATCAAGCTGGGCTATCGTCATATTGATACTGCCCAAGATTACTTTAATGAGGCTGGCGTTGGTGAAGGCATTCGCACTTCTGGCGTGGTGCGTGAAGAGCTGTTTGTCACCACAAAATTGAGTGCAGCTCACAAAGACTACGACTCTGCTCGTGCTGCCATCGAAGGTTCGCTGGCTAAATTGAATATCGATTACATTGACCTCATGATTATCCATGCCCCACAAGCCTTGGGCAAATTTCCGAGATGGAGAGCATTATTTTGAAGGCAATTTGGAAGCATGGCGTGCGCTAGAAGACTTTTATCAAGCTGGTAAGATTAAGGCTATCGGTGTGTCAAACTTTGAAGTTGTGGACCTAGAAAATATTCTCAATAATGGCGAGGTCAAACCAGCCGTCAACCAATTGCTCTGCCATATCGGAAATACGCCTTTTGAATTGATTGATTTCTGTCAGCAACATGATATAGTCGTTGAAGCTTACTCACCAATTGCTCACGGAGCCATTATCGGTCACCCAGCCATCCAAGCTATGGCTGAAAAATACGGCGTCAGCCTTCCTCAACTTTGCATCGAGTATGATATGCAGCTGAACACTGTTGTCCTTCCAAAAACTGCTAATCCAGACCATATGGCGTCAAATGCAGAACTTGATTTCACGATTACTGATGCAGACATGGAAACCCTGAAAGCCATAGACAGTATCGATTACGGTCAAGCATCTGTTTTCCCAGTCTTTAGTGGCAAATAAAATGTTAGATTTAGAAGGCCTATTATGAAAATGATAGGCTTTTTAAGCGCCTTATGATACAATAAAATCGAAGAGAGTTGATGGTCATGATTTAGTTTCCTCAATGGTTGTTTACAGTCGTCTTTGGTTTAGTTCTGCTGATAATGGCAGTTAAAATCGGACAGGCTTTGATGGAGTGGTTGCATAATCAAAATAGCCCTCGTCTGTCAGCTGAGATTGAAATTGTAGGGAAACACCTTCAGACCTCAACGATTTCTAGCCCTGTGGCTGGTGATATGACAGGAACACACGTTTTTAGCAGTCACACCTCAACGACTTATTATGTAACTGCCCAATTTTCTGATGGCAATCGGTAAGAATTCCGAGTCAAAAGTTCAGACTATGGAATGCTGAGAGAAGACGATAAAGGACAGCTGACCTATCAAGGTAGTCGTTTCATCTCATTTGATAGACATTAAGACCGTGGCTGGTAAAGTCACGGCATTTTCTTTATAATGAAAGAGTAAGGAGACCATATGTGGTACAATCAAAAGCGATTTCCGTTTTCTCAAAAGGGTATAGCAGAGCGCTATCAGTGGGCTAGGAAGATGCTTGCTTGGCGAGAGCTCGGTGTGTCAGATAGGCAGTTGCTAGCGCTTGTAACAAGAGAAATCTCTCCTGCGGTTGCTATCGGCTCAGAGGCTTTTCTCTTTTTCTGGCGAATTTATTTTGAAAACAGAGACTATCAAAAAGCCCTGAAACTTTTGCTAAGCATAGCCAATTTGCCTGATGATTTATCAGGAACACTTCCTGAAAATCAAGAATTGGTCAGTCGTTTTTCTGAGGATTTAGCGCCTGACAACCCATTCTGGTCAGAACTAGCCCAGGCTGTCAACGATATTTTTCCAAAAAATGAATTGAGTCAGAGAGAAGACTTAGCTAAAAATGTTCATCAGCTCCGTTATGTCATTTCCAGTCAGCAGGCACAGTACATCAGAGAAAGTTATAAAAAGTCAGGCATGACTGACCGAGAAGCGCTAGCGCATTTTTTAAAGAACAATAAAAAATGGTGGGAATTTTGGAAGCCATCTAGGACTTACACGCTCAAGGAATCCGCTAGACTACACAATAAAGTCCTTTTAGATGGCTCTAGCGTCGCTTATCCAGATGGTCATTTTTCAGTCAATATCAAAATTCTCCTAAGCTTCCACACAGAGTTTATCCTTGATAATCAAGGAAATTTTCTTAATGAAGTGGATGCTGAAAAAGTCACCGAAAACGGTATTATCAATGGTGCGAGTTTTAATTATGCCAGTCACAATGATATCCGCCACCACCAGCTAGATGTTAAGCCTGTTGGTCCTCATGACCCCACATTCCGTAAGTTACAGGTTAAAGGCTACCGCTCACCAACTAATGATAGAGGCAAATGTCATCTGCTCAGAAGAGTAGCAAGTGATCCGCTCAGCTATTTCAACAAAAAAGGGCTCTACGCTCAGGGAAAATACAGCCGTAAACAAGCTGTTGACCGTGAACTCAAGGCTTTCAAAAAATTATTGTAAAAAAGCTTGAAATCGCAGAATGATTTCAAGCTTTTTTCTATTCTGCCTTAGCAGGCGTTAAATTGAATTTCTTGTAAATCTTAGTTAAGCTACCATCTTTAGTCCAAGTAGCTAGCTTTTGATTCACATAATCGGTAATTTTTGTGTTTGATTTTTTAGTGGCAATACCATAGCTTTGAATATTGAAACCATCTTTGAGGATGACTGTTTTGTCGCTAACATAACCAGACAGGATAGATTTATCTACAGAGAAGGCGTCGATGCGTTTGGCGTAGAGTGAAACCGCGAGTTCAGGGAAACTTCCTAATTGAACAAAGCGATAATTTTGCTTATTTTCTGAAGCGTAGGCAGTAAGATTGGCTTTGGTAGTTGCACCCTGAGAGACACCGATAACTTTATTATTCAGGTCCTTCATGCTCTTGATGCCACTATCCTTGCGAACTAGGAAGCCAGTTTCATCATAATAGTAGGGGTCTGAAATGCTGTAATTAGCCTGGCGTTCAGGGGTGATGGTATAGGTGGCAATGAGAAGGTCAATTTGACCATTATCCATCAACGGTTCGCGCGTCTGCGTCGTTACAGGAACAAAGTTGACTTTAACACCGAGTGATTTAGCCAATTTACGAGCGACATCAATCTCCATTCCCTCGTAGGTCCCAGTTTTAGCACTGTAGTAACCAAAGTTTGGAACGTCCTGCTTAACTCCGACATTTAGCACGCCACGATTCTTGATGGCTTGCAAAGGGTCTTTGCTGGCCGCTTGAGCGGTAGTCATTGTGGTCAATAGCAGAGCTAGAAAGGTTAACAGGTTGGTGATTAAAATATAGTATTTTTTCATAGAAGTCTCCTTGACATTGGGATATTATCTAACAAGAAATATCAGATAAACGGCTCTAAAAGAAGTTAATAGAACATGGTCTTACAAGATGACCGAGTAGGGGGTCAACCTGTTCTAAACTGGTTCTCATAGCGCGAGGCTGTCGAGAGACTAATGAATGAAATGATTTATAGCCTAGACAAGCAAATAAAACTCTATTTTGTCTAAGGAATTTAGGAGCAATAATCTGAGAGTTGGTTATCAATGAATCTAAAATAACTGTCATCGTTACCGTCCTTCCTAAAATAATATTGTTATAAAATCTAACATGAATATACTAAGTATACTGAGTATACCACAAAAAAACAATAAAGGCAATATTATCAGAAAATTCAAAATTAAACATAGACTAATAAAAAAGCTCCGAAGAGCATTTTTTATTCTGCAGCCTGTTCCCATTTCTTGGCTAAACGACGTGAGAAGCTTGAAATTGCGAAGTTAATCACGAAGTAGATTGCAGCAATTAAAGCGTATAGCGTAAAGACTTGGCTGGCTTGGTAATATTGTCCCATCAAGATTTGACTCTTACCAAAGAGTTCTTGAATGGCGATAACAGAATACAAGAGAGAGGTATCCTTGATAACTGTTACGAATTGTGAAATGATGGCTGGCAACATTTTACGGATGGCTTGTGGGAAGATGATGATGGTGAAAATCTGGAAGCTGGTAAATCCTTGAGAAAGACCGGCTTCTGTTTGCCCTTTATCAATTCCGTTTAACCCTCCGCGGATAATTTCGGCTAGCGCAGCTGAGGTAAAGACTGTGAAAGCGGTGATACCAGCTGGAGTAGATTTCATTTGGAATACCAAGAAAATGATGAAAATCCAGAGTAAGTTTGGCACATTACGGACAAACTCGATATAAACACTAGCAATGAAGCGGAGCACTGCATTTTTTCCATTACGCATAACAGCAAGAACTGTCCCGATGATGGTAGATAATACGATTGAAATGAAAGAAATGTAGAGCGTTAGAAGCAAGCCTTGAAAGATAAAGCTGATATTAGTTGGTGTTAAAACTGACATAAATTGAGCTCCCTTCTATGCTGAGTAGGCTTTTTTGTTGTCTTCTTCTTTACGACGTGCCCAAGTTGCAAGTGGGAAGCACATGATGAAGTAGAGAACAGCAGCACCAGCAAAGGCTGGGATATAATTTGTGGTATCGTAAGCCCAGGCTTTTGCGACAAACATGATGTCAGCACCTGAGATGATAGCAACGGTTGATGTATTCTTAATTAAAGAAACGACTTGGTTGGTCATCGGAGGAAGGATAGTACGAACAGCCTGCGGCAAGATAATCAAGCTCATAGTTTGGCTGTATGTAAAGCCTTGAGAAAGTGCAGCTTCTGTTTGACCTTTCGGAATAGCTTCAATCCCTGAACGGATAACTTCAGCGATATAAGCACCGTGGTAAATACCGACACAGAGAATGGCAGTAAAGAAAGCGTTAATCATAATAACACCGTTTGTTAAAATGGCTAGACCATAATAAACGACCACGAATTGTACCAAGAGTGGCGTATTTTGGAAAAGTTCAACATAAACACGAGCGATTGCTTTCAGTGTTTTATTACGTGATGAACTCATGGCTCCAAAAATGATACCGAGAATGAGTGAGAGGATGAGGGCACCAATTGACATGCCCAAGGTGTATAGAAATCCTTTTGCGAAGTCGCCGAAGTTAGCAAAGAATGCTGCCCAGCGAGATAAGGCAAAGGGACTAACAGTTGCAGTAGCAGCAAGTAACATGTGAATCTCCCTTCGTATTAGTTGCTTTCAGCCGGCGTCAAATCGTATTTAGCATAGATTTTGTTGAGGCTACCATCTGTTTTCCATTTGGCAAGTAACTTGTTGATATAGGATGTGACTTGCATGTTGGTTTTCTTAGTGGCAATCCCATAAGTTTGTGTATTGAAACCGTCTGAAAGAAGGACTGTTTTTGAACTACGATAGCCACTGAGGATTGACTTATCTCCAAGGAATCCGTCAATTCGGTTGGCATAGAGTGAGATAGCTAGTTCAGGATATGACCCAAGTTGAGAATAGTGGAATGTTAGGTTGTGGGCTGACGCATATTCTTCCAGTGCAGCTTTGGCGGTTGACCCTTGGCTGACACCGATGGTTTTGTCATTTAGGTCTTTAATAGAAGAATAGCCTTTGGCTTTATTGACCAAAAATCCTAGTTCATCGACATAGTATGGGTCGGTGAAACTATAAGAAGCCTGGCGTTCAGGTGTGATAGAGTAGGTCGCAATGACGATGTCTAGCTGTCCGTTATCCATCATGGCTTCACGTGTTTGGGGAGTGACGGCTGTAAAGTCAACTTTAACTTTCATAGCTTTAGCGATTTTACGAGCGATGTCAATTTCCATACCTTCGTAAGTCCTTGATTGAGCGCTGTAGTAACCGAAGTTAGGGACATCCTGTTTAACACCGACCTTGAGAACACCAGCATCTTTGATTTTTTGAACCTGGGCGGGAATCGTATCAGCTTTAGCCACAGAAGCTACCGATAGGGTAACAACTACTGTGGCTAAAGCTAGCATACTGAGTAGTGATTTTTTCTTCATCGAATAGACCACCTTTTATTCCCCGTCAACTTTGACTTTTTCACTGGTGTGATTGATAATCTTGCTGAGGAATTGTTTAGCGCGTGGTTCAGTTGGGTTGTCGAAGAATCCTTGAACATCTGTAGTGTCGACAAGGATTTGACCCTCAGCCATGAAGATGATACGGTCAGCTACTTCACGAGCAAAGCCCATTTCGTGGGTAACGACAACCATGTTCATCCCTTCTTTGGCAAGATTTTGCATAACTGCAAGAACGTCACCGATAGTTTCTGGGTCAAGGGCTGATGTTGGTTCATCGAAGAGCAATAGTTTTGGTTGCATGGCAAGACCACGGGCGATGGCTATACGTTGTTTTTGACCACCTGATAGCATACCTGGGTAAGAATCTTTACGGTCCCACATATTAACGTAAGTCAAATATTTCTCAGCGATTTTTTCAGCCTCAGCTTGAGATTGTCCCAAAACTTTGGTTGGGGCTAAGGTGATATTTTCAAGGACAGTTTTATGCGGATAAAGGTTGAAGTGTTGGAAGACCATGCCGACTTCTTTACGAAGTTGAACGAGGTCTTTAGCGCTAGCGTTAGCCAACTCGTGTCCATTGACTTTCAAACTACCAGTTTTGATAGATTCAAGTGCATTCATGGTACGGATGAGGGTTGATTTACCAGAACCAGATGGTCCAAGCAAAACAACAACTTGACCTTCTTCGATTTCAAGGTTGATGTTTCTTAGTGCGTGATAGTTGCCGTAATATTTATCGACATTTTTGTATTCAATGAGTGCCATAAGTCCTCCTAAGGAATCTTTGTTAGGTTTTCTAACATAAGTATCGTAAGATAGAGATATTCTATCATAAAAAAAACTTAAAGTCAATATTTTCTGACAATTTTAAATAGTCCCCAATAATTACTTCCATCAGATGTCATAAGGGTTGGAAACGCTATATAAAATCAGCAAAATATTTTTTTGTAAAGGTTCTGACAATTTATATTTGGCTGATATTCTGAGAAAAGTAATCTAATTATGAGTGAAGTCAGTGTTTTCATAAAAAGTCTTTTACAGACTTGTTGCGCAATTGAAATGGTCTGATAGTTAACTTATATCCCTGTTTTTGATATAATATAAAGGACGTCTTCTGACTTTTGCTAGGGAGACTGCGATGTGACAGAATGCTTGTTGCTCTGTTTAGAAAGACCTACGAGGTATATTCCATGAAAAAAATTCTTATTGTAGATGATGAAAAACCGATTTCGGATATTATTAAATTTAATTTGACCAAAGAGGGTTATGAGACAGTGACTGCTTTTGATGGTCGCGAAGCTATTTCCAAGTTTGAGGAAGAAAATCCAGATTTGATTATCTTGGATTTGATGTTGCCAGAACTTGATGGGCTTGAGGTGGCTAAGGAAGTCCGTAAGACTAGCCATATTCCGATTATTATGTTGTCTGCCAAAGATAGCGAATTTGACAAGGTTATCGGTCTTGAAATTGGAGCTGATGACTATGTGACTAAGCCTTTTTCTAATCGTGAGTTGCTAGCGCGTGTCAAAGCTCACCTTCGTCGTACGGAAAATATTGAAACAGCTGTTGCAGAAGAAAGTGCCCAAAATACTTCATCAGATATTAGCATCGGTGAGCTTCAAATTTTGCCAGATGCCTTCATCGCTAAAAAACGTGGGGAAGAGATTGAATTGACTCACCGTGAATTTGAACTGCTTCACCACCTTGCTAGCCATATGGGACAAGTGATGACGCGTGAGCATTTACTTGAAACGGTTTGGGGATATGATTATTTCGGTGATGTGCGGACGGTTGATGTCACTATTCGTCGTCTCCGTGAAAAAATTGAGGACACACCAGGACGTCCTGAGTACATCTTGACACGTCGTGGTGTCGGTTACTACATGAAGTCTTATGAGTAATATTTTTGGAAATTTACACACCTTTGAACTAGCTCTGCTATTTCTATTAGCCTTTGTGGCAGTCTACTTTGTTTATTTAGCTATTCGTGATTTTCGGATGGCAGAGAACATTCGGGCGCTTAATAATAAGGTCAGAGAGCTCATTTCGGGGAATTATTCGGATGCTCTGACTATTCAGGGTGATTCGGATTTGGTGGATTTGAGTAATCATTTAAATGATTTATCGGAAGTTTTTCGCTTGGCACATGAAAATCTTGCTCAGGAGAAAAATCGTTTGGCAAATATCTTGACTTACATGACAGATGGGGTGTTTGCGACAGACCGTACCGGTAAGATTACCATGATTAATGAGATGGCTCAGCGCCAGTTCAACTTAGAACGTGATAAGGCTCTGGGTTTGAATATTGTTGATATTCTGGGGAAAGATAATCCCTATACCTTCAATGATTTGCTGGCAAAGACGCCCGAGGTGGTTATCAATCGTCGTGATGAGAATGGTGAATTTGTTACGTTGCGTATCCGATTTGCCCTCAATCGTCGGGAGTCTGGCTTTATTTCTGGTTTGGTTGCGGTAGCTCATGATACGACTGAGCAGGAGAAGGAAGAACGGGAACGTCGTCTCTTCGTATCCAATGTTAGCCATGAGCTGCGTACGCCATTGACCTCGGTAAAATCCTACTTAGAGGCCTTAGATGAAGGTGCTCTCAAAGAGGACGTGGCACCAAGTTTTATCAAGGTATCTTTGGATGAAACCAACCGCATGATGCGAATGATTTCGGATTTGCTTGCTCTTTCTCGGATTGATAATCAGGTGACGCGCTTGGATATCGAAATGACTAATTTCACTGCTTTCATGACCTCTATTCTCAACCGTTTTGATCAGATTAAAAATCAGCAGACAACGGCAGGTAAGAGTTATGAAATCATTCGTGACTATCCGTTGAGTTCCATTTGGATGGAAATTGATACGGATAAGATGACGCAGGTTTTGGATAATATTCTAAACAATGCTATCAAATATTCGCCAGACGGTGGTCGTATTACGGTTAGCATGCGAACGACAGAAGCGCAGCTGATTATTTCTATCTCTGATGAAGGTCTGGGAATTCCTAAAAAGGATTTACCGTTGATTTTTGACCGTTTTTATCGCGTTGATAAGGCGCGTAGCCGTGCTCAAGGTGGTACGGGACTTGGTCTAGCTATCGCTAAGGAGATTGTCAAACAGCACAAAGGCTTCATTTGGGCTAAGAGCGACTATGGCAAGGGGTCAACATTTACCATTGTCTTGCCTTATGATAAAGAGGCTGTTGTCTATGATGAATGGGAGGATGACGAAGAATAAAAAATGTCTGAAACGGGATTTAAATATAGTATTTTAGCGTCTGGGTCAAGCGGAAACTGTTTTTATGTGGAAACGCCTCAGAAGAAAATTTTGATTGATGCGGGGTTGACTGGAAAGAAGGTTACCAGCCTTTTAGCTGAAATTGACCGTAGCCCTGAAGATTTGGATGCCATTTTGGTAACCCATGAGCATTCAGACCACATCAAGGGGGTTGGCGTGCTGGCACGCAAGTATCATTTGGATGTCTATGCTAACCAAGAGACTTGGAAAATTATGGATGACCGCAACATGATTGGGAAACTTGATGCCGCCCAAAAACATGTCTTTGAACGTGGAAAAATGATGACTTTTGGTGACTTGGATATTGAAAGTTTCGGGGTCAGTCATGATGCCGTTGACCCTCAATTTTACCGCATCATGAAAGACGATAAGAGTTTTGTCATGTTGACAGATACAGGCTATGTGAGTGACCGTATGGCTGGATTGATTGAAAATGCTGACGGTTACTTGATTGAGTCTAACCATGACATCGAGATTCTGCGTTCGGGAGCTTATCCTTGGAGTCTCAAGCAACGTATCTTATCTGATAAAGGGCACCTTTCCAATGAAGATGGCGCTGAAACCATGATTCGCACCATCGGTAATCGCACCAAGAAAATTTATCTGGGGCATTTGAGCAAGGAAAATAACATCAAAGAACTAGCCCACATGACTATGGAAAATCAATTGATGCGTGCTGATTTCGGTGTTGGAAAAGACTTCACTGTTTTTGACACCTCACCAGATACGGCAACACCATTAACAAGAATTTAATGATAACTAAGGATTAAATGAAAAAGACAGTTTTAATAATTACTGGCTTTATTAGCCTTGCACTTGGACTTGCGGGAATTGTACTCCCGGTTGTTCCGACGACACCGCTTTTACTGTTGGCTGGCTTTTGTTTTTCAAGGTCTTCGGACCGTTTCAACACTTGGTTGCGTCAAACGAAGGTCTATGACTATTATGTTTCAGATTTTGCAGAAACGCGCAGCATTGCGCCTGAGCAAAAGAAAAAGATGATTTGGCAAATATACCTGTTGATGGGGATTTCGATTTATTTTGCACCACATTTGTTTCTCAAGATTGGACTTCTAATTTGCACGGCTATTGGAACCTATTGTCTGTTTAAGGTGGTGCCTGATAAAGAAGAGTAAGAGTAGGAGAGCCTCCTGCTCTTTTGTCAATTTCTGTCCTAGTTGTAGAAGGGGCTAGTAAAATATGCTATAATAAAACAGACCGTTTCTTGGAGAACGGCACAGAATTAAGGAGACATTATGGAACAACTAGAAGTAAAATTAAAACAGGACTATGGGATTGTCTTTACTGATAAAACGCTGTTGGAGACAGCTTTTACTCATACCTCATACGCAAATGAACATCGCCTCCTAAACATTTCACATAATGAACGTCTGGAATTTTTAGGAGACGCCGTTCTTCAACTCTTAATTTCACAGTATTTATTTATCAAGTACCCACGCAAGGCAGAAGGGGATTTGTCTAAGATGCGCTCAATGATTGTTCGTGAAGAGTCGTTGGCAAGTTTCAGCCGTCAGTGTGGTTTTGATGCTTACATCAAACTCGGTAACGGTGAAGAAAAATCTGGTGGTCGTGACCGCGATACCATCCTTGGAGATTTATTTGAAGCCTTTTTGGGTGCTTTGTTGCTTGATAAGGGTGTTGACACAGTGCAAAACTTTATTTCTCATGTTATGATTCCACAGGTTGAAAAAGGGAATTTTGAGCGTGTGAAAGACTACAAGACCAGCCTTCAAGAACTGTTGCAGGCTAAAGGTGATGTTCAAATTGACTACCATGTTACTAACGAAAGTGGTCCCGCCCACGCTAAGACCTTTGAAGTGACGGTTTCTGCCAATGGAGACGAGTTGAGTAAGGGAATTGGGAAATCTAAGAAAGCTGCCGAACAAGATGCTGCTAAAAAAGCTTTAGCTGCACTGTCATGAGGACGACATGTTTTTAAAAGAAATTGAAATGCAGGGCTTCAAGTCCTTTGCAGACAAGACAAAGGTTGAATTTGATCGGGGCGTGACAGCGGTTGTTGGTCCCAACGGTTCAGGCAAATCTAATATCACAGAAAGTCTTCGCTGGGCTTTGGGGGAATCCTCTGCTAAAAACCTTCGTGGTGGCAAGATGCCCGACGTCATCTTTGCGGGGACTGAAAATCGTAAACCGCTTAATTATGCACAAGTGACGGTTGTTTTGGATAACAGCGATCATTTTATTGCTGGGGAAAATGATGAGATTCGTGTTGAACGTCGCATTTATCGTAGCGGTGATAGTGAGTATCTGATTGACGGTCGCAAGGTTCGTTTGCGTGATATTCATGATCTCTTTATGGATACGGGGCTTGGACGTGATTCTTTTTCAATTATTTCTCAAGGGCGTGTCGAAGCTATTTTTAATAGTAAACCAGAGGAACGCCGAGCGATTTTCGAAGAAGCAGCTGGTGTCCTCAAATACAAGACACGTAAGAAAGAAACCGAGACCAAACTCAACCAGACCCAGGATAACTTGGATCGTCTGGATGATATTATTTATGAGTTGGACATGCAGGTTAAGCCACTGGAAAAGCAGGCCGCGACAGCGAAGGAATTTTTGGTCCTCGAAGAGGAGCGCAAGCAATTACACCTAGCTATCCTTGTCGAAGACATCTTGAAAAATCAGGCAGATTTGAGTCAGCACAAGGAGGTTTTGGCTAGCGTTCAAGCGGATTTGTCAGCTTACTATGAGCAACGCCAGAAACTGGAAAATCAAAATCTTAGTCTGAAAAATCAGCGCCAGAAGGTTTCGCAAGACTTGGAGCGTAAGCAGGCAGACTTGCTGGAAGTAACCCGTCTCAAGTCTGATTTGGAGCGTCAAATTGATCTCTTGCAGTTGGCTTCGACTCAGAAGGCTGAGAAGCAGGCGGAGGCAGGCAAGCAGTTGTCAGATTTGGAGCAAGCTCGGGAAGGTTTGACGGCTGATATTGAGGCTAAAGACCAAGAGTTAGCGCAACTTGCTGACAAGTTATCGGCGACTAAGGCGACCATGGCTGAACTCGAAGCAGAGTTAGCCCGCTTTTCAACAGACCCAGACCAAATCATCGAGCAACTGCGTGAAGAATTTGTCGCGCTCATGCAAAAAGAAGCGGACACCTCAAATGCTTTGACGGCTTTGGTGTCCGATATGGACAATCAAAAACAAGCCTCAGAAGCGCGTTCGCAAGAGTTGAAACAAGTCAAAGACAACTTGGAAAATTTGCGAACTAGCGCCAAAGAAGCCTTGGTGACCTTTGAAGCTAGTAAGGAGCGAGTAAAATCTCTCTTAGACGCCTACCAGCTTGAAGCACAGGCTGCGCAGGCTATGGAGCAGGACTACAAGACCAAGCAATCTGCTTTATTTGACAATCTGGATGCCATTAAGTCTAAGCAGGCTCGCATCAGCAGTTTAGAGTCGATTTTGAAAAATCACAGTAATTTCTATGCTGGGGTTAAGTCGGTTTTGCAGGCGCAGGGTCAAATCGGTGGTATTATTGGCGCAGTCAGTGAGCATTTGAGTTTTGACCAAGATTATCAAACAGCTCTTGAAATAGCTTTGGGTGGTAGCAGTCAGCACGTCATCGTTGAAGATGAGGAGGCTGCTAAGCGGTCTATCGCTTTCTTGAAGAAAAATCGTCAGGGGCGTGCGACCTTCTTGCCTTTGACAACGATTAAAGCGCGTGAATTGCGGGACCACCATTTAACGACATTGCAGACTTCACAAGGTTTTCTTGGGATTGCTAGTGACTTGGTTACTTATGATGCGCGATTGAGCAATATTTTCCAAAATATTTTGGGGATGACGGCAATTTTTGATACGATTGACCATGCTAATAGTGCTGAGCGTCGTCTCAATTATCAGGTGCGTTTGGTGACTTTGGACGGGACAGAGTTGCGTCCAGGTGGTTCCTTCTCAGGTGGCGCTAGCCGTCAGAATAATACTATCTTTATCAAGCCTGAACTTGACAGTCTTAAAGAGGAATTGAACAAGCTGCAAGCTCAGCAATTATCCCAAGAAAAAGAAGTCAGTGACCTGCAAGAAAGTCTCAAGCGTAAGCAAATGGACTTGGCGGGGCTCAAGGCTGACGGGGAGCAGGCTCGTCTGCAAGAGCAGAAGGCGGACTTGGAGTACCAGCAGTTTGCCAGTCGTTTGGCGGACTTGAACCAGCTTTATCAAGGTTTGCAGAAAGAGGCTGGGCTGGTTGATACCGAGGATTTTGAGCAGAAAAAAGCTGATTTGCAGGCGGACTTAGAGCAGATTGAAGCTAGAAAAGCTGAGCTGACTGCCTCAATCAATCAAATCAAGGAGGACAAGGATTCTATCCAGCAGACTGTCGCTGATTTGACTGAAAAATTGTCTCAGGCTCGCTTAACGGAGCGTGAATTGACTAGCGAGCGAAAATTTGGTTCAGCGGAATTGGCCCGTCTTGAAATCACTTTGTCTGAAAATAATCGTGAAATGGCTGCGCTACGCCAGTTGCTAACAGACCAAGCAAGCCAACTAGATGAGTCTGACTTGCCAAAATTAGTAGACCAACTCAAACAAGCAACCGAGCGTAAGGAAGACGATGAGAGTGCTACGGTTCGCTTGCGCTTTGAATTAGAAGACGTGGAAGCTCAGCTGGAGGATTTGGATGAGCAACTGCAGAAAGAGACCTCTAAGAATGAAACACTTATTCGTCAGCAGGCGCAAGTGGAAGCACAGGTGTCGCAAGTTTCAGAGAAACTTCTTGGCTTTGCAAGACAGTTGGCTGAAGATTATCAAATGAGTCTGGATGAGGCAAGAGCGCAAGCTATTTCTTTGGAAAATAGTGAGCTGGCGCGTCAAACCCTGAAAGATTTGGTGCGTCGCATTAAGGCGCTGGGTCCTGTCAATCTGGATGCTATCGAGCAGTTTGATGAGGTCAATGAGCGTTTGTCTTTCTTGAACACGCAGAAAGAGGACTTGGTGCACGCTAAGAATCTGCTTTTGGAGACCATTGGCGAGATGGATGATGAGGTGAAGAGTCGCTTCAAGACGACCTTCGATGCCATTCGTGAGTCCTTCAAACAGACCTTTGTGCAAATGTTTGGTGGCGGATCTGCCGATTTGATTTTGACAGAGGGTGACCTCTTGTCAGCTGGGGTTGAGATTTCCGTGCAACCGCCAGGCAAGAAGATTCAATCTCTCAACCTTATGTCAGGTGGGGAGAAGGCTCTCTCGGCTCTAGCTCTGCTATTTGCCATTATCCGCGTCAAAACCATTCCGTTTGTCATCTTAGACGAGGTGGAGGCGGCGCTGGATGAAGCTAATGTCAAGCGTTTTGGTGACTATCTCAATCGTTTCGACAAGTCTAGCCAGTTCATCGTCGTGACCCACCGTAAGGGAACAATGGCTGCCGCTGATAGCATTTATGGCGTGACCATGCAAGAATCTGGGGTGTCCAAGATTGTCTCAGTCAAACTCAAGGAAGCCGAAGCCATGACAAACTGATGAAAATTTAAGAAAGCAGAGGATTCCTTCCTCTGTTTTTCATATGACGCAAATTTATGGTAAAATGGTAATGTGAACCCTTTATTAAGGAGACGAAATGATTAAATTAGTAGCAACAGACATGGACGGGACTTTCTTGGACGCCCATGGGACATATGATAAAGAGCGTTTGGCTGGTGTTTTGGCTAAATTTAAGGAGCAGGACATCATTTTTGCGGCGGCGAGTGGTCGCTCTCTGCTGGCTCTGAAAAGTCTTTTTGCAGATTTCAAAGACCAGATGGCTTTTATCGCGGAAAATGGCTCCGCTGTCGTTTTATTTGGCGAACTGGTCTATGAAGAACATTTGACAAAGAAACAGTACATCGACATCGCCAATAAGTTGGTCGAAAGTCCCTATCTTCACGGACACGACTACCTCTTGTCAGGAAAAAATGGTGCTTATGTCCACGCTGATGCGGACGATGAATACGTTGATTTTGCTAAGAAATATTATGATAAGGTGCAGCGCGTGGCTTCTTTTGAAGAAGTGGATGACCTGATTTTCAAATTGACAGCTAATTTCACAGCAGAAACGGTTCGTGAAGGGGAGGCCTGGGTCAATGATGCCATTCCTTTTGCGACAGCTGTGACGACTGGTTTCAAGTCTATCGATATTATTCTTAATCACGTTGATAAGAGTACGGGGCTTGCCCATCTCTGTGAGAAGTATGACATCAAGGCAGAAGAGGTGCTGGCTTTTGGTGATAATCTCAATGACCTTGAGATGCTTGAATGGGCTGGAACAGCCATTGCGACAGCCAATGCTCGCAAGGAAATCAAGGAAGCCGCTGACCAAGTTATCGGTAATCACGCAGACGAGGTGGTCATGACCTACATGGAAGGATTGGTGGACTGATGGCAGACATTAAGATTTTAGCTTTGGACTTGGATGGGACGCTCTTTAATAGCGCTAAGAAAGTGACGGTTGAAAATAAGGCTGCGCTTAGAGCTGCAAGGAAAAAGGGGGTCAAGATTGTCATCACAACTGGACGCCCTTTACGAGCCATCGGAACCCTCTTAGAAGACCTAGACTTGGTTTCAGATGATGATTACTCCATCACTTTTAACGGTGGCTTGGTGCAACGCAACACTGGAGAAATCCTCGACAAATCAGCCCTAACGCGCCAGCAACTAAAGCAAATTCATGCTATTTTAGAACCTTTGGCTCTGCCATTTGATGTGCTCAGCGAAGGGATTGTTTACAGCTTGCCATCCCGTGGAGTGTCATCTCGCTACCACGAAGCCAATCCCTTGCTTGACTTTGTTGAGGTGGAGGATTTTGAGGAGATTCCTTTGGACATTCCTTACAACAAGGTGGTGACGGTGACGGACGAGGACTATTTGGACCAGCAGTTGCAGCTTTTACCAGCTAGTCTTTATCAGGATTTTGAAGCCTTCAAGTCGCGGGAAATCATTTTTGAGATTATGCCTAAGGGTGTTCACAAGGCCTTTGGCTTGGATCTTCTCACCCAGCATCTTGATCTCAGCGCCAGCAATGTCATGGCCATGGGCGACGAGGCTAACGACCTTTCTATGCTAAAATGGGCAGGGCTAGGAGTTGCTATGGCTAACGGCGTTGACATTGCCAAGGAGACAGCTGATGCAGTAACCAGCCGAACTAACGACCAATCAGGAGTGGCAGAAGCCATCGAAAAGTACATATTAAGTGAGGAAAACTAATGGGATTATTTGACCGATTATTTGGAAAAGAGGAGCGCAGTCAGGAAGAAACCAGCGAGGAACTTGTCGAATCAACTGTTGATAGCTCATCAGAAGTGTCTGAGGAATCAGTTGTCCAAGCATCAGAATCAAGTCAAGAAAACTCAGAAAGCAGCTCCGAGGCAAGCAGTGAAGCAGTTGCTGTCGCTTCAGAGTCAGAAGTGGTTTCAGAGTTCGACGTGGCAAGCGACCTAGCAAGTTCTGAGGAGGCGTCAGCTGAATCTGAGAGTGAGAAAAGGTCTAACAACGCAGCTGCCGAGGCCTTCATGGCGGATTATTATGCCAAACGCGCAGCCATTGAAAAACAAATTGCCGATGGGACTTTTGTTAAACCAGAAGCGCAAGTGGCAACGGCGTCAGCCCACGCTAGCGAAGAAGTGGTGGAGGAAGCACCTCAAGAAACGACTGAGGACAAGTATAACCGCAGCCTCAGGAAGACGCGAACTGGTTTCAGCGCCCGCCTCAATG
The DNA here is from genome assembly GCF_015594605.1 of Streptococcus sp. HF-1907. GTDB lineage: Bacteria > Bacillota > Bacilli > Lactobacillales > Streptococcaceae > Streptococcus. The sequence continues at coordinate 6,878 of NZ_JADNQT010000008.1, read as the reverse complement.
CTTTTCTAGCCAACTTTCGCCGTGTGGATGAGGACTTTTTTGAGGAATTGGAAGAGATGCTCATCCTCTCTGATGTTGGGGTCAATGTGGCGACGCAGCTGACCGAAGACCTCCGCTATGAAGCTAAGCTGGAAAATGCTAAGAAGGTGGACGACCTCAAGCGTGTCATCATTGAGAAGCTGGTGGACATCTACGAAAAAGATGGCGTCTATAATGAGAAAATCAACTTCCAGGACGGCCTGACTGTCATGCTCTTTGTCGGTGTCAACGGGGTTGGTAAGACGACTTCTATCGGCAAACTGGCTCACAAGTACAAAAACGAAGGTAAGAAAGTCATGCTGGTGGCCGCCGATACCTTCCGTGCAGGTGCCGTCGCTCAGCTGGTTGAGTGGGGCCGCCGTGTTGACGTGCCAGTGGTGACTGGATCTGAAAAGGCTGACCCAGCCAGCGTGGTTTTTGACGGTATGGAAAAAGCTGTCGCTGAAAAGGTTGATATCCTTCTGATTGACACAGCTGGTCGCCTGCAAAACAAGGACAACCTCATGGCAGAGCTGGAAAAAATTGGTCGCATCATCAAGCGCGTGGTGCCAGATGCACCGCATGAAACCCTCCTCGCACTGGATGCCTCAACTGGTCAAAACGCCCTCAGCCAAGCCAAGGAATTTTCAAAAATCACCCCGCTGACAGGTCTCATTTTGACCAAGATTGACGGAACTGCCAAAGGTGGTGTCGTCCTTGCTATCCGCCAAGAACTGGATATTCCTGTTAAATTCATCGGCTTCGGTGAAAAGATTGATGACATCGGTGAGTTTAACTCCGAAGACTTCATGCGTGGTCTTTTGGAAGGGGTTCTTTAGGAATGGCAGAGCAGAAGAGTGAGAACTTTTCTGCTTTTTTGTGTCTTTTTTTCTACCTAGTCTTCTGATAGAAATAATAAACCCGTCACAATTTTTGACAGGCAGAATCAATATTGCGAGAAGTCGTCGCAATTTTTGATAGACAGAATCAGAGTTGCGGGAAGCTGTCACAATTTTTGACGAGTAGAATCAGAGTTACAGCAAGTCGTCACAATTTTTGACGGATAGAATCCAAGTTGCGTTAAAGCTTCAGCACTGCTGATGGGTACTGTCCAAGTAGCGGGAGTCTTTCAGTATTGCTGACGAGTATTGTTCAAATAGCGAGAGCATTTCAGCACAGCTGACGACCATTCCATCAACAGAAAGCTACTTAAAAACCACCCCAACCAGTCAAGGTTAGGGTGGTATAACATTATATTCAGCTCTGCTATTTCCAAAAACCTAAAAAACACGGTAGACGTAAGGGTTGTCTGGTTTATCGATGGTTTGGGCGTTGCTGATGTGGAGGGTTGGGAGGTTTTGTTGCAGAGATTGGTTGTACTCGACTTGGAGGCGGCCGGTAGCCCTGATCCAAGTGTTGTCCTTGTAGTTATGCGTGTTGCCTGTGGTCAGAAGACCATAGACTCCGGAGTCAGCGATACAGTGGATGATACCAAAACGGAAGAGGAATTGGTAGCCCGCGTGGTCAGGTTCGTTGTAGACAAAGCCGACGTACTCGATGTCGCGGTTGAGAAATTCTTCGGGATAGAGGTAAATCAGCTCCATGACCTCCATGTAATTGGCGGTTGTGATGGTCAGTTTACCCTTACCCTTGTATTTTTTCAGTTCAGACTGCATTTCTTTTTCATAGGCAGCTGAGGTGAAATAGGTGCTGGTATCTGGTTTTAGATACTGTACGGTCGTTCCGTCCTGACTGACCGTTCCCGTTGAGCCGGCAGCTAGTGGGAAATGGTAGCCCTTGGCTGAAACGGTGGTTGAGTCGAGGGAAACAGTCGGCACCAAGAGCCCAACCATAACTGGAATGACCAGAATGAGCGGACTTGTCAGCTTGGCTATTTTCCCAGACAAATGACTGTGTAACTTGAGGTTTTTCATCCAAATGATAAGCTGAACCACAGCTAGGATGAAGGACAGCACCATGGACAGATAAGCCAGATAGGTGTAGTGCATGTTGATGTACTGGTCGAGCTTGCCAGAAATCTGCAAGTACATGGTCAGCTCAAAGTAACCCGCTAAAATTAAAAATCGAATCATCCAACCACCCCCACAAGAAGACAGTAAGCCACAATCATCACGACAGACACCGAAATGAATTGCACGATGAAGAGCAGTTTAAAGGACTTGAGCATCATGAGCAGGTTCTTGATGTCCACCATGGGCCCAATCAGCAAGAAAGCCATGACGGGAGCCACGCCAAAGGTTGAGAGCAGCGACGCCCCGATGAAGGCGTCCGCCTCACTACAAAGCGACAAGATGAAGGCCAGCAACATCATAATCAAAATAGCCATGAGCGGGTTGTGCCCGATAGTGGTCAGCACTCTCGTTGGCAGATAAATCTGCATGGCTGACGCTACTGCTGTACCAAAGACCAGGTAGCGACCAGTGTCGAAAAATTCATCGACGGCATGGGCTAGCGCTAGAAATACTTTTTGATACCATTTCTTATCGGAGTAATCATGCACGTGACTAACTATTGCAGAGTCCTTAAGGATATCCTCATCCGCAACAAAAGCAAGTAAGCATCCCAGAACAATAGCAACTAAAATTGCCCCAATTAAGCGCAACATGAGAAAACGAACCGAATTTCCAAAAGCCGAATAGGTGGCAAAGAGAACGATGGGATTGATGATAGGAGCTGTCGCTAGAAAGGGCACCGCCGTGTAGGAGGGCACCTTTTTCTCCAAAAAGCGATGAATGATAGGAATAATCCCACATTCACAAGATGGAAAAACAAAACCAACGAAAGTCCCAAATAAAATCCGCAAGAACTTATTTCGAGGCAGGAAGCGATTGACAATATCTGGCGTGATGTAAATCTCAATGAAGCCAGATAGGATAGTTCCTAACAAGACAAAAGGCAGGGCTTCAATGATAATGGACATGAAAACTGCAAACCATTGAAGCACACTGCTGGGGAGTTGATTGAAAATGGCCATAGAGACTTAATCTTTCTTCTTATTTTCCTTGTCCCCGTCCTTAGGTTTCCCACCCTTAACCTTAGGTTTCGGAACACTGGCAAAGCTAGCAAACATGCTTTCCAAATCATCTTGACGTTTATGCGTAATAGCCATAAAGGCACCTCTTTTCTATATGATATTACCATTATACTATCAAATGGACATTTATGGTATATAGAAGTAGCGTTGAGTGCAGATGAAAGCGAACGAAGTGAGCCAACCACTACGGCGAAAATATCCGATAGGGCTCACTTAGTTCGCATTATTTTCAATCCATGCTATACAAACAACTCTGTCTAAAGTGTCGTTTGTATAGCATGGATTTTTTATTTGTGACCAATTAATCGCATTTCTTACACTTTTGCCACAGTCTTGACTTGATTTATCCTATACTTTTTCTTGAAAATGATTTATACTCTTTTCAGAAAGAAAAAAGGTAATTGTTAATGACTTTTAAACAACATCGACTAGTAACGCTTGTTTCTTGGGGACTTTTTATCATTTTAGGACTTGGAGTGACCTTCAGATTTCCTTTGATGACGGGATTTGACCAGCTGATTTTTACAAGCCTCTCTCATATGGTTTCACAAGGAGTGATTTCTTTTGCAAAAGTGATGACTGCGGTCGGAAGTCCCTTGGTACTAACCATTCTTACTCTACTGCTTATCCTCCTTACTCAGTTTAAACACCTAGGACGATTGATTGAGCTCTTTGCTTTTTATTTTGGAACCAGTGCTTTGGGTTTGGTGCTTAAGTATCTCTTCCAACGTCAACGTCCCAGCCATCAACTGCTAGCTGACACTGGTTTTAGTTTTCCAAGTGGGCATAGTTTATGTGCCACTCTGCTATTTTTTACTGTCTATAGTATCACTAGCAAATTGCCAAAGGCTAGTCATGTCACTATCCGCATCTTGGTAGCGATTTTCAGTCTTCTTGTCATGTTGTCTCGTATTTACCTGCGTGACCATTTTCCAACAGATATTCTTGGCTCTATCTTACTCAGTCTAGGTGCTTACGGTATCTACCAATCATACAGAAGCAAGGAGAAGTAACATGTTTTTAATAGATTTTATTCTGCATATCGACCAACACATTTTTTCCATGGCTAATTCGGTGGGGAATTGGACTTATCTTTTATTGTTCTTGATTATTTTCATAGAAACGGGTGCTGTTATTCTCCCATTTTTACCAGGGGACAGCCTATTATTTGCAGCGGGAGCTTTGGCAGCCAATCCTAACATGTCCTTCAGCGCCCTTATTTTTGGAGTTGGATTCTTCTTTGCTTCCTTCTTAGGGGATTATTGCAACTTCATGATTGGTCGTCACTGTGGTTATGGTTTGGTCAATCATAAGTTTCTCGGGCGCTTTATCAAAGAGGAAAACATCAAGAATGCTGAGAAGTATTTTGAGGAAAAAGGCGCTGCCGCTATTATCTTAGGACGTTATATTCCCATCGTGCGGACCTTTGTGCCATTTGTAGCTGGTATCAGCCAATTACCACCAGCTGTCTTTGTTAAAAGAGCCTTTATCGCAGCCTTGTCATGGTCGCTGATTGCGACGGGCTCAGGTTATCTTTTCGGAAATATTCCTTTTGTTAAAGCGCATTTCTCAACCATTATTTTAGCTATTGTCTTTGTCACACTCTTGCCAATGATTATCTCAGGCATTAAGTCTATGAAGAAAAAATGAGCTAGCGCAAGCTATTTACCAAAACCAACGGGCTAGGTGCCCGTTTTTTTCATGCCCAGAACCTTTGTGAAGTAGTATAATGAGGGAGAGGTACTGTTATGAATCAAAAAAATCTTGAAGAACTTATCAGAAGTGCACAGCAGCCTGTCATTGTGACGGGAGCGGGCGTGTCTACCTTGTCTGGGGTGCCAGATTACACGACAATGAAGGGCTTGACTATCAAAGGTAGGTCTTTTGAAGCGCGTGAAGTCTTGTCGCGCCCATTTTTCCAAGCCTATCCTAAGGCCTTTTGGCAATGGCATAGGAAACAATTTCTACAAGCCATCGAACTTAACAAGGTGCATGATTGGATAGCTAGGCAGAAAGTGCCTGTCATCACGCAGAATATTGACGGTCTTCATCGCAGAGCTGGTTCAGAAGAAATCGTTGAATTTCATGGCAAGGCGGACGTGGGACTTTGTCAAATTTGCTGGCAGGAAATTGATTTGAGAGATGATAAGGCGATTTTTAGCCATACTCATGGGAAAACCTACGACAACACTTTAGATATCCTAGCAGACCATGTTGATACACAGATTGTCTTGTATGGCGATGCTATTGATAGTCGGAATTTTTCCCTAGCTCAGCAATGGCTTAGCGCAAGTGACCTCATCATCGTCATTGGCTCAACGCTGCAAGTCTATCCACTGGCTGGCTTGGTGTTGGAACAAGAATCGAGCAAGATTATTTGGATTGATAAGACGAAGAACGAAGTGGCTAGCTTGTATCCTGATATTAACTTTGTGCAGGCGGATTTTAGGGAGTTTTTTGAGGGGTGAGGAAATTGACAGACTTTTGAATTGCAAAATAAATCAGAATAGGAATGAAAGAAGGCGATAGTGTTTTTATGCTATCGTCAATTTTGATTTTTAATCCAATCAGATTCACTTTAGATACAATAATATTTTTTTGAATCTCGTCAGATTTAATTTAAATACAGTGTTATTTTTCTAAATCCGTTCAGATTCAGTTTAAATACAGTGTTATTTTTCTAAATCCGCTCAGATTCAGTTTAAATACTATGTCATTTTTCTGACTCCAGTCAGATTCAGTTTAAATACAGTGTTATTTTTCTAAATCCGTTCAGATTCAGTTTAGATACCATGATATTTTTTTGGATCCGCTCAGATTCAGTTTAAATACTATGTCATTTTTCTGACTCCAGCTAGATTCGGTTTAAATACAGTGTTATTTTGTAAATTCGAGTAGGTTCACTCTTTCATAATGAACAATCCCCTAGGTGTGGTACTTAGGGGATTTGTTTATTATAAGTTAGTTATTCTCAATGTAAAAATGTTAGTTATAGACATCGGATTTTCAGGTAGATACTCTGTTCATATTGTGCTATCAATTATGTGGTATAATATAGGCTATGAAATCAACACTTAATAGTAATCCAAAACTATGTTGATTTTATTGAGAAATCTGGATTGTTGGATTTTCTACAAAACAAAGCTAATCGTTCGTTAGTAGATTATGTTTACGGAGTTGAAGCTGGATTAGACAGCAATGCTCGAAAAAATCGTAGCGGAACAACTATGGAAGGTATTTTAGAGCGTCATGTCGCTAAAATTTCTGAAACACTTGGTTTAGAATGGAAAGCACAAACAACAGCCCCTTTTATTAAAGACAATTGGAATATTGAGGTTCCTGTTGATAAATCAGAACGTCGCTTTGATGTAGCAATTTATTCAAAAGAACAACATAAAGTTTGGCTGGTTGAGACAAACTATTATGGTGGTGGCGGAAGTAAGCTTAAAGCAGTAGCTGGTGAGTTTACAGAGTTAAGTCAGTTCGTAGTTACTTCAAATGATAATGTTGAATTTGTTTGGGTTACAGATGGTCAGGGATGGAAGACTGCTCATCTTCCACTTTCTGAAGCTTTTGGGCATATAACTAATATCTTTAATTTAAACATGCTCAAAGAAGACTTTTTAGCTGATTTACTCACAAAATAAATAACAGAAAGGCAAATAAAAACGGTAAATTTGTACTGACCCCAAAAAGTTAGACATTTAATTTATCCAAAGGATTTAGTTCTGTATTGCACAGGACTGAGTCCTTTTAATTTTACCTTAATTCGTTTGTTGTTGTAATAATCAATATAGTCTACAAT
>NZ_JADNQT010000007.1 GCF_015594605.1 Streptococcus sp. HF-1907 | reverse complement strand
AACGCTTTTATTCACGGACTTTTAGGCAAACCTTGACTCCTAAGGAGATTGTTAAGAAAATTCTAGATTTATCGGACGAACTCCGCTATTACTATGAGCTGTATCAACTCTTATTATTCCATTTTCAGGAGAAGAATACCGACCATTTTATGGCGCTGATTGACGACAACCTTCCCCTTGTCAATCCTGCATTTACCACTGTCTTTAAGACCTTCAAGAAATACACCCCCTACATTGCAAATGCCCTGGAGCTCCCTTATTCTAACGCTAAGCTAGAAGCCACTAACAAACTCATCAAGGACATTAAGCGTCAAGCTTTCGGTTTTCGAAACTTCAAGAACTTTAAAACAAAAATTCTCATCGCTTTGAACATCAAAATAGAGAGAACCAATCTGATTCTCTCTAGATGTTAGTGATAAGTCACCCACTACAGTTGACAATGAGCCGAAATTTCGCTGGTTTTTATTATTTTTTAAATTACTTATGTAATTATTTTGCTTCGATAAGTCCTAGTTCCCCATCTTCACGGCGATACAAAACGTTGGTTGTATTATCTTCAGCGTCAGTGTAGATAAAGAAGTCATGTCCTAGTAAATCCATTTGAAGTAGTGCTTCTTCAACGTCCATTGGTTTGAGGGTAACGTTTTTAGTTCGAACAATCTTTGTTGCGACTGTTTCTTCTACAGGTTCTGCTTCAAATTCTGTTGTGAAAACTTGGCCTGCTGATGTTTTTTCACGGTGTTTTTTAGCGATTTTTGTTTTATTTTTACGGATTTGGCGTTCAATTTTATCAACAACTAGGTCGATTGAGCCGTACATATCTTGAGAGACATCCTCTGCGCGTAGAGTAATAGAGTCAAACAAGATAGTTACTTCAACTTTTGCAGTTTTTTCTCGATAGACTTTAAGGTTTACTCGAGCATCTAAGTCTTGCTTAGGATTGAAATATTTTTCAACTTTTGCAAGTTTTGATTCAACATAATCACGAATTGCTTCAGTGACCTCAATGTTTTCACCACGAATGCTATATTTAATCATAGAGTACCTCTTTCTTGCGTCTTGTAACGCTTTCTTTAGTTATATTATAACCGCTTTCATGAAAATTTGCAAGTTTCTAACGTGATAATGAAAAAGTTTTTACATTTTTAATTCCTGCATCTAGCAGTAATTGTTTAATCTGCGCTAGAGTGCTACCTGTTGTATAGATGTCATCAACAAGAAGGACTTTTTCAGGAAGCTTTTGACCATCTTTTAGATGGAATTGATGACTACTTTTTAAACGTTCTTGTCGATTTTTACTTGACTGTTTTTTACCGTGTTTTTTGTCTAGTATGTCTTGATAGGCTGTGTTAGCTGCATCCAAAAGTCCTGTAACTTGGTTGAATTGGCGTTTTTGATAGCTTTTAGCACTCAGTGGTACTGGAACTATTGTGTAGTCTTGATAGATTTTTAAAGCATTTTTTAATTCCATAGCAAATACTTCTCTCAGGCGATAATCACCTTGAAATTTGTAGCGTGAAATGTATTCTTTCATGGCTGAATTATAACTATACAGAGCTTGATGGTTTACTTGAACTCCTGTGTTTTCCCAGTACTGGCAGTCTTGACACTGGTTACTTGTATTGGGGCGAAAGCAGGTTGGGCAATGGTTGGTAGGGTCTATTAGTTCGAACTTATCCCTACAAATCTGGCAGGTGCTCTGCTTATTTTTCAAGGAAAAGAGGATATCACTGAATATGGCAGAATGGTCTAGGGGTTGATGGCATAGGAGGCAGGTCATGCAAATCCTCCTTTTTGGTTCATTTCCTTGATTTCTGCTTTTGCTTGAAGCATGGCTTTTGAGATGCCGTCATGGTAGAAATTTAAGAGCCCTGTCGGTCTTTGGGATGAGCGTCCAACCCGTCCTGCAATTTGAACCAGCGAGCTTCGCGTATAGAGGCGGTGATTGGCTTCGATGACAAAAACATCGACACAAGGGAAGGTGACTCCGCGCTCTAAAATAGTAGTCGTCACAAGAATAGTCAACTCTTGATTGCGAAATTGTTCCACTAAATCTAGGCGGTTTTCTGTTTGGCTGGAGACAAAAGCAATCTTTTCTTTTGGAAAATGAGTTTGCAGGATTTTGGCAAACTGTTGCCCACGCACGATATTTGGAAAGAAAATGAGTAGTGGAAAGCCTGTTTTACGTTGCTTGATAATTTCTCCCTTCAATTTTGCTGGAAGATTTCCTTTAGCAAGCTTTTCACTGATTTTAGATAGCCAAATCATTTTAGGAATGACAAGTGGTTTAGCATGAAAGCGTCTGGCTAGGTGACGTTTCTTGAGGGACTTGTTTCTAACTTTTCGGTCTAATTCATCTGTCGAGGTCGCGGTCAGAAAAATTTTGACGCCGTCAATTTTTACTGATTGGTCTACCGCATGGTAAAGCATGAGATTATCCACATAAGGGAAAGCATCAACTTCATCGATAATGAGCAGGTCAAAAGCCTGGTAAAATTTTAATAGCTGATGGGTTGTTGCGATAATTAGTGGCGCTCTTTGATAAGGGGCTGAGTCCCCGTGCATCAAGGTGATGGGACAGGAAAAATCTTGTGATAAACGCCGATAGAGCTCTAAGCAGACATCAATTCGTGGACTTGCGATGCAAACACAACCACCGTCATCAAGGACTTTGGCAACTGATTGGTAAATCATTTCTGTCTTTCCAGCGCCTGTTACAGCATGGACCAGGAGATTTTCTTTTTCTGCAATTCCTTTTAACAAGCCTTGTGAAACTTCTTCTTGATAGGGCGTTAATTGTCCAGACCATTTTAAAGATGTGATTTTCGGAAAAGGACTCTGAGGAAAGTGATAAAGAGATTCGTTGCTGACAAGACGTCCAAATACCAAACATTCTCGGCAGTAATAAGCTTTGGTTGGAAGTTGGTTTTCTTTCGAAATAAGGCTAGCGCAGCGATTACATATTCTGGTTTGTCCTTTTTGGGATACTGATTCTAGCTTGATAGCTTTTTCACGTAATTCTTCTGGTACTTGGTTCTGTGTAAATAATCTTCCATAATAATTTTCCATACTATCTTATTCGGATTTCTTTGACTATTTTTTAGAAATTTTGATACAATTTTTTTATGGATAAATTTAGAACAATTAAAAAAGACGGTATCGTTGAGGAAGACATTAAAAAGTCACGTTTTATCTGTCATCTCAAGCGTGTTGAGACTGAGGAAGAGGGGCGTGCTTATATTGCACAAATCAAGAAGGAACATTACAAGGCTAACCATTCCTGCTCTGCTATGATTATTGGAGAAAAAGGAGAAATCAAGCGCTCTAGCGATGACGGTGAGCCCAGCGGGACGGCTGGAGTTCCTATGCTAACTGTCCTTGAAAAGCAGGGGTTAACCAATGTTGTCGCCGTTGTCACACGCTACTTTGGAGGTATTAAGCTGGGAGCTGGGGGGCTGATTCGTGCTTACGCTGGTAGCGTTGCCAATGCCACAAAGGAAATCGGCTTAGTCGAAGTGAAGGAGCAGGTGGGAATTCAGGTTGATTTGACCTACCCACAATACCAAACTTTTGCTAATTTTTTGCAGGCACATGATTTACAAGAATTTGAAACTGAATTTTTAGAAGGGGTTAGAACCAAGCTCTATTTAGATCCTGAAACAGTTGAACAGGTGCTGGCTGACTTGACCGATTTTTACCAAGGAAAAGTTACTACGCGAGAAGATGGCAAACAAATTGTTGAAGTGCCACTTGTCCTCTGATAGTTTTTAGCTATCATTTGATAGCTAATCTGTATTTTACAAGCTCCTGATTTGGTTTTATACTTAAGGTAACTTAAGAAGATAGAGGTTATCATTATGGCAAAAATCTACAACTCTGTTACAGAACTTATTGGTCAAACACCAATTGTCAAATTGAATCGTATTGTGCCTGAGGGCGCTGCTGATGTTTATGTTAAGATTGAATCTTTTAATCCTGGCTCATCCGTTAAAGACCGTATCGCGCTAGCTATGATTCAGCAGGCTGAAAAAGACGGGATTTTAAAACCCGGAGATACTATCGTTGAACCAACTTCTGGTAATACTGGGATTGGTTTAGCTTGGGTTGGTGCTGCGCTTGGTTATAAAGTGATTATCGTGATGCCTGAGACCATGTCTATTGAACGCCGTAAAATTATTCAAGCTTACGGTGCTGACCTAGTTTTGACACCTGGTAGCGAAGGGATGAAAGGCGCTATCGCTAAAGCTCAAGAGATTGCTAAGGAAAAGAATGGTTGGGTGCCACTTCAATTCAATAACCCAGCTAACCCAGCTATTCACGAAGCAACTACTGGTCAAGAAATTATTGATGCCTTTGGAGAAACTGGTCTTGATGCCTTTGTGGCTGGTGTCGGTACAGGCGGAACGATTACTGGTGTTTCACGCGCTTTGAAAGCTGCAAATCCAGCGGTTCAAGTTTATGCCGTTGAAGCTGACGAATCAGCAATCTTGTCTGGTGAGGCTCCTGGACCACACAAAATCCAAGGGATTTCAGCTGGCTTTATTCCTGAAACATTGGACACAGATGCTTATGACCATATTACTCGTGTAAAATCTGATGATGCCATTGCAACAGGTCGCTTAATTGGTGGACAAGAAGGCTTCCTTGCAGGTATTTCTGCTTCTGCTGCCATTCATGCCGCTATTGAAGTTGCTAAAGAATTGGGAGCTGGCAAAAAAGTTTTGGCCCTCCTACCTGATAACGGTGAACGCTACTTGTCAACAAGTCTTTATGATTTTGACTAATTAGTTCATTTTGGTCATAGAAGAAAGAGATTGGAATCGGTCCAATCTCTTTTGTTTTATAGTGATTTTACATAAGGGTTAACTGCAAAAAGTTGACGAAGCATCTATTTTAATCATAACTGCATTTGGTAAATAACGGCTCATTGTCACCCACTACAGTTGACAATGAGCCTTTAATATTCAGCACTTCTCCATCCACGATGGACTCGGCATCCGAACAACTGTTTTTCTAAAAGGATGTCCTCTACGCTGTCCTTGGTGTGCCAACCCAGAATCTCAAAAAATGATTCCCGAAGAAATGAAAGATGCTGTTTCAAAAGGAACCACCATCGTCGGAGTGCTGAAGTCTGTTGAAGAAATTATGGAAGAAGTTCTCAAAGATAAGGATTTTTATGAAGAATCAGGCGGAGAAATTTTTGCCCAATTTAACTTTGCCAAAGCTATTTTAAAACGTGCTAAAGAATTGGGACTCCATACTGCTATTGAGACAACAGCTTACACACGCCATGAACAGTTTGTCGACCTCATCCAGTACGTTGACTTTATTTATACAGACTTGAAACATTACAATAGCCTCAAACACCAAGAGGTAACTGCTGTAAAAAATGCAACAATCATCAAGAATATCCATTATGCCTTTGAAGCGGGGAAAACGATCGTGTTACGGATTCCTGTCATCCCTGAATTTAACAATTCTCTAGATGACGCCAAAGCCTTTTCAGAACTTTTTGACCGTTTGGATATTCGCGAAGTTCAGTTGCTCCCCTTCCATCAATTTGGTCAAAATAAATACAAGCTATTGGGGCGCAAATACGACATGGAGAACGTTCCAGCTCTACACCCTGAAGATTTAGAGGACTATCGACAAGTCTTCTTAGAGCATCACATTCATTGTTATTTCTAAAAAATGCATGCCCAAAATTACTTTCAGGGACATGCATTTTTAGTTGAACCAGAGATTTTCTGTTTTTCTCTTAGTCGCGATGCTGCAAATAATCCAGACTTTCTTTAATCCAAATTGGCAACTGGGTTTCAAAGGGTTTAAAACCAATGTTAGCACGGTTATTTGAAAAACGGTGTCTGTGTTGATGGTGGTGCTTTTCTTCCTCAAGTGTTCTCAGTGACAAACTTGCCTTTTGCGTGTATTCATCATAATCGACAACTTGAACGAAAACCTGGTCACCTACTGACAAGACGTTGTAAATATTATCAATATAGCCTGTTTTGATTTCTGAAATGTGAATAAGTCCTGTCGTCCCATTTTCTAATTGAACAAAGGCACCGTAGGGTCTAATTCCTGTTACTGTTCCCTCTAACTTATCACCAATTTTCATCTTATTCTGCTACCTCAATTGTTTCAATGACAACATCTTCTTTTGGTTTATCTTGAGCACCTGTTTCAACATTGGCAATTTCGTCTAAGACTTTGAATGATTCTTCACCGACTAATTGACCAAAGACTGTATGACGGCGGTCAAGGTGTGGTGTTCCACCTTCTATCGCATACATTTCAGCAATTGGAGCAGGCCAACCGCCACGTTCTAATTCTTTTTTAGCGTATGGAATTTTTGAATTTTGAACGATGAAGAATTGGCTACCATTAGTATTTGGTCCAGCGTTAGCCATTGAGAGAGCACCGCGAACGTTGTAAAGTTCTTCTGAAAACTCATCTTCAAAACTTTCACCATAGATAGACTTCCCGCCCATACCTGTGCCAGTTGGGTCACCACCTTGAATCATAAATTCTGGGATAATGCGGTGGAAAATAATGCCGTCATAGTAACCTTCTTTGGCAAGTCCAAGGAAGTTTGCAACGGTTTTTGGCGCATGGTCAGGGAATAATTTCACTGTCATGTCACCATGATTTGTCTTGATTGTTGCTACTGGACCATCAAATGTATCAATTTCTGTTTGTGGGAAGTTTAATTCTTTTTCTACCAAACCTAATTCCTCCAAGGCATATAAGATGCCGTCTTCTTCTACTTTTTTTGTAACAAAATCTGCTTTTTTCTGAGTTTCTGGATGCGAAACGCCCATGGCGATAGCCAAGCCTGCATAATCAAAAAGTTCCAAATCATTGAGTTCGTCACCGAAAACTAAGACATTTTCAGGCTTCAATCCCAAATGTTCGACAACTTTCGAAACACCTAGAGCTTTTGATGTCCCTTTTAAGACAACATCAGACGAATGATCATGCCAACGAACAAGTCGTAAGTGTTCAGCTAATTCTTCTGGTAATTGAAGGTCATCTCCTTGATTCTCAAATGTCCACATCTGATAGACATCATGGTCTTTATTAAAATCTGGATTGACAGCCAAATCATGATAGACAATATCAATAGCATCATTGACGAGTTCATCACGTGCAGACAAAACTGCTTCGTAACGACCAGCAAGGCCGTATTTGATACCAACTTCATCAGCCCAAGTCTTGTATTTTTCCACTAAATCCGCTGGGATAGGGCGATGGAAGATAATGTTTTTATCCTTATCTTTGACGTAAGCACCGTTGAGTTTGACACAATAGTCAGCATTCAAATCTTGAATTTCCTGTGGCACTCCATAACGTGCACGACCTGAAGCAATCCCTGTAATAATTCCTTTTTTCTTGAGAGCTTCAAATACTTTTGGAATTGACGGTGGCATATAACCTGTGTCTTTCACACGAAGGGTGTCATCAATATCAAAGAAAACTGCTTTAATTTTTTTGGCTTTGTATTTCGTTTTCGCGTCCATAGTACTCCTCTTTCAAACAGTCATGAGATTATTATACCATTTAATGGTCATCTTGTGGGACTAAATGGTGTTGGAAAGCATAGACAACTGCCTGAGTGCGGTCCGTTACATTGAGCTTAGCTAAAATATTAGACACGTGGGTTTTTACTGTCTTTAAGGAGATGAAAAGCTTATCAGCAATGGTCTGATTATCGTAGCCTTTAGCTAGCAGGTTAAGGATATCGCGTTCGCGGGCTGTCAAATCTTCATGGAGGTCTGGATTAGCATCGTGAGCCTTGATTTTTTTATCTACCTCAGTTTCAATGGCTAATTCGCCTAAGGCCACTTTCTTGATGGCATTGAGAATTTCTGCTGCGCTGGACGTTTTTAACATGTAACCTTTAGCCCCCGCATCAATGACTGGGTAAATTTTTTCATTATCCAAATACGATGTCAGCACTAAAATTTTAGCATCTGGCCAATCTTTCAATAGTTCTAAAGTTGCTTCGACACCATCCATCTCGGGCATAACCAAGTCCATAACAACTACATCAGGGTATAAGTCAAGAGCCAACTCAATCCCAGCTCTGCCATTAGAGGCTTCACCGACTACTTCAACATCCGGCTGGAGGTTCAAAAAACTCTTCAAGCCCAGTCGCACCATCTCGTGGTCATCCACCAAAATCACTTTAATTTTCGCCATTGTTATCTCCTTTTTCCTCTGGCACTAGGGGCAAACGAATATCCATGCTAACACCTTTGTCGGGCTGACTGAGCAATTGCAGAGTCCCTCCCAGGTCATCAACACGGTCCTTGATATTCTTGAGCCCGTAACTCAAATCATGACTTTCATCCATATCAAATCCGATACCATTGTCAACCATTTTTAACTGTAATTCATTTTCCGTCTGGTTCAAGTAGACTTCCAAACGAGTTGCCTTGGAATGCTTCAAGGTATTTGAAATCACTTCCTGACCGATACGAAAGACATTATCTTCAACCTTCTTAGGCAGTTTATCAATATTTTTTCGATAAACAACTTCAATATTACTTTTGTCTGTCAATTCCTTCAAAATCATATCAAAGCCTTCTAATAAGGATTTGTTTTCTAACTCAATCGGACGTAAGTGAAGCAGTAAAATCCGCAAATCGTTTTGGGCATGTTGCAACATTTCCTCGACTACCTTGAGCTGGTCTTGAAGTTGTTCTTGAGGAAGCTGGGTGAGATTCTGTGACAAGCCCGATAAAATCATCGATGAAGCAAATAATTCTTGGCTGACCGTATCGTGAAGGTCACGCGCAATCCTACGACGCTCTTGTTTGACAATCTCTTGACTATTTAAAATACGGCTGTTTTCCGTATTTTGCAGGCTAGTCGTTAAATGGCTCATTTTTTTAGATAGCCGAGCTAGGTTGATGTTGATTTCAGAATCTTCGACAACTCGGATGGACTGATTATTGAGAATACGACGCAAATTTTGATTGATATGGCGTTTGCTATTGTCATCCAAAATATACCAAAGCAAGAGCAATAAAACAGCAATTGAGAAGGTCAGAAGGACGACTGTAAATAAAAAATGTTCCAGAACCCAGATGTTAGAAAAGAGTTTCCAAATATTGATATTTAAACTAGTCAGAACAACAAAAATAATGGCAAAAATGATGACGGCTGCATAGAGTAGAAAAAGGAAATAATCATTTTTTTTCATTTCCGAACCACCTCCACGTCACCTGCGATGATATTGACAATTAATTTGACTTGTTTTAATGGTTTAGCATCCTCTTCATAACGCAGTTTGATGGACTCATTTCGCAAATCATATTCTTCAAAATCAAAATAGCGAACACTGCCATAAACCGAGCTGATATCTGCGCAGACCGCTACATCGATTGGCACCAAAACTTTAGTCGCGCCAAAGACCTTTTGAATCATGATGACATTGTCATGCCCAGAAACGATGACATTGGTCAAATCGATGGTATCAGTACCCGAAAGGCGAATGATATTGATATCTTCAAAAGCATAAAAATCACTCTCATGATTATTTGAACCAATCCATTGGTTACGAACCGTCTTGACCTCTACATCGTCCTTCTTAAATTGAATCAAGGCATAGCGATTTTTCTTTTTGACCTGTGAAAAATGATTGATTAGGACATAGACGATAGCCAGTACAAAGCCAGCTACGATATAAGGATTGAGCATCATAATCAAAAAGAGTAACAAAAGACTGGTTGTTAACAGAAAATTACTATGACTCCCTTGATTGTAAAAACGTAAGGCTAACAATATTAAAGCCAACAAAAAAATAAAATTTGATAAATCATTAGCTAAAATGGTCATCAGCCCCAAAGCTAACAACACACATTCAACTAATAAGAAAAACTGAAATTTTTTCATCCATTCCTCCTCTCAAAGAGCTTATCTAACTGGTATTGTACCAAAAAGCCCCCTAAATTGCACTCGCAATTTGAAAGACAGGGGCTAGCGCAAGAGAAAAAACCAAGACGTTCTGTCCTGGTTTTAACGACACTATTGTCCAGTAAGTTCAGTATCTGATGAACTAGAGGCTTCAGTCGATGATGACGATGATGACGATGAATACTCTGTTGAAGAGCTCGTAGATGATGAGCTTGAACTTTCCTCTACTGTCTCTGAGCTGCTAACTTGCGTGCTAGAACTACTTGATGGCAAGCTTGCATAAATATAAAGATTGATTGTATCACTAGATAAACTAATCGTCGTACCATAATATGGCTCTTGTTCGCTAATCACAGCTGTTGAAGACGGTGAAGAAACAAGTGTGTAATCACTTCCAGTTTGCTGATAGACGTTGATTTTTGATGATTTAACGCCTAAATCTTTCAATGTACTAAGAGCATCACCATAAGTCATTCCTGTCACATTTGGCATGGTTACTGTATCACTAGCAGCTACTGTTAAGGTCAACTTAGTCGTTCCATTTGGATTAAAACGAGTTCCAGCTTTAATCGATTGTTTGATAATCGTGCCAGCCTGATGATACCTAGTGGTTACTTTCTTGATTTTAATCAAAGAAGCTTTGACACCGTATTGATTTTTCAAGGTTGCTACAACTGTCTCATAATCCTGATTGGAATAATCTTCTAAGGTGAATCCAGCATTTCCAGCTGAAACATAAATGTTTACCTTCGAACCTTCTCGACGGGATGTGCCAGAAGTTGGATCGGTTTTAACAACCTTACCTTTATCAACATCACTATCAACCGTCTGAACACTACCGACTTTCAAGCCAGTATTAGTAATCTCAGACTTAGCCACTTGAAGGGTCTTGCCCGAAACATCTGGTACCTTAACCGTTGATGGGCTTGTTAAAGTGAAGTAGGCAAAGGCTGCCACTCCGACAATCACCAAGGCAAACAAAACCTTGAAGATGATTCCCAACAATCCACGACGGGATTTTTTAGGCTTCGTCTGCTTATGGTTTTTAACCGGTTCATCTTTTTTCTCTGGCTCTTTAACCTCTTCCTTAGGCTTACGCAACTGCTCAGTCGACAAGGACGGGCTAGAAGCGGTCACCTTAGGAAGTGGTTTGGTACTTTCAGTATCCTCAAAAACTAACTTAGCCTCACGGCTACGATTATAGCTGAGCGCTGTCATCAAATCTTGACTCATTTCATAAGTCGACTTATAACGGTTTGCTAACTTCTTAGCTGTCGCTTTGATGACAACATTCTCCAGAGCTTGAGGAACATTTTTATTTTCTGCAATAATTGATGGTAATGGTTTCTGGAAATGTTGCAGAGCAATCGTCACCGCACTATCACCATCGTAAGGAATGTGCCCTGTCAGCATTTCAAAGAGCATAATACCCATGGCATAAATATCACTTTGAACCGTTGCCTTAGAGCCACGCGCTTGTTCTGGTGAAAGGTAGTGAACACTTCCCAGCATTGAATTGGTTTGCGTCAGGCTAGTTTCAGCAAAAGCCACCGCAATCCCAAAGTCTGTAACCTTGACCGTTCCATCCTTGGTCAAGAGAATATTTTGAGGTTTTAAATCCCTATGCACAATCCCTTTTTGATGGGCTAGTGACATAGCCGAAAGAACCTCTTCCATGATTTTAACAACATCGTTGTTAGAGAGGGGAGCATGATCCTGAATGTATTTTTTCAAATCAGAACCGTCAACATATTCCATTACTAAGAATTGCTGACCGTCTTCTTCTCCTATATCACGAATAGCAACAATATTAGGATGGATTAGCTCTGCCATTGCTCGCGCTTCACGCTGAAAACGCGCAACAGCAATTTGATCAGTTTGATAATTGGTCCGCAGCACTTTAATGGCTACTTCTTCATTATCTAAAATCAAATCACGAGCTAGATAAACATCCGCCATTCCGCCTCGTCCGATAGATTTAAGGATTCGATAACGACCAGCAAATAATTTGCCAATCTGAATCATTAAACAGCCTCACTTTCAATATGGATCAATACTACAGTAATATTATCAAAGCCACCACGGTGGTTGGCAAGTGTAATCAAATCTCTGTTTTTATCATCAAGAGATTTTTCTTGCATTAAGACCGTAGCAATTTCGTCGTTATTGAGCATATTTGTGAGTCCATCACTGTTAGCGACCAAGTAATCGCCTGCTTCCAAGTTTTGGATACCCAAATCTGGTTCAACAGGATTGGCTTGACCGATTGATTGTGTGATGATATTTTTTTGCGGGTGACTAGCAGCTTCTTCTTCTGTTAATTGACCAGCTTTAACTAATTCATTAACCAAAGAGTGGTCACTTGTCAACAAACGATATTCGCCATTACGAACAAGTCCAATACGTGAGTCTCCAACGTGGGCATAAATCACATTATTTCCCACTGGCGCAATCGCTTCAATGGTTGTTCCCATGCCTTTGTAATCATCCGTTTGACCCAATTCGAAAATCTTGCGGTTTTCGTCAGCAATCGTTACTAACATCCAGTCACGAATTTGTGCTAAGTCAGTAAACTCAGTGTTGACCCATGCTTGACCAAGGTCAGTAACAGTCATTTCACTGGCGATATTTCCTGCACGGTGTCCTCCCATCCCATCTGCCAATACGATTAGTGGGATGCCTGATTTGTTTTCAAATTTATTAACAAAATCCTGATTGTTTGAGCGTTTTTGCCCAATGTCTGTTATAAGTGAAATTTCCATAATCTTATATCTGACGACGTCAGTTTCCTCCTAGACACTACAAGATACGACGGATTTGTCCGATAAAAAAGCCGTCTGTGTGATATTGCTCAGGGGTAATCCATAGACAACCGTCCTTGACAATAGCTTCCTGTGTATGACTTAGTTGAACTTGTTCAAAATTGGGGTGTGTCTCCAAGAATTGTTGCAATACTTGGAAATTTTCTTCCTCAAAAATAGTACAAGTACTATAGGTTATTATACCACCTTTACGTAAGGTTTGACAAACGCTTTCTAGAATCTCCAGCTGAATTTTTTGAAGCGAAGCAAAATCTTGATTCTCTTTGTTATACTTGATGTCTGGTTTGCGTCGGATAAGACCGATTCCAGAACATGGGGCATCTACCAAAATCTTGTCAAACGAATCCGCTGCAAAGACCTCGTGAACCTTGGTTGCATCAAGCTTTTTAGTAGAAATCTTGTCAGCGACATGGAGGCGCTCTGCATTTTCTTCAATCAAGGCCAACTTGTGGTCATACAAATCCAGAGCCGTTACCTTACCTGTGGTCAAATATGAAGCCATGTGAGTTGTTTTGCCGCCAGGGGCTGCGCAGGCATCTAAGACTTGCTCGTCTCCCTGCAAATCAAGCGTCGGTGCCACCAGCTGACTAGACTCATCTTGAATGGTAATGAGGCCATTTTTAAAATAATCTGTTGAAGCGAAGTTACCAGAATCAGCGACCAAGGCAGTTGGTGCTAATTCTGAATCGTGGAGACCAAAAGCTGTTTTGATAGTCTCTTTTTGCGCCATATCTGTCACACGAAGACTGGCTTTATTGCGGACAAAAAGGCTCTCCATGATGGCAACTGCACGCTCTTCTCCAAATTGGTCACTTAATTTTTTAACCAACCAAACAGGCACCGAATAGGTGACAGAATAACACTTATTCTTGCGCTTGATGCCATCAAAACTTGGTAGGTTTTCTGTGGAGGCTCTGCGGAGCACAGCATTGACTAATTTTTCAGCACCCTTCTTATTACCACGATTTTTGGCAATAGCTACCGCATCATTGACAATAGCGTGAGCTGGGACATTGTCCAGATATAAAAGCTGATAAAGGCTGAGCATGAGCAGGTCATAGACCCACTTCTCCAACTTGTCACGGTCAGCGATAAAATGCGCCAGGTACCACTCAAGGGTAATCTTGCGAGCTACTGTCCCGTAAACAATCTCTGTCACCAAGCCCTTATCCTTGTCAGAAAGCTGACTGTGCTTGAGATTTTTATTGAGGGCGATATTGGAATAAGCCACTTCTTCGAAGACCTCTTCCAAGGTTTTGAGGGCTAGCCCACGCGCACTCTTCTTCCAATCATTTGCCAAAGTAATCTCCTACTTCCAAATTACGACCAACACCATTCAAGAAATCCTTGATAGCCATGCGAGGTTTACCTGCTGGTTGCACCGTTTTGAGTTCAATAGCTCCGCTGCCTGTCGCAACAACCAATGTTTTTTTGGTTTTAGCGATGATTTGACCTGGCTGACCTTGTCCTTCTGCCATAACCACCTCGTAAAGTTTAAAGCGATTACCGTCAAGTAGCGTATGCGCCACTGGCCATGGATACATGCCACGAACATGATTGAAAATCTCACGCGATGACTTGGTCCAGTCCACACGCTCTTCTTCAGGATTGATATTTGGTGAGAAGGTCGCTTGGCTTTCATCTTGTGGTTCAGGTTTGATGTCACCAGCCATGTAGCCAGGCAGTGTTTCTAATAACAGGTCACGACCAACCACTGCCAGCTTTTCAAACATGGTTCCCACATTGTCCTCGTCGGTAATGGCGATAGAGGCCTTAGCCACCATGTCACCAGCATCCATCTTGGCTACCATTTCCATGATGGTCACACCAGCTTCTTTTTCACCGTTAATGATGGCGTAATGAATAGGCGCACCGCCGCGATATTTAGGAAGGAGCGAAGCGTGGACATTTACGGCAAAATCAACGGAGTTGATAAGCTTCATGGGTAAAAATTGACCAAAGGCTGCGGTCACAATCCCGTCAACTCCAAGTGCCATGATGTCTTCCATCTCTTGGCTTCCTGATATTTTTTCAGGTTGATAGACTGGAAGATTGTGCTCCAAAGCCACTTCCTTAACAGGGGTCATTTTAATTTCTTTCTTGCGGCCAACAGCACGGTCTGGCTGGGTCACAACAGCTAAGACCTCATAGCGGTCATCCGCCAAGAGACCTTTTAGAACCGTCGCTGAAAAATCAGGCGTTCCCATAAAAATAAGTTTCGTCATGTCTTTATTCCTTTAGTTTTTCTTCTATTTTGCTCATGTTTGCTGCAAAGACTGGCATGGAGAGCTTAGCCTCAAGACCTGTTTGGTAAACTTCCTGACAGGCATACAAGATATCATTTTTGTCATTGTGCAAAGTCATGATGCGTCTAGTCAATTCATTACTGGCAAATAGGTGCTTCATCAGTCTACTAGCAATCCAGATGGGAATTTTGTAGGGCAGCAATTCATTCTTGTAAAGTTTCAAATTAACCTGCCTAGCTGCCACAACCTGAACGGTTTCGCGAATAGCCTGGATAGCTCTAGCAAGATTTTTCCTGTCGTCCATTAAAGCTAGAGCCAGCTTTTGCGGATCTTCCAAATCACCTAAAGTAGATGCTGTTGAGGTCACACCAGCATTGATAGCCATGTGGAGCCAAATCCACTCCAGCATATCATGAGGTAGCTCCTGCTTGATATGAGCTGAATCAAAAAGCTTCACCAAATTCTCATAATTGGACACATCAGCACGCTCTTTTCTCTCCAGCATGACATGGTCAAATAAGACAGCACCTAAAATCTTGTCAGACATATGACCGCCTGCTGTTGGAAAGGCTAAAATATAAGGATAATCCCCAACAATAGCTTCAATCTCTTGTCGTTCGAGCCAAAGGTTACAAAAGATAACCAAGGTTCCCTTAATCTCAGCCTGTCGCAAACTGTCAATAGCCGCTTGCAACTTACCCGAACGAACACTGACAAAAATAAAGTCATAAGAAGACTTATCCTTGGCTAGAGCAACTGAATAATCATCTTCTGTTTCCTGCCCTTTAGACTGAAAACGACCATCTAGTAGCTTGACTTGTAAAATCTGTGGGCAAGTTACTCGTTTTTCTTTACGCACTAAGTGCTCAACCTGATGACCAGCCTTCTGAAAAGCATAGGCGTAGGTCGTTCCAATCACGCCCAAGCCTAAAATACAAATATTCATAAGATTATTCTCCTTATGTCACCTCACAATGATTTTAAGTTGAAAATTTTAGTTAACAGTTTTTTAAAAAACATTCGTTTTTTCACTTTTAAGAGTCACTCGCTAACTATCTTCGTTCGAAATTCTCGTTGAAGAGCCACTCGCTAAGCAGAATTTGGTGAAATCTTAGCTAGAGAGCACCGCTCACTAGTGACTTTTTAGCCAAGTGAGGATGGAGAGTGCTCTTCTATCTCTTCTATCTCTTCTATCTCGTCTGACCTCCGCTCTGCCATTATACCATAGATAAGACCTACATAAAATTCTGTGGCTCGTGGTCGATAATCACTTGCAGATTCTTGTAGTCAGGGGTCTGGGTCAAATCGAGAAGCTGATTTAAGACTGGCTCAAGCCCGTCTTCAAATCGGTACTTGATGATAATTTGATAGTGGTAGAGATTGTGTGTTCTGGCAATGGGTTTGGCTGTTGGACCAAGGATAATCACCTTGTCGCTCAGCCCATTTTTCAAAAGTGCCAAGACCTCGTAAGCCTTGCGAATCAAGTGCTCCTCGTCCTTATGCGAGAGGGTCAAGCCGACCGTGAAGAAGTAAGGCGGGTAGCCCAGCTGATGGCGACTGCTCATCTCGTACTTGTAAAAGGCTTCGAAATCCTGCTGTTGAGCCAGCTGAATAGCATAGTGGTTGGGGTTGTAGGTCTGAATCAAGACCTCCCCCTCCTTCTCAGCACGACCTGCACGCCCCGCCACCTGAGTGAGCAGTTGAAAGGTTCGCTCCGAAGCGCGGAAATCTGGCAGATTGAGCGATGTATCCGCATTGAGCACGCCAACCAAGGTCACATTAGGAAAATCCAGTCCCTTGGCAATCATCTGCGTGCCCAACAAAATATCAGCCTTATGCTTACCAAATTTGTCTAAAATCCTCTGATGAGCACCCTTTTTGCGGGTAGTATCCACGTCCATCCGCAGAACACGCGCCTCAGGCAAAACCTGCAACAATTCGTCATAGGCCTTCTGCGTCCCTGTGCCATAGTAGCGAATGCTGCGGCTATCACAGTTGGGACAGGTGTGCGGAATAGCCTTTTCAAAGCCACAATAGTGGCAATTCATGGTCTTAGTATCCATGTGCAAAGTTAGCGAAATATCGCAGTTTGGGCACTCATCCACATAACCACAATCACGGCACATGATGAAACTCGAATAGCCCCGACGGTTGAGCATGAGCACAACCTGCTCTTTCTTGGCAAGCCTATCACGGATTTTATCAAGCAGACGGGGGGTGAAATTGCTGACTTCCTGTTGACCGATAAAGTCTCTAAAGTCCACTATCTCTACTTTGGGGATACGAGCCTTAGGATTGGCACGTTGAGTCAACTCTAAAAAGTCATAGACTCCGCGACTGGCTCTAGCGCGGCTCTCGAGACTTGGTGTCGCTGAACCCATTAGGACGATCGCCTGATGATAGTCCGCACGCAGCAAAGCCACATCACGCGCGTGATAGCGCGGGTTAGACTCCTGCTTGTAGGTCGCCTCGTGTTCCTCGTCGATGATGATGGCACCGATATTTTCTAGGGGGGCGAAAATAGCAGAGCGGGCACCGACAACTACCTTGGCCTTGCCAGACTTAATCTTACGCCACTCGTCGAATTTCTCACCGTCAGACAAGCCTGAGTGCATAATGGCCACCTGCTTGCCAAAGCGTGAAATGAAACGATTGGTCATCTGAGGCGTCAAGGAAATTTCGGGCACCAAAACGATAGCCGTCTTTCCCATTTTCAAGACCTTGTCGATGATGTGGAGGTAAACCTCTGTTTTACCAGAGCCTGTGATACCTTCCAGCAAGAAGGGCTTGTTGGGCTGACCAATTTGGCTGGTCACTCGCTCAACAACTTCCTGCTGTTGCTGATTTAAAGTCAAAAAGTCGGTTTCTGCAACCCCTTCAAAATAATCATCGCTGCGACTGGCTTCCTTCTCAACAACCGTCAGCAAGTCATTGTCCACAAAATACTTGACAACTGGACTTGAAAAGAGCTTATTGAGTTCTGACAGACGGTCCTCCTCAGGATTGCCCAGTAAGTAAGCCTGCAGTTGCTGACGCTTTTTAGCGCGAGAGGAAATCTCGGTAGCGGCTAGTAAATCCAGATTGACCCGATACCACTTCTCCGTCTTGATGGTCTTTTTATCCTTGGCCAAGTAGTGGACTGAAATCAATCCTTTTTGAATGAGACGGCTAGCTAATTGTTGTTGGTCCTGCGACAAGGTCGAATAGGGCACCACTTCCTTGTCGGTAAATAGCAGAGCCTTTTCTTCCGACGAAAGCCCTGGCTGCGCTGTCAACTCCTTATCATACTGAGAGTTGAGCAAGCTAGGCAGCATAGACTTAAGAATGGAAATCTTGTAGGAAAAAACAGTGTGGCGCATACGGTCAGCTAGCTCCAGCTGCTCAGCATTGAGCACCGGCTCAAAATCAAGAACCTCTACGATATCTTTTGTCTCTGAGCCATCATCGTCAGCAAAACCAACGACAAATCCCTGAATCAGGCGGTTGCCCCGTCCGAAAGGCACGTGAACCCGCATGCCAACCTGAACCAAGTCCTCTAAATTTTTTGGAAGACTATAGGAAAAAGGTTTGTCCGTTTGCATGAGGGGCACATCAACGATAACCTGCGCTAATTTTCTTGGCATGAGACCTCCTTTCATCTGCCTTTTGGTTGTTTAGTCTGCTTTTAGTTGGAACAACGAGATTCTGCTAGTACTTGACTACCGCAAACCCAGTTACGAAGTCATAAAAGATAAACTAAACGACCATAAAGGCACAAAAGAGCTGGGCAATCTTGCTCAACTCCTATTCTTTTCTATCCATTTGGCACAGTTGACAAGCAAATTCGTCAGCTGTTAGGAGTAAAGTGACTAAGAATTTAATTCTTATCAATCCTCAAGTTGCTTTAATCCTTAGATTTTTTCGCCGTTTTCTTTTTCTTTGGCAATTTGTTCTTTGATTTTACGTTCTTCTTCTTCCTTAGCCAAACGCTCTGCTTCGATACGAGCGCGGACAGCTGCACGTTTTGCTTCTGGGTCTGGATGAATCACAACGTTTCCTGATTCGATTTCTTCAAGAGCTTGCAAAGTTGCTTTTTCAGAATAGAATTCTTGAGTTGGATTTGCACCAGCTTCCAATTCGTGAGCACGTTTGGCTTGCAAGATAACAAGTGAGTATTTTGAAGGCACTTTATCCAACAATTTGTCGATAGAAGGTTTTAGCATCATAAGGCAGTAATCTCTTTTCTAATCTTATTTAAGGTTTTGATTGGTGTCTTTGACCATGTCAGTGTAATGACCGATGACACGCTCAACACGGTAATGTTCGGTTTCGATAATGCGTTTAACACGTTCGGCTGCAAGGGGAACTTCATCGTTGACAACAGCGTAGTCATATTCGCGCATAAGGGCAATTTCTTCTTTGGCGCGTTCGATGCGTTTGGCAATAACCTCAGCGCTGTCTGTTCCACGACCAACCAAGCGGTCTTTTAATTCTTTCAAATCTGGCGGAGTTAGGAAAATGAAGACACCATCTGGAACTTTAGATTTCACCTGAAGAGCGCCCTGAACTTCGATTTCAAGAAAAACATCAATCCCTTTGTCAAGCGTTTCATTAACGTAAGTCAGCGGTGTTCCGTAATAGTTACCCACATACTCTGCATATTCAAGCATTTGACCATTTTTAATCAATTCTTCAAATTCTTCACGAGTACGGAAGAAATAATCGACACCATCAACTTCACCTGGACGTTGAGGACGTGTTGTCATTGATACAGAATATTCGAATTTATGATCTGGGGTTGAAAAAATCTCTTGCCTAACTGTCCCTTTCCCAACTCCTGATGGTCCTGAAAAGACAATTAGCAAACCGCGTTCAGACATGACACTCTCCTTTATTAGACACAAAAGCTGTAAAACGTTTGACTAGATTTACAGCTAGATTTGCATTAAATTTCTTCCCTTTAGTTTATCAAAAAATGCTGATTTTTTCAAGCGTGAATCCATCAATAAAAAGAGGTTACCCTCTTTTACCGACGATATTTCCTGCTTTTTAAGCCTTTTCTTTTTGGACCATATCCTTGAAAGTCATCCAGCACATTTTGCCCCATTTGGATAAATAAATTGATAACTGTCTGACTTTCACGCCCAGCTTGAAACATTCTTTTTCCAGCCTGATAGCGCGTCCAAAAACGCGATAACGGAGCAATCAAATAAGTATAGACAAAAGCATAAGGGAAAATGCAGGCTAAAATTAACAAGACCAGACGCATAAAAGTGCCACGTCTCCCAAACTCAATCATAGCTGAATAACACCGCCCCTAGCCTCTTCTGGCACTTCTATCAAGCGATAATGAACCAAGCGATGGCGAATGATATCCGTAGACCAGCCGATAAATAAGTTCAGCAGACCATAAACAAAAACCGCCAAAGTCTGATTTTCATAAGACATCATAAATTTTGTTGCTAAAGGAATCAAACAAATAGCCAGATGAGAAAGAACATCAATCCCTAGAATTTCTTCATTGATAGCACTAGCTTCCAAATAATCCTGAGTTCGTTCGTACCAAAAATTGAAAATGACGAAAAAACTAATGATGAAGAGACCAATGCTTTTAATAAATTCTTCCATACCAGCAGCTGTCGCTGGAGCCTTGATTTCTAATACCAATATGATCATGGCGATGGCTAGAATAGCATCACTGAGAGCATCGAAGCGTTCCTTAAATTTTGCATAATTCCTCCTTAAACACTTTTACCATTATAATTAACTTTTCACTGGGTCGTTATCACTCAATAAGCTAAGGATTTCCAGTTATTTTTTATCCTTTTTTGACTTTTTAAATTGAGCTATTTGTTTTCTTAAATCTGTTACAAAAGGAACATCAATTCCTTTAAATTGGCTATAGTTTTTCATCAAGCGGCGTTGGTTAAAATGGAAAGGTTTGATGTTTTTTTCTTGTAAAAATTCTTCAGTATGTTGTCGTAACTCCTCCAAACGTTGGCTGAAAAGCTCTGCTTGCTGTGCCAAATCATCCACCTCTTGACGGACATTTCCTTTCATCCGATTCTGTTCATCTCTAATCTTATTTTCCAAGGAAAGGGCTGCCTTGTGAAATTGTGCTGTATCAACCACCGTCCAAACGAGGTCAGCTAGCATCAGAAGCATAATCAAGAATGCCCAGTAAGAAGGAATTATTAGGACAAGCGTCATAACATGAGGCTGAATCCACTTCACCAAAACCAAGACGCCAAATCCCCAAAAAAGGGAAATACGCGGAGCAATCCGTCCTTTAATATTGCCTTTTTCATGACTATAATCCCACAAAGTCATGTGGAAAAAGATCTCCAAAAACCAACCCGCCAGGTACTCAAAGGCTGTCGCAATGACTAGACCGCTTAAAAATAGGCTGAGCAGATGGGCTTGAAAAGGCTGAGTAAACACAAGTACCGTTGTCACAGCAAAGCCATAGACTGGACAATAAGGACCGAACAAAAAGCCCCGATAAACAAAATGTTTATCTAAAATGGAGCAATAAATCGTCTCCCACAGCCAACCAATAAAGGAATAGATGAAAAAGAGAAAAACGAGTTCTGGAAAGGAATAATACATAAAACGACCTCACTTTTCCTACCATTATAGACCTTTTCAGAGGTTAATTCAAAACTAAAAAAGAAGCCTTTCGACTTCTTAATCTTATTTCGCATAGTCAACAGCACGCATTTCACGGATAACTGTGACTTTGATATTTCCTGGATAATCCAAGTTTTGTTCAATTTGTTCACGTACTTTATGAGAAAGAATAACCACTTGGTCGTCTGAAACCTTACCCGGCTGAACCATAATGCGGATTTCACGACCTGCTTGAAGGGCGTAAGCATTTTGCACGCCGTCAAAGCTAGTCGCAATCTCTTCCAAATCACGGAGACGTTTGATGTGGTTTTCCATTGACTCATTACGAGCACCTGGACGGGCGGAACTGAGGGCATCAGCTGCTGCAACAAGGACGGCAATAACTGATTCTGGTTCAACATCCCCGTGGTGGCTGGCAATGGTATTAACAACTACTGGATGTTCTTTGTACTTGCGAGCAAACTCCGTTCCGATTTCAACGTGGCTACCTTCGACCTCACGGTCAATGGCTTTCCCCATGTCATGAAGGAAACCTGCACGACGGGCAAGGTCAACATTTTCCCCAAGCTCACCAGCAAGGATACCAGCTAATTTACCAACTTCAACGGAGTGGCGAAGGACATTTTGACCATAAGATGTACGGAACTGCAAGCGTCCCATAATCTTGATGAGGTCTGGATGAAGGTTTGGCACCCCAATTTCAAAGGCTGCTGCTTCACCATATTCACGAATGCGGTGATCCATTTCAAGACGATTTTTCTCAACCAATTCTTCGATACGAGCTGGATGAATGCGTCCATCTTGGATAAGAGATTCCAAGGTCATACGAGCAATTTCACGACGAATTGGGTCAAAACCTGATAGAACAACGACTTCAGGTGTATCATCAATGATAACATCAATCCCTGTCAAGCTCTCAAGGGTACGAATATTACGACCCTCGCGCCCAATAATACGCCCTTTCATACTATCGTCAGGCAGGTGAACCGTTGTGATAGTCTGTTCCGTCACATAATCACCAGCCAAACGTTGCATGGCTTGCGCAAGCAGATTCTTAGCAATCTTGTCAGATTTATCCTTAACTTCACGCTCCGCCTCTTTAATGCGGGTCGCAATGTCGTGGGTCAAATCTTTTTCCGTGTTAGCTAAAATAATTTCTCTAGCTTCAGACTGGCTGAGCTCTGCCACTCGCTCCAACTCTTCAGCTTTTTTCATTTCTAAACTAGCGATGTTTTGTTCACGCTCATCGATATGTCTAGATTTATCTGTGAGACTCTGTTCTTTGCTGTCTAACGACTTTTCTTTATCAGATAGATTTTCATCCTTACGATCAAGGGTCACGGCACGTTCTGCCAAACGTGATTCCATTTTCTTCAACTCTTGTCTTTCAGATTTAAATTCCTTTTCAATCTCCTCACGATACTTTCTAGCCTCTTCCTTAGCTTCCAGCAACAACTCTTTTTTCTGAGCCTTGCTTTCACGCTCTGCCGTTTTACGCACGTGCTCAGCCTCTAATTCAGCCTGTCCACGAAGGTTAACAGCATCCTGTTCTGCATTAAGAAGAGTCAGCTCTGCAGCTTCTTTAGCCGATTTCAATCGCGTCGAAATCACTGCATAACCGACAATCAAACCAATGAGAGCACAAACAATCGCTAAAACAATATTTAACATGTCTGTACCTCTAATTTCTATTGGATTTCCCAAACGAAAGTCCATCTTTAAGTTTACCATAAAAAAGGCGTTTTCACAATTTAAAATTGTCATGCCATTTGTGGTATGGTATGATAAAGGCAGATAATGTTTTTGGAAAATGAGCTGGCGCTGACAGTCAGCACTTCCAAGCTGTGCTATAAAAAGGAGAATTACCATGACTAAAGAAATCGTTGTCGAAAGTTTTGAACTCGACCATACTGCCGTTAAGGCACCTTACGTTCGTTTGATTTCTGAAGAGACCGGACCTGTTGGTGACGTAATTACCAACTTTGACATCCGCCTCATCCAACCAAACGAAAACGCTATTGATACCGCTGGTCTTCACACCATCGAACACTTACTTGCCAAACTCATTCGCGAACGCATCGATGGCATGATTGATTGCTCACCATTTGGTTGCCGTACCGGTTTCCACCTCATCATGTGGGGCAAACACGATTCAACAACAATTGCTAAAGTGCTTAAATCGAGCCTTGAAGCTATCGCTACCACTGTGACCTGGGAAGACGTTCCTGGAACAACCATCGAATCATGCGGTAACTACAAAGACCACAGCCTTCATTCAGCACGTGAATGGGCAAAACTCATCTTGGCTAACGGTATCTCAGACGATGCCTTCGAACGCCATCTTGTTTAATTTCATTTTTCAGAACAAGCAAATAAGCTAGGCAAATTGCCTAACTTATTTTTTATTAGTAATCAAGACTGTCTGCATTACCTGGCGCATTCCCAACGAAATATCCTGTCTTGGCATTGATTGAGAAGAGGTATGTACCATCTGGTTTAAACATATTGTAATAACCATTGCCATTGATAATATTGACAGGTTCAAGGATGTAATTATTTCCTTGGATATAACCACGCGCTTGCGCTGTTGCCACAATTTTTTCAAGAACACCTGAAGAAAAAGTCCAAGCAGCATTTGAGGTATCTGCAATCGCAGAATCATTGTAAGGAACACGGCTACGGCTACGTTCAAGATTGACTGAACTTGATTGTGAAGCTGTCGCAGTATCAGTTGTTGTTCCTGTACTTGCAGAGGACTGAGCTGATGAAGTTGCTGTGGATTGCTCTGCTTGACTTTGGCTAGTATCACCAGCAGCCGCAGATAGCTGGTCACGGCCAGTGGAAATTGCTGATTGCAACAAACTATCAAGACTAGCATTACCAGTATTGAGAACGCTACTTGCTAAATCATCAAAATTAGCATCACTTTTAGCCATTCCATCCACCTTATTACCATCAACGATGACATCAGCATTAAATTTGGCATTCACAGCTTGAATAGCTGAAATTTGGCGGTTCAAGCTATCATACTTACTTTTAGCATCATCGTAATAGCTTGTTTTCTCAAGCTTTTTGAGTGCTTCTTCCAATTTCGATAAATTACCAAATTCGCTGTTTTTAAGTTTTGTCTGCTCTGAATCCGTGAAGAAAGTTTTATACAAATCTGTAAAAGCTTGCGCATTTTTCTTGGCAGTAGCTGCTTTCTTACTGGTTGATGAGGACTTGCTTGTAGAGGTTGAAGATTTACTCATTGTTGATGACGATGAAGTAGCCGTTTGGCTAGACTCAGTCATCTTATTCAATCCATAAGCGCCACCAAAAATGGCAAGTACTAAAGCAACCAGCGAGCCTATAATCACTCGTTTATTTTTATAGAGAGGTTGATTAGCATCTGCAGTTGCTAAAGCGATGGTCTCATTTGGTTCAGTTGGTACAGCAGTCTCACTGACTTCCTCATCATTTGGAAGAGGAATCTCTTCTGCGAGGTCAGTTTCCTCTTCCACAACCTTGTCAACTTCCGCAGGTTCACTATCCTCATTGACTGGAATATCAGATGGAGTCTCTTCACTGTCGGTTGAAACTTCTTCTGCTGAGTTCTCTTCCTCTGCTTGTTCCTCATCCTCAGCCATTAGTTGCGATAATTCTTCGCGTTGTTTTTGAATGAAGACATCTAAAGCTGCTGTGTCTAATTGCTCAAAATCAGTTGCCTTAGCCTCAAATTTTTGCGAGGCAACCTCTTCTCTATGCTGTTTGATATACTTATCTAAAACACTATCTTCCTCTGTCACGCCCGCTTTAAGCTCTGATTCCTTACGCATAGCATCACCAACGGTCATATTTTGTGCTTCCTTAAAATCAATGCCTTCATGTTCTGGAGTAACTGAAGACGTCTTATTTTCGTCTGACATGCCCTCTCCTTATTGCTTCACTTGGCGTTTCACACGTTCGCCATAATATTGGTACAAATCAACTCTCAAAGTACCGTTATACAATTTACGTTTTTTATCAGCTTGAGCTCCGTATTTTTTCTCGAACCCTTCATCGCTGGTCAGGATAAACTTACTCCATGTTTTAAGCGGAGCGAAGGTCTGTCCCATTTCATTATACAAAACATCAACTGCTTTGTCATCCAGAAGTCGCTCCCCATAAGGTGGATTTGAAATAATAACCCCGTTAATTTTGTCTGTTCGGAGGTCCTGCAGACGCATTTGTTTCAATTTGATAACATCTCCGAGTCCAGCCTCTTCAGCGTTTTGCTTGGCAATCTCAACCATACGACCATCAATATCAAATCCTGAAATATCAAGTTCGACATCATAATCAGCCTTGCTTTCTGCTTCATCGCGAACAGCTTGGACAAGGTCTTTATCAACCCAGTTCCATTCTTCAAAAGCAAAATCACGATTAAATCCAGGAGCAATATTCATTCCAATCATGGCAGCTTCAATACAGAAGGTTCCAGAACCGCATGTTGGGTCAATGAAAGGCTTGTCTGGGAACCAGTTAGACAGCTCGATAATAGCGGCAGCCATATTTTCCTTAATCGGTGCGCCACCTTTTTCCGTACGGTAACCGCGTTTAAAAAGGCTTGAGCCGGTCGTATCAATCATAACCGTCGCCTTATCCTTCAAAATAGAAACTTCGATTTTAAATTCAGCTCCGTTTTCTTGTAAAGGAACACCTTCTGGGCGATGGTAAACTTTTTGAAGCTTTTTCACCACCGCTTTTTTAGAAATGGCCTGAACACTTGGCTCGTTATGCAATTTTGATTTAACACATTTGGCTTTGGAAATAGGAAACTTGGCTCCGAGTGGCAAGTAATTTTCCCAATCCAAGGCAAACACACCTTGAAACAATTCTTCAAAAGTGCGCGCCGAAAATTCACCGACAACAATTTTCACACGATCAGCTGCGCGCAACCAAAGATTGGTCTCAGCAATAGTCTTTACATTTCCTTCAAAAACGACCTTCCCATTTTCGACCTGACAATCAATACCCATGTTGCGAATTTCTTTGCCGACCACCGCTTCTAGACCAGCGGCAGCTGTCGCAACTAATTTAAACTGTTCTTTCATATTTTCCTCTGATTTCTGATACTCAATCTACTTTTAAACTTAAAAATGGGCTGAGATTTGTAATCCCAGCCTGAAACCTATTATGCAATTTTCTGTAAGCCATGTTTTGTTCCAGAGGCAACTAGGAACTTGCCTCCTTCGATAATCATCTGTCTACTGTAAAACAGTCAGGATAGATTGTTCTGCTTCCTACTATCCCGTGCCCCTACCAAAGTTTGGGTTGCTAGCTTGAGGGGTTTACCGCGTTCCACTTCCTAAGTTTCCCTAGAAACTACGTCACTGTGGCACTTTTCAAAGCTATTAAAGCATATCCGAAGACTTAGCTCGTTCGCTTGCCGTAAGGTATCGCTACCTCCCTAGGCTTATTGATTCGCCTAGCACAAACACTACCGGCATCACAGCCAGTGCTAGCATGGACTTTCCTCATGATGGTAATCCATCACGCGATTATCCAAAAATTGCACATTGCCTCTACTCGACAATCTGTTTGCCAAAAACTTCCTTTTCCAAGCGACTGATACGCTTCAAAATATCAAAGTTAGTTGCTGATTGTGTGACTGGCTGATGAGGTTCCAACACTGAAGACCCTACTGTTGAACGAAGCGGAGTTGATGGTGTTTTCTCCTTAAGTTGTTGCTTTAAACGATTATTTTCCGCTTGTAGATTTTCAAGTTGCTCAATATAACTCTCGTAATCTTTGATAACATTATCAAGAAATTCGTCAACTTCTTTTTTATCATACCCGCGCATACTGTTCTTAAAATCTTGCTCAAAAATATCTTTTGGGCTATAAATAATACTTGCCATTCTATTCTCCAAACTGGTCAAATCGCCGTTATATTACATTTTAAACATTTTATAACAGTATAAATGATACCTAAAATAAACGAAAAAATCAAGCAGAAACGTTATCAAAATGAAAAAGGTCATTCTACTCTTCTAAGAGTTCATTCAAACGGTCAAAGGTTAAAAAGTGAATGTCGTAGCCTGGTGTTTCGGTCATCTGAGCAAGTAGATATTTCAAATTTGTCTCATTTTCCGGGTTATAAAATATGTAGGCCTCGTCGGTATTTGCAATCATAAAGTGGTTATACTGTCTAAACTGCGATGGATTTTCATAGCTTGGATAGGTGTATTTGACAAAATCGACCTGCTTGAAAGCCGCTAATTTTTCTTGATTGGCTTCGTTCCAATTGGCTCCCTGATTTTCAAATGTAAAGATGGTCGCAATCTGAAAATCATAGTCGCTCTGCAATTCCTTTGCTACTTCTAGCGCCCAATACTCAAAGCCAAGATTCCCCATGAAAATAAACCACTCCGCACCATCGTCCAAATAGCGCTCAAAATCCTTTCGAATCGCTTTTTTAATGATAGAAACTCTCGGATCCTTGTCTTGGAAAATGCCAAGTTCAAAACTTTTGTAACCCGTTACCAGAATCGTAGTCTTCAATTTGTAGTCCTCTCTAAAATTATGGTATAATAGTGGTGCTTTTAATAGCACTAAGTTTATGATGTTAGGAGAAATATGGTTAATTACCCTCATCATCTTACTCGCAAACCAGCAAAGACCAACACTAAGAAAAAGACGGTTAATTTTGCTAATCGCGGTATGTCCTTTGAATCAGCTATAAACGCCACCAAT
Organism: Streptococcus sp. HF-1907; assembly: GCF_015594605.1. Classification (GTDB taxonomy): domain Bacteria; phylum Bacillota; class Bacilli; order Lactobacillales; family Streptococcaceae; genus Streptococcus. The sequence goes on along the minus strand of NZ_JADNQT010000007.1, from coordinate 54,256 downwards.
GATTTCTATTTATCACGTGGTCGAGCTGTTATTCATAAAAAACCAACCCCAATTCAGATTGTCAAGGTCGACTATCCTATGCGAAGTCGTGCTAAGATTGTCGAGGCTTACTTTAGACAAGCATCAACAACTGACTATTCTGGGGTTTATAAAGGACATTATGTCGATTTTGAAGCTAAGGAAACTCGTCAAAAAACAGCCATGCCTATGAAAAATTTTCATGCTCACCAAATTGAGCACATGGCTAACGTTCTTAAACAAGACGGTATTTGCTTTGTACTCCTTCACTTCTCTGCGCTAAAAGAAACTTATCTTTTACCAGCCTCGCATTTGATTGCTTTTTATCAGATTGATCACGGCACCAAATCAATGCCACTTGATTATATCAAAAAAAATGGCTTCTTGGTAAAAGAGGAGGCTATCCCTCAAGTTCCTTACTTAGACGTTATAGAAGAAAAACTATTAGGCGGTGAATCATAAAATGAAAACATTTCTCAAGGTACTAAAATACGGATTCGGTATCTTCATGGGACTGGTCATTATTGGAATCATCTCTGGTGGGCTACTCTTTTCTTACTACATTAGCAATGCCCCAAAATTATCAGAGAAATCTCTCAAATCGACCAACTCCAGTCTAGTCTATGATAGCAGTAATAACCTGATTGCGGACTTGGGTTCAGAAAAACGTGAAAACGTTAGTGCAGATAGCATTCCACTTAATCTAGTTAATGCTATCACCTCTATTGAAGATAAGCGTTTCTTCAAACACCGCGGAATTGATATCTATCGTATCATGGGAGCTGCCCTTCATAACTTGACAAGCAGTTCTACCCAAGGTGGGTCAACCCTTGATCAACAGTTGATTAAATTAGCTTATTTCTCTACCAAAGAATCTGACCAAACCATGAGGCGTAAGGCCCAAGAAGTTTGGCTAGCTCTTCAAATGGAACGTAAATACACCAAAGAAGAAATTCTAACCTTCTACATCAACAAGGTTTACATGGGAAATGGGAACTATGGAATGCGTACAGCAGCCAAGTCTTACTTTGGTAAAGATTTGAAAGATTTGTCAATCGCTCAATTGGCACTACTTGCTGGTATTCCACAAGCTCCTAGTCAATATGACCCTTACACTAACGCTGATGCTGCAACAACACGTCGTAATACCGTTTTGGAAGAAATGTATGAAGACGGAAATATCACTAGGAAACAATATAAAGAAGCAGTTGCAACTCCTGTAACAGATGGTCTTCAAACTTTAACAGAGCGTACAACTTATCCGAAATATCTTGATAACTACCTCAAACAAGTTATCGAAGAGGTTAAGACAAAAACAGGACAAGATATCTTCTCAGCTGGTCTTAAAGTTTACACAAACGTTAACACAGACGTGCAACAGCATCTATGGGACATCTATAATTCAGATACTTATGTTGCATACCCTGACTCTGACTTGCAGGTGGCTTCTACCATCGTTGATGTATCAAATGGTAATGTCATTGCCCAATTGGGTGCTCGTAATCAGGATACCTCTGTTTCATTTGGTACCAATCAGGCTGTCTTAACCGACCGTGACTGGGGATCAACAATGAAACCAATCACTGACTATGCGCCAGCTATTGAAAACGGTGTTTATAAGAGCACTGCTGCAACTACCAGTGACACAATCACTTATTGGCCTGGCACATCAACTCAGATTTACAACTGGGATCGTCAATATTATGGCTCTATGACTATTCAAACAGCCATCCAACAATCTCGTAACGTACCCGCAGTTAAAGCCCTACAAGCCGTCGGTCTTGATGAAGCTAAAACTTTCCTTGAAGGTTTGGGCATCTATTATCCTGAGCTTTACTACTCTAACGCTATTTCAAGCTCTACCAGCTCATCAGATAGTAAATACGGAGCAAGCAGTGTCAAGATGGCTGCCGCTTACGCCGCTTTCGCTAATGGTGGTACTTACTATGAGCCTCAATATATTAACAAAATTGAGTTCAACGATAATACCAGCAAGACCTATGCAGCAACTGGTAAGCGTGCTATGAAAGAAACAACGGCTTACATGATGACCGCTATGATGAAAACGGTATTGACATACGGTACTGGTACAAATGCTGCTATTTCTGGTGTTTATCAGGCAGGTAAAACAGGTACATCTAACTACTCAGACGATGAACTTGCTCAAGTCCAAGCTAACACTGGCATCTATAATAGCGTTGTCGGTACCATGGCTCCTGATGAAATGTTCGTTGGCTATACCAATAAGTATGCTATGGCTGTTTGGACAGGTTACAAGAATCGTCTAACACCAATCTACGGCGATGGGCTAAATGTTGCATCAGATGTTTATAAAGCAGCACAGCTTTATCTAAACCAAAACTTTGGTAGTGGATCTACAGACTTCACAATGCCTAGTGGTCTTTATGCAAGTGGTGGTCATTACTATTTAAGTGGAACCAAAACAACCAATAGCAACACATCATCTGTGTACAATAATCTTTATAGTAGTACGACTACTACCAGTGAAGAGGCAACTTCTGATAATGATACCAAATCTAGTTCGTCAGAAACCTCAAGTAGTGATGCTACAACTGAAACAAGTACCTCTGACAAGGGCAATACATCCGTTGATTCAGGAACAACAGATTCCTCAACAGATAATAATAATGCCAATTCTAATAACTAATATGAAAAAGACTTGGAAAAGCAAATTTCCAAGTCTTTTTCATTTCATCCATCAATAATTGACTTATTTAGCCAAAGCTCCCATTGGATCCCATGGTGCAAGAACTTGTGGTTCTGCTTCATAAGCTGCTAATTCTTCGGCAGTTAGCAATTCTTTGCGGACAACAATTTGGTAAGTGTATTCGTCCATCCAAGCGTCAGAGGCAACGAAGTAGCCTTTTTGACCAACCTTGTCTCCCCATGAATTTTCGACTTTCCATTTGACAGCTTTGCCATTTTCATCCAAATCGACACCCGTCAAGACCATGGCGTGAGTCATGAGGCTTTCGCTGTAATCCAAACGACCAGCTTTATCTTGCGTCAATTGGATGTCCATGCTAGCACCAAAATCGTAAGTGTTGGTAGCAAGGATACCTTTTTGACGGTCAGAAATTTGACCGACATCAGAACCAAACCAGACAGTCTCACCTTGTTGCATTTGAGCGATAGCAAGCTCTTTGAAGCGTTTCATATCAAGGTTGATGTAACGAACCGCACGACTACCAACGACATTACCAAGCATATCAACCGTGTAAGATTTACCATAAGGTTTGTCAGCTGTTGGGGCATTGATAACTGAAACATAGTCTGACAATTTGAGACCAACGTATTTTTCATAAAAGGCTTGTGGTGTGATATTTTTTTCAGCTTGATAATTGTTATCTTTATCACGGTAAGCAAAATCAAAAGTGCGTGGTGGCAAACCCAAGTTCATAGCAAGGAAGTTGAAGATTTCTTGAAGAAGGGCTTCTTTTTTGCTTTGAACGGCTGTGCTATCTGCTCCGCCTGCAATGAGCTCGCGCAAAATCTGAGCATCTTGGCGCAAGAGTTTGTTGAGGTATTGGTTGAGCTCGCGACTGGCGCTTGAAGAAATGGATTCAGGGTAAACTGATTTTGGTACGACACCATATTTTTCAAAAAGAGCCACGACCATATCCCATTGACCACCGTCTTGTTGGGGAACGTCCAAAAGGAACTTAACCTTACGGCTACCGAGCTCTTGGTCAGCAGTGGCAATCACTTGTTCTAAGAACCAGTTTGATTTTTCGTATTTGTCCCAGAAAAAAGTGTGGGCTTGTGACAACTCAAAGTTTTCCAATTTAAATTCTGAAATCAATTTGTGGCGGAAAGTGTTGAGTGCTGCAAACATCCAGCAACGACCTGATGCTTTCTGATTAGCCACTTCGTCTTTGGTCAAGTCAATTGAGAAAACATGGTCGTTTTCCACTTCACTTTGACGTGTTTCCAATGATTTCAAAAGACCGTTATGAGTAACGGCATTTTCAACTGCGCGGAATTTAGCGTTAGCTTCATAATCCGCAAAAAGTTTATCAGTAAATTGTGTTGATAATTCTGACATAAAATCCTCCATTCTTATTCCTTTTCTATTATATCTCTTCGTAAAATTTATGCAAGCGGTTTTCATAAATAAAAAAGTAGACTTAAGAAACTCCTTAAGTCTGCTTTATAGCTATTCTCATTTCCAAAAATCATCAAAAATGGTGATTGGTAGGTGACGTTTGTGTTCGCCTTTTCGCCACCAGTTTTCAATAGTTTCTTGGGCTTGTGCTGAAATTGTTTTACCTTCCAAGTAATCATCGATTTCATTGTAAGTGACACCTAGGGCAACTTCGTCTGCGATTCCTGGTTTGTTTTCTTCCAGATCAGCTGTTGGGACTTTTTCGTACAATCGTTTGTCAGCGCCTAGCTCAGCTAGTAATTGTTTACCTTGGCGTTTGTTGAGACGGAAAATTGGTAAAATATCGGCACCGCCATCACCGTATTTTGTGAAGAAGGCTGTGATATTTTCTGCGGCATGGTCTGTTCCGATGACAGCGCCAGCCATTTGTCCCGCAACAGCATACTGACTAATCATACGTTGACGAGCTTTGATGTTTCCTTTGTTAAAGTCCGATACTTCAATACCAGCAGCAGCGAGCGCAGCTACCTGCCCTTCAACTGCCTCTTTGATGTTGATTGTCAAGCTGACATCAGGTTTGATGAAGTCAAGGGCACGTTGGGCATCCTCTTCATCAGCCTGCACACCAAACGGAAGACGAATGGCAACAAATTGATAATCTTTGCCTGTTTCATCGCGGAGTTCTTCCATAGCTAGCTGTGCCAAACGACCTGAAAGGCTTGAATCTTGCCCACCAGAAATTCCCAAAACATAAGTTTTCAAGAATGGGTGTTTGAGCATGTAGGCCTTAAGAAAATCAATTGATTTACGGATTTCTTCTTTGGCATCAATTTGTGGTTTGACGCCAAGTTCTTTGATTATGTGTTCTTGCAAAGTCATTAGTTTACCCCTTTTGCATTCGCTTCTTTACGGATACGGTCGATAAGGTCCATTTTATTTTGCCAAACATCACGTGCCAAATCGACTGGATAATCTTGCGGATTTAAGACACGCTTGTATTCATCCCAAAGTTTGTCAAATTCCTTGCGAGCATAAGCTTTGATTTCTTGAAGGCTTGGAAGCTCATAGACAAGCTCCCCCTTATCATAAATATCAACCAAGAGTGGGATTGCATCAAAGTTACGAACGGTCTTATTGATGTAAGTGTAGGTTGGGTGGAACATTTCAATTTCATCCAAGGCGGTGACATCGGTATCAGAGAAGGTGATGTAGTCTCCTTCTGACTTCCCTTTTTCGCAACTGGTGATGCGCCATACTTGCTTCTTACCAGGCGTAGAGACTTTTTCAGCATTGTTTGAAAGCTTGATGGTGTCACGCATTTGACCATTGTCATCTTCGATTGAAACAATTTTATAGACAGCACCAAGAGCTGGCTGGTCATAAGCCGTAATCAACTTAGTCCCGACACCCCAAACATCGATTTTAGCTTTTTGCATCTTGAGGTTGAGGATGGTTGTTTCATCAAGGTCATTTGAAGCGTAGATTTTGGCATCTGGGTAGCCTGCGGCGTCCAATTGTTTACGCACTTTCTTGGAAAGATAAGCAAGGTCACCCGAATCTAAACGCACACCGATGAAGTTAATCTTATCACCCATTTCTTTTGCAACGCGAATAGCATTTGGTACACCGACACGAAGCGTATCATAGGTATCCACCAAGAAAACGCAGTCTTTATGGGTTTGAGCATAGGCTTTGAAAGCTTCGTAGTCGTCACCATAGGTTTGAACAAGGGCATGGGCATGCGTTCCAAGAACAGGAATATCAAAGAGTTTGCCTGCACGAACATTGCTTGTCCCGTTTGCTCCGCCGATAACAGCTGCGCGTGTTCCCCAGACAGCAGCATCTAATTCTTGAGCACGACGTGTTCCAAATTCCATGAAGGGATCATCATCAATCACAGAACGGATACGAGCGGCTTTGGTCGCTACCAATGTTTGATAATTGACGATGTTCAAGATAGCTGTTTCAACCAACTGACATTGCGCGAGCGGTCCTTCAATCTGAACAATCGGTTCGTTGGCAAATACCAAATCTCCTTCACGAGCTGAGCGGACACTCAATTCCATTTTAAGATTTTTAAGATAATCTAGAAAATTCTCTGGATAGCCTAGACTTTCCAAATAAACCAAATCTGTCTCTGAAAAACGCAACTGCTCCAGATAACCAACAATTCTTTCTAAACCAGCAAAAACGGCATAGCCATTTTCAAAAGGCTCCTTGCGGAAATACACTTCAAACACGGCATTTTTATTATGAATGCCTTGGTCAAAATAGACTTGCATCATGTTAATTTGGTACAAATCCGTATGTAGGGTCAAACTGTCGTCTCTAAACATGGGACTACTCCTTTGTGATGCTGAGGCTAAGCCAAGCTTCTTAACCTCTAATGATAATTCTTATGATTGAGTGTGTGAAACAAGTTGGAAAATCTGTTTCAAACTAACAGTACCGTCAGCGTCAAACCTTGGTTCCGACGCTACTTGTCTATCATTATAGCACAAAACGTCTCAAAGAACCTCACTTTGTAACGTTTCGTGCAATCTTTTTCCGAAAACTTTCTTAGAGGATTCTTCTAAAAAAGCTCTGCTATTGCTAACAAAAAAAGAAACTCCGAAGAGTTTCCTAAAGGTCCTATTTTCTAAACTTAAAGTAACTGTAACCACCAAAAGCGATAACCCAAATGGTTGCTCCGATAGCTCCGTACAAGGTTGAACTTTGCATGAACAAGGTTACAAAGACGAAAGCGAAGAAGACCAAAGTCACAGGTGTCAACACTTTATAGGCTGGCATGAGATAGCCGTCTGCCATAAAGTCTTCTGATTTACGGTACTGCCAGTGAGCCAACATAATCAAGGCGTAAATAGAAATATAAACACCCGATGATGATGCTGTAATCAAGGCAAAGGCGTCTGAGATGCCCGGAATGACACTGATTAAAGCTGAGGCACCAACAACGATAGCTGAAGTGATAATGGCTGCGCTAGGAACACCTTGACGTGATAAGCGGTCCAAATTAAAGCGTTTGGTAAAGCTATTTGGCGTTTCGCTAGCCATTTGGAAGAGTTGGCGACCTGTTGAGAAGAGGGTTGAATTTAGTGATGAAGCTGCAGAGGTCAAGACAACAAAGTTAATTAGCGCTGCTGCCCATTTGATACCAGCCAATTTGAAGACCATAACAAATGGTGACGCATCTGCTGGCAACTGACGCCATGGGAAGATTGACATGATGGCAATTAAAGAACCAACGTAAAAAATAATGATACGGATTGGGAGGTCCTTGATAGCTTTCGGCAGGACCTTACGAGGATTGGCTGTTTCAGAAGTAGTAATTCCGACAAACTCGATAACCAGGTAAGAGAAGAATACCATTTGGAAGGCCATGATGAAGCTCTTAGCTCCATTTGGGAACATATGGAAATTATCCGTAATATTAGCTAATGAGACAACACCTTGGTTGGTTTGGAAATTCGTTAGCAACATGAAGATGGCTGTTACAATCAGCCCAACGATAGCCACGATTTTAATCATTCCGAACCAGAATTCCATTTCACCAAATAGTTTAACGGCAATCAGGTTAACCATACTTAAAACGACCAAGAAAACAATTTGGATAATCCAGGCTGGCCAGGATGGGAACCAGAATCGAACGTACTCTCCAACCGCTGTCAGCTCTGCCATTCCAATAAAAATCAATGACAACCAGTAAGATAGACCTGCAAAGTAGCCATAGCCTGGCCCTAGATATTTCCCAATAAAATGAATGAAGGTGTGCTGATTTGGGTCCCTATAGAGCAATTCTCCAAGGGCGCGCATCATGAGGAACATGAAACCACCCGTAATCATATATACCAACATAATAGATGGACCAGTCAAACTAATGGAACGTCCTGCACCCAAGAAGAGACCTGTACCAATCGTTCCAGCAATCGCAATCAATTGGACATGGCGATTCTGTAGACCACGGACCTTCTCGTTTTCAGGCGCCTGTTGACTGCCCTGAGTTTGTTTAGACATAAGTGTCTCCAATCTATAAAAACTTTTACTATTATATCCCTAATTTCAGAAATTTTCAAATCCTTATTTTTCAGCGAATAAAATACAAAAAGTCGAAGATATTCTCCTCGACTTCTGCCATTCATTTTATTTTAAAAATGTTCAACGATGTATTGGTAAACACCTTGACCAGCGATAGCTCCTTCGCCGACAGCTGTCGCGATTTGACGGAGGTCTTTTTGACGCACATCACCAATTGTAAAAATACCGGGACGGCTTGTCTTCATGTCAGTATCTGTGATAATCCAACCAGTTTCATCAGTGATACCAAGGTCAGCTACCATGCTTGATACAGGATTCATACCGACATAGATAAAAATACCACCAAATGATTTTTCCGTCACCTCACCTGTCTTGACATTTTTAATTGTGACGCCAGAAACCTTGACATCGTCTCCCTTAATCTCTGTAACAACAGAGTCCCAAATAAATTTGATTTTTTCATTGGCAAAGGCGCGGTCTTGAATGACCTTTTGGGCACGTAGTTGGTCACGACGGTGGATAATCGTCACCGATTTTGCAAATTGAGTGAGGTAGATGGCTTCTTCAACAGCGGAGTCACCACCACCGACAACGAGAAGGTCTTGGTCACGGAAGAAGGCACCATCACAAACAGCACAGTAGGAAACACCACGGCTAGTAAATTCTTCTTCACCTGGAACACCTAGCAGACTATTTTTAGCTCCGGTTGCAACAACGACTGTTTTAGCTTCGTAAGTGGCATCTTCAGTGATGACGCGTTTGACCTTGCCTTCACCATCATCTTCAACTTTTTGTACGATACCGTAGATATTTTCCACTTGGAATTTTTCAAGCGGTTCGTACATTTTCATTGATAATTCAGGTCCAGAGATGTGATCATAACCTGGGTAATTTTCAATTTCTGAGGTGTTGTTCATTTGGCCACCTGGGGCACCTTGTTCAATCAAGCCAACTTTGAGGTTTGAGCGTGCAGCGTAGAGCGCAGCTGTCATTCCCGCAGGACCTGAGCCGATAATTAAGGTATCGTACATAATTGTCTCCTTTGATTGCTTATGTTCCTATTGTATAGCAAAGTCCTCATTTTTCCAAGAACTATGCCTTGAGCATTAAAATAATGGCTACAAAAGCAAATGATAAGATAGGTGCTGTCATGAGGCTCATCATGAGGACATCGTATAAGAAGGCTTGTCTTTCCTTGACAGTCTTGTCCAAGTGGCGACGCGCCCGCCAAAATGTCCATAATCCTCCTATCAATAGCACCGTAATCACAGAAGCAACTAGACCTTGCATATAATAACTCGCAATTTGTAAAAACATTGTTAATCCGTTGTGGGCAAGCCACGTACACTTTCATTTCATTCTAAGGCTAGCAAAAAGAGGCTAGACCAGCTAACCTCCATTATATCAAATATTCTAGTCTTTTAGGTAAGATTTATTGTAACTAGCAAAAAATTCTTTGGTACGTTCTTCCTTAGGATGGTTGAAAACTTCGTCCGGTGTTCCTTGTTCAAGGATGTGACCTTTTTCAAGGAAAAGAACTTTATCGGCTACTTGGTAAACAAAGTTCATGTCATGGCTGACTAGAACCATGGTCTGACCTTGCTTGGCAGCGTCAGCAATTGATTTTTCAACCTCGCCAACCAATTCTGGGTCAAGTGCTGATGTTGGCTCATCTAGAAGAAGGACATCTGGTTTCATGGCAAGGGCGCGTGCTAGTGCCACACGTTGTTTTTGTCCACCTGATAAATGGCGTGGGTAGTGATTTTCACGGTCAGCCAAACCGACTTTTGCTAGCTCTTCTTTGGCAATCTTAGTTGCTTCTGCGTCAGAGATTTTTTTGACAACCTTAAGACCTTCTTTGACATTATCCAAGGCTGTGCGACGTTCAAATAAATTGAACTGTTGGAAAACCATGGCTAGCTTACGGCGGAGAGTCAGAATCTCATCCTTGCTGATATTTTGAAAATCAACCTTAAAATCGTCGATTTCAATCGTTCCAGCGTCAGGTTCTTCTAGGTAATTCATACTGCGAAGGAAGGTAGATTTCCCAGCACCTGAAGCACCGACAAGGGCAACAACTTCTCCTTTTTGGATGTCAAGGTTTAGTCCGTCTAAAACCTTCTGACCAGAAAATTCTTTGGTTAAATTGGTAATTTTAATCATTAACGGACACCTCCCATAAGCGTTGCTTCTGAGTTATCTGGAATTGGAATTTCCATGCGTTTTTCAATGAAGCGACCGACCTGTTCAATGATGATACTGATGACCCAATAAATGATGGCAACTGAGATGTAACGTTCAAAGTAGCGGTAGTCACTACCACCTGTAATTTGAGCTTGGGCAAACATTTCCACAATTCCTGCGTTGAAGGCAAGTGATGTTCCTTTAGTCAAGCCAATCAAGCCATTGATAAGAGTTGGTGTGGCAACAACAGCCGCATTTGAAATAATGACACGACGATAAACTTGCGCAGAGGTCATCCCCAAGCTACGCGCAGCTTCAATTTCCCCAGAGTTAACAGACTGAATCGCGGCACGAAGAGTCTCACTGGTGTAAGCTGCTTCATTGAGCGCAAAGGCCGTCACGGCAAAGATTGACGCTGGAATAGCGTTGATGTTCCAGTTCAAACCGTATTTTTGGTTGAGGAATTTAAGGAACAAGGGGATTCCGTAGTAGGTCAGCATCAACTGAACCAAAATCGGTGTCCCACGCAAGAAAGAAACAACGACCGCTTGAATCGGGTAGAGAATCTTCACACGATTGATTTTGACAATGGCAAATAGCAGAGCTAAAATCAAGCCAAAGAAAGCACCAGCCACAGTCAAAGTAAGCGTAGTTGGAAGATGCTGTAATATGGTCGGAATAGCGTCAAACACCGCACGCCAAGAGAATAATTTTCCAGCTGGAATATTGGCGACAAATTTATCGTACCAGTCCCAGCCACTTGCTAACAGAATATTGTTCATACGAGGGTCCTTTTCTAAAACTTTAATCGTTACACTATTCTAACACTGATTCTATTGCCTTGTAAAATATTTAAATCCTATCAGCCGATAAAGAAAACCTATCGCTTGATAAGGATAGGCTATTACTCTAATTTTTAAGGCTTGAAACGTAATCTCCGCCAAAATAGGTCTTGCTTAATTTAGCTAGAGTACCATCTTTCTTCAGCGCTTTGATACGTTTGTTAATGAAGGTTTGTAATTTTTTACCATCTTCATTTTTAGGAATCAAGAGGTATTCTAGTCCGTCTGTCGATTCACCGAGACTGTCCTTGACCTTAGAGACTGTCAAATCCATTCCTTGGTCTTTGACAATATAAGCTGATGAAATAGCATCATAAAGAATGAAATCAATTTTACCATTTTCAATATCTTTCAACCGATTCGAAATCCCTGTTGTCCCTGAAACGTAATTGACTTTGATTGGGGCTTTATCTGGATTTTCCTTATTCCAGTTTTCTAGGATTTGAGCATAATTTGAACCTGACAAGACCTCTGTTGTTTTGCCTGAAAGGTCATTGAGCGATGTGTATTTCTTCCCTTTGGCTGCAGTGATGGCATAGTTTGATTTAGAGATAGGGTCTGAGAAATAATATTTTTCAGCACGCTCTTTATTGTAGTTGTAATCGTTGGCTGAAAAATCATACTTGCCAGCATCAATTCCCGTTGGAATGGTGTCAAACGGAACTGTCTTAAAGGTCACTTGATAGTCTGAATCTTTAAAAATAGCTTTGACTACATCAATATCATAACCTTTGAACTTGCCATCCTTCTTGTAAGTAAAAGGAGCGGTATCAGAATCTGTCGCTACTGTTAATGTCGTCTTACTCGCAGCCTGTGCATTTACTGAAAACGCAAAGCCCGCTAAGCCTGCCACTAGTCCTACCAACCATTTTTGATATCTTTTCATTTCTTTATCTCCTCTAGTTTTGCTGTTACTAGTAGTTTAGCACCCCTTATCCGATTTGACTAATACCAATTCCTTATCTTTTGATAAGAAAAAGCTATCACCCCAAAAAACTCCCGATTTCTCAGGAGTTTCTTGTCGCTTAGAAGGACTGTTTCTTAGCCTTACGTTCTGCACGACCCTTGGCACGGTTGCTGGCACGGCGCTCACGTTTACGCTTCTCGTCAACCTTCCACTGAATTTTCTTCTTGTAACCAGGCTTGATTTTCTTCTTTTTCTTCTTAACCAGACCAATCATCTCTGTGTCCAGTTTTTGATATGATTTCTCGCGATTAGCACGACGGTCGCGGTCATAAGTGTCTTGGAATTCACCATCTTTGATGACTTTTGGCACAAAGGCTACGCCCATCTTCTCAAGCTCTCTGATATCAGAATCGTCACTTGGTTGATAGAGCGTAATGGCTGTGCCCGGAAGCCCATTACGGCCTGTACGTCCGACACGGTGCACAAAGAATGATAAATCCTGAGGAATAGCATCGTTGATAACGTGACTTATCCCTTCAATATCAATCCCACGCGCTGCCAAGTCAGTAGCTACAATGTATTCGAACTCAAGATTCTTGACTTGGTTCATGATTCGCTTGCGTTCACGTGGCGGAATACCACCGTGGATTTTGGCTACCTTAAGCCCATTAGCAGACAAGAAAGCATGGAGCTCATCGGCGCGTTCCTTGGTATTAACAAAAATCATAGCCAAATAAGGTTGCAAGATTTTTGACATGGCAAGGATTTGAGCATTCTTATCACGCCCCTTAGTTGATACCAACCAGTTATCAATGGTATCAGCGATAACTGTTGACGTCTTGATTTTTTCCATGACTGGGTTCGTCAAGTATTTCTTCAAGAAAGGTTGTAATTTTTGTGGAATAGTTGCTGAGAAGACCAAGATTTGAACATCTTTAGGAAGTGTTCCAGCAATCTTATCAACCGTATCTAAGAATCCCATATCAAGGGTCATATCCGCTTCATCCACAACAAAGGTATGAGCCTTGTGAATCTCTAAGTCACCTGATTTGACCAAGTCATAGATTCGACCAGGTGTTCCGATAACGATATGGGGTTGGTTGGCTTTCAATTTTTCAATCTGACGAAGTTTATCGGTACCACCCACATAATTGACCACACGAATTTCTTGCTCTGAATGGTCCGCAATTTGCTTGCTTGCTTGGTAAATTTGCGTTGCCAATTCACGACTTGGCGCTGTGATGACAACCTGAACATCCTTGCCTGATTCGTCAATTTTTTCAAAAATCGGAAGCAAGAAAGTGTGGGTCTTCCCTGAGCCCGTCTTTGATTCACCGACTAGGTCACGTCCTGAACGAACGACTGGAATCAGTTTTTGTTGGACATCCGTTGGGTTGACAAACTTCAGCTCGTCAAGCGCTTCTTGGATGTAGCTTTTAAAATTAAAATCTTTAAATGACATGTTTATTTCCTTATTTGTGTTTTCTTCATTATATCATTAAATACTGGCTAACACAAAAAGCATGCCAAACTGACATGCTTTGCTCTGCTATTTTACAAATAAAGAAATGCTAGGGTAATAAGGCTGAGCACTGCTCCTACTGTCCATAGGAAGGCATCAACTTTCCACTCAGACCATTTAGCTCCATTTCCTGAGAGACCTCCAAGTTCCAAATGATGGTGGAATGGGGTCATACGGAAAATACGTTTTCCTTCACCTGTTTTCTTCTTGGTGTACTTGAAGTAAGACACTTGAAGCATAACAGAGGCTGTTTCAAAGACGTAAACAAATCCAATGATAAGAAGGGTCCATTCTTGGCGAAGAGCAATTGAGATTGCTGCTAACATAGCACCGAGGGCTAGTGAGCCGACATCACCCATGAAGACCTTGGCCGGTTTGTGGTTGAAAACGAAGAAACCAAAGAGGGCACCAATCATGGTAACAATCAAAAGTAAGATGTCAAATTGACCTTGGACAAAAGCAATAACGCCATATGCTGCCAAACTAATGGCCACTGAAATGGAAGCTAAACCATCGATACCATCTGTCAAATTGACCGCATTTGAAAATCCGACTACCCAGAATAAAACGAACAAGGCATAGAAAATACCGAGGTGAAGGTGGAAACCGAAAATATTGATGGCATCTGTTCCACTTGGCAAGACATGGACAAAGTAGAAAATCAAACCAGCAATAATTTGGAGACTCATCTTTTGACCTGGTGTCAATCCTTCATTGATTTGTTTAAAGATTTTTAGGAAATCATCTAAGAAACCAATAATTCCGTAGATAATAACGACGGAGAGAATCCCAAGAGTTGCACTCATCTGAGCGTGCCCCTCTTTAGCAATAAACAAACTAAAGATAAGACTGACTAAAACAGCAACAACTAGAAAGACCGTTCCTCCCATGGTTGGCGTTCCCGCCTTAGCCAAGTGCTGCTTGACATCTTCGTGCATCTGCTGTCCACCAATTTTCTTGACTTGGTAGAAGCGGATAAAATATGGCATAGCAACTATGGTAAGCACAAAAGTTACCAAGCCCGCCATTAGACTTAAAAACATGTTAATCTCCTATTGTGATTTTTAATTTCTTAACTTTATTGATATCGGTACCAGAATCGACACTTTGTCGGGTGACTTTTCCAGACGACTTACCTTTATAGGTAATCTTGATACCTGTCCATTTAGCGAACTGCTTGACATTTTTCTTGGTCCAGCCATACATATCAGGAAGTTCTGTGACTTTATTAGTAAGTAGCAAAATTTGCTCATTTTCAGCTAAATTGCTACCAACTTTTTTAGAGGTTTTCGTAATTTTGCTTCCGTTTCCGATAACAACTGGTTGAACAAGATTGCGACGGAGTTCTTCAGCTGTGTCGCCTGGTTGCTTACCAATGACATTTGTCAAGGTGTACTTGGTTTGCTCGGAAGATTTATTGGCTACTGGAGTTTGCAAGGTTTCCTTCATTGCTTCAGCCTGTTCCAAGACTGGGTTGAAAATATCAGAATAATTGGTAATACTGAATTTTTGAGGTTGTTGAACCGTCACATACATAATGAAATCTGGATCATCTGATGGCACCATAGCTACGGCAGAGTTGATAGTATCATTCTCTCCTTGAAGGTATCCGCCCCCATCTTTAGCTGACGCGGCAATCTGAGCCGTACCAGACTTAACCGCAACAGAGGCATTGCCAACTTGGATAACTGGTCCTGATCCACTTGCATAAAGTGTACCATAGTAAGAGTCCGTTCCGACAGCTACCATGTAGTCGCGAGTCTTGCTAGCAGCAGTCTTAGAAACAGGTTTACCAACTATTTCTGAGGTTGCTGAACGTGTCGTACCTGAATTAGGATCATAGATTTTACTAATAAATTGTGGTTCAAGCATAACACCATTATTTGAAATGGCAGTGAAAGCACGAAGCATCTGTGCTTGTGTGACACCAATCCCTTGACCAAAGGCCGTTTGTGCAACAGTGGCTATATTATTTGATGGGAATAAACCACCGTCTTCATATTTCATACCAAAACGTGTTGGGTAACCAAATTTGAATTTAGAAAGGTAACTCAACCATTTATCTTGACCCATTTTTTGTTCAAGAGTGACCATACCAACGTTACTTGAATGGGCAAAGCCTTGCGGGAAGGTCATATATAAACCTGATGTGATACCTTCATTAACGTCCCAGTCTTTAATAGTAGAATCAGCAATTTTATACTCACCACTGAAGTAAGTTTCAGTTTCACTGAAATTACCGGAATCAATAGCCGCCGCCACTGTCATGACTTTCATGGTTGACCCTGGTTCGTATTGACTTTGGTAAAGTAGAGTACTCCAAGTATTGAGGTTTTCCTTATTATAACCATCTAAGGTCTGTGGATTGTAGGTTGGACGTTGGCTGGTTGCTAAAATTTCGCCTGTTTTGGCGTTAACAACTGTGGCACTAGCGTAAACCCCTCCCGTTTTAGCTTGGAAGACATCCATTTGCGTTTCCAAGACCGTTTGAATGGGTTCAGACAAGGTTGTATAGACATCCTTACCATCTACAGCCTGTTTGACTGTTGTTGCTGTTCCTAGAAGAACATTGCCGTTTTTATCTTTTTCGTAGGTCACTTGACCATCTGTACCAGATAAAATGCTGTTCAAAGACGCTTCCACACCTGTTGTCCCAACAAGTTTTGTCCCATCTTCTTCCTCTTTAGATGATGTGAAACCAATAAATTGTGAAGCAAAAATACCATTTGGATAAAGTCGTCCTGGACTTTGACTGAAGCCAATTCCCTCGATTTTTTCCTTCTTCATGGCGTTCTTGATTTCGGTCATGGTCGTGTAAGACAAGCCTGATCCCGATGTTCCGAAGGAAACTTGGAAGAGTTTCTTTTTATTCAGCTGCTTCAAAATATCTGACTTGTCGATACCCAATTTTTCATTAAGAATAGTGGCTACCTTATCATATTGGGAAGACTGCACGTACAACTTTTTCCCCGTCGCCGTGGTGTAATTTTTAGAAATGATGGCGTAAACGCTGTAAGTCGTTGCGTCCTCCGCGATAGCATTCCCATTTCGGTCGTAAATCGTTCCACGCTTGGCTTGGACCTTCACCGTTTGCTGGTAAACCTTCTTAGCATTTTTTGATAAATCGACACCAAATTTTCGGTCCGTCCCAACAATGATGACAAAGTTAATAATGAAAACAAAGAACATGAAGACAGCAAGAATCATCAAATTCTGTCCGACCCGTTCTCGGTTCTTTGCTGGTGTTTTCCGATCTCCGACAACATAGTTCAAAAAGAGTCTAGCTAATTTTTTCATTGGCTAACCTCACGTTGAATATTGCTATTATTGATGGTCAGACCAGCATTTTGTGCAATTTTGGTGATGCGATCACGGTTTGACAGTTCATTCACTTCCTGCTTGGCATTATTATAAGCAGTTTGTTCTTCATTGATTTGACTATTAAGACTGTTGATTTCTTGCTTCACCTGCAAACTACGACTCTGCAAGAAAATGATACCGACAGCCATGGTTATAGCCGTAATAATGATGCTACCGTAGAAAATTTTCTCAATCCGAGAAAAGATTCGCACATGCTTTTGGAGGGCCTTAGTAATCGCCTCACTACGTTTTTCATTTGACATAAGGTTCTCCCTTATTTACGAACTTTACGCGCCACGCGCAATTTAGCTGAGTGGGCACGGTTGTTAGCTTCTAGTTCTTCTTGATTTGGCAAGATGGGTTTGCGATTAACCACTTCCATCTTAGGTTGCATATCTTCTGGAATGAAAGGCAAGCCTTTTGGCACTTCCACCGTTGATGCTTCTTTGAAGAGTTGCTTGGTCAAGCGGTCCTCAAGTGAATGGAAGGTGATAACCGAGATACGACCGTCAAGGGCTAGCAAATTCATAGCTTGTTGAATAGACTCATCTGCCGCACCCAATTCATCGTTGACTTCGATACGGATGGCTTGGAAAATCTGTTTGGCAGGGTGTCCCTTCTTCTTCAATTCCTTTGCAGGCTTAGCTGATTTGATGAGCTCTGCCAATTCTGTCGTAGTCTCGATTGGTTTGACCTGACGGACCTGCTCAATCTTACGAGCAATCTGTTTTGAAAACTTGTCTTCACCGTATTTGAAGAAAATACGCACCAAGTCATGGTAGTCGTAAGTATTGACCACATCATAGGCCGTCAGGCTCTGCTCCCGATTCATACGCATGTCCAGCGGAGCATCTTGCTTGTAAGAAAAACCGCGCTCGCGCTCGTCAAGCTGAGGGCTAGATACCCCCAAATCATAACAAATGCCATCAATCTCATCCACACCGAGGGCATGAAGATTTGAGGCTAAGTTTCTAAAATTATCTTTGATAAATGTCACCTGACCCTTGTCCACATAATCTTTTAAACGAATATGAGCATTATCAATTGCTTTTTGATCCTGGTCGAAGGCGTACAAATGACCATTCGGTCCCAATTGCGATAGTAAGTATTCACTGTGCCCAGCACCACCCAAAGTCGCGTCAACATAGACGCCGTCTGTTTTGATGTCGAGCATGTCAATTGTCTCGTGCAAGAGCACGGTAATGTGATGAAAATCATTTGCCATGACTTTTATTTTACCACAAATACTGAGGTTTATACAAAAGAAAAAAGAAGTGAGTGGCTAAGCCAAATAAGGTCTGGTTCCCCTCACTTCCTAATCTAAATCTCCGATAGTTCCTGATTAACTTGGGCAAGAAGCTGTCTGACATCTTGTTCAAGTTTCTTAAGATTTTGCTCTGTCTGCTTCAACTCACCTTGCACACGAAAATTGGTAATGATATTGTCAGCCTAGATATCCCATAATCGGTCGTTCCTGCTGTCAGCAATCCCAGTCACTAAGGTCAGATTAACATCTGCCAATTCTTTTTGAGCACGCTTGAGCTTTTCTCCTACAAGTTCTATACCTTCGTTGACTTTTTGAATCCTTCGGCGTTTGAGCATACTGGTTAGGAAATCGCCACCCAGAATATCAAGAATGCCCCAATTTTTAGCAGCTTCTAACTCTGTTTGAGTCTCTGTAATAGCTTTGAGAACCTTCTCCAAGGATAGGCGGACCTCTTCAAGTTCTGTCTTTCGTTCCATCCTAACTTACTACTTGCGAACCTGACCGTTTCCGTTGATGTAGAACTTGGTTGAGGTCAAAGCCTCAAGCCCCATTGGGCCACGCGCGTGCATTTTTTGAGTGGAGATACCGATTTCGGCACCTAGTCCGAAGACAAAACCGTCTGTGAAGCGGGTTGAGGCATTGACATAGACTGCTGCAGCATCCACCAAGTCTTGGAATTGTTCGGCGTGTTCCAAATCACGGGTCACGATGGCTTCTGAGTGGTGGGTGGTGTAGCGGTTGACCCAATCCACGGCCTCTTCAAAGTTGTCTACAACCTTGACGGACATAATGTAGTCCAAAAATTCTGTGGCGTAGTCTTCCCCTGTTGCTGGCACTGATTTTTGGAAAATGGCTTGCGCTCTGTCATCTGCACGGAACTCTACTGGTTGAACGGTTGCTAAAGCTGCTTCTAATTTTGGTAAGAAGTCTTGAGCGACTGCTTGGTGGACAACAAGACTTTCTGCCGCATTACAAACACTTGGACGTTGTGTCTTGGCATTGATAACAATCTTGGTTGCCATGTCAAGGTCTGCAAATTCATCCACGTAGATGTGGACATTGCCGACACCTGTTTCGATGACTGGGACTTTTGATTTTTCCTTGACTGTTTGAATGAGACGGGCTCCACCACGTGGAATGAGGACATCCACGTAATCAACGGCCTGCATCAATTCTTCAGCAACAGCGTGGCTGGTATCCTCTACTAACTGTACCGCATCTGGTGTTAAACCTTTCGCTTCAAGTGTGGCGCGGATGCAATTGACCAAGGCGGTATTTGAAGACAGAGCGTCACGACCACCACGCAAAATGATAGCATTACCAGTCTTGAAGGCTAGGCTGAAAGCGTCCACTGAAACGTTGGGGCGGCTTTCAAAAATCATAGCGATAACCCCTAGCGGAACGCGCTTTTGAACAATCTTTAAGCCGTCAAGATTGGTGTAACCACGCACCACTTGGCCAATTGGGTCTGCTAGGTCTGCCACTTGGCGCACCCCTTCTGCAATGCCTTCAATGCGGCTGGCATCCAGCTTCAAACGGTCCACCATGATGTCTGAAATGCCGTGCTCCTTAGCCTTGGCAATGTCTTTGGCGTTTTCTAGCAAAATCTGGTCAGTCTGAGCAATCAAGTCACGAGCAACCTGGTACAAGACCGCATTCTTAGTGGCTGTGCTCAGTTGCGCCATCTTCTGACTAGCTACCTTAGCCGCCTTACCTAAATCATCAATATAAGTCATCTTACTACCTCACTTGGTTTTAGCAAAATAAGTACCGAGTTTCTCACCGTCAAGCACACGAAGGATGTCACGCGGATTTTCCCCATTCATCAAGACCATCTGCCCGTCGATGTCGAACATGATTTGAGCGCTCTTGATTTTGCTGAGCATGCCACCTGTACCAAATTTGCTACCAGCACCGCCTGCGGACTTGATAATCTCGTCGGTGATTTTAGGCACATGGCTGCGCAAAACCGCATCTTCATAGACATTAGGATTTTTATCGAAAAGCCCGTCAATGTCAGACAGCATAATCAACAAATCCGCCTTGGTAATCTTAGCAACAATGGCAGACAAGCGGTCGTTATCACCGAACTTGGTCTGGTGGTCCATTTCATCAACGCTGGTCGCATCATTTTCATTAACAATGGGCAAAATCCCCATGCTAAGCAAACTCTCAAAGGCATTGGTTACATTGTCCAAACTCTCTGGATAGACCACCACATCGCGGGTCAGGAGAATTTGAGAGACGTTGGTCTGATAATGAGCAAAAATCTGAGAATAGAGGCTCATCATGGCCACCTGTCCGACACTGGAAACAGCTTGTTGCTGGGCAATGTCAGTCGGTCGCTTTTCCATTTTCAAGACATCAAGCCCAAATCCCATGGCCCCTGATGAGACCAAGATGACTTCTAAGCCCTTGTTCATGAGGCTTGAAATCACAAAAGCCAGCTGGTCAATCTTGGTCAGATTGATTTTGCCAGTCGGCATGACAAGGGAAGAAGTTCCCACTTTAATCACAATTCGTTTGACAGTTTCAAAATTTCGTTTCATAGTCAGATTATAGCATATGAAGAGCTTTTAAGCCATGATTATTCTGAAAATTGAGACCATTTACCAATAATAAAAGCCACTTCATGAAGAATAAGCAAAACTGATTGTTGATATTTTCTAACGTAGCAAGTTTATCAATAATTAAAATCACTGATAAACTTCGGTAAACGCTATGGCGACTTACCTAGCTACCTTACTAACTCCATTTTCAAAATAATATCGATTTTGAAAATTCCGTGTCGTTAAGTAGTGCGGACGCAAGCAGCTTCCTTACGGAATCTCATTGCTAATCTTTGAGCCCAAGGTCTCAAAGATTCCGTTATCAGTGACACTTACTGCGAAAATATCAGGTTTGGATCACTTCGTTCGCTCTCATCTATGAGAGTTACTGTGTTTGTAAAGCAAGTTCAGTTTTGATTTCTACTTAATGTAAAGTGACTTTCTATACTATTTAGAGACCAGCCAAGATTTACTAATCCTAATCTAACTAGTCTTTGCTGTTTTCTTCTGCTTTGGTAGCTGCTTTAGCTGATTTGCTTCCAGCTTGTCTTGCGATTTTGTCTGCCATGTACTTGCGGCCTGCGTTGTAAGGTGTTAGGAGGTCGATGGCAATGGTGTCATTGATTGTAGCTGCCCTAATCGCTAGGTAGTCGCCTAAGGTGCGGTAGCTTTTTAGCAATTGCTGACGTAGGGTCTTACTGTCATAGGTGACCTTGTGGCTGTTAGCTGTTGCTCGCTACTCAAAGTCAGCTTGGCTATTGACCAAACGATTGATATAAGTCTTGATGTTTAAAAGGGTGACAGCCTCTTTATTGGGGCTAATCGCTAGCTTCTCCAAGAGGCTTTTAATCATGCTAGACTCACGCTCGTAGTCGGTGTCCTTAGCAGACTTAAAGGTTTTAAAGAGGCGATTGAGGTCCTCGTAGGCGCGCTTCTTCTCCTCGTCCTCCTCATAGCGATAGAGACCGATGGCATCAAAGAGCAACTGCAAGGTTTGGTCACGCAGGCGGTCCAGCTGGCTCAACTTAGCTGAATCACTGCTCCCCTTGACCTGATTGAGACTCTTTTGAAAGGTCGGCAAGGTCTCGCGAATCTGTCCCTGTGTCACAAAGCGCTGCACCAATTGAGCAGCATCTACATTCGACAAAAGTCTAACATTTAGAGCGGCTACCATATACTTATCCATAAATTTTACCCCCATTAGTTGGTTAGCCGTTCTTACTCTCAGAGCTTCTCTTGCTTTTAGATACTTTTGGAAAATAGCAGAGCAGTTAAGTTGATTGGTTCCTCAGCAGACAGCTGGTGCACCGTGTATCTGACCAGAACCACATGTCGGACAAGTTAGTACACCGTGTATCTGAGGGACAAACAAGTCAAACACCCCTGCCCCTTAGCCAACAAGGAAAGCCACTCCCCTATCTCCCCAAAAACCTCCGCAGTTAAGAAGAATGCTGAAAGAGTTTCCATGATACCATAGGAAAGCAAGCCCTGACAAGATCAAATTCGCATTTTTCAGAAAATTTCGAGTAAAAGGGATTGTGTGTATCCCTAAATTAGCCCCAAGCTGATACATTTAGACTGGTACTTTTAGCACACCCCTACAAACAAGCAAGCCGATTTCCAACAGACAGAAAGAAATCAAGCAACTCATGCTCATCTTAAAATCCATCTATGAAACAGCCAAAAAGGACCATCATATCATGCAATGATCCTTTTGATAGGCTTGTTGTAGGAGGGCTAATGATTGAGATAGAAGCCTTGACTTTCTCATTTTTCAGTTTGGCTTACGAGCTAGCAAGTCAATCCAACTGCCCCCAAAACTGACGATTGACCGTCCATTGTAAGCTAGCCAGTAAGATGGCAAGTAGCGCTAATAGGCTGATATTAACGGCAAGAACATTGATTGCTTGCGCTAAAACGATACTGATACCAATCAGGATAGTCCCAAGAATCATATTCCCAAAAACAAGACCGAAAACTAACCACTGACCACTACCACGATTGAAGAGCTGGGTGACTTCCTGCCAGTTAGTTTCCAAATGCTTATAGTCGCGTTTAAACATGAATTGACCTTGAATAATGCTCATGCTGACCATACCTGCTAGACAAGCAAGCACTACTAGGATTGGAAGTTTCAAAACTACCAATCCCACCAAGCCATAAACGATGAGGGGAACAATCACTTGCGCCCCAAGCAAGACCATGAATTTTTCTTTTAAGAAGGTCTTGAAGGAAAAGGGAAGGGTTTTGATAAAGTAAAAATTAGCCCGTTCCAAAGAAATCCCCACCCCAACGAAGGACATTGGCGTTGCGCAGATACTACCAATCAAGCAACCTAGTAGGAAAGCTACGCCAAAATACTGCCAAGTGATAAGGTGGCTAAATCGCGCGCCATCATTGATGATAGGAACCATGAACATGATGACGTATAAGAGTGGCATCATGTAGGTATTGGTCACTAGGGTGGTCTGTTGCAGGGTTGAGAGGTGGTGTTTGACCATGACGCGCTTCAAACTTTCAGGCTTGGCGCTAGCTTTAGCTTTTGAAGCCTTTTTAACCTTTGCGACTCCCTGATAAAGCACTTCTTGATAATAAGTAGGCATGACCTTGATAAAAATCCCTGCAATCATTAGGCCGACCAGCACTAGCGGAAGCCAAAAATTCAAAAGGCTTGCGCTTGAGAAAGGAGCGACAGCGATGTCATAAAAGCCTCTAAAATAAGGAATGATAGGTCTGTCCACCAAAGTTAGGCCGTCCACTGCTGCCGGTGTCATGTTCAAAAAGAGGATAGGGATAACGGCACCAAAGGTCGCAAGGGTCATGAGGACGGTGGAAATCAGCTTGCGATGAGCACTGCGCACGATGATTCTGCCAATGAAGCTGTTAACCCAGAGGGCCAGAGTCATCGTTGTTAGAAAGAGGAGAGCAAAGCTCACCAAGCCCAAGAGAATGCCCAGTGGTCCTATGAGTCTCCAGTAGGTGATGAGAAGCAAGGTCAAAAGGGGCATCAGGAAAATCATCCCTTGACCTAGAGTCGATACGAATTTAGCTAGGTAGAGCTCCCGAGGTTTGACGGGTAGGTAAACCATAGTCTTAACATCGTTACTTTCATAAAAGACGCTATACATGGCAATGAAGGCATTAACCATTGCCATTAAGGTGAAAACAGCCATGTAAAAAGTGAAGTAACCCGGGTATTTGACAAAATCAATCATGCCAAACACAAAGATATAGAGCACAGAGAAGAGCAAAATCTGAAGTAGCTGACTGCGCATCATGCGCTTGTAGGCTGAGAAGTTCTTCTTTTTCTTCTTGACCTGCTGTTTTCGCAGCATGGTCAAAGATTGAGGATTGGAGTAGAGAATATTGATTTTAATCAGTTCCCAAATACGAGACTTGTCCATAAACTAGCCCTCCTTCTGTGCCTGACGACCCGCTAGTTCCAAGTAGATGGTCTCCAAGTCCTTGTCAGGATGATTGGCTTTAAGCTCTACGATGCTCCCCACAAAAATCAACTTGCCATGCTTAAGAATGCCGATACGGTCGCATAATTGCTCCGCGACGGCCAGAACATGGGTGGAGAATAAAACGGTCTTACCAGCTCGGGCATGAGCCCTCATCATCTCTTTCAAATCAAAAGAGGCTTGCGGATCCAGACCAGTCAAGGGTTCATCCAAAATCCAAATATCAGGATTGGAAATAAGGGCACCAATGACAATCACCTTCTGACGCATCCCATGTGAAAAGCTATCAATGACATCATCCACCTGTTCCTTCAAATCAAAGAGGGCTACCAAGTCAGCCAAGCGCTTCTCCGTCTCATCGTCTGCAACACCGTAAATCTTGGCTAAAAAGTGCCAGTATTCATTGGCTGTCAGATTGAGGAAAATATCTGGTGAATCCGGCACATAGCCGATTTTCTTCTTAATCTCATCCCGATGCTCTGCTAAAAGCAGGTCATCCACATAAACCTGACCGTAAGTCGCTTCAATAATGGAAGTCAGAATACTAATGGCCGTTGTCTTCCCAGCACCATTATGCCCAATCAAGCCAAAAATCTCACCATTTTCGATAGTCAAGGACACATCACTGAGCGCCTCTTTATCTCCATATAATTTCGAAACATGTTCAAATCTAATCATTATAATCTCCTATTTCTTCCCAAAACCAAATAAAGTTAGCATTACAGAGGGCACCTTGGCTACCCTATAATTCTGAGCCTCAACTTGCAACTTCTGCTTTAAAACAAGCATAGCCTGAGGTAATTTCAAGGCATGACTAGCCAAATAAAGGTCCAACTGACGATTAAGACGCGCAGCCACCAGAGATACATTTTCCGACCGAATCAACTGGTTAGAAGCAGTCAGCAACATTTGGGACAGTTCCTCATTTTCTCTAATGCCAGCATTTCCATAGGACAATTGAATCTGTCTGTAAAGACTATGACATTCCTTATTCATGATGCGACCTCCATTCTTAGTTATGCAGTTCCCTTGTATTGTCAAAGTGATACAAGCTTTAAATTATCATTAATATACCACCAGCTAAAAATCTTGTCAAACGTTTTCATCACCTAAAAAACAGAGCCCAAGGTCATGGATTCTGTCTTTAGCTTATTCTTTAACACACTAATTGCGCTGCATCTTCTTGGCAGTTGTCATCATGAGGCGGAGGCGGTTGAGTTGGTTAACTTCTGATGAGCCTGGGTCGTAATCGATTGGGGCGATGTTAGCACCCTTGTATTGTCGGCGGAGCTCTTTGAGCATTCCTTTACCGACAATGTGGTTTGGCAAACAACCGAAAGGTTGCAAGCAAACGATATTAGGAACACCACTGTTCAAGAGCTCAATCATTTCACCCGTCAAGAACCAGCCTTCACCTGTGTGATTCCCGATTGAGATAATCTTGGAAGCGTCGCTGGCAATGTCATAAATAGACTCAATACCATCAAAACGTTCTGATTTTTCAAGAGCCTTGTTCATCGGTTTTTCAAGGAGGTTGATGGCATCAATGCCTAGCTTGGCAAAACGTTTGCTCTTTTGACTCATGTTGAGCTCGTCAGCCTTCCAAATTTGATTGAAGAGGGAATAATTCATGAAACCAATCAAGTCTGGCACGACGGCTTCGCCCCCTTCATTTTCAATCAGACCGACAATGTCATTATTGGCAGTCGGCGCATACTTGACCAAAATTTCACCGACAACACCGACCCTTGGCTTGCTGCCGAAATCATTGGTTGGTAGCTGGTCGAAGTCTCGGATGATGCGTTTCATATTGCGATTAAACTCAAAGTATGAACCCGTCGCAACATTGTGGCGCGCAATTTCTAGCCATTTGTCATAAAGGGCATTGGCAGAGCCTTTTTCAGATTCATAAGGGCGCACACGGTAAAGAAGGCGTTCAAAAAGGTCACCGTAGAGAACGCTAATGAGTAGGCGTTTGACGAAACCGTAAGACAAGCTCCAACCTGGTGAAGTTTCTGTCCCTTGATTCCCCATGGAAATGGAAACAACCGGAATCTGTGGGAAACCTGAATCTTTCAGAGCCTTACGCAACAAAGGAATGTAGTTAGTCGCCCGACAACCACCCCCCGTTTGGGTTAGCATGACACTGGTGTTATGAAGGTCATAATCGCCACTTTGCAGAGCTTCAACCAGCTGTCCAATAGTGATAATGGCTGGGTAGCAGGCATCATTATGGACAAACTTCAAACCAACATCAACAGCTTTTCGGTCTAGAGCAGGCAAAACAACCACCTGATAACCAGCTTGTTTAAAGGCTTCTTCGATGAGCCCATTTTGGTGGATGGGTGACAACATTGGCATAAGAAGCGTGTGCTTTTTCTTCATTTCCTTGGTGAAGACAGGTTCTTCTTCCTCAACCTCGTCAATTTCAGGAACCTGATTGAGATTTGGATGATAGCCACTTTGTTGCCACTTCTTATCTCTTTCTTCCACGGCTGCTTTCAAAGAACGAAGGCGGATTCGGATGGCTCCCATATTGCTACCTTCGTCAATTTTGAGAACCGTGTAAAGTTTGTGGTGTCCGCGCATGATTTCTTCCACTTGGTCGGTTGTGACAGCGTCCAGTCCACAACCAAAGCTATTAAGCTGAACCAGTTCTAGATTAGGATTTTTAGCCACAACCTTGGCTGCTGCGTAGAGGCGTGAATGGTAAACCCATTGATTAACCACGCGCAAGCCTGACACTTCTTCCAAACCTGACACCATATCCTCAGTCAAGACATGGAAACCTTCTTGGGTGATGATATTAGCAATCCCGTGATTGATTTCAGGGTCCAAGTGATAAGGACGCCCTGACAAGACGATGGCCTTTTCTTTTTTCATGGCAATGGTCATCAAGAGCTCATCTGCTTTTTCTTGAATGTCTTTTTTGAAATCACTGAGCGCTTGGAAACCATGTTCAACCGCCTTGCGGATATCGTCTTCATTGATGTCTCCGTAGTCAGCGAAAGCCTTAGACAGAGAGAAAACCAGCGTTTCAGGGTCTGCCAAATTCACAAAAGGATGGTAGAATTTGACCTCACTATCGCGGATAGGGTCCATATTCTTTTCAATAACCTCTGGATATCCTTGCACAATCGGGCAATTGTAGTGATTGGGAGCCTTGCTATTTTCAATTTGTTCGTAGATGACACTTGGGTAAAAAATTGCATCAACCTTGCGGTCAATCAAGGCTTGAATATGACCGTGAACCATCTTAGCAGGATAGCAAACCGTATCAGAAGGAATGGTTTCAATCCCCTTTTCGAATAAACGTTTATCAGATTTTGGCGATAACTGCACACGGAAACCTAAGTCCGTCAGAATTGTATGCCAAAGAGGATAGTTTTCATACATGTTGAGCACACGAGGCACCCCAATAATCCCATGAATAGCTTCCTTTTTAGATAAAGCCTTGTACTTAAAGAGTTTTTTGTACTTGTAATCAACGAGATTTTCTTTTTGATTGCTTCGGTCAAATTTAATTTTAGTAACTTTCTCAGCACCACGTTCACAACGGTTACCCGTTACAAATTTTGAACCATCATTGAAAATCGTCACCGTCAAGGCACAGTTATTTTCACATAAACCACAGCGGGTGAATTCTTTTTGTGCTGAAAAGCTATCAAGCTCATCCAAGCCCATCAAGCTAGACCCTGTTTGTCTTGTTATTGTTTCTACCATTTCTCCAACTCCTAGGCGAGAACAGCTGGCGCTTCTGCGACAAGAGCCATCTCATCCTCATATTTTTCTTGTGAAATCAAAGCGCAGCCATAAGCTCCCATCAAACCTGCGATACTTG
This sequence comes from Streptococcus sp. HF-1907, assembly GCF_015594605.1. Lineage (GTDB taxonomy): Bacteria > Bacillota > Bacilli > Lactobacillales > Streptococcaceae > Streptococcus. The sequence continues at coordinate 26,141 of NZ_JADNQT010000007.1, read as the reverse complement.
GACGAACGACCTCGCGTTCACTGACCAATTCAAAGGCTCTAAGCACCGCCTCATTGTAGAAGGTCCCCCCCTGCACTACAATCTTTTGCCCTAAATCTTCGGGACGTTTTACTTTGATAACCTTGTAGAGTGCATTTTTGATGACGGAGTAAGACAGCCCAGCTGAAATATCAGCAACGGTTGCCCCCTCTTTTTGAACCTGTTTCACTTTTGAATTCATAAAGACGGTACATTTTGACCCCAAATCCACTGGATGCTTAGCAAGCAAGGCCACTTGAGCAAAATCCTTCACATCGTATTTCAAAGACTTGGCAAAGGTTTCAATGAAAGAACCGCAACCAGATGAGCAGGCTTCATTCAACTGAATACTTGACAAAGCCCCATCCTGAACACTCATAGCCTTCATATCCTGACCACCAATATCCAAAATGAAATCAACACCTGGATTGAAATAATTGGCTGCCTTAAAGTGAGCAACGGTTTCAACCTCACCGTAGTCCACCCTAAGCGCTGCCTTGATGAGTTGTTCCCCGTAACCCGTCACACAAGAGCGGGCGATAAAGGCATCATCAGGCAACTGACGGTAAACTTCCTTCAAAATCTTGATAATATTTTCTAGCGGTTGCCCTTCATTATTGCCATAATGTTGGAAAAGGATACGCCCTTCAGTGTCAATTAAAATCACCTTCGAGGTCGTAGAACCCGCGTCAATTCCCAAAAATGTTGGACCAGAGGCTGTGGCGATATCCGCATATTGAGCGCTAGCCTCATTGTGGCGTTCACGCCACTCACTAAGCTCCGCCTCATCCTTGAAAAGAACGTCCAAAGTCTTCTTAGGTACCAATCTGTCTGAGCTATTGTTCTCCAAGTTGTGGATAATTTGCAACAAGGTAAGCGTCACTTGATTGTCATCAAAAGCTGCACCCATAGCCACGAAAAGTTGCGGATTTTCTGGAAAAACCACGTGATCTGGGGTGATGTTTAGCGTTTCGATAAATCGCTGGCGCAACTCACTCATAAAGAAGAGAGGACCGCCCAAAAAAGCGATATTTCCGATAATCTTCCGACCTGACGCCAAGCCAGCAATAGTTTGATTAACCACCGCTTGGAAAATAGATGCCGCAATGTCTTCCTTACGAGCTCCTTCGTTGATTAAAGGTTGAACATCGGTTTTAGCAAAGACACCGCAACGACTAGCGATTGGGTAAATTGTTTCATAGCCCTTGGCTAGTTCGTTGACACCATTGGCATCTGTTTTTAAAAGCTCTGCCATTTGGTCGATAAAGGCACCCGTACCACCTGCACAAGTACCGTTCATGCGTTGTTCAAGAGAATCGCCAAAGAAAGTCATCTTAGCATCTTCCCCTCCCAACTCAATGACGACATCTGTCTGTGGAATGAGTTTTTCAACAGTCGTTGTTGCGGCAATCACTTCCTGAACAAAAGGAATAGCTGCGACATCTGAGAGCCCCATACCACCAGAACCAGTAATAGCAATAGAAACGGTCTGGTCTCCAAGCTCTGCAATGACTTCATTTAGCACCTTAATCGTTGCCGCCTTTACATCTGAAAAGTGACGTTCATAACGTGAAAACAACAAGTCATTCTTTTCATTTAAAACAACTAACTTAACTGTCGTTGACCCGACATCAATTCCTGCTCTATTCATCATTTCACCTAACTTTCAAAACCTTTTTGCCAACAGATTGTCAATGAACCTACAAATCGTTGCTTATCAAACAGTCTGTTTGTTATAATTATTATAAGACTAAGATTTGAAAATTCAATCGCTACTTTTTTGGAAATTGTTGTTTAAACAACACATAACCAACTATCTGTCGTTTATCTAGGAGATGGATTATGAAATTCACAGATATCCGCTATTTAAGAACCGAAAAACTCATTTTTGATGCCTTCACAAAATTGCTCAGCCAAAAACCTTATGACAAGATTACTATCCAAGACATTGCTGACGAGGCCATGATTAACCGCACCACTTTCTATGCTCATTATGCCGACAAGGATCAGCTTCAAAAAGGTATCCAGGAGCAAATGATGATGGAGCTCTCTGACATGATTGACGCTGCGCAGATTACCAAAGGTGATACGGTCAAGGTGAAAAAAGCTGAGCGTCTGCTGACCAACTTCTATCGAACCCTTGAAAAAAACCAAGCTATCGCTAAAATCGTTCTGCTGAGTATTTCTCACGAAATTCTCCAAGCTAACTTTGCCAAACTCCTCCACGATAAATACGCCGATATTTTGGACAAACTCAATGTCATTGAATCTGGTGGAAGCGTTCCAACTGATTTCGTGGTTGCCTATCTCACTAGCATTTTCACAGGTACTCTACTCTGGTGGATTAAATCTGATTTTGACATGTCAGCCAAAGACCTTGCCCACCTGGTCATCACACTCATCAGCAACGGTCACCTCACCGTTATGGGAATTACCATCAATCGTGATGACGAAGATTGATTGATAAAAAATAGGCTCATTGTCACCTGTAGTGGGTGACAATGAGCCTTAATTTTCGTTGTGTGCATTTTCTGAAATCAATAGTTCCTTCATACGTTTGACGTGACCGTTCTACCGATTATCATGCTAAAACAAAAGACCTGCACTGAATGTATCGCAACCTCAGTTATCTTAGAATGATTTATAAAGGGCTACGGTATTATCAACTGTGAAACCGTACTCTTCAAAGATTTTAGTTCCTGGGGCAGATGCTCCCCAAGTATCGATGGTAAGTGTTTTACCTTGGAGACCAACGTATTTACCCCAACCAAAGCTTGAGCCAGCTTCGATAGCAAGACGTTTTGTGACTGCTGCTGGGAGAACTTCTTCTTGGTAAGCTGCATCTTGTTCGTCAAAAAGGTTTTGTGATGGCATTGAGACCACACGTACATGAATGCCTTGAGCTTCAAGTTCAGCTTGCGCATCAAGAGCCAATTTCACTTCAGAACCTGTTGCGATAAGGATACCATCAAGGTCACCTTTAGCTTCTGAAATCACGTAAGCTCCTTTGTTGACACCAGTTTCTGCCAATTCAGCAGTGCCTTCAAGGACAGGCAAGTTTTGGCGCGTCAAGACAAGCATTGTTGGACGGTCAGTTTCAGCTACCGCGCGTTTCCAAGCAGCGTTTGTTTCATTTCCATCTGCTGGACGAATAACGTTAAGATTTGGCATTGAACGAACTGAAGCCAATTGTTCGACTGGTTCGTGAGTTGGTCCATCTTCACCAACAGCGATTGAGTCATGTGTCATGACGTAAACTGTTGGAAGACTTTGAAGCGCAGCCATACGAACAGCTGGAAGAAGGTAGTTTGAGAAGACGAAGAAGGTTCCGCCGTAAACACGAGTACCACCGTGAAGGGCAATACCATTCATAGCAGCAGCCATGGCAAATTCACGGACACCAAACCAAATGTTACGACCTGCGTAGTTATCAGCTTGGAAATCATTTTCAGCAGCAACCATTGTGTTGTTTGAAGCTGATAGGTCAGCTGAACCACCCCAGAAGTTTGGTAATTGAGCTGATAATTGTTGGATGGCTTGTTGGCTTGACACACGACTAGCAACTGATGAGCCTAGTTCGTGAGCTTCCAAATCAACTGTTTCTGCTTCACCAGCAAAGGCTGCTTTATATTCTGCCGCCAACTCTGGGTACTCTTTTTCATATTTAGCAAAAAGTGAGTTCCAGGCATTTTCTTTTTCTTCACCGCGGAATTTGATACCAACTTCAAAACGGCGAGCAACTTCGTCAGGAACTGTAAATTCTGGATAATCCCAGCCATAAGCTTTTTTAGCGTAAGCAATGCCTTCTGCACCAAGTGGCGCACCGTGAACTGCTGACGTTCCTTGTTTTTCAGCACCAAAACCGATGATAGTTTTGACTTCGATGATTGATGGTTTTTCAGTTTCAGCTTTAGCGGCTTCGATAGCGCTAGCGATGACTTCCAAATCATTACCATCTTCTACCAAGATATGTTGCCAACCGTAAGCTTCAAATTTACCTTTAACATCTTCTGTAAAGGCTTGTGAGGTTGGTCCATCAAGTGAGATATCATTTGAATCGTAAAGAAGGACCAATTTACCAAGTTTAAGGTGACCTGCAAGGCTAGCAGCTTCTTGGCTAACGCCTTCCATCAAACAGCCATCACCGTGAAGAGCGTATGTGTAGTGGTCAACCAAGTTAAAGCCTGGTTTGTTAAATTTAGCTGCCAAGTGAGCCTCTGCCATTGCCATACCCACGGCGTTAGCAATCCCTTGTCCAAGAGGACCAGTTGTTGCTTCAACACCATCAGTATGATTCACTTCTGGGTGACCAGGTGTTTTAGAACCCCATTGACGGAATTGTTTCAAATCGTCGATTGATAAATCGTAACCAGCCAAGTGAAGGAGGCTATAAAGAAGGGCAGAACCATGTCCAGCTGAAAGCACGAAACGGTCACGGTTAGTCCAGTTACGGCTTGTTTTTGGATTGACATTCAAGAATTTATTCCAAAGCACATAGGCCATTGGTGCAGCCCCCATTGGAAGTCCAGGGTGACCTGAGTTAGCTGCTTGGATAGCATCGATAGAAAGCGTGCGGACGGTATTGACCGCTAATTGATCAATAGAATCAAAAGTCATGATAAAACCTTTCTGTTTTTAACAACTAAATTATGCATTGTTCGTCTTTTATATTATAACATAAAATGATAGGAACGTTACTGAAATTTTCAGGCTATCTTTCTGAATTATCCTCAAGTTCAGCGAAAACTTGCGTTGCTCTTACTGCACGTTTCCAACCTCTATAAAGTCGTTCACAGTCTTCTTCGGATAACTGCGCCTGAAAAATATCGCCATCAGCATTGAGCGCTTTTAAGGTCTCCAGATTTTTCCAGTAGCCGACCGCCAAACCTGCAAAGAAGGCGACACCAAGCGCAGTCGTTTCTAAATTTTCCGCACGCGCTACTGTATTTCCCAAAATATCTGCCTGAAATTGCATGAGATAACGGTTTTGGGAAGCCCCGCCGTCCACCCGTAATTTCTGAATGGCAATGCCTGAATCTAACTCCAAGGTTTCGATGATGTCGCGCACTTGGTAGGCGATAGATTGAAGCGTCGCCTTGACCATGTCTGCCTTGCTGGACCCACGCGTCAAGCCAAATATAGCGCCACGCGCTTTTGAGTCCCAGTAAGGTGCCCCAAGCCCTGTGAAAGCTGGCACCACATAGATTTCATCGTCATTTCTTGACAAATAGGCTAGCGCTTCTGTCTCACTTGAGGAATCAATCATCTCCAGCCCATCACGAAGCCACTGAATAGCACTACCCGCAATGAAAATAGACCCTTCAAGCGCATAAGAAACCTGACCATCAATGCCGTAAGCAATAGTCGTCAGTAAATTGTGCTTAGACAACTGAGCCTGTTGACCTGTATTCATGACAATGAAAGAGCCTGTTCCGTAAGTATTTTTGACCATGCCAGGCTCAAAAGCCAACTGACCAAAAAGCGCAGCCTGTTGGTCACCAGCCATCCCCGCAATCGGAACACGCCCGCCGTAAAAATGAAAAGGCGCTGTATAGCCATAAATTTCTGAATTGGAACGAACCTCTGGAAGCATGATTTTAGGAATATTGAGCAAGTCTAAAATATCATCATCCCACTGCAAATCAGTAATATTATAAAGCATGGTCCTTGAAGCATTGGAATAATCCGTCACATGAACAGCTCCGTCTGTGAATTTCCAGAGCAACCAAGTGTCGATGGTACCGAACAATAGCTCGCCATTCTCTGCTCGTTCTTGAGCGCCAGCCACATGGTCCAAAATCCAACGAATCTTAGTCGCTGAAAAATAAGCATCAATGACCAAGCCAGTTTTCTCATGAATCATATCTGTATGCCCAGCTACTTTCAAATCGTCCGCCAGGTCAGCAGTCTGGCGAGATTGCCAGACGACAGCATTATGGATAGGAAGACCAGTCTCCTTATCCCAAATAACCGTTGTTTCACGCTGATTAGTGATACCAATGGCTTCAATCTGATGGGGTTTGATTCCAGATTCAATAAAAGCATCCGCAATGACCGACTGAACCGAGTGCCAAATTTCCATAGCGTCATGCTCAACCCAGCCAGCCTGAGGAAAAATCTGCGTCAACTCCTTTTGACTTGAAGCGATAGCCTTACCATTGTGATTGAAAATAATAGCACGCGAACTGGTTGTTCCTTGGTCGATTGACATGATGTATTTTTTAGTCATTGAGATGGCTCCTTCGTGTTGATTTTACTTCATTATATCACCCGGAACAGAAAAAATCCCCTCACAGCTTGTGCAAAGGGATTGGAATCTTATGAATTTGGATCGTCCAAACTACGGCCATGCAGACCTTTTTCACGTTGGACTTGGCGAAGTTTCTCAGGTGTCACGTCATTTCCTTCTTCATCCACAATTTTAATACCTTCGATGTGGTGGCGAACTGAACGTTTAAAACCTGCAATATATTCTTCGCGCAATTTAGATTGCTCAACCTTTTCTTCACCGGTCAAGCCTTCTGTTTTCTTCTTTTTAGCGAGCTCGTTAATACGAGCGATTTTTTCTGGGGTCATTTAAGATACCAAGAGCGACCAGAAAGCGTCAGAATTTTAGGAAAATCACTAGCTTTCCGATCGGGTTCAATTCCTTTCTCCGATTTTTTCTATTTAGTATTCAACAAGTTAAAGACTGCTACTTTTTTAGCTTTAGCAACAAGGCTTGCAAGGAGAGCTAAGCGATTGTTTCTGATTTTTTCGTCTTCTGCCATGACCATTGTGTTGTCAAAGAAGTCATCGATGACTGAGCTGAGGGCGAAGAGTTTGTTCAAATTAGCTGACATGTCGTCTGTCAATTCAAGTGAAGCAACAGCTTGGTTGAGGGATGTTTCTTGGGCATTTTCAAAGAGAGAGCTGTCAACTTCAACAGAAGCGTCAGCCTTTTCTGCCAAGTTAAAGGCACGTGAAAGACTCTCAACTGCAGCCTTGTAGCCATCTTCTTTGCTCTTTTGGGCAATGGCTGCGCTAGCTTCAAGAACAAGGCGAACCACATAAGTGTCTGATGCCAAAACAGCAGCACGGATATCCTTAGCAATAGAGGCATCGATCATCTTCTCAATACGAGCTGAAAGGAAGCTCATGACTTCTTCTTGGTTAGTGTAAGTCAAGCTGTCAAATGACAAGTTGTAAAGGTTAGCTACCAACTCATCAAGCGGAATTTCCCAACCGAAGGCATCAAGAATACGAACGATACCTTGAGTCGCACGACGAAGGGCGTAAGGGTCGTTTGAACCGCTTGGAATCAAGCCAACTGAGAAGAATGACAAAACTGTATCCAATTTGTCAGCGATGGCAAGAACAGCACCGACTTTAGTTTCAGGAAGTTCACCGTCAGCTGATGTTGGCATGTAATGCTCACGAATGGCAGCTGCAACGGCAGGTGTCTCACCAGCAAGTAGGGCATATTTTTCACCCATGATTCCTTGCAATTCATCAAACTCATCAACCATTCCTGTTAAAAGGTCGAATTTGTAGATGCCAGCTGCACGAAGCACTGCTTCTTTTTCATCTGCTGAAAGTCCAGCTTGGTCAGCAAGGTGGTCAGCAATGACTTTTGTACGTCCCATGTGTTCGTAAAGTGAACCGATTTTTTCATGGAAAGTCACGTGTTTGAGTTTTTCAACAAGGTCAGCAATCTTAAGTTTTTGATCTTCATGCCAGAAGAATTCACCATCTTCAAGACGGGCAACCAAAACTTTTTCATTCCCTTTGATGACATTTTCGATATGCTCAGCGTTACCGTTACGAACCGAGATAAAGTTTGGCAAGAGTTTACCTGCTTGGTCACGGACAACGAAGTAACGTTGGTGGTTCTTCATTGAAGTCACCAAGACTTCTTCCGGCACTTCAAGGTATTTAGTGTCAAATGAACCAACAAAGGCAGTTGGGTATTCGACCAAGTTAAGGACTTCGTTAAGAAGATCTTCATCGATTTCCACTTGAACATTACGATCAGCTTCGATAGCCTTGATTTGGTCCACAATCATTTGCTCGCGTTCTTTAGCGTTTACGATGACAAATTGCTGGCGCAAATCATCCTCATAAGAGTTGGCTGAAGCAATTTCAGTTTCTTGACCCAAGAAACGGTGACCACGGCTAACACGTCCTGAGTGGATATCAAGGAAAACCATGTCCAATGCTTGGTCATCAAGAAGTACTGTCAAGGTATGAACAGGACGGATGTACTCAAATGAGTTACCAGCCCAGTGCATGTTAACTGGGAAAGTCATGCTTGCAAGTACTTCTGGTACACCAGCAAGTACCTCTACAGCAGGTTTTCCAGCTTCATGTTTAGTGACATAAACGTATTCTTCACCCTTAACTTCACGGAATTCAATGTCATCAACGGTCAACCCTTTTCCACGAACGAAACCTTGGGCTGCTTTTGAGAAGTTGCCTTCAGCATCTAAAGCAATTTTCTTAGAAGGTCCTTTAAAGTCTTCCGTCAAATCCGTTTGTTGATCAGCCAAGCCTTTGACACGAACAGCCAAACGACGTGGTGTTGAGAATGTTTCTACTGATTCGAAAGGCAAGCGGTTGTCTTCCAAGAATTTAGCCATTTTTTGACCTAATTGTTGTTCACTTGGAGTGACAACATAGGCTGGAATCTCTTCTAATCCAAGTTCTACTAATAAATCTTTCGTCATTATTCTGCGTCCTCCTTCAACAATTCTGCACGAGTTGCTTCATCCAACAATGGGAATCCAAGTTTTTTACGCTCAGCAACGAATGTTTTAGCAACTACACGCGCCAAATTACGAATACGAGCGATGTAGCCAGCACGTTCTGTTACAGAAACGGCTCCGCGGGCATCAAGCAAGTTGAAAGTGTGTGAGCATTTCAAAACGTAGTCATAGGCTGGGTGAACAAGACCTTCTTCTAAAGCACGATTAGCTTCTTTTTCAAATTTTTCGAAGTTTTCAAGAAGCATATCTTGGTCAGAAATTTCAAATGAGTATTTTGAATGTTCGTACTCTGGTTGTTTGAAGATTTCACCGTATTTAACACCTGGAGCCCATTCGATATCATAAACAGAATCCACTTCTTGGATGTATGATGCCAAACGTTCCAAACCGTATGTGACTTCTGAAGTTACAGGACCAGTTTGCAAGCCACCAACTTGTTGGAAATATGTGAACTGAGTGATTTCCATACCATCAAGCCAAACTTCCCAACCAAGACCAGCAGAACCTGTCGATGGGTTTTCCCAGTTATCCTCAACGAAACGGATATCGTGTTCAAGTGGATTGATACCAAGCAATTCCAATGATTTAAGATAAAGCTCTTGAATATTCGATGGTGATGGTTTCATAACCACTTGGAATTGGTGGTGTTGGTAAAGACGGTTAGGATTTTCACCGTAACGACCATCGGCAGGACGACGAGATGGCTCTACGTAAGCTGCGTTCCATGGTTCTGGACCGATGGCACGAAGGAAAGTGTAAGGTGACATAGTCCCCGCACCTTTTTCATTATCGTAAGCCTGCATAAGCATACAACCTTGGTCATTCCAAAATTGTTGCAAGGTCAAAATAATCTCTTGGAAAGTCAATTTCTTAGACATGTTTTTCTCCTCATTATTTTCTTTTGTTTTGAGTTTAGCATACGAGAAAAGAACCACATCTTTCTGCTCCTATGCCTTTTCTGACATAGGGGCGTCGAAACGCGGTTCCACCCTAATTTATTACTTCATTACTTACATTTATGAACTTGATGACTCATCAAGCGAAAGTGCCAATCATTTCTGCCATCCTGTCTAGCTCTCACTGTCCTAGACTCGCTGAGAAATTCTTTCAGAAACAACCTCTTTCTTTGACACGTATTATAGCAAAAAAAAATTCATTTGTCCAATTTGGATAAATACTCAGTTTTTAAAAAAGGTTGACCATATTGTTAATCATAAAAACAACCATGGGCAAAATTAAATAATCCGTTTCAATGTAGAGTATGGATAAAACAAAGTTACTCCCCATATACATAAAGAGGCTTGGTAGACTAATGGCACCATGAACTAAGGCAAATAGCAAAGCTGATACAAAGATAGAGATGTTTCTGGAAGAAGCTATTAAACATAAAACCCTGGAAAATCATGCTTTCAAAAATGGGGTAGACAAAGACTGCCGAAAAAGGCATGAGTAAGGGAACGTTTTCAATCGAAGAAGTCAGTGCACCTTCAACAGCAGTAGTCTCCGTATCCAAAACCGAAATCCACCATAAACCGATTTTATCAATAACAGACAAAGCTAGTAAGCTAATCACAATCAGGCTGAAATTTTTGAAAGCGAAGAGATTATCATCAACTCGCAACCAAGCTCAGCGCTCACAAAAGGTAATCAAGCCAAATAAAAATAGACCATGGGGAAACAAACTCGAAAACTCTATGATTTCTTGAAGACTATGGTCGCTGGTAACACATAAAAATTCTGTCGCTAGTAAACCACAAAAGATGGCTATAAAAACTAATGCCAGCTCAAACTCCTTAGCTTTATATTTTGTCAATTAGTCACTCGTTCTCTGTATAAATTTCTCTTTTAAAGATACTTGTTCTGATACTATTTGTCAATGATAAACATTAAACTTTCTAATAGTTAATCAAAAATGAGGCTGAGCTAATCCCAGCCTCTTCAATAATTAAGCTTCCCAGACTTTTTGCCCGTCCAGATAAGTAGCTTGCAGGTCTAAATCCTTATCAAGAACGATAAAATCCGCTACATAGCCTGCTTTAATTTGACCGCAGACATCATCAATTCCTACTGAAATAGCTGGAATCAGGCTAGCCATACGTATGGCTTCCTCGGCGCTAGCAATGCCCCAAGAAACGACATTTTTAAGCCCATCTTTTAATTTCAAGATGGAACCCGCCAAATTGCCACCTTCTTTCAAACGAGCAGTGCCATCAGCGACGGTGACTGGAAATTCACCCAGCATATAGTCGCCGTCAGGTTGACCACCCGCCGCCATACAGTCAGTAATCAGAGCAACGTGATTGTGGTTTTTTTGTCGCATGAGAATATCACAAGCAACTGGGCTAACATGGTGCCCATCGCAGATAAGTTCAGCGTAGGTATTTTGAATATTGTAAACCGCACCGACCATTCCTGGTTCACGGTGATTGAGACCACGCATGCCATTATAAGCGTGCACCCAGACAGAGGCTCCTGCTTCTACGGCAGCCTTGGCTTGCGCGTAAGTCCCGTCAGAATGTCCAAGGGCGACCGTCACCCCTTCTTTGGTCACTGTTGAGACAAATTCGGCAACGCCCTCGCGTTCTGGGGCCAAGGCGATTTTTTTAATCAAACCGTTGGCAGCTTTTTGCCAAGTGGCAAATTCTTCCAAACTTGGATTTTTCATGTAGGTTGCATTTTGAGCACCCTTGTACTTTTCAGTGAAATAGGGACCTTCAAAGTAAATGCCCTGAATTTTGGCACCTTTTTCCGTTCCTGCCACATCTGCAACCGATTTCGCTGCGGCAGCCAATCGTTCAGTGTCAGAGGTCAAAGTGGTTGGTAAAAATGATGTAACACCCGTTGACAACAATTCTTGACTCATGGTCAAAATACCATCCGAATCACAATCCATGACATCTGCCCCAGCATAGCCATGAATGTGCGTATCAACTAAGCCAGGAGCAATTTGATAACCTGAATAATCAACAATCTCAGCATCTTCTGGAGCCTGCGCTAGCCATTGACCAAACTTACCATCCGTCACTTCTAGATAACCCGTCGGTTTAACCTGGTCCGCATAGTAAAAACAATCTGCCTTAATATATTTTGTCATGATTTCTTCCTCATTTCTACTTAAATTATAGCGCTTTCTTTATTTTTTGTAAATGGTATAGACCTATTCTTTGAGAACAAATCGTTGAACCGCGTCAGCCACTCCGTCTTGCTCATTGCTCAAGGTCACTAGGTCAGCCTGAGACTGGACTTTAGCGCTAGCATTTGCCATGGCAACCGCCATGCCCGCCCAAGCAAACATCTCCAAGTCATTAACCGCATCTCCAAAAGCCATCACTTCTTCCGGTAAAATACCACAATCCTTCGCCAAATCAGCTAAAACTTTAGCCTTGCTGACGCCATGAGGCATAGCCTCAAAACAGTAGTCAAGCCCTCGGACCGTGTGGAAGTCGGGAGTTAAAAGGGGCTCAATCTCGGTCTGGACCTGATCGAGTTTATCCGCTTCACCCATGAAAAGCCCCAGTAAAATCGGCTCATCAAGCTGAGCTAGCGCTTCTGCACTAATCATCGTCACCTCTTGAAAATGTGTCTTAGCATCACGCGCAACAACATCAGAAACCTCATGCTCATAAACATAGCGCCGACTAGGCATCTGCAAAACAAGAGCAACCCGAGGATGCTCCTCAGATAGCGTCAGTAATTTGTTCACCTGCGTTTCCGTCAAAAAATGCCCATTAGCTATCGACCAATCTCTGCTAGTATAAGTTGCACAGCCATTACTGGCAACAATGCTAATAGGAAGTTCAAGATTCAGCCGTTCCACATATGGACAAATTCCCCAAATAGGACGCCCCGATGCCAGCACAATCTTGATTCCCTGTTTTTCAGCTTTCTGCAGGGTCTCAACCGTCTTATTCGAAATCGTCTTATCATTTCTCAATAATGTCCCATCCAAATCAATGGCTAACATTTTTATCATAGGCTTATCTCCTCCAATGATAGTATAGCATTTCTGCAAAACTTACTGCTACTTTTATTAAAATATTAGGTAATTTGACCTTAAAACTTCCTACAATTATGATATAATTAAAACCCGTGGTGCTAGTTAATTTCAAAATACCATAAAAAGCCCAAAGGGACTATATTGTAAGTGACTAAACAAACAGAGAAGACGTCCCAATGAGCCACTGACAGTATACCGCTAAATCCCATCACTTACAATGGAATATTAAGCAATTATCAAAAATTTGTTATCAGCTGTATCGTGATTATTGCCCTGAACCTTTCAAACATCGTCGCAATATTAGTCTATCTAAAGTTTCAGACCAATCTCTATTAGTCTTGCTTATCTTGCAAGCTGAACTAGGCATTAAGTCACAACGTCATTTATATCGTATCTGTCAACTCTTTCCTTGTGGTCGTCTCCTTGAAAGAAGTCGTTTTAATCGGCGAGCACGACAACTGATTGGGTTAGTTCAACTCATCAGACAAGTAATGAATAACCAAATCTCTCCTGATACCATCGTTATCATAGACAGTTTTCCCTTATCACTATGTCAACCTGTCCGTAATTATAGGACACGTATTTTTAACGGCTTGGCAGACAGTGGTTATAATGCCTCCAAGAATCTATGGTTCTATGGGTTCAAAGTTCATATGCTGGTCACCCTATCAGGCTATATTCTGAACTACGTTGTGACACCAGCATCTATTCACGCTATTAGAGCCATTGAGGACTTACTGGAAAACTGCCATCACTCTTACATTTTGGCTGATTTGAGCTATCTTAGTCGCGAGCTTAGAAATAGTTTGGAGCAAAAAGGTTATCACCTTTGGACTCCCTTGCGTCAAAATATGGCAGGGGCTAAGCAACCTAATCATTGGAAACTAATGGCTATGAGGAGACTATTGAGACACGTTTTTCAGAACTTTGTACGCTTTTCGATATGGAACAAACACTAGCTAGAGGAGAAACAGGATTGCAATTGAGGATAGAGCAAATCGTACTAGCCTATAATCTGAGATATTTTGAAATTAACTAGCACCACGGGTAATTAAAGTAATTATATTCACTTTAGGAGAGAGACTATGAAATTGGATAAAAAAGAGATTGGCGCTTTGATTGCAAGCCTCATTCTCCTTATTTTTGCTGGGACTATGTTTTTCATTTTTAAGGATAAGGGAACAGTGAAAGTCGCCGTTGAGACTAAAGCTAGCACGTCAAGTGTCAGCCTGACAAAAATTGAAGAATTGTTAAAAAAAGCCGAAGCTGACCCATCTGAGCAAACTATTAAAGCTGTTGAAACACTATTGAACAAATTGGTTGATTCAAGTAAGAAAAATAATTTCAACAAGCGTCTAGACGCCGTTAAAATTAAACTCGCTGAAAAACAAGCTGAAGATAAGGCTATCAAGGATGGTTCTGACGCTGTTAGCGCTCTTGAGCAAAATCCTAGTGACGACAATGTCACCAAGGCCCAAGAAGCTGTTAATAAAATTAAAACCCAAGAAACGAAGGATCAACTTCAAAACCGCATAGATGCTGTTAAAGCAAGTCTTGACAGTGCAACAACTACTGAGACAGGGAACGAGGAGGTGGCAGCAGACGCTGACTCAACTACAATTGCAAACCAAGAGCAAACGACAACTAATAACCAAAGTCAAAGCTACTACAATAATTATGTCCCTGCAAATAACTATAATTATATTCCTGCTAGTGGTAACTCCAATTCAACTCCAGCTTCTTCTGAACAAACTTTAAGTTCAACAACAGAAACGAATACCAATACTAACACGGGTAATAATTTGGCTGATACCCCGAGCAACTCTGGTGAAAGTACAAACACAACTCCAGCTACAGGGGGAGATTCTCAATAAAAGTAGTGATTTTCAAACCTAACGACTAACATCCGTTAGGTTTTCTTTAATGAGAATCAATTTCGCCCTCTCAAAAGCTAGTCAGCTCAACTGATTTCAGCACTAGAAAAAGAAAAATCGCCACGAAACATGGCGATTTTTCCCTTTTGTAAGCCTCAATGAAACGTCAAAGCGTTATAATAGACTTGTAACAACTATTAGCGAAGTCTTACGATGAAAATTATAACACAACTTAGCTTATTTGAGGAGCTAGAACTCGGTGATTTGGAAAAAATTTTAGCTGGGTAACTTCGCAAAGTAACTTCCAGTTTGACTAGAGGACTGGAAGTTACTTTGCGAAGTTACCTGAAGACTTTCGGAATTAGTTCAATGATATTTAACCTTTCCATAATTCAGAATTAAAGGTATAATAGAAAGTATTGAATAAGATTATTCTCGGAAAGGATTTTTATGAGAACCTCAAAAAGTGAAGTTGCCTACTTCATTCTAAGTATTATTATGATTGCCGTTGCACTTGGCATCTATATTTTATTTGGCGACCAAAATACGGTTAAAACTACCGATGTGGAGCCTAAGTCTAGTCTCCAAACATCTTCATCAAGTAGTTCTGATGGAGAAAAACTTGTCCAAAAAGCTACGCAATTGGTGAAAAAATACGAAGATAGCTTTGATGAATCAATGAAAAGCTCTGTGCAAGATGCCATCAAGGCTATTCCACAAAGCCATCAATCTGATAAAGACTCTCTTCAAAAGAAGTTTGACAGTATTTCAACCGATATTACCAATCAAAAAACTGCCAATGATGCTATCTCTCAAGCCAACGCAGCACGAACAAGTTCCTCTGTAGAGCAAGCCCAAGCAGCAATCGATGCCGTATCAAATGCCACTAAAAAAGCTGAACTTCAAGCTCAGCTAGCTCCTATTAAAGCAGCTGTCGATGCTGCTGTCGCAAGTACTTCTTCAGTAGTAACTACCCCAACAGAATCAGAAACTACCTCTGATCAAGTCTCTGATTACACAACGATTACAACAGAAGAATAAAAAGAAAGAAGTTGGAAGATAAAACCAACTTCTTTCTTTTTATTCAGCAATCATCAAATTTCATACCCCAATAAAATCCCACCATCTTCACCATAAAAACTACATAGTCCTGATGTTTCTGTGATGATGATATCTACGTCTGGAAACTGCTCTCTTAGTTTTTCTGAAATTTGTTGGCAGATTTTTAGGTTGTTAGCATGAGCGATGACGAGACGACCACCGTTGTAACCAGCTTTTAGCATTTTATCGACGGTGACTTGAACTGATTTTTTCTGACCACGCGCCTTATGTAGAAGCTCTAATTCTCCCTTGGGACTGGCTTCCCCAACCATGCGAATATTCAAGAGTCCAACAACTTTACCAATCAATTTGCTTAAACGACCATTTTTAACAAGGTTATCAACTTTAGCCAACACAAAGAGTAATTTTGTTTTTTCCTGATAGGCTGTGATGGCAGAGACAACTTCTTCAAAAGAGAGTCCTTGCTCAATCAAGCGTTGCAATTCTAACACGATGAGATCCATCTCACCACCAGCTGATAAGGAATCAATCACATGAATATTAACATTTGGGTGTTCTTCCAACAAAAGATTCTTAGCAAGCTGAGCGCTATTTTGACTACCAGAAAGTGAACCTGTAATCGTCATGGCAATGACATTTTCCGCTCCTTGATAAGCTTGCAAGAAAGCATCTGGGCTGGGACAACTTGACCGAGTAGCACTGTCGGTCGCATACATGGTTTCCATCATTTTAGCAACATCCAACCCTTCATCATCAATAAAAATTTCCGAACCAATTTGAAGACTCAAGGGCACACGCGTAAAATTTAATCCTTCTTTGGGATTTTCTAATCTTTTTAAATCACATCCTGAATCAACAACAATCTTCCAGGTCATCTTCCCATCCTCCATCTTTCATTTCTAAGCCTAAAAAAGCCATTTTGCTACATTTTAATTTGACAAACAAAGTATTTTCTCTTAAAATTATATCATTAAAAGACTTTCATTTCTCTTAAAAAATGTCCGATGTCACACTTGAAAGGAGTTTGTTATGACTGAAAAAGCCATCTCACCAAACTCACTAGCCAACCTCAAGCAATCCAATCGCGAGAGTAATCAATTGACCCGCGAAGCTATTGAAACAGCCCTATTGAGGTTACTCGAGGAAAAATCGCTGGCGCAAATAACAATCTCCGAGCTGGTGAGCAAGGCTGGTGTTTCCAGGAATGCCTTTTACCGAAATTATCGCTCTAAAGAAGCTATCTGCGAGCATATTTTGCTGACCATTGTCCGACCTATCTTTCGAGGAATTAAGTCCTTCAACCTCAAAACGCAAGCCTACCAAGCCTGGCTTTACCTCTTTCAAGAAACTAAAAAGCAGGCTCATATCCTTAAACTCATTTTTCAGCAACAACTAGGAAATCTGGTAACCGACATCGTTGCAAGGCGCTTGATTGCCTATCAAAAGTTCAAAGGCAAAAAACATTCCAGCTACATCACGTCCTTTTGGAGCAATGCCATTGTCTCTGTGCTTTCTAATTGGGTAGCAGACAACATGGTTGTGCCAGAAGAAGAGATGGCTGCAATGGGGCTCCCACTTCTTCCTTAAGATACAAAAGACTCTCAACATCATCAAAAGATGTCGAGAGTTTTTATTATGCCTCATTACCTTTTAAAGTTACGACAACGTAGCGATTTGGGTCATTGCCCTCAGAATAAGAATCCACACCAGCGATAGCCGCAACTGTTTTATGAACAGTCTTACGCTCACTGTTGCTCATAGGGTCCATGATGTAATCCTGACCAGATTCCAAAACACGCGCAGCAATTTTCTGCGTAAAATCAATCAAAGTCTCTGTGCGATGCTCAACATAATCGTGAACATTCAAGGATACTGAGAAATTCTTTGAATAACGGTCATGCAAGAAATTCTGTGCCAAGAGCTGCATTGATTTCAAGACTTTTCCGTGATAACCAATCACACGACCAGCCTCAGGCGTTTCAATCTGCAAATTAATTTGGCGACGGTTATTGCTTGTCTCAATACTTGCCTCAATGTCCATTTCGTAAATGATTTTCTGAACGTAGTCAGTTACTTCTTGAGCTGCCTGCTTGATGTCAGTGCTAAGCTCCTGTGGACCAAATTCGTTAATCACAAAACTTTCAAAACTATCTTCTTTTTCTGGCGTTGATGTTTCCTCAACTGCTGGCTGGTCAGCAGGCTCTACCAATTGTGGTTCTGGAACAACTCCACGCGCACGTTCTAATTCTTCAAGAAGCTCTGCTTGATTGGCTTCCTTCAAAATAGTTTCTTCAGATTTTTTATTTTCTAGGATAGCTTCTTTGACGTCCTTTGATACCTGTTCACCAACCTCCTCTTTTTTCTTGAGAATGCTAGTTACTTTATTTGTCGTAATGGCATCTTCTTTTGGGCTAGAGACGGGCTGGGCTTGTTGGACAACTTCTTCTGGCACACCACGAACAGCTTTTTGGTCTGCTTTATGGATAGTCAGTTCGTCAATTCCTTCAATATCAACCTCAGCAGGGCGTTTGCCGAATCCTAAAAATCCTTTTTTCTCACGAGAAACGACCTTGATATGTGCTTTGAGACGTGATAAGTTCAGCTCACTCAAGCCCTTTTCAATAGCCTCTTCAACAGTAGAACCTGTGAATAATACCATGATTTCTCCTCCTATTTTCTCTTTTTCTGTGCTTTCTTCTTAGCGCGACGAATCTTAGCTTCGCGCTCTTTTTCTTCTGTGACCAGACGCTGGCGCTCTTCAATAATTTTGAAAGGATTATTGAGCAGCATGATTTGGAAAACTTGGAAAGCATTTGACACTGCCCAATACAAAACAAC
The DNA here is from genome assembly GCF_015594605.1 of Streptococcus sp. HF-1907. Lineage (GTDB taxonomy): Bacteria > Bacillota > Bacilli > Lactobacillales > Streptococcaceae > Streptococcus. Next base: position 7,608 of record NZ_JADNQT010000007.1, on the reverse strand, counting down.
CCCACTGGCACAACTGAAACCAGTCACCAAAATAATGAGAGGCATAACATAAGTCATGAGGGTCATGGCAAAGTTCTTTTCAGGCGCAGCCTTATTGGTCAACCAAGATGACAAGAAGGTAAACACAGCTGCCAAAATTGGTAGGATGAAGTAAGGATCCGTGTGGGATAGTTCAACCCACAAGAAGATTCCTGTCTTCAAGAAGGACACTCGAGTGAGCGCCTGGAACAAGGCCAACAAGATAGGCATTTGAATCAGCAAGGGGACCAAGCTGGCGTAAGGGTTAACCCCGTATTCTTTATACAAGACTTGGCTTGCTTCTGCCAACTGAACACGATTGTCAGCGCCTGGATATTTTGCTTGCAATTCACGCAATTGTGGTTGCAATTCCTGCATCTTCTGACCAGATTTAATCTGGATATTGTAGAGTGGCATCATCAAGACACGCAAGATGATGGTGAATAAGATGATTCCAAGACCTGTTGAACCACCGATGGACAACCACTGAATAGCCTTGGCAAAGAAAAAGACAATTTGTTCCCAAGCGTTGGTTGAACTAGCAGTTACTTCTCCTCGACCGCAGGCAGCAAGTAAGGTGATGGCCACTAAGCCAAGACCTGTTAATTTAATTTTTCTCTTCACTTTCTGAACCTTCCTCATATAAACCAGCAACTTTCAAGACATGGAGCAGGTTGCGTTTGACTTCCTTATAATCCATCTCTTCGACACCTTTACGGGCAATTAAGACAAAATCTTCTGTCTTAAGGTCATCTCGAACCTCCATCAACACATGACGGAGTTTACGCTTGATGGCATTACGAGTAACGGCATTACCTAATTTTTTACTGACTGAAAGCCCTACGCGAAAATGGTTTTGATTAGTATTTAAGTGGTAAACAACGAATTTTCGATTGGCAGCATTCTTTCCCTGCCCAAAAATCAGACGAAAATCCTTGTCCCGCTTCACACGATAGGTTTTCTTCAAAATATATCTCCAAATATCTAAATTACCCCTATTATACCATAAAATGGAAAAAAGCCTCAACCCCTTAAAAATCACCGATTTCCTGCCTTTTTCTGGATAAGCTGACGGGTAAATAGCGCTATTTGCTAAATTTCCACAAAAAACAAGTCAATCCTTTGATAATCTACAGCGATTACAGACAATCTCATCTCTCTTATGATATAATAATATAGTGTAATCTAGTTAATAGAAAGAGTAATTCCATGACAAAACAAAAAATTGCTGTCCTAGGACCTGGTTCATGGGGCACAGCGCTTGCTCAGGTTCTCAATGATAATGGACATGAGGTTCGTCTTTGGGGAAATATTCCCGCTCAGATTGAAGAACTTAATACAAGTCATACTAACAAACATTACTTCCAAGATGTCGTTCTTGATGAAAACATCAAGGCCTTTCTTGATTTGAAAGAGGCTATTGCTGATGTTGCCGCCATTCTCTTTGTCGTTCCGACTAAGGTGACACGCCTGGTTGCCAAACAAGTGGCTGAAATTATTGACCATAAAGTTGTTGTCATGCACGCTTCTAAGGGGCTTGAACCTGGAACGCATGAACGTCTCTCAACCATTTTGGAAGAAGAAATTCCAGCTCAATATCGCAGTGAGATTGTCGTCGTTTCTGGACCAAGTCACGCTGAAGAGACAATCGTCCGCGACATCACCTTGATTACGGCTGCCTCTAAAGATATTGAAGCCGCTAAATATATCCAAAAGCTATTTAGCAACCACTACTTCCGTCTTTATACCAATACTGATGTTGTCGGTGTTGAAATGGCTGGCGCCCTCAAAAATATTATTGCCGTTGGAGCTGGCGCTCTGCATGGTATGGGCTATGGTGACAATGCTAAAGCTGCTATCATCACTCGCGGTCTGGCTGAAATTACCCGTCTCGGTGTCAAATTGGGCGCTGACCCGCTAACTTTTAGTGGCTTGTCTGGTGTCGGAGATTTGATTGTGACTGGAACATCTGTTCACTCACGTAACTGGCGTGCAGGGGATGCCCTCGGTCGTGGTGAAAAATTAGAAGATATCGAAAAAAACATGGGTATGGTCATCGAAGGTATTTCAACTACCAAGGTAGCCTATGAAATTGCCCAAGAACTCGGTGTCTACATGCCAATCACGACTGCCATTTACAAGTCCATCTATGAGGGTGCCGATATTAAGGAAAGTATCATGGAGATGATGTCCAACGAATTCCGTTCAGAAAATGAATGGCACTAATTTATAACCGATTATATAAAAATAAAATATTAGGAGTTTTATATGCAAAAAGTAAGAAAAGCGATTATCCCTGCTGCTGGTCTCGGAACACGTTTCCTACCTGCAACAAAAGCCTTAGCTAAAGAAATGCTGCCAATCGTTGATAAACCTACCATCCAATTTATCGTCGAAGAAGCCCTCAAATCTGGCGTTGAAGACATCTTGGTTGTCACAGGTAAATCAAAACGTTCTATCGAAGACCACTTTGACTCAAACTTTGAATTGGAATACAATCTTAAAGCCAAAGGTAAAAATGACCTCTTGAAACTGGTCGATGAAACAACTGGGATTCGCTTGCACTTTATCCGCCAAAGTCACCCCCGCGGTCTTGGAGATGCGGTTCTTCAAGCCAAAGCTTTTGTCGGCAATGAACCATTCGTTGTCATGCTTGGTGATGACCTCATGGATATTACTAATCCTAATGCTGTGCCATTGACCAAACAATTGATGAACGACTACGAAGCTACTCACGCTTCAACCATCGCTGTCATGCAAGTTCCTCACGAAGACGTTTCCGCTTACGGGGTTATTGCTCCTCAAGGTGAAGGCGTCAACGGTCTTTACAGCGTTGAAACTTTCGTTGAAAAACCTGCGCCAGAAGATGCTCCTAGCGACCTTGCTATCATCGGACGCTACTTGCTAACACCAGAAATCTTTACCATTCTTGAAACGCAAGAACCTGGTGCTGGCAACGAAATTCAATTAACCGATGCCATCGACACCCTCAATAAAACACAACGTGTCTTCGCTCGTGAATTTACCGGCGACCGCTATGATGTCGGTGATAAATTTGGCTTCATGAAGACATCCATCGACTACGCCCTTCAACACCCACAAGTCAAAGATGATTTGAAACAATATATCATCGACTTGGGCAAAAAACTAGAAGGCAAAGAAACTACTCAAACAGAAGAATAACTTGGAACAGGGACTCGCTTTAAGTGAGCCCCTGTTTTTTTAGTTACGTGTTGCTCTAATGACAGCGGTCATAGGTTATGTAAGAAATGCCCTAGACTAACCCAGTCGAACCACTGAAAATGCAGTAGTCAGCCTCCCGCAGACTTGCGACAGACTAAATACTCAGTTTTCTACTCCCTGCAAATTTGCGACAGAAAATTTACTCGGTTTTCAGCTCCCTGTAAAATTGCAGCAGACAATTTACTCAATTTTTACCTTCCTGCAAAATTGTGACAGGCTAAATACTCAGTTTTCAGCTTCCTGCAAACTTGCAGCAGAGCAAAAACTCGATTTTTAGGATTTCCCGACTCAACCTAAAGCCCTCGACCGCTTCTTATAAGAAATAGGGAAAATTGCGGCCATAGCAAGGCAATCTTTTCATTTTCTGCTACTTTGTCAGCCCCGAAAAACAAGTTAAACAGTCATATCCAAAAGAACTGAGCTCTGCTTATCACAGAAACTCAGTTCTTTTAGATATAGGTAATTGCTAGCAAAATTAGAGATAGGCCTACAAATCCTGCCAAACCTAGTTGGCGTTGGGACTTAGTGAAAATATTGGAGTCATAGGCGGGTCTTAGGAAGACTGCACAAAGCGCACCACCGACCAGACCGCCTAAATGCCCAGCTATGCTGACATCAGGGGTGAAGAGGTTGAAGACTAAGTTCAGGACAATCAAGGCTTGGTAGGAGCGGCCTATTTGTTTAAGGTAGGGATTTCGCCCAAAACGACCAGTCAAGGCGATGGCTGTGAAGACACCAAAGAGTGAGGTTGAAGCGCCCGCAGCGATGACTCTTGGGGTGAAGGTCAAGGTGAAGAGATTTCCCATCACTCCTGACAACAGGTAAAGCGTTAGAAATTGACGCGCTCCCCAAATCTGCTCTGCCATTTGCCCAACAAAATAAAGGGCTAGAATGTTGAAGAAATAATGTTCCCAGCCGATGTGGACAAAAATAGGGCTAATCAAGCGCCATAATTGAGTCGGCATGAACTTCACATATTCGCCATACATACCGCCAACGTTGAAAATGGCTTGACTTGACGTGGATTGTCCAAAATAAAGCACCTGTGTAACTAAGAATACAGCTGTCGTGACTATGACCAGCATCATGGTCACTGAATTTTTTCTAAAGGCATCTTTCATCGACGCAATACCTCCTGAACGGGAATATCATAGGGGTCGGGCGTAAAGGATTGCTCTTGAAAATCATAGATGGTGCTTACCGTCCGTCCCGTAAAATCTGATAAATAGCGGTCATAGTAACCAGCCCCATAGCCAATGCGGTGCCCTGACTCATTGAAAGCAACCCCCGGAACATGGATGAGGTCGATGTCTGACTTAGGAACCTCCTCATCACTGATAGGCTCCATCAAGCCAAAGCGAGTTGGCGCAAGCTGGTCCTTGTCATAGGCAACAAAAATCATTCTGCCCTTGGGATATGTTTTTGGCACTAAAATACGTTTGCCATCTTTTAGCGCCTGCTCGATCAAGGGAACGGTGTTAAATTCATGACCAAAGGCCAAGTAGGTAGCAATAGTCTGACTGTGCTTGTAGGCATGGCTAGCAAACAAATCACTCAGCAATTGCGCATCACGCATCTGCTTGACCTCAGAAGCATGCTCCTTCATCTGGCTAATAATCACTTGTCTCATTGTCTTTTTTTCCATGTGTCTATGATAGCATGATTGTCCTAAATTTTCTAATATTAGGTTGGCAACACTACGTTAGTTTTTCTGATTTTTCTAATAATAATCATTTAAAGTTTTTTTCAGCTTAGTTTAAGGTTTCTTTAAGCTTCCTTGCCTATAATAAAACTATTCTAAAATTAACGGTTTATCCCGAACCGTTGGGAAAATAATCTCTCCTAAGTTATTTTCCTTTTTCATAAATCTCCTGAGCGTAGGTAGTCATATCTGTGCTCATCCCTTTTACCAGCTGTCCTCCTAAGCAGCTGGTTTTTTGGTGCTTAAAAACCTCAAGTACTGAACTTGAGGGCAACTTTTTATTGATTAACTTTCATCTTCAAGAAGTGACTGATTTTTTCAACGCCAAATGACAGAGCTGCTTCATTTGGACTCATCTTAGGGTGGTGAAGAGCGTAAGGAGTGTCAATTCCTAGCCAGAACATGACACCAGGAATCTTGTTCAAGAGGTAACCAAAATCTTCTCCCGTCATAGCAGGCAGACAATCGATAAGATTAACCCCTTCTTCTGCTGAGAAGAAATCCATTAACTCACTAGCGAGTTTAGGATTATTTTCAACAGGCAGGTATCCACCTTGTTTCAATTGCACATCAACTTCGATGCCAAAGGACATGGCAAGTCCTTCAGCTAATTCGCGGACGCGTTTTTGAATGAGAAGGCTTATGTCTTGCGTAAGGGTACGGATTGTCCCGTGAAGCGTAGCTGTTTCAGCAATAACATTGTTAGTCGTTCCTGCATGCATAGCCCCAAAGGTCACTACTCCTCCTTGAATCGGGTCCACATTACGGCTGACAATGGTTTGCACCTGGGTTACAAAGTAAGATGCAGCAACCAAAGCATCATTTGCCTCATGTGGAAAGGCCGCGTGCCCTCCCTTACCTTTAAAGGTAATGAAGACCTCACAGGTTCCCGCAAAGAGAGTGGCCGTGTTGGTTGCGATGTCGCCTACTTTCAAGTCGGGACGCACATGCAAGCCATAAAATTCATCAGGTTTCCAGTCACCGAAAGCTCCGTCTTCGTACATGAGCATGCCACCCGCTTCATTTTCCTCGGCAGGTTGGAAGAGGAAGAGAATGTTATTTTTAGGCTGCGTCTGCACAAGCTCATTAAGCAGGCCAAGGGCAACGGTCATGTGCATATCATGTCCGCAAGCGTGCATACGCCCTTCGTGGGTACTAGCAAATTCAAGACCTGTCTGTTCGACGATTGGTAGGCCATCAATATCTGTACGCCAGCCGATAGTCTTCTCCGGAGCAGAGCCATTTAAGAAAACCAAAATTCCTGTACGCCAAGTGCGTTGCTCCACAAAATCTTTTCCTGCCGTGATTTCAGCGATACGTTCCAGCAAGAAAGCCTGTGTTTTAAACTCCTCAAGACCAATTTCAGGAATTTGGTGAAGAGCGCGACGAATGTTTACTAAATCCAAAGTCATGTCATATCCTTTCAAAGAAAGAGAGTGGGACAGAAATCGGTAAGACCAAGTCTTCGATTTTCCCTCACGTCTTTATATTTTTCGGTTCGGGCTGAAACAGTCTCTCCCCAGACTGTTTCACTCCCACCTCCGCACAGTTGAGTAGGTCTCTAAGTGCTGATTTATCAGTGCTTAGAGACCACTCAACCACTGCGACTCACAATAAGTCCGTACGAAAAGTGAAAAGATTGAGATTTTGTCTCAACCTTTTTTAATTCTTACAAGTTACGAAGTGCATCTTCCAAGGCTGTTTTTTGTTGTGTTTTTTCATCAATTTCTTTGATGACACGGGCTGGCACACCTGCCACAACAACGTTTTCGGGAACGTCTTGAGTAACAATAGCTCCCGCTGCAACAACAGAACCGTTACCAACTTGAACCCCTTCGATAACAACAGCATTAGCACCTACTAAAACATTGTCACCAATACGAACTGGTTCAGCAGAAGCAGGCTCAATAACACCAGCAAGAACAGCGCCAGCACCGATATGGCTGTGTTTACCAACAGTAGCACGTCCACCAAGGATAGCCCCCATGTCAATCATGGTACCTTCGCCGATTTCAGCACCGATATTGATAACAGCACCCATCATGACAACGGCATTGTCTTCGATAGTCACTTGGTCACGGATGATAGCGCCTGGCTCGATACGAACGTTGAGGTGGCGTTTGTCAAGCAATGGCACAGCTGAGTTGCGCCCATCTTGTTCTACGACATAGTCTTTGTTTTCAGTCAAGTTAGCAAGCAATGGCTCAACGTCTTTCCAGTCACCGAAAAGAACATTGCCAAGCTTAGTCACTGATGCAGGAACAGCACCAGCCAATTCCCCTTCAAAAGTAACTTTAACATTCGTTTTCTTCTCAGCATTCCCGATAAATGCAATAATTTCTTGCGCAGACATTTTTTGTGCAATCATATAATTCTCCCTATTTCTATTCGATAACCTTTATTATATCAAATAGTCAGAAAATTGGGTAGATTTTTAGACAAAAAAGATGAACAATCTACTCTCTAACATCAAAATTTCTTCAAATTAGCAAAAAAGAGCCCTCACGGACTCTTTTTCGGCTCTATAATTTCTGTAGTGGGTAAATCTACTACGGAGATTATGGAGCTTTTTCAGTGTATCAAAAAAGCTCCATAAGACTTATAATGAAAAGCGACTAAACAACTCATTAGGAAGACCTTATGGA
>NZ_JADNQT010000006.1 GCF_015594605.1 Streptococcus sp. HF-1907 | reverse complement strand
CTGTTTCACTTTCAAGAGAAGAGGGTAGATGAGTTTTTTGAGTTAATAGTGGAGAATATAAGCAAGGTCAATCACTACTTCAAAACTGTCTTTAGAACCTTTCTTAGACACAAACAATACATCAAAAACGCACTAGAAACACATTACTCAAATGCAAAATTGGAGGGGACCAATAAGCTTATCAAAGATATTAAACGTCTGGGCTTCGGTTTTAGAAACTTTATTAACTTTAGGAAGCGTGTTTTCATCACTCTGAACATAAAAAAAGAGAAGACCTATCAGGTCCTCTCTAGATGTTAGCTTTTCGTCACCCACTACAGTTGACAAAGAGCCCAAAAGAACGACAACCAAGCGATTGTCGTTCTTATTTATGTCAAGTAAATTATGGTTTAATACGGTGCAACATGCGTGGAAATGGGATGGCTTCACGGATGTGTTTTGTTCCAGCTACGAAGGTTACCATACGTTCGATACCGATACCGAATCCTCCGTGTGGGACTGAACCGTATTTGCGGAGGTCAAGATAGAATTCGTATTCTGATTTGTCCATGCCGAGTTCGTCCATTTTAGCAACAAGAGCATCGTAGTTTTCTTCACGCATTGAACCACCGATGATTTCTCCGTAACCTTCTGGTGCCAAAAGGTCAGCACAAACAACGCGTTCTGGATTACCAGGAACAGGTTTCATATAGAAGGCTTTGAAACTTGCTGGATAGTTAACAACGAATGTTGGCACACCAAAGTAGTTTGAAATCCAAGTTTCGTGTGGTGAACCAAAGTCGTCACCGTGTTCAACGTGTTCGTAGTCAGTGTCTTCATCGTTTTCATGTTCTTGAAGAAGATCAATGGCATCATCGTAAGACACACGTTTAAATGGTTTTTCAACGTAGCTCTTCAAGAGTTCTACATCACGTTCCATGATTTCAAGCGCTTGTGGTGCACGGTCAAGAACACCTTGGATAAGAGCTTTGACATAAGCTTCTTGAAGGTCAAGTGATTCGTCATGGCTAAGGAATGAGTATTCCGCATCCATCATCCAGAACTCAGTTAAGTGACGGCGAGTTTTAGATTTTTCAGCACGGAAAACTGGTCCAAAGTCAAATACGCGTCCAAGGGCCATAGCACCTGCTTCAAGGTAAAGTTGTCCTGATTGGCTCAAGAAGGCTGGTGTTCCGAAGTAGTCTGTTTCGAACAATTCAGTTGAATCTTCAGCCGCATTTCCTGACAAGATTGGGCTATCAAATTTGATGAAGCCATTTTTGTCGAAGAAATCGTATGTTGCATAGATGATGGCGTTACGGATTTGCATGATAGCCATTTGTTTGCGTGAACGCAACCACAAGTGACGGTTATCCATCAAGAAATCTGTACCGTGTTCTTTTGGTGTGATTGGGTAATCAACAGATTCACCGATGATTTCGATGTCTGTCACATCCAATTCGTAACCGAATTTTGAACGTCCATCTTCTTTAACAATACCAGTTACATAAACTGATGTTTCTTGGCTAAGGTGTCTGATAGTATTGAATTTTTCAGCACCTTCTTCTTCACCAAATGTTTCGATAAAGTTTGGTTTGAAAGCAACTGCTTGGAAGAAAGCAGTCCCGTCACGAAGTTGAAGAAAGGCAATTTTACCTTTTCCTGATTTGTTGGCAACCCAAGCACCGATGGTAACTTTTTCACCTACGTGCTTAGGGACATCAATGATTGATACTAATTTTTGTGTCATGTTTATAATTCATTCCTTTCGTTTCACTCAAGGCACAGCACTGAATGAAAAGGTGCTGTACTTTTTGTTTTTGTCTATAATATAAGGGAGAAGACCTATCACTACTACAAATCACGGGGAGGAGAGTAAGTGAGTGGTACACCACTACCTCGCATTCTTATAGGTGTAGCCCATTCCATCAAGCACAACTAACTGTGACTAAGAGCACGTAAACTTATAATTGGATAAACGACTCGTTTGTGTAAGGAATGAGCAGTCAAGAGATAGGGACTTCTCAAATATTGATGAAGAGAGACCCCTTATGTTAATCTTGTTTACCCTAATTGTTGTGGGATTGATGTCCATAAAACCTTTGTCGTAGCAGTTATTGCCATCACCAACAAGCAAGGAATCACTGAGTACCATCGTAAACGCTTCTCAACCTTTACCAATGGTCTCATTCAGCTACGCGAACTGGATTCCTGTTTTCAATATCCTCGAAGAATCCTGCTCTATCTGCTTAGCTCACCCAAAGTATGTCAAAGCGATTCGAGGAAAAAAGACCGACAAGAAAGATGCTCAATGGATAGCCGACCTCTTTTGCTATCGCATGAAGTTAACACAACTTCAAGTCAGTGAGAAAAATCGCTATCAGAATTGTCTCACTTGGTCTAACCTTCAAATTGCAAGTGTCGTTTCCGATGTGTTCGGAAAAAGTGCTCAAGCTATTATCAAAAGCATCCTTGACAATCCGGAAAACAAACCAAATATTGAGCAGCTGGTTCACAAGAGAATGAAGAATAAACTCCAAGACTTGGAAATCGCTATGGATGGCGATGTGACACCCGAACAAGCTGAGAAAATCAGAGTTATCAAAGCGTATTACGATGCCTTAGCAATCTGTAAAGAGGACCTAGAGTAGATGATTCGGGAACTGGGACAAGACTATCAAAATCAAGTTAAACTGATTCAAACCGTACCTGGATTCAAAGATGAATTGTCCGCTCTTAGAATCATCTCAGAGATTGGTAGCGCTATGACAGTCTTTGACTCAGCTGGTAAACTCTGTTCTTGGGCAGGTTTAGTCCCAACTAACAACGAAAGTACCGGAAAGAAATATTCCACTCGCATTTCCAAAGGTGGGAGATACCTCAACCCCTTCCTTGTTCAAATTGCCAACGCTGTCGTCAAGTCTGACAAACATTCAGAATTGAGAAATAAGTATCTTAAACTTAAGAAGCGCCGTGAACACCGAAAAGCAATTATCGCTATTTGTCGAAGATTACTCGTTTCTATTTACCAAGTGCTACGAAAACAAGAAGACTACAATCATCTTCTACAAGGGCTAACCGAAATCAGAAATCCTGATAAAACAATGTCTATTCAAGACGCTATTCATTTTGCACAACAACACAGATTCAATGTCAATTAATGTCAAAAATCAGGTCTCAAGACCTCTCTTTAGTGTGCTCAAAATTAGGGTAAACAATAAATCAATTAGCTTTTATCTTTTTTCAAACTTTCTCTTTCTTAATCCTTATTTTTTAGTGATATTTTCTTCATGGAAATATGGAGACTCTTATTCTTAGTTGACCTAATTTGAACCTCGTAGCGAGAATCTATTTGACCGCCTTTCCAAGGCTGTTTATAGGTCATATAAAAGTGGTAGGTTCCTTTTTTCAAAACTTTTCCGATTAACTGGCTATACCCACCTTGACCAACCTTCCCATCTGTCATATCCGAAGGATAATCATGATAAGTTAGTTTCTCCAATTTTAAAGTTTTAGGAACATCTTCTACGACCCATTCATAGCCGGTTGTAGCATTAGATGCCACTTGGAGATTGAAGTCCTAATTAACCGTCTTATAGGAGTAGCTCCCTACTTTATCTAAGTAAGCAAGCAGCTTATTTGTTTCAAGTTTTGGCTGGCAAGTAACTGAAACAAGCAAGCCTAAACTTAACTTCCTAAGATTCATCCTAGTTCTCCATAAAATCTTTCAAGCGTTTAACAGCTTCTTTAAAGGTATCTAGGTCTGTGGCATAGCTGAGGCGGACATTTTCAGGTGCACCAAAACCTGCTCCCGTAACTAGAGCAACCTCTGCTTCTTCTAAAATAGCATTGGTAAAGTCTGTCACGTCAGTGTAGCCTTTCATTTCCATGGCCTTTTTAACATTTGGAAAGAGGTAGAAGGCACCTTGTGGTTTAACCACTTCAAATCCTGGTACTTCACAAAGCAGTGGATAAATGGTATTGAGGCGTTCTTCGAAGGCCTGACGCATGATTTCGATAGAATCTTGCGGTCCTGTTAGTGCTTCGGTAGCTGCATATTGTGACACCGCTGTGAGGTTTGAAGTGGTTTGGCTGACAACTTTTGCCATTCCTGCGATAATCTCTTCATCACCAACCGCGAAACCAACGCGCCAGCCAGTCATGGCATAGGTTTTAGAGACGCCATTGATAACAATGGTCTGCTTACGAATGTCGTCCGACAAACTTGAAATCGGTGTGAAGCTATTGCCATTGTAAACCAAGCGGCCATAGATATCGTCTGCTAAAATCAAGATATCATGCGCCACAGCCCAATCTCCAATCGCACGGAGCTCATCTGCTGAATAAATCGTCCCTGTCGGATTAGATGGACTGTTGAGTAGGAGCACCTTAGTCTTGTCAGTGCGTGCAGCCTCAAGCTGGTCCACCATCACTTTGAAGTGGTTGGCTTCTGTCGCTTGAACGAAAACTGGCTTTCCTTCAGCCATCTTGACTTGATCAGCGTAAGAAACCCAGTAAGGTGTTGGGATAATGACCTCGTCACCTGGATTGATGACCGTCATAAAGAAGGTGTAAAGAATAAACTTGGCACCAGTTCCCACAACCACTTGATTTGGAGCCACTGAATAGCCATAAAATTTTTCAAAATAACTATTCACAGCCGCCTTCATTTCTGGCAGACCACTAGCCTGTGTGTAAAAGCTAGCGCGACCATCTGAAATAGCCTTGATAGCTGCATCCTGAATATTCTTTGGTGTTACAAAGTCTGGTTCCCCCAAAGTCAAGCTAAGTATGTCTCGTCCTTGAGCTTTCAAAGCCTTAGCTTTCGCACCAGCAGCCAATGTGACACTTTCTTCCATGTTCAAAACACGTTGAGATAATTTCGTCATAAGCCCTCCCTTTTCATGAGCTCGCCTGTTTTAAAATTAATGAGATAATAGCCGTTTGTGGCTCTAACTTCCCAAATTGGATTGTCCTCACTGTAGCCGAAAAGAACTTTATCAGGATTTTTTGCACCATTTTTCTTGGCAATGGCTTGCGCTTTTGTCCGACTAATGCCCTCACTAGCATCATAAACATAGACCTTCTTATCCGCCTCACCGATGAGAACAATCTTCTCCTGACCATCTTTGGTCTTACCAAAAACGGTGTAATAAGTTGAACTGCCATGGTAAAGGTCAAATCTTGACATAGTTTGAAGGCTTGCATGTTTTTTGGCTACTGAGAATGCTGTCGCTCTTGCTTGGCTACGAGGTTTCATGGAAAGATGAAATACCACAGTTACCGATATAAGGAGTGCGATTATAACAGCTAAAAATCCCACCAGATACTGCTTCCATGGGCTTAATTTTGTCATTTTCTTCTCCTCTATACATTATCTTCTCTATTATAGCAAAAATTCTGCCATTTCAGTTAAGGAGCTTGAAAATTTTTCGTAGGAAAGTTGAAATTCTTCTTCCAGTGCTTGCGAAATCACTGGACCGTAATGTTTGGATAGGATACGGCTGTCCAAAATCAGCACTGCCGATTTCTGACCATCTCGTCTCATGGTCCGTCCGATTGCTTGTTTTAATTTCAAAATGGCAATGGGAAGCGAGTAATCATAAAAAGCATTTTTCCCTTGTAATGACAAGTATTGATTGAGTTTCTGAACGAACATGTCTTTGGGATTGTTAAAAGGAATCCTTGTCACTACAGTAATCATACGGTCTGCATTGACAAAATCGACACCTTCCCAGAAGGCTCCAGTCCCCAACAATAAGCTTGTTTCCCCACGGTCAAAGCGTTTCTTGATGTTGTAGGCTGTGCCATTTTTCTCCTGAGTCAAATGCTTAACTTCCGCACGCTCCAGCAAATCAGAAACAGCAAACATGGCTTGCTTGGCTGTAAAAAGAACCAAAATCGGCTGACCAAGCTCCCTTAAATCAGTCAAGCGCTGAGCGATTTCAAAGGCATAATCTTCAGAACTCAAAGTGCTCACATCTGGCATAGTCTTGTCCACCCAAATCTTCTGATTGAGGTTGATGTGGTGGGGAATCCGACCATAACTAATCTGGTCAAAGCCCAGCAAATCAGGCAAACTCACCTGCGGACTGATATCCAAAGTTGCCGAAATCATGTAGGTCTTGCGCGTTTCAGGCAGGAAGGCTTGAAAGTCTAACAAATCCTCACGCGCCCCCTTCAACAAGGTCAAGCGCTTGTCAGCACTCTGTTCAGTTTCAAACCAAAAAACTGTGAATGGCAGAGCGAAGAACTCTTCCATTTTTTCCAGACTGGGAACTTCTAGGGCTTGAACGCTGTTTCTAAGTCGGTCCATGTGGTCGCTATCAATCTGCGCCAGCCCATTTTGATAAAAATTCTCTGCTAAATGGCTGAGCTCAAAGGAGAGATTCTCCAAGAGACGGCGCTGTAAGAGAGGCAGAGGGCTAGTGAGGAGCTTGCTCATGGTCTGCAAATCTTGGGTCAGGTTGAGCTGACCGCGGGAAAAAGACTCGAGCGTCAAGACCAGCTTTTGTGCCTCATCAAAAATCAGCACCTTATCCTTAGCAAAAGCCTTGTCATCCTGAACCCGCTCCAAAAAATAAGCGTGGTTGGTCAATAAGAGCTTGCTCTGGCTAGCGAGGTCATACCGCCGTTGCCAAAAATCCAAATCTGCAAACAGAGAACTGGCTTCTAAATCGCCGTCATGCTTGATTTGGTCAAAATAAGCGGCAAAACGTTGTTTCTGCTTGATTTCGTCCAAGTCCCCTGTCTCAGTCTCGGTCAACCAAACCAAAAGTTGCATTTTATAACGGTTGACCAGACGATTGCTGTCTTCCTGCTGCAAACTAGCGTAGAAAACATCCAACTTAATGTAGTTGGATGGACCCTTGAGACTGGTTGCCGAGATATGGAAAACATCCTCAATCTTCTTCACTTCATTTGCCATGATTTGGTCCTGCAAAATTTTGGTTGGCACGGACACGATAATCTGTTCATCCTGCGACATGGCAAGTAAGGGCAAAAGATAGCCATAAGTCTTGCCTAGACCTGCTTGCGCCTGCAAGAAACTGGTTTCTGGCTGGTCATAAACTTGCTCGACAAGGTCTGCAAACTGGCTTTGCTGGTTTCTTGCATCCATGCCAAGAAGTCCCATGTTAAGAGCGAAGTCGGTCGATAATTTCCGCGTCGGCAGGGGCTCCCTCTGCTTTCGCAAAATCAAGCCCTGCCATTCGACGTAGTCCGCCACGTCCATCAAATCAGCCTCCGCGTAAGCCTCCTCCAGCACCAAACGGCTCTCAAAAAGCAGGTTATCCGCAAAATCCAAAAGGCGCTCCAGCAATTCCTTAGGCAGATGCTTCATTTTATCAGTCATTTTAAGAAATAGTTGAGCGGTCGCTTGGGCATCAGCGATGGCGGTGTGGGCATCCTCTAAATCAAGGTCCAAGGCGTTGGCTAGCGCACCGAGATTATACTTCTCAAGCGTTGGGTAAAAAACCTGCGCCAATTCAACTGTGTCCACGCGTGGCGTCCGCAGTTCGTAGCCTTCAAAAAAGAGTTGCTCCGCTAGCAAATTAGCATCGAACTTGACATTGTGAGCCACAAAAATGCAGTCCTCAATCAGGCTATAAATCTTATAAGCAACCTGACCAAAATCTGGTGCCTGTGCCAACTGCTCATCGGTAATTCCCGTCAAATGGATAATATGGTCATCTAGTTTTTCATGGGGATTGACATCCGTTTCAAAGGTATCGGTAATCTTGCCATTCTCAATAATGACAATGCCTACTTGAATAATGGTAGCATTGGTACCAGCACTGGTCGCCTCCAAATCTACTACCGCATATTTTCGTTTTGTCTTGGTCATAGTGATTCTATTATATCATGTTTTTAGAAATAGCATGATGCAGATTATTTTTCTGAGATAACTACCCTCATTCTCCTTAAAATTATCAGACAAATTTTTCTCTTTTATGTTATACTAATGAAAAAGCATTATTTTGGGAGCGCTTATGGTTAAAAAAACGAAACTCAATAATTATTATCTAGAAATGGAAGAACACTACTTGCATGTGCCCTATTATGATGAAGACCGTCGCATTCGTGTGCTTCTTCCTAAGGATTATGCCAAGGAAGATTGGGCGTCATACCCTGTTCTTTACATGCACGATGGGCAAAATATCTTCTACAGCAAGGAATCATTCTCTGGCTATTCTTGGAAAATCATCCCAACCATTAAATTCAACAAGGAACTTCCTAAAGTCATCGTTGTCGGGATTGATAATGCCGAGGGCAACCGTCTCAACGAATATGCACCTTGGATGACTGATGTGGGCACGACGCCTGACACCGCTAGCGTTGGGGGAGACGGCATGGCTTATGGAGAATGGGTGGTCAACACTGTCAAACCCTTTATCGACAGCCACTACCGCACCAAACCTGACCCAGAACACACCCTTCTAGCGGGTTCTTCCATGGGCGGTATCATCACTGCCTACATGGGCGCAGCCTATCCTCAGGTTTTTGGTAATCTAGGCGTCTTCTCTCTTGCCTCATGGTTTAGCGAGCGCGATTTCTTGCGTTTTATGGATAGTCATCCGCTGGCGCCAAGCACTAAAGTCTTCATCCAAGTTGGCACCAAGGAAGGCGATGCAACCGATGAAGAATTTACACCAAACATGAACCAAGCCTACATCGACTGCACCCTCCACTACTACCAATCCCTCCTCAAAACAGGCACAGCTATGGAAAACATCAAACTGCTGATTAAAGCAAATGAAATCCATCACGAAAAATACTGGGCTGACCATTTTCTGGAATTTTTACACTTTACGTTGAAAGAATGAGAACAGACATACAAAATAACTTGCAGGCTGTACTTGCAGGTTATTTTCATATTCAGTTGATGGGTTAGTTCCCTTTATGAATTTTTTCTCACGCTTACTAACATCACTTTTATTCACGTGAAGTTTTAGTGATGTTGGCTAACAACAGACTGATTCTCTCGGAATTGGTTCATTGTTCATTGACAACAGCGTGATTCTCTGAGAATTGACCTATTGTTTTTGAACAACAGACTGATTTTTTTGAGAATAGAGCGATACAAAAGCCCCTCACTAGGATTCACCTAATGCAGGGCTTTGTTCTTAGTCTTTATGTAGTTGTGGTTGTAATATAGAGGTTTGTCTTAACCTCGTTTTCTATTTTTAACGCAAACGTCCTTCATCTTCCAGACAAGCTAGGAAGTATGGCATCTGCACGCGCCACCATTCCCAGTCGTGGGCAACATCGTCTCCCCAATAATCAAACCAGCCTGGAATTGATTTAGCCTCAAAGGCAGCTTCTAGGCGGTGAGTGTCTTGGATGTGGGGTTCTTCCCAGGCACCTTGACCAACAGCGACGATAAATCTGTTTTGACGATATTGGTCTAAGAACCAAGGGTCTTCTTGATTCCACAAATTATCGATTGGTGAATTGTAATAGATGACATCATCATTGTGGAAGTCTCCTGTAAAGAAGCGGACATCGTAAACGCCTGACAAAGCGACAGCCACATTGAAGACATCGGGATGGCGAAGGGCAAAGTTGATGGTGTGGAAGGCTCCCATTGAGCATCCTGTCACCATCAAAGGTCCTTGCCAGTTAGACTCGTAGCGGATGAGCGGAACCAATTCATTGATGATATAGCGGTCGTAGGCTTCGTGGGCTAGTGCCACGTCGTGTCCAGATTTCCAGAGGTTGAGCCATGATTCATTGTCATAAGAATCTGGTGTGTAAAAAGTCACCAAGCCACGGTCAATGAAGTCCTGACAGGCTTCAATCATGCCGAAATCGCCGTATTCATTTTGGCTACCACCTGATGATGGGAAAACGATGACGGGTTTGCCGGCGTGTCCATAAACATTAAAAGACATCTCACGACCGAGTTCGCCCGACCAGTGACTGCGTTGTTGAAATTTCATAACAATCTCCTATTCTTTTACTTTGGCTTGGGCAAATTGCACCAGCTCACGCATTTCTTCCATGGTTTGCGTGCGAGCTAGGATACCATTTTCACCCATGATTTTGGCAAAGACACCTGGGACAGATTGGATAGAGATAATCTTGTCGCCAAACTCTTGCCAAATACTATCTAGGCTATGAGCGTAATGTTGATTAGCCTTGCGTGAAATGTAGACTACGTTGTAAGGACGTTGAATGTCAGCTTCAAAGAGGTTATCACGGACAATATTGGCATACTCTTTGAAAACGTCAAAATCATTAGCGTAGTTCCACATGTCGATGGTCAAGCCTCCTGGTGGACGGCAGTTAACTTCCAAGGCCATGAGTTCTTTGGTCTTTTTCACACGGAAAAATTCAAAGTGGAAGAAACGTTCTTTAACATTGAAAGCTTTGACACAAATCTTGCCAAGTTTGACCAATTCTTCAGAAATTTCGCGTGGCACATAGTAGAACATGTCCCCATCTTTTTCCACCGTATCAAGCACAGCTTCTGAGTATTCCAAGCTTGAATAGAAAACGATGTTGCCCTCATGGTCTGTCAAGCCATCAAAAGTCACGATGTCACCATCAATGAATTCTTCCATGATGTACTCGACACCTTCAGTCTTGTAACCAAAGAAATCTTCCAATTCTTGTTCAGACTTGATTTTGTAAGTGTCTGAGGCACCAACACCTGAATTTGGCTTGATGATGACTGGGAAACCAAGTTTTTTAGCCAAAGCACGCGCTTCATCATCAGAATGGAAGGTATCACCAGCAGCCACTTTCAAACCATTGGCACGGAAAATTTCCTTCATCTGGCGTTTAGTCTTGATAGACAACATGTCTTCATTGTGGTAACCGAAAACGTTGAAATCTGTACGCAATTTAGCGTCCAACTCCAACCAATATTCATTGTGAGATTCGATACGGTCAATGCGCCCGTATTTGTGGGCAAAGTAAGCCACCGCACGGTAGACTTGGTCGTAATCTTCCATGTTATCCACACGGTAGTACTCTGTCAAATTATCGCGCAGCCCTTGACTCAACTGGTCATAAGGCGTATCCGCAATACCAAGTGTATGAAAACCACCCTCATGCAGGCGTTGGGCAAAGGTTTCAAAATTTGTCGGAAAATGTGGTGAAATCATCACAAAATTCATAGGTCTAGTCATAACAATTCTCCTTGTTTTTCTTTAAGTTTAACATAAAAAACTAGTATTTTCTATAATTTTCTGAATATTGTGCTTATTGCGTGAAAAAAGCTGAGGTTACCCTCAGCTCAAACCAATTTTTAATGGAAAACCATACCACCATCAACAACAATCGTTTGCCCAGTGATGTAGTCTGAATCTTTTCCTGCTAAGAAACCGACAGCATTAGCCACATCTTCAGGTTCTGACAAACGTTTAAGGGTGATAGCTTTGGCAAATGTTTGCATGCCCCATTCGTCATCTTTACCAGCATTCTTACCTACTTCATGAGCAATGTCAAACATCATCGGTGTTTTAACGATACCAGGTGCATAAGCATTAACCGTAATTCCTTCTTGTGCTAAGTCTTTAGCCAATGTTTGAGTAATCCCGCGAACTACAAATTTTGTTCCACCGTAAACAGTCAAATTAGGGTTACCTTCGCAACCAGCTTGTGAGGTTGCATTGATGATTTTACCACCGTGTCCAAGCTCACGGAAATGTTTTTGCGAAACTTGTGAACCCCAAATAGTACCACCGACATTGATGGCAAAAGCACATGAAAATGTTTCTTCTGTAATCGTATCCAGTGGTGTTGTAGGTGCAACCCCAGCATTATTGACAACAACGTTCAAATCACCAAAATGTTCTACAACTTTTTGGAAAGCATCGAAAACTTGGTCACGTTTTGACACATCAGCAACCACAGCAAAGGCATCTTCGACTGAGATTTTTTCAACCGCAGCTTGTGCCAGTTCTGCATTATAATCTAAAATTCCAACTTTAAACCCATCCTCATGAAAATGTTCACATTTTATAATATTAGGAATAACAATGTCAATCACTTTTGTGAAAAATTCAGAATTTTTCACTTTATTATTTAAAACATCTGTATCCCCTTTCAAAAAATACAAAAATTTGTTACACTAATACTGCTATGGAAATTTATAAAACAATGAACACTGTTGCCAGTGAGAATACTTACTATTTGGTCAATCAAGAAGCGGTTATTATTGTCGATCCCGGCAGTAATGGTCAGGAGATTGTGGCAAAAATTCAATCTTTTAACAAGCCAGTTGCAGCTATTTTGCTGACCCACACCCACTACGATCACATCATGAGCCTTGATTTAGTTCGAGATAATTTTGACAATCCACCGGTCTATGTCTCTGAAAAAGAAGCCTCTTGGCTTCAATCTCCGGTGGATAACTTGTCTGGTCTTCCTCGTCATGCGGATTTGGATGACGTCATCACGCGCCCAGCTGAGCATTATTTCGATGCCACAAAAAACTACAAGATTTCAGGTTTTCACTTCAGCATTCGTGAAACACCTGGACACTCTCAAGGTGGTGTCTCAATCGTCTTCCCTGATGATGAATTGGTGCTTTCAGGCGACGCCCTCTTTCGGGAAACTATCGGGCGGACAGACTTGCCGACTGGTGACTTTGACACGCTCATCGCTAGCATCCGCCAGCAACTCTTCACCCTCCCCAACCACTACAGCGTCCATCCAGGTCACGGCATGAAGACCACCATTGCCCACGAAAAAAATCTGAACCCCTTCTTTAAATCATGACAAAACTAAGAAAAATTATCCTCAGTCTTGTCCTCATTTTGCTGGTTCTTTTGGGAATTGGCTCCGCAACGCTTTATACCCAGACCTACCGTCCTGTCCTCAAAGCGCAAGCCTTTGCCCAAAAAGCCGAGCAGTTCAATGATTACTTCTATTTTAAGGCAGTGGGCAAGGAACAGGCGACACTAGTCTTCTATCAAGGTGCCTTGGTTGAGGAAACTAGCTATGCAGGCCTCGCAGCCAAACTCACCAATCATGGCATCAGCACCTACATCCTAAAAACGCCCCTAAATCTGCCAGTCCTAGCCAGTAAAAAAGCAGACCAAGTCATCAATACTAAACATTTGAAGAATGTCTATCTGGCTGGTCACTCGCTGGGAGGCGTCGTTGCAAGCATGAACGCCAAAGACAAGGCAGTCAAGGGTCTCATTTTACTAGCCAGCTATCCATCTCAAAAGACCAATTTAGCTCAGAGCAAGCTAAGAGTGCTATCCATCACCGCAAGTCAAGATAAGGTGCTCAAATGGAATAATTACAAGACTGCCAAAAAACGTTTGCCCAAATCAACCGATTACCAGACCATCAAGGGCGGTAACCACGGACAATTTGGTAATTACGGTCACCAAAAAGGCGATGGCACAGCAACCATCACTCAAGATGAACAGGAAAGACAAGTCGTACAACTTATGTCATCCTTTATAACAAATCAATAACCATAAAAACGATCCCAAAGCTGAGATCGTTTTTTCTATGATTAAATTTTAAGGTAACGGCGCATTGAGAGAATAGCCCCTAATGAACCGATGATAATACCGATAATGAACAAGCCACCAATCACAGCTGGGAAGAAGAGGTTAGTCGGATAAAGAGACATTCCTTCCAATTGTAACTGTGCATTGGCTGTGTTGTAGATATAAGTATAGCCAAAGTAAATAATCAATGATGGGATGATAGCTCCAAGCAATCCAACCCAGGCACCTTCAAAGAAGAATGGGCCACGGATATAAGAATTTTTGGCACCCACCAAACGCATGATTTCAATATCACGTTTACGAGCCATGATGGTCATACGGATAGTATTTGAAATCAAGAAGATAGCAATGACAATCAAGACAGCCGTTCCTGCCAATCCCCAAACACGAATGAGCTTAGCGATGTTAAAGAGTCGGTCAGAATCAACACCACCATAGTTGGTCGTATCGACACCTTCGATTTTCTTGATAGCTGTGTTAACAGATTTGACTTTTGCTGATGAGGTGGTTTGAACGATGTAGGCGTCTTGCAAGCTGTCCTTGTATTGGTCATCAAAGACGTCGCTTCCGTACTGTTCTTGCACCTTCTTCAACTGCTCTTCTTTGCTAGAGTAAGTAACTGATTTAACACCAGAAATTGACTTGATTTGGTCATAGATCTTGTGATAATCCCCGTTATCAACGGTAGCTCCACCAGCATCTTTTTTTGTTTTGGAATTATCTGTTGAGCCATAATCCAAGTAAACATTGATTTTGATATTATTTTCAGCAGCCGTTGTGATGCGGGTAACGTTCATCAGGACGCCTGCAAAGATGCCAAGCAAGGTCAAGGTGAAGGTCACCATTGAGACTGAGGCAAAGGTCATCCAAAAATTGCGTTTGAGGTTTTTAATTGACTCCCATAGGTGTCGGAAAAAATTACTAATCATCGTAGCCGTAGTCTCCTTCCTCTTCATCACGAACAATGCGACCATCCTCGATAGCGATAACGCGGTGGCGAAGGGCATTCACAATAGTGCTGTTGTGGGTCGCCATCAAAATAGTCGTCCCTTGAAGGTTGATACGTTCCAACAATTGCATGATTTCCCAAGAAATTTCTGGATCCAAGTTACCAGTTGGTTCATCCGCAATCAAGAGTTTTGGATGGTTGACAATAGCTCGCGCGATAGCCACACGTTGCTGCTCACCACCAGACAATTGGTCTGGGAACGACCGCATTTTTGATTTAAGACCAACGAGTTCAAGTACCTCTGGAACACGTTTTTTAATGTTACGGCGTTTTTCACCGATAACTTGCATGGCGTAAGCCACATTTTCATAAACAGTCTTAGTCGGAAGCAATTTGTAGTCCTGGAAGACAACTCCGATACTACGACGTAAAATTGGAATTTCACGTTTTTTGAGTTTATTCATGTTAAATTCACCAACATGCATGCTCCCTGAAGTCAATTTTTCTTCACGGTAGAGCAATTTGATGAAACTTGATTTACCAGCCCCTGACGGACCAACCAGGTAAACAAATTCACCTTGGTTGATGGACACGTTAATGTCGCGGAGGGCAGTTGTTGAGCGATGATACTTCTTGGTAACATCTGTCATTTCAATAAGTGCCATAATATTTCCTTTATTTAATTAGTCTGCGATGCGCCATTTGAGATAAGCATCGATAAAGCCGTTGATGTCGCCATCCATGACCTTGTCCACCTGCGCAACTTCAAAGTTAGTTCTGTGGTCCTTGACCATGGTGTAAGGCGTAAAGACGTAGGAGCGAATCTGGCTTCCCCAAGTGATTTCTTTCTTATCACCTTTGAGAGCGTCCACTTCTTGCGCTTTTTTCTCTTGTTCCATTTGGTATAACTTGGCTTGAAGCATCTTCATGGCGCGGTCACGGTTTCCGTACTGAGTACGGTCGACCGTTGACGCGACAACAATACCTGTTGGAATGTGGGTCAAGCGAACACCGGTTGAAACCTTGTTGACGTTCTGACCACCTGCACCACCTGAACGGAAGGTATCCATTTTGATGTCATCATCACGAATCTCAACTTCAATGGTATCATCTAATTCTGGCATGACTTCCACAGAAGCAAAAGATGTGTGACGGCGTTTAGCTGAGTCAAAGGGTGAGATACGCACCAGGCGGTGGACACCCATTTCTGATTTGAGAAGACCGTAGGCATTTGGTCCTTCAAATGAGAGGGTCACTGACTTGATACCAGCTTCATCACCTGCTTGGTAGTCCAAAACTTCAACCTTGAAGCCGTTGGCATTACCAAAACGGGTGTACATACGAAGCAACATATCACCCCAGTCTTGAGCCTCGGTACCACCTGACCCTGGGTGAATTTCCAGAATGGCATTGTTGTGGTCGTAAGGTTCTGACAAGAGGAGGGTCATCTCGTAGCTAGTCATGATTTTGTCTAGCTTTTCAAGATTCTCTTCTAATTCTTCTTGAAGCGACTCGTCTTCGTCCAACATTTCAAGCAAGAGTTCTATTTCATCAGATAATTCCTGCATGTTATTGAAGGTTTCGTAAGTCGTTTTTAGTTCATTCAATTCTTGCGACGTTTTTTGGGCCGCAATGTTGTCATTCCAGAAGTCTGGCTCAGTCATTCGGTTTTCTAGGAGAGCAATATCCTCTTCCAAACGATCTAAGTCAAAGAGACCTCCTGAAGCTAGTCAACTTCTCTTGATTTTCTACTATTTTTTGGCGGATTTCAGCCACTTCCATGGTTTTCTACCTCTTTTTATTTAGTTTTGATATTTTCCTTAGGTGGTGGCGGACGCAAGCAAACCCCATTCGGACGAATGAAAAAAACTTCGTTTTTCTCATCTCCAACCTCTGACAGTCTCCCAAACTGTCAGAACATCCCTAAATTTGGAGCCGAAGTCTCCAAATTTCCGTGCCAAGTAGCAAAATTTGCTACTTGGCATATCACCACGGCGGAAAATATCTTTGTCGGCTCACTTTGTTCGCCTTGATTGCTGGCGCTGTTTTCAGATTTCTTTTGAGAATAGTGTGTCTGTGAATGGCGCACAGTCTGTGCTAATTTTACCACATCTCTGTTAGAATTGCCATTTTAAGCGGACGAGTTCCCATTCTTTTTGGCTGTCTTCGGTGGTGAGTTTGATATTTTTCATGAAATCAATCATGTCATCGTTTGGTTTTTTGACGATTTCACCGAGTGCCCAGATGGCTGTCGCGGTGTGGATGGGGTTATTATTTTTATCAATAATTTCCATCAGTTTGACTATAGCCGTTCGGTCATGGACATTAGCTAGAGCGATGATGGCATTGCGTTGCAGAATATTTTTTCCTCGCCAAGAACCTGCAATCATACCAAATTTTTCCTTGAATTGGCCATTTGACAACTCCAAGAATGGGATGAGTTCTGGTTGAGCCAATTCTGGGTCAATGTCTGTCGCCAGCGGATTGTCAATGCCCTTGTTATAGGGACAGGAAATCTGGCAGATGTCACAGCCATAGATGACAGTCTTGATTTTTTTGCGGAATTCCATGTCCATCATACCCTTGTCCTGCGTTTGGAAAGACAAGCAACGTCTAGCATTCATGGAGCCATCACCAATCAAACAGGAGGTCGGACAAGCATCCAAACAACGACGGCAATCCCCACAACCGTAATCAACTGGCTGGTCAGGTTCAATTTCTAAATTGGTAATGAGTTCCCCTAAGAACATGTAAGAGCCATATTCTTTTGAGATGACTAGCCCATTTTTTCCAATAAATCCGATGCCAGCTCGCTGGGCAACAGCTGTGTCCACAAGAGCCCCCGTGTCCACCATAGCTTTTTGCTCTACTGGAAAGTCTGCGCAGAGGTCTTCAATGCCACGCGCCAGCTTTTCCAACTTTTCGCCCACCACATAATGGTAGTCCAAGCCCCAAGAATTGGGGGTAATCTTGCCACGCTTGTACTGGGTTTTGGGCGGAGCGACTGGCAGCTTGTGGGGGTAGGCAACTGCAATGGAAATGATGGTCTTAGCCGACCCTAATAGTCGTTCTGGATAAATCCTATCCTCGATGACCTTATGTTCAAATCCGGAGTTGCGACCTTCCTTAACTGCAGCGCGCAGCGATTTCTCCAGATACTCAAAATTATCTGCGGTTGTGAAACCTATCTTTGAAATGCCAATCTCCTTGGCCAATTTCTGAATCTCTGCCTTAATATCCATACTTCTATTTTAAGGGAAAAGTGTGCCAGATACAAGGCAAAGAGGTGACAAATTGTAACGATTTTAACAGCTTTGTGCTAAAATATGAGCTATGACTAGACTAGCAATTATGAGCGACCTGCACATTGACCTCAATGATTTCGGCGCTTTCGAGACGGAGACCCTCATTAATACCCTGCAAGAGCTGGACGTTGACCACCTGCACCTGGCTGGCGATATTTCCAACCACTTCGAGGAGTTCTCTCTTCCTTTTGTGGAAAAATTGCAGAGCTTCTTTCCAGTGACCTACAACCTGGGAAACCATGACATGTTGGGGATGGCGGAAGCAGATATTCAGCAAATGGATTTTCAGTTGCATGAGATTGGGCAAAAACAGCTTTTAGCTTTTCATGGTTGGTATGATTACAGCTTTTATCCAGAGGTATCGGTGGACAAAAATCTCCGCACCAAGAATGCCCTCTGGTTTGACCGCAGGCTCAACCGAAACTTGTCCGACCCACAGATTACGCAGAAGGTACTGGGGCAGCTTGATGACAAACTCAGTCAGCTGGAGCCTCAAAACACCATTGTGGCCATGCACTTTGTGCCGCACGAGCATTTCACCATGACCCATCCACGCTTTGAGCGCTTCAACGCCTTTTTGGGCAGTCAAGCCTTCCATGACCTCTTTCAGCAGCATGGTATTCAGGATGTGGTTTTCGGACACGCCCATAGGTCTTATGGTGATGTCGCTATTGACGGGGTCACTTATCATTCCAGACCGCTAGGTTACCGCAGAGAATGGGACATGACCATCGACTTCGTCAACAAGCACCCCGACTATAATCCCACAGGAACTTGTAACCTCAGCAAACGCTATAATTTAGTGAAGAAACGGGAGGATTATCAGGCATACGCGCAAGCCATGTTCAAGGAAGAACTAAGAAAATCAATCACCTTGTTTGATTGTTAGAAATAGCTCACGCGGAAAATGCAAAACGTCAGCTCCCCCCAGAGCTAGCTCTCGCGCAAAATTGCAAAACGCCAGTTGCCCCAAAGCTGACCTCGCGATAATTTGCGAAACACCAGTTGCCCCAGGAGTTGGCGCTGCGATGATTTGCGAAATGCCAGTTACCCCCAAAGCTGACCCCGCGCAAAATTGCGAAATGCAGTTGCCCCCGGAGCTGGTGTCACGATAATTTGCGAGACACTAATTGCCCCAGCGAGACCTTCCTGCAAAACTGCGGCAAACTTATTTGACTAGACTTCCGACACAAAAAAAGCCTCTCACTAGGAGATGATTCCTAATGAGGGACTTTGTGTTGGGCTTGAGCTGTGCCTAAAGCTACTCGCGGTGATAATCTTCTAGATACTTGTCCGTTTCGATGTAGATGTAAATCTTGTAGTCTGGAATGCTGCTGCGAATTTGGCGTTCGATGTCATTGATGACCACCGATGCTTCTGGTAACCATTCGGTGTCCACTTCGATTTTCGCAGTCACCATAATGTCTGTCGCGCTTAGGTGGATGGTTTTGATGTCAATCAAATGTTTGACCTCCTTGCGGTCAAAGGATTTGCGGATAGTGGCTAGGTCAGCATCGGTCACACTTTCACCAATTAAGAGGCTGTAAAATTCACGCGCCAAGAAGAGGGCTGCCAAGCAGAGCATGATTCCGATGAGGAGACCTGAGAGGGCGTCAAACATGGCGTTGTCGGTCACCATAGTCAAAATTGTTCCTAGCAAAGCCAGTACCAGTCCAACTACCGCGCAGCTATCTTCCGCAAAAATAATTAAAATCTCTGAATGACGACTTTCTTTTAAAAAACGGATGAGTGGCAGTTTCTCCTTGTTCAGCTTTGCTATTTCCTTGAAAGCCACGCGAAGGCTGGAACCTTCGACAATCATGCCAAAAACCAAGATACCTAGCACAACCCCTGCATTTTCCACGCCGTGCTCGCCAGGTGATGAGAGTTTTTCAACAGCCTCCATGATACCAAGAGCGCCCCCAGCAAAGAAGAGCATCATGGCAACGATGGTTGAGTAAAAATACTTGGCACGCGCTTCTCCAAAGGGATGGCGGTCGCTAGCTTGATGGTGAGCCTTACGGTCACCGACCAAGAGCAAAATCTGATTACCACAGTCAATCACACTGTGGATGGACTCATTCATCATGGCAGTAGAGCCTGATAGGATAAAGCCGACAAACTTGGAAATTGCTACCAGAATATTGGCAACTAGCGCAGCGATGACACTAGCCATACCTTCTTTTTTCGTTTCTTCCATTTTAATACCACTTCAATTCTAATTCATAAGCAGCAAACAAGGCATCAGTCTCAGCCTGTTTGAGGTCATAGTCAATGCGCACGCGCTGGTCATCCCAATGTGTCACAAAATGACTGGTTTCTGTTTTCAACTGCTGGATACCAAGCGGGGTCGGAATGGCGACAAGTGCGGGAAACTCGCTGTGGAATCGCATGATTGACTTAGGATTTGAATAGCGGGTCATGGTCAATTCCTGCTCCTGACACTTGATGACCACCTTTTCCTTCTCAGAATTGATGTAGGTGATATAGAGCGACTCACCTTTTTCGACCACCTGACAGTCATGCACTTCGTGCACCAACTCCGTCTGGTCACCCAAATTGATTTTGTTGTTAATTTCTAATTTCATAGATAACTCTTTCTTTTTAGACTAAGTCCATTTTATCAATTTTTGCGCTAGCTTTCAATTTTGTCCCTTTTATTTAAAAAAACAGCTAGGCTTTTTAAGCTAATCTGCTACTGCTCTTAAGCCATATTTTAGCGTATTTTTGCTATACTAGTGGTATGAATGAAAAAGTATTTCGTGACCCAGTTCACAACTATATCCACGTTAATAATCAGACCATCTACGACCTCATCAACAGCCGAGAGTTTCAACGTCTCCGTCGTATTAAGCAGGTGCCGACAACTTCTTTTACCTTTCATGGTGCCGAGCACAGCCGATTTTCTCATTGCCTAGGCGTCTACGAATTGGCGCGCAAGGTCACTGAGATTTTTGACAAGCAGTACACGGATGTCTGGAATCCTGACGAGTCGTTGCTCACCATGGTGGCTGCCCTCCTTCACGACATTGGGCACGGTGCTTACTCGCACACTTTTGAGCATCTGTTTGATACCGACCACGAAGCCTATACCCGAGAAATCATCACCAATCCTGAGACGGAAATCAATGCCATTCTGACTAAGGTGGCGCCTGATTTTCCAGAAAAAGTGGCTAGCGTCATCAACCACACTTATCCCAACAAGCAGGTTGTGGAGCTGATTTCTAGTCAGATTGACTGTGACCGCATGGACTATCTTTTGCGGGACTCTTACTATACTGCGGCCTCTTATGGCAATTTTGATTTGACTCGTATTCTGCGGGTCATTCGCCCCATTGAAAACGGTATTGCTTTTTCGCGTAATGGCATGCACGCGGTGGAAGATTATATTGTCAGTCGCTTTCAGATGTATATGCAGGTTTATTTTCACCCTGCCAGCAGAGCTATGGAGCTCCTCTTACAAAAACTTTTGCACAGGGCTAAACACCTCTACCCAGCTCAGCCCCATTTTTTCCAACAAAGCTCGCCACACCTGATTCCTTTCTTTGAGGAGAGCAACACGCTTCAGGATTATTTGGCGCTGGACGATGGGGTTATGAACACCTATTTTCAAACTTGGATGACTAGCGATGATGATATTTTGGCGGATTTGGCTAGTCGCTTTATCAATCGCAAGGTTTTTAAGTCTGTCCTTTTTGACCAGGTTGACGAGGAAAAGTTGGCTGTTTTGCGTGATTTGGTGGCACAGGTTGGTTTTGACCCAGAATACTACACAGGAATTCATATCAATTTTGACCTGCCTTACGACATCTATCGTCCCGAGCATAGCAATCCTCGAACAGAGATTAAAATTATCCAAAAAGACGGTAGTTTGGCTGAATTATCAAGCCTTTCCCCTATCGTTCAGGCACTGACAGGCTCTGTCCACGGCGACCGTCGTTTCTATTTTCCAAAGGAAATGCTGCGCGCGGACGACCTCTTTGCGGATGTTAAGACAAGCTTTGGCCGCTACATTAAAAATGACAGCTTCAATCCAAATCCATCAACGATTGAACCATGACAAAAAGCCATATTTTTAGTAAAATAGCAGTTGGATATTTTTTTGAGAAACATGAAAAATTGGAGAAAATCATAATGTCAATTAAACTTGTGGCTGTTGATATTGACGGCACACTGGTCAACAGTAAAAGAGAAATCACTCCTGAGGTTTTTGAAGCTGTGCAAGACGCTAAAAAACAAGGCGTGAAAGTCGTTATCGCAACTGGTCGTCCAATCGCTGGCGTTCACCAACTTCTTGATGACCTTAAGCTCAACGAAGATGGCGACTATATTATCACTTTTAACGGTGGTCTTGTTCAGGATGTTGCGACTGGTGAAGATATTATCAAGGAAAGCATGTCCTACGATGATTATATGGAAGTTGAATTTCTAGCGCGTAAGCTCGGTGTCCACATGCACGCTATCACCAAGGAAGGCATCTACACCGCCAATCGCAACATCGGTAAATACACCGTTCACGAATCAACTCTCGTCAGCATGCCAATCTTCTACCGCACACCAGAAGAAATGGTCGGTAAGGATATTGTCAAAATGATGCTGATTGATGAACCAGAGCTTTTGAATGCCGCTATCGCTAAGATTCCAGCTGAATACTACGACCGTTTTAACATCGTCAAATCAACGCCATTCTATTTGGAAATCATGCCTAAAACGGTTAGCAAAGGCAATGCTGTCCTTCACTTGGCTGAAAAAATGGGGCTTAGCATTGACCAAACCATGGCAATCGGAGACGAAGAAAACGACCGTGCCATGCTTGAAGTTGTCGGCAATCCCGTTGTCATGGAAAACGGCAACCCTGAGCTCAAAAAAATTGCAAAATACATTACCAAATCAAATGATGAAAGTGGCGTAGCCTACGCACTACGTCAATGGGTACTAAACTAAAATGTTTACTTCGAAAATTGGGATTTCAGAAGAGGAACATGACAATTTTGCCAAAGCCTCTCAACAAACAAACTTACTTCAATCAGCCAAATGGGCACAGCTAAAAGATAATTGGGGCAATGAACGCATCGGCTTCTATCAAGACGGCCAGATGGTCGCGACAGCCTCTATTCTTATCAAACAACTGCCCTTAGGCTTCACCATGCTCTACATTCCACGCGGTCCCATCATGGACTATGGAAACCGAGATTTGGTGAATTTTGTGCTCAAGACTATAAGGCAATTCGGCAAGAAAAAACACGCCTTATTTGCGAAATTTGACCCAGCTCTGCTTCTTCGTCAATATAAACTTGATGAAGTGGACACAGCCACTGAAAATGCACAGGTACGCCAATTCATTGCTAATCTAGAAAAAGCTGGCGCTGAATGGACTGGGGAAACGACAACGATTGCTGAAAGCATTCAGCCACGTTACCAAGCCAATGTCTACACCCAAGAAGACATACTGGCAACCTTCCCTAAACACACCAAACGTCTTATGAAAGATGCCATCAATCGTGGGGTCAAGACCAATCGTGGTAGCCTTGATGATATTAAAACTTTCGCTGATGTGGTTGCATTGACTGAAAATCGTAAGGGAGTCGCCCTCCGAAACGAAGACTACTTCCGCAAGATGATGACCATCTACGGCGATGATGCCTACCTTCACTTGGCTCGCGTCAATCTCCACGAACGTTTAGCACAGTACAAAGAACAGTTGGCACAAATCGAAAAAGATTTGGCAGAAACAGCTGAAAATCAAAAGAAACGCTTGACCAAGCTAGCTCAGCAACAAAATTCTGTTCAAAAATACATCACAGAATTTGAAGAGTACGTCAAAGAATACCCAGATGATTTGGTCATTGCAGGGATTCTTTCTGTCCGTTTTGGCAATGTCATGGAAATGCTTTATGCAGGGATGAATGAGGATTTCAAGAAATTCTATCCCCAATATTCTCTCTATCCCAAGGTCTTTGAAGATGCCTACCAAGATGGTATCATCTGGGCCAACATGGGTGGTGTCGAAGGAACCCTTGATGACGGCTTGACCAAATTCAAGAGCAACTTCAACCCAACCATCGAAGAATTCATTGGTGAATTTAACCTCCCAATCAATAAACCGCTTTACAAATTGGCTAACTTTGCCTACGACTATCGTAAAAAGAAAGCCCATTCTCACTAACCAGTGCAGATTAAACAGTTGCGATAGAGAAACGAGTGTGGAACCAAAATCCTAATCTCGTCTCTTTATCTTGTCTTTTCTGCCACTCGTTTCTCTCAGAAAGGACGTCATATGTATCAAGAAATATCTGCCTCAGCGCATGATGATTTCGCTAAAACTTCTCAACAAACCAACCTCCTCCAATCCTCAGATTGGGCAAAAATCAAGGACACTTGGGGCAATAAGCGTGTTGGATTTTTCGATGCTGCTGGTAAGCAAATTGCTAGCGCAAGCATTCTTATCCAGCCCCTACCGCTAGGCTTTACCATGCTCTACATTCCTCGCGGACCAATCATGGACTACAACAATCTAGACCATGTCAAACAGGTCATGACTGACCTCAAGGCTATCGGCAAAAAAGAAAAAACCCTCTTTGTTAAATTTGACCCAGCCATTTTCCTAAAAAAAGGCAAACCTGCTGATTTCGCTGAAAATGCTGATAACACTGAAGGACTCAAGGCTATCGACAATTTGAAAAAAGCTGGCGCTGACTGGGTTGGACGTACGACTGACCTAGCTGAAAATATTCAGCCACGTTTTCAGGCTAATCTCTATGCAGAAACATTTAGCCTAGAGGCCATGCCTAAAAAAACACGTCAAGTCATTCGCACCTCACAAAACAAAGATGTCGAAATTCACTTTGGCGGTACTGAATTGCTAGCAGATTTCGCTGAATTGATGAAAAAAACTGAAGTACGTAAAGGCATTAGCCTGCGTGGTTTGGATTACTATCAAAAATTATTGACAACCTACCCCGAAAATTCCTACGTCACAATGGCTTTTCTAAATGTGACCAAGCGTCTCAACAAGATTCAGACAGAACTTGACAAGGCAGAAAGCGAAAAAGCCAATTTCACTGAGAAAACACGCCAATCTAAAATTGACAACAATACGAAAACAATTGAGCGTTTGACTAAAGAAAAGCAATTTCTCAACCAAGCTCAAGCAGCTGCTCAACGCGACCTCATTCCTATCGCAGCAACCATTTCTCTTGAATTTGGAGATACTTCTGAGAATATCTATGCTGGTATGGATGACCATTTTAAGACCTACCAAGCACCCATTTATACCTGGTTCGAAACAGCTCAGCACGCTTTTGACCGTGGTATGACTTGGCAAAATATGGGGGGGATTGAAAATGACTTCTCCGGCGGTCTCTACAGTTTTAAATCAAAATTCGACCCAACTATCGAAGAATTCATCGGTGAGTTTAACTTGCCTGTGCATCCATTCCTTTACAAACTGTCTAATCTTGCCTACACCCTCCGCAAGAAAGCAAGGAGTAAATAATTATGACCTTAAAAACCTTATCTGAAGCTGACTATCAAGCCTTTCTTGACAGCTTAACAGAATGCTCAGCCTTTCAAAGACCAGAAATGGCTAAGCTCCTCACCAAACGTGGCTACCAGACTGAATTTGTCGGATTGGAAGCTGAAGGCGACATCCAAGTTGCTGGACTACTTTACAAAATCCCCATGATAGGTGGGCTCCATATGGAAATCAATTCTGGACCCGCTCGTCGTGATGCCAAATACCTAAAGGCCTTTTACCATGCTCTGCAAGACTACGCTAAAGCTAACGGTGCCCTTGAACTCTTGGTCAAACCTTACGATACTTACCAAAGCTTCAACAGCGATGGTGAGCCTATTTCTCCTGAAAATGCAGAGCTTATCATAGACTTTACCGACCTTGGCTATAGCCATGACGGGCTCATGACGGGTTATCCTGGCGGTGAACCTGACTGGCATTATGTCAAAGATTTAACGGGACTAACTGCTGATACCCTTCTCAAATCTTTCTCTAAAAAAGGGCGTCCGCTGGTTAAGAAAGCCATGTCTTTCGGTACGAAAGTCCGTCGTTTAGAGCGCGATGAGCTCCACCTCTTCAAAGAAATTACCGCTTCAACCTCTGACCGCCGTGAATACAACGACAAGTCTTTAGAATACTATCAAGATTTCTATGATAGTTTTGGTGATAAATGTGAATTTGTAGTGGCGACCATAAATTTCAAAACTTACACTGAAAAACTCGAAGCAAGTAAGCAAGCGCTGAAAAATAAAATCAGTCAACTTGACAAAACACATGAAAATAATGCGGACTCTTGCAAATATAAAAAGCAACGCCAAGAATTACTCAACCAAATTGAAACTTTCGACAAACGTATTCAGGAAGGAATGGACTTGATTAAAGAACACGGTAACAAGGATGTTATCATGTGTGGTAGCCTCTTCATCTACACCAAACAAGAGGCCGTCTACCTCTTCTCAGGTTCCTACACTGAGTTCAACAAATTCTACGCGCCAGCCGTTCTCCAAGAATACGTCATGCAGGAAGCCATCAAGCGTGGCATTGCTTGCTACAATTTCTTGGGCATTCAAGGTATCTTCGATGGTTCAGACGGCGTCCTTCGCTTCAAGCAAAACTTCAACGGTCACATCGTTCGTAAAATGGGCACCTTCCGCTACTATCCAAAACCACTCAGATACAAGACCATTCAAGGGCTGAAAAAAGTTCTAGGTCGTTCATAGGCCTTTGGCCAATAGCAGAGCTAACTTCGGTTGGCTCTTTTCATAGCTAAAAATCAGTGATTTCCGAACAATATTCATCAATCTCTGATTTTTTCTTGAAAATTTACCTATCTGGTGATAGAATAGAAAAAATTTGTCTTTTGGAGGATATTATGGTTTCAACAAAAACAAGCATTGGTGCATTTGATTTTGACAACTGTCTCATGAACGCTGCTGGTGTCTACTGCATGACCCGCAAGGAATTAGAAGCAATCGAAAGTTCAGCCGCAGGCTCATTTGTCACCAAAACAGGTACCTTAGAGGCACGCGCTGGT
The DNA here is from genome assembly GCF_015594605.1 of Streptococcus sp. HF-1907. GTDB lineage: Bacteria > Bacillota > Bacilli > Lactobacillales > Streptococcaceae > Streptococcus. The sequence goes on along the minus strand of NZ_JADNQT010000006.1, from coordinate 59,947 downwards.
AACCCTGAACCCCGCTATTCCAATACTGACTGGGGCTCAATCAACTCAATGGGACTTCCTAATAAGGGTGTCGATTACTATCTTGATTTTGTCACTGAACTTCAAGAAGAAGGTGGTCACAAGAATCACTTCCTATCACTTGTCGGCATGTCTCCTGAAGAAACACATACCATTCTTAAAAAAGTTGAGGCTAGCAACTACAATGGACTTGTTGAACTCAACCTCTCTTGTCCAAACGTTCCTGGTAAACCACAGATTGCCTACGATTTTGAGACAACAGATGCTATTCTATCTGAAGTCTTCAGCTACTATACCAAACCACTTGGCATCAAACTTCCTCCTTACTTTGACATTGTTCACTTTGACCAAGCGGCAGCCATTTTCAATAAATACCCACTTGCCTTTGTCAATTCTGTTAACTCAATCGGTAATGGGCTTGTGATTGATGATGAAACTGTTGTCATTAAGCCTAAAAATGGTTTTGGTGGTATCGGAGGTGACTTTATCAAACCAACTGCTCTTGCTAACGTACATGCCTTCTATCAACGCCTAAATCCATCTATCAAAATTATCGGGACTGGCGGTGTCAAATCTGGTCGCGATGCCTTTGAACACATCCTCTGTGGCGCCAGCATGGTTCAAATCGGAACTGCCCTCCATAAGGAAGGTCCTGCTATTTTTGAACGCATCACCAAAGAACTTCAAAACATCATGGCAGAAAAAGGCTATGACAGCATTGAAGATTTTCGTGGAAAACTTCACTATCTATAATCATTAAATAAGGGAAAAAGCCAGCTACTGTACACCTCCAAGAAGGTTTCTAGTAGCTGGCTTTTTGGTGTCTCTATAAAGACGCAATTAACTTACCAATCTCTGTCAAATTCACGCTCCTCGCGTTCTTCCTCAGACAGTTTATCTTTCACAGGTTTACTGATAATATTACCGTCAGCATCCACTTCAGGTTTGATGGTATCCATGTAGAGCTTGAGGATAACAAGTTTGGCGATGGTTACTAACACAAAGAAAATAAATATCAGCAAAAAAATCATATTATGACTCATCGAATCTTCCTCGGTTCTCATTTCTAATCATGGCTTTGTACATTATAGGAGATTGCTCTTTACAGGCAAACGAAAAGAGAGCAGGACGGAAATCGGTAAGACGAAGTCTTTGATTTCGTTGTCCCACCTCCGCACAGTTGAGTAGGGTTCTAAGTGCTGATTTATCAGTGTTTAGATGCCACTCAACCACTGCGACTAGTCATTATTATAGATTACATACTAAGAGGTTGGGTACTTTTGTCCCAACCTCCTTTTTATTTAGAATATAAATCCTAATTATTTAACAGCGTCTTTAAGAGCTTTACCAGCTTTGAATGCTGGAACTTTAGATGCTGCAATTTCGATTTCTGCACCTGTTTGAGGGTTGCGACCTTTACGAGCTGCGCGTTCGCGAACTTCGAAGTTACCGAAACCAATCAATTGTACTTTTTCACCTGCTGCAAGGTAGTCAGCAACTGCTGCGAAGACAGCGTCAACTGCTGCAGCTGAATCTTTCTTAGTCAATTCAGTAGCCTCTGCTACTTTTGCAATCAAATCTTGTTTGTTAGCCATGTTAACAAATCCTCCAAATAATTTCTAAGCGATAGCGATTGATACGATAACGCTTTTAACAAAATCTATAATATCTAAAAAACCGCTTAAGGTCAAGTATTTAACGTTATTTTAGGACTTTTTCTTGAAAATATCAAAGCTGAAATTATCATTTACCAAGTCAATTGTCGTAGCTTTTAGATAAATACCTGCATCGTTTTTCATGCTTTGTAGATTGATGGTAATCGTTGATTTTTTAGGGGAAATGGTTACAAAATCTGGCAAGTCATAGCTTGATTTGATGTACTGTAGGACTTCTGACTCTGGCAGAGGAAGGGTTCCCACTGAGAAGGAAGTCACCTTAAGCTGCACCGCTCCATTTTCCAAACGATTAGGCTCAAAATAAACGTAGAGTGGCACCTCGTAGCCGAGCAGCTCGTAAGAGCCTTCAAATAGGATAGAGGACGAAGCCGCATAAACCTTGTAGGTAAACTTCTTGCTCTGGTAGTCTTTGAGATAGGTCGCAACCGTGTCGTTCAGCTGCTCCTTATTGGTGGTAAAGGTACCGACTTTAACGCTCTTAGCTGTGGTCGTTTTAAGCGTTTCTGCAGAAGGCTCCCTCACCTGAATGAGGCGACTAGCCACCACACCAACAAAGGCGACATTGATAGCTAATAGGAGCAGAAGACCCCACTTCCACCAGTTAATCTTTCCACTGAGATTTTGTTTCACGTATTTTCTCCATTACTGCATTTGACATAATTTGATAGCCGATATTATTGGGATGAAAATGGTCCTCTGAGAAGAGGGCATCGTTCATAACCGTGGTCTTCTCACCATCCGTTTGGACAATACCTTCCTGACCGTCAATTCCCTTATAAAGCAGGTCGTTGATTGGGACAAAGTAGACCTTTTCATACTCGGCAACCACTGTCTCCGTCGCAGCATTCCAATTGTCGATGATATCCTGCATCTTGGTCATTTCTGGGAAGTTGAGGTAAAAAGGATTATAAATCCCCAGAACATAAATCGGAAGGTTAGGATTATCTTTTCTAGCTAGGTTGATGATCTTTCTGAGGCGTTTTTGGTAGGCAATGGCTGGCGCTTTAAAGGATTTGACCGACAAGCTGGTCAGATTTTTCCGAATGACAGCCATGACATCGTTCCCGCCAACAGTCAGAGTCATCAGGTCAGCCTTAGCCAGCTTATTTTGAATGGTCTTTTGCTTGGTCATCCGCGAGAGAATTTGGCTACTGGTGTTGCCAGAAATACCATAATTAACCGAAGTCACCTGATACTGGTAGGCATCTGTCAATTCCTGCGCCAGCAATGGGACAAAGCCACCTTGGTTGGTCGTATCGCCCACCCCTTGTGTTAGAGAATCTCCGACTGCCACGTAAGAAAACTTGGTCACCTTGCTTGCCAGAAAATCCTTCTTAGTCAGCTTGGGATTGGACTTTGGAATAGCTAGATTAAGGACCAAAACTGCTAAAAGAAGACTCACCGCGAAAAAGATGAGCCCACTTAAAAAATGTCGTTTATTCATAGCGAACCATGACCGCAAAGGCATCCTCACCAGTGTGTGTCTGGATGATTGAGCCAGTTTCTAGGACAGCAATCGGTGCGCCAAGAACTTTCAATTTTTCTTTGAAACCATTAGCCATGTCGATAGTCCCGCAATAAGAAATGCCAATTTCTGCAACCTTACGACCTTTGGCTTTTTCAATAAAGCTGTCTAACCATTTGTTAAAAGTTTTGACACCGCGACCTTTGATAACAGGAACCAGTTCATGGTCAACCATTTCCATGACAACGCGGATATTGAGGAGGGAAGACAAGAGACCTGTCACACGACCAATACGACCACCCTTTACTAGATTTTCAAGAGTTGATACTCCGATGTAAAGCTCTGATTTTTGGCGGACTTCTTCGATACGAGCAAGGATAGTATCAAGGTCGGCACCAGCTTTAGCTAATTTAGCAGCTTCGACGACTTGGAATTTTTGGCATTGGTCTGTGAAGGTGCAATCGACAACTGTCACTTTAGCGCCAGCAATGGCTGCGCCTTGGCGTGAAGCTTCAATGGTCCCTGACAAGGTGTGTGTCAAGTGGATAGCCACGATTTCATCGGCTCCCTCTGCCATCAATTTTTCATAAACTTCCGCAAAGACACCAACAGGAGGTTGGCTGGTCTTAGGTAATTCCTTGCTTGAACGCATCAAATTGAGGAATTTGCCCTCTTCTTTGAGGTCTGCATCTGAATAAAGGGTGCCACCCACCATGACTGATAGGGGAACAACCGTGATATCCAACTCTTTAACCAACTCCGGTTCGATTGTCATTGATGAATCCGTTACAATTTTAATATTACTCATGTTGTATCCTGTTCTAATAGTGCATTATTCAATACTTTATTATACCAAATTTGTGCCATAATAGCGAAAAAGAAAGAGAGAGTGGGACAGAAATCGGTAAGACGAAGTCTCCGATTTTCCCTCACGTCGTTATTCTCGGTTCGGGCTGAAACAGTCTCTCCCCAGACTGTTTCACTCCCACCTCCACTAAACCACTGCGACTCACAATTAGTCCGTATGAAAAGTGAAAAGGTTGAGATTTTTGTCTCAACCGCTTCTCTTTTATTTTTTCAATAATTCGCGAGCTTGAATGCGGGCGGCTTCGGTCACGTCGCTACCTGCCAGCATCTTAGCGATTTCTTCCACGCGCTCTTCTTCGTTCAATAGACGCACGGTTGAGACCGTTGAGTTGTCATCGCTAATTTTCTCGATGAAGAATTGATAATCAGCAATGGCAATCACTTGAGCTAGGTGAGAGATGGCCAAGACCTGACCATGAGCACCGATTTTATGGATTTTTTGGGCAATGGCTTGCGCGACTCGACCAGAGACACCGGTATCCACCTCATCAAAAACAATGGATGTTTTGTCCTCCTTACGAGAAAAAGCAGACTTGATTGCCAACATGAGACGAGACAACTCGCCACCAGATGCCACCTTAACAAGCGGTTTAAAGCCTTCACCTGGGTTCGTTGAGATATAAAATTCCACCACTTCGTTGCCGTCACGGTTGAATTTTCCCTTGGTGAATTGGACTTGGAAATTAGCTTTTTCCATGTAGAGTTCCGTCAATTCTTGTTTGATTTCAACTTCTAGGATTTTGGCAAGGGTGTGGCGTTTTTGGCTCAGCTCATTGGCTGCAGCCACCAAATCACGCTCCAAATGCTTGAGCTCACGCTCCATATCGTCTGAGGAGCCCTCGCTGCCAGTCAGCAGGGCGTATTCCTTGGTGATGTTGTCAAAGTAATCCAAAACATCATCGACACTACCGCCGTATTTACGAGTGATGGCATTGATAGTATCTAGGCGCGTCTCAGTCTCCTGCAAGAGACCAGCGTCAAAATCTAGGTCGTCAATCACATCGCCCAAACGCTTGGTCACTTCCTCCATGACATAGTAGGCCTCAGCTAGACTGCTAGACATTTCCTTGTACTCGGGGTCGAATTCTTCCAAGGTCATGAGGTCGTTCATGGCAGAGCGGACATTTGACAGGCTGGAATAATCTTCGTTGTCCAGCATGACATAGGCATTGGCCAGCGTATCAGCAATGTTTTTGTGGTTAAGAAGTTTGTCGCGTTGCTGAATGAGCTTTTCGTCCTCACCAGATTTGAGAGCAACGGCTTCAATCTCAGCAATTTGAAATTCCAGCATTTCGATACGAGCCTTGTGCTCACGTTCGTTTTTTTGCTTGTCCAGAACACGCTTGCGCAGGTTACGGTAAGATTCAAAGATGGCTTGATAGGCTGACTTGACTGCTAAAAAGTCCTCATCGCCAAATTCATCTAGCATAGCAATATGCTGGTTAGGCTTCATGAGTTCTTCTTGGTCGTGCTGACCGTGGATATCCACCAAGTATTGACCAACAGCCTTGAGAGTGGTCAGGTTGACCATCTGACCGTTGATACGGCTGACACTACGTCCATTTTGAAAGATTTCACGGCGAATAATCAATTCATCCGTAAATTCAATGCCATTCTGGTCCAATAAATCTGCCAGCGCAGCATTTTGGGCGACTGAAAAGAAGCCCTCAATCTCAGCCTTGGGAGCACCGTGGCGGATAACTTCCACACTAGCACGCGCGCCTAGCATCATATTCATGGCGTCAATGATAATGGACTTTCCAGCCCCAGTCTCCCCCGTCAAAACGGTCATGCCCGTCTCAAAATTGAGGGAAATCTCCTCAATAATAGCGAAATTTTTAATGGAAATTTCTAAAAGCATAGATTCCTCTTCTTAGTGATGATCGCGGATGTGGGTGATGATTGCCTCTCGCACAAAATCCGCATCAGCTGGCGATTTGGCAATCAAGAGAAGGCTGTCATCATCAGCAATCAAACTGAAAATGTGACTGCCCCACTCCTTAAGCAAGAATTTCTTGACCAGACGACTATTGCCTGGGATGACATCAATGTGAATCATGTGTTCTATGCCACCAGTCACTGGTGACAGTTGCAAAATACTTGTCTTAATGGGTTTTGGACGAGGGGCAATGGGCTGTTTATTTTCCTTTGACAGCCCGTAAACATAGCGTCCATCTTGCGTTGGAATTTTGACAATACCAACTTCATTCATGTCTCGTGAAATGGTTGCTTGTGTGAGCTTGAGACCGTGTTCCTCCAATTTTTTGAGGAGGTCGTGCTGAGTCCCCACTTCCTGCTCCAAAACAATTTCTCTAATTAATTCTAAACGTTCAGTTTTCTTCATTCTTTTTAAATTCCTCGTGAGCCTTCTCCACCACCTCAGTGATTTGCCCAGCAACTTGGTTTTCAGCGTCAGCCAATTTTTGCAAATGCGCTAAAAATTCGATGTTGCCATGACCACCCTGAATCGGTGAAAAATCAAGCCCTTTAACTGTAAATCCGTAATCCACGGCAAAACTTGTCACGGTTTCCAAAACTTTTTGATGAACCGCCTTATCTTTGACGATACCGTTTTTGCCAATCTGCTCGCGCCCCGCTTCAAACTGCGGTTTAATCAACGCCACAACCTCACCGCCATCAATCAAAATGCCATGCAAAGCTGGCAAAATAAGATTGAGGGAGATAAAACTAACATCAATTGAAGCAAATTCTGGCAAGCCTTCTGTAAAATCAGTGCTTTCAGCATAACGGAAATTGTACTGTTCCATGGAACGTACGCGCTCATCCTGACGCAATTTCCAAACCAACTGATTGGTGCCGACATCAACCGCGTAAACCAATTTAGCCCCCGATTGAAGCATGACATCAGTGAACCCGCCTGTTGAGGCACCAATATCAATGGTCGTCTTACCGTCAACGGAAATGCCAAAAACATCCAGCGCTTTCTCTAATTTGAGTCCGCCACGACTAACGTATTTGAGCTTTTCACCCTTAAGTTTTAGTTCAGTGTCGTCAGCAATTTTTTCGCCTGGCTTGTCATAGCGCTCGCCATTGATAACATTGATGACTAGCCCAGCCATGACACCACGTTTAGCTTGTTCGCGCGTCTCAAAAAGCCCTTGTTTATAGGCAAGGACATCCACCCTTTCTTTAGCCATTGAGTCGTAACCTTTCTATAAGTTGCTTGATTTGAGCTTGGTCAAAGCCCTTGTCATCTGCTAGTTTTTGGAAAATAGCTAGCGCTTGATTAAGAGCATCGTCTAGCACCTGCTTAGACTTGTCCAAACCAAGAAGACTTGGATAAGTTGATTTTTCAGCTGCCAAATCTTTCTGCGGTGTCTTGCCGATTTCTTCAAAAGTCGCTGTCACATCTAGAATGTCATCACGAACTTGAAAGGCAAGACCGATCAATTCACCAGCCTTGCGGAGCTCTGCTAAACTGTCAGCTTCCAACTGAGCAATTATTCCCCCAGCCACAAATGGAAAGGTCAGTAATTTACCTGTTTTGTTGGCGTGGACTTGGGCTAATTCTTCTAGGGATAGGTGGGCTTCCTCGCCCTCCATGTCAAGCATTTGCCCACCAACCATGCCAAATGTTCCAGAGCCAAGGGATAGTTCAGAAATCAACCGAACCCTAACCTCCACTAGCAAATCAGCGTCAGCGATTAAGCCGAAAGGGTCTAAAAAGAGGGAATCCCCAGCCAAAATAGCTGTCGCTTCATCAAACTTCTTGTGGTTGGTCAAATGACCACGACGATAATCGTCATTATCCATAGCAGGCAGGTCATCGTGAATGAGCGAACCCGTATGAATCATCTCAAGAGCCGCAGCCACATCGTAATGCGCCTCGGTCAAATCAAGACCAAAGCCTTCCAAGACCTCAAGAAGAATGAGGGGACGAATACGCTTGCCACCCCCATCAACCGAATAAAGGACTGCCTCAATCAAATCTGTCGAAACAGCGGGATGGGTCTTCTCGTAATAGCCATGAATGGCTTCATCAATCTTTTCAATTTTAACCATTAAGCATCCATTTCCACTTCTGTACCGTCTGCCTGCATAACTTTAACCAAGGTTTCTTCGGCTTCCTTAAGCGTTTTTTGCAAGTCTTTTGACAAGACCATGCCTTTTTGGAATTCTACGATGGCATCTTCTAGAGCGACATCACCCTGTTCCAACTTAGCCACGATGGTCTCTAATTCCTGTAAATTTTCTTCGAATGTTGCTTTATTTGACATCTTTCACCTCGACTTCTAGGCTGCCGTCCTGCATCTGAATCTGCAAAAGGTCGCCTTTTTCTACTTGTTTTGTGCTTGAAATAGCTTTTTGATTTTTTTGGACAATGGCATAGCCACGCGCTACGATACGACTGGTATCAAGAGAGAGGAGCGCATCCTGTGCCTTCTCAAAGCGAGCCACCTTACTGTCATATTGACTGGTCATAGTTGATAGTAAGAGGCGCCTGTTCTGCTCAATAATTTCACGGTAACGCTGGATTTTTCCAGTCAAATCAATACTTTCCAAACGCTGAGCCAGTAGCTGCTCTGCTTGTTGAGCCTGTCCATACTGCTGGCGAATGGATGCGACTAAACTCGTCTCTAACTTATCTAACTTTTGTAAATAGCCGTCGTAGAGTCTTTCTGGTTGTCGGAAGATGACTGACCCGCGAGACTTATTAAGCTGTTCTTCTTTTTGTTTGATGATGCGGAGCGCAGCTTGGTAGGCGCGGTTTTGTCGCTCTGCTATCCAGGCGAGAATATCTGCCTTGGTCACTGGGGTTGCTAACTCTGCCGCTGCTGTCGGTGTTGCAGCTCTGCTATCGGCCACTAAGTCGGCCAAAGTCGTATCAGTTTCATGTCCGACACTGGAAATGACCGGTAAGCGTGATTCAAAAATAGCCTGCACGACAATCTCCTCATTGAAGGCCCAGAGATCCTCAATGGAGCCACCGCCTCGCCCAACAATAAGCAAGTCCAAATCGTCGCGCTGGTTGGCCGCTGCAATGTTGGCAGCTACTTCCTGAGCTGCGCCCTCGCCCTGAACCTTGGTCGGAAAGAGAAGAATCTCTACGCCAGGAAAACGGCGAGAAACAGTGGTGATAATATCACGAATGACTGCTCCGCTGGGACTAGTCACCACCCCAATTTTCTTGACAAACTGGGGGAGAGCTTGTTTGTGACGGGCATCAAAATAGCCAGCTTCTGTCAACTTTTTCTTGAGCTGTTCAAACTGGACGGCTAGAGCACCGATACCGTCTGGATCTGCTTTTTCAATGATAATGGAATAGCTACCGCTAGGTTCGTAAAGCTGCACGCGCCCCACAACATTGATTTTCATGCCTTCTTCAAGCTCAAAGCCTAGCTTTTTAAACTGACCAGCCCACATGGTAGCTTGAATGACCGCTTTATCATCCTTAAGAGAGAAATACTGATGACTAGGACGCTTGCGGAAATTAGACACCTGCCCTGTCAAATAGACCCTCTCTAAATAAGGGTCCTTGTCAAATTTCAATTTCAAATATTTGGTCAAGGATGACACGGATAAATAATCTGACATAAGCCCCTTCTTTCCTTGCATAAGTAGTTTATATTATATCAAAAAATGACTAATAATGCATAAAAGGATTAACTAACTGTGATATGATAGAAAGGTCTCATTCACTATGCTGCGCAAGCAGGAGGTAAAGTTCTCATGCGTATCTTCTTCGAACTTGCTCTGTTTCCGTTGCTTGTCAACGTAGCATCTGTGCTTACGGTGGAGCGGTTAAATCTATCGGACAACAGACAAAGGCGACAAATAACTTAACCTGAGTATCTTGAGCAAGTACAAAAAAAACACTTCGACGGCAATCGGAGTGGTTTTTCTAATGCGCTTATTTCCTCGAAGTTTTAAGCACCTTTATTATAACATATCCTTTAAACTTAGCAAAGAAAAATAGTTCTTGCTTATTTTTTTATGCGCAGCTAGTTTCTTAGCTAACTTACGATGGACGGTGACGCGGCGGATGTGCCAATGTGATTATAAGCGTAAGCCATTGCTACAAAGAAAAGGACGGCAATGAGGCGACTGCTATTGAAAAGGACGACCAAGCTAAGCCCCAGAATGCTAATCACGGCGTAAGCCAGATAGTGGTACTTGTGCAGACGAAGGCTAGCGTCATTGTAGACCGTCAAAAGCATAAGACTTGCATAATACATGACCAGACCGATGGCAAAAAGAAACATACCCCACTCGCGGTGATGACTGTCAGCCCATAGCTCCGCTGAGACGGTGAAAATGTTAAGGTCAGTAATTAAAACCAGATGAGCTAAGACTAAGGCATTGGCCCGAGTGACTTGATGATGGTTGATGTTGAGATAGGTCTGGGAAATGTAAGAGATAAACATGAAAGACAGACCAACAAAAATAAGGAATCCCAGCAGGGCTTGGCTTGACATAGGGTAGGAACGAATGATTGCCAGCACAGCTTCGCCATAAGTGATGATAGTAATCAGCTGACAGCGCTCAACCAAGTGAGGAAAGTTGATGAGATGATGGTCAAAGTTTCTAGCAAGCACCCAGGGAATGAAGGTCGGCAAAATCCACAGAATAAAAAAGTAGGAATTACTGTGAAGGGCTGGCGTCAAAATATAAATTGCTGTCAGAACTGCAAAAGCCAGAGCCGATAAGGATAGAGACAAATATTAGTCTTAATATCCTCATGCATGCCTACTTTACGCCCCCGCAGATAATACTGTAAAACAATCAGCAGATAAGCGACAATCAGGAGCCCGTTGTAATGAAGCACATCTGTAACTGAATAAGCAATCTTGCTGATAATCTGAGCAAAATTTCCCACAATATACATGGCTGGAATGTTGATGTAAATATCTAAATGATCCCGCTCACCAAATTTATTGAGATAAAAAGTCTGCTGCATCCAAATACTGAGAGCAAGCTGTTGACGATGAAAACCACAACCGCACTGGGATTGTCTACCACATGATGAAGCGTTGATGTCAGCCGCGAAATGGCCAAGACAAAAACCAAATCATAAAAAAGCTCGTAGTTGGACACGCGCTTTGCAATTACTTTTGCCATAAGTCCTCCGAAACTATAATCTTCTTAAGATTATAGAAAAGAAGATGGAGGTTGGCAAATAAAGGAAATCAGGACGGTGTTAAAGCTTTTGATAACCTGCCGTAGATTTGACAATGCCTGTCCGCTGGGCGGTGGGGCATGCTGGTTTGCGACAGATGCTCCGCCCGGCGGACACCTTGGAAAAAGTCCCCTCCTCCCCCAACAACAGAAGACCCGAGCAGAGAACACTCTCCGCTCGGGTTGCTTTTTCTATTAAACTTAACTTTCACTCAGCGCCTTCATCCACCTCGGAAGCTCCGCACTAATTGCTGTCGGCAGGACCACATAAGCATGGGCGCTCAGCTCCTCTGCAATAGCTGAGTGGACATAGACTGCTGCTGCAACCACTTCATACGAGCTGCCAAACTGGGCGACAAAGCCCGCGATGGATCCTGCTAGCGTATCGCCCATGCCACCTGTCGCTTGGTAGGGACCGCCGACGGTCAGCCCCCCGACTCGGTCGCGCGTGATGACCTTGGTAGCGTCGGACTTAGCTACCAAGACCGTCTCTTTTGGAAAATGGTCTAGCGCTTCTTGACTAGCCTCTGCTGTCTGGTCACTAATCACTAAACCAGACACGCGTTCCCACTCCTTTTGGTGGGGGGTCAAGATGACCTTATCCGTTGGCCAGTTGATAATCTCTTTCTCAGCCAGCAAGGTCAAAGCAGAGCCGTCAATAATCAAGGTCTGCTCAAAAGATACATTTGCCAGAACTAAATCTAGAGTTTCCTGTGCTAGACTATCTTCTGCCAGACCGGGACCGATTAAGATGATGCTAGCAGCTCTTATCTGCTCAGTCAAGCGCTCTGTCTCGTTCATGGCGAAAGCCATAGCTTCCGGTAGATGAGCATGCAAGGCTGTGATGTTATCTTTGTGCGTAGCCACCATGGTCAAACCAGCTCCGCTATTGACACAAGCAAGGGCAGCCATGATAATAGCGCCACCGTAGGGGTAGTTGCCACCAATCAAGAGGGTGCGTCCGAAAGTGCCTTTGTGGCTCTTTTGAGGTCGTGGACGGACCACTTGACGGGCAAGTTCGCGGTCAATAATCATGCGTGCACACTTCTAAGGACAGCTTGGTAGGTCTGCTCAAGAAGCATGGTGATGGTCATAGGACCAACGCCACCAGGAACGGGCGTGATGAGGCTAGCGACCTCCGACACCTCATCAAACTTAACATCACCTATCAGCTTGCCGTTGTCGTCGCGGTTCATGCCAACATCGATAACCACCGCACCCTCCTTGACGAAGTCCTTGGTCACAAAATGTCCCTGACCAATCGCCACGATGAGGATATCCGCTTGACTAGCCACTTTTGCCAAATGGTGCGTGCGTGAGTGGGTCAGCGTCACCGTCGCATTCTTGTCTAGAAGTAGCTGAGCCATGGGCTTGCCAACGATATTTGAGCGCCCGATAATGACCGCATTTTTCCCTTCAATGTCTACGTCATATTCGCGCAGAAGCGCCATAATCCCTGCCGGTGTACAAGGTACCATGACTGGACGACCAGACCACAAGTGCCCAGTATTCATAGGGTGGAATCCGTCCACGTCTTTATGTGGCGCAATAGCCATGACGATTTTCTTTTCGTTAATATGGCTAGGAAGGGGCAGTTGCACTAGAATCCCATGCACGGTCGGGTCTTGATTGAGCCCTTCAATGATTTCAAGCAGCTCTTCTTCACTAACATATTCTGGTAAACGGATAGTATCGCTCTTAAAACCAACTTTTACGGCCGAACGTTCCTTGTTGCGGACATAAACTTGGCTGGCAGGATTATTCCCAACTAAGATAACAGTCAAGCCCGGCACAATCCCGTACTTGTCCCTCATCACTGTCACTTTCTCCGCCAGCTCCGCCTGCATTTTCTGCGCTAGCGCCTTTCCATCAATAAGTATCGCCATATAATAATCTCCTTGTTATCGTTTTCTTCATTATACCATAAAGAGGTGAGTCTCCCCACCTCCTTTTTTCTATTTATAATTTATAATAAAACTAGTTTTTAGGATATTTTCTTAGGTAGTGCGGACGCAAGCAGCTTCCTAACGGAATCTCATTGCTAATTTTTGAGCCTAATGTCTCAAAAATCCCGTTATCAGTGACACTTTCATTGTCACTGATAATACCACTACGGCGAAAATATCGGTTTGGGCTCACTTCGTTCGCTCTTATCCTTGATAAACATTTTTGTTTCTGAAACGGACGAAGTTAATTTTTGATTTTTACTTAGTAGTATGTGCTTGATTCATTTGGTCTTTGACTGGGCATGAACAGTCGCAATCGCCGCATGAGCCTTTTTGTTTAACATAGTGACGGATAGATAGGGCGACAGCGCCAGCAATGATGAGGGCAATAATAATGGTAGACATAAGTTATCCTTTCTGTGCTTGTGCAAGGGTTTCAAGACTGATGATGTCATCTTCTTGGTGTTTTGGTTTGCGGACAATCATGTAAATCATAGCGATGACTAGAACACCTGCAACAGCAGTCCACATAGTCATTGGTTTGCCGTAAAGGACAACCAAGCCAAACTGATACATGACAAGACTAACCACATAAGCAAGACCTGTTTGGAAGCCGATAGCAGCCCAAGTCCAACTAAGGTCACCCATTTCACGCTTGATAGCTCCCATAGCCGCAAAACATGGGGCGCAAAGGAGGTTGAAAGTCATGAAGCTGTAAGCAGCAAGGGATGTATAGTCTGCTTGGAGACTAGCCCAAAGTGCTTTACTTGTTTCACTAGCGTCAGCGGTGTGGTAGAGAATACCAAAGGTCGCCACAACAGTTTCCTTAGCTGCAAGTCCAGTAATGGCTGCGACAGTCGCCTTCCAGTTCCCGAAACCTAGCGGTGTGAAAATCCAAGCCAAACCACGGCCGAGGGTAGCTAGGATAGATTGTTCCGTTGAGACAGCTTGCAAGGTGAAGCTGTAAGATGACATGAACCAAATGAGGACAGTCAAGCTGAAGATGATGGTTCCTGCGCGTTTGACGAAGCTCATTCCTTTCCCAAAGGCATAGCGGAGCACGGCAGTCCATTTAGGGAGGTGATAGCTTGGGAGTTCCATGATGAAGGGACTGGTATAACCACCCAGCATTTTAGTTTTCTTAAGGGCAATCCCTGAGAGAACGATGGCTCCAAAACCAAGGAAGTAGGTGCTTGGCGCTACCCAAGGGGTGTGTGGGAAGAAGGCACCTGCAATCAAAGCAATGATAGACAACTTAGCCGAACATGGCATGAAGGTGGTTGTCATAATGGTGATACGGCGGTCACGTTCATTTTCAATGGTACGGCTGGACATGATACCAGGAACCCCACAACCAGTTGAAATCAACATGGGAATGAAGGATTTTCCTGATAAACCGAAACGTCTAAAGATACGGTCCATGACAAAGGCGATACGACTCATGTAACCAATGTCTTCCAGAATACCGAGACAGATGAAGAGGACGATAATCTGTGGCAAGAAACCAAGCACAGTCCCGACACCAGCAATAATCCCGTCAACAATCAAGGATTGCAACCAGCTGGCAACGTGCAGACTTTCAAGCCCAGCATTTGCCCAATCAGGAATGTATTTTCCAAAGAGGACGTCGTTAATCCAGTCTGTCCCCATAGTCCCCACGGTTTGGATAGAGAGGTAATAAACCAAGTACATGACAAGGACGAAGATTGGAAGGGCAAGGAAACGGTTGGTGACCACGCGGTCAATCTTGTCTGATAGATTGAGTTTGAAATCGTCAGACTGACTTTGTGCCAACTGGCAGACACGCTCGATGAAGGCATAGCGTTGGTTGATGACGATTGACTCAGCATCTTCGGTGAAGATTTCTTCGGTAATCTTGACGATTTCCTTGATTTCTTTTTCTTGGAAGGTTGATAGATTGACACTATCCCAAACTAGCTTGTCACCTTCAAATAACTTGATGGCGTAGAAACGACGTGAACGTTCAGGCACGCTGTCGCCTAGCACTTCCATCATCTGAGCTAGCGCAGCTTCAAATTGGTCATCATAGGTTGGGAAAAGGACATTGTCCACATCAGCCTTAGTAGTCTGAGAGGCTTTTTTGATGACCTTATCCACACCAGTGTTTTGCAAAGCACTGATAGAGATGACAGGTGTTCCCAGTTGGTAAGCCAATTTTTCTTCATTGATAGACTTGCCTTGGCTGGTTAGAAGGTCTGTCATGTTGAGGGCAACCGTCACAGGGATACCAGTCTCAATCAGCTGAGTCGTTAGGTAAAGGTTGCGCTCTAGGTTGGTGGCATCCACCACATTCAAGATGCTGTCGGCGTGGTTGCTAAGCAGATAATCACGTGCCACCTTCTCCTCAGGACTGTAAGGGGACATAGAGTAAATTCCAGGTAAGTCTTGCACGGTCACATCATTGAGATTCTTGACGCTACCACTCTTACGCTCAACCGTCACCCCAGGCCAGTTACCGACCCGCTGACTAGACCCTGTCAAAAGGTTGAAAAGAGTTGTTTTCCCCGAATTGGGGTTCCCGATAAGGGCAATCTCTGTCATCACGCTTCCTCCTTCACTTTAGCTACGCTAATCAGCTGCGCTTCAGACTTACGAAGGCTAAGCTCGTAGCCCCGCAAACTGATTTCCATTGGGTCACCGAGCGGTGCCACCTTACGCAAATAAATCTTGGTATGGCGAGTTAGCCCCATATCCATGAGACGACGTTTGGCTTCGCCCTCGGCAAAAATACCATCCACATAGGCAAAGTCACCAACCGCTAGTTCAGACAAGGGAAGAGTTTCTAACGCTTCCTCGACAGGCTTAACCGTCAGCTTAGACAAAATAGAATCGTCAAAAGCAAGACGCGACGCCTTAACCATCAAAATGGCACTGGTCTTGGTTTTAGAAATGATTTGAAAACGTGTCCCCACCTTCAAACCTAGATTAGACAAATGCCTGAGACTCTCCTCAGGCAAATCTATTGATAGAATCTCGTAAGACTTATCGAGACTCAATTCACTTGTAAGCAAATTTCTTGACCTCCTTATCGAAATGTGTTAAGAAACACCTCTAGTATATCAAAAAGAAAGGAGCATTGCTAGACAATTGTTAGAAAATTTAGATAGAAGCCAGCATTTTTTTAGATTTTCTCATCAAATGAGGAAGTTTTTACTCATCACCGGCCTACTTTAACCCTATTTTTTAAGCTAAAAAGGGCTAGTCAATTGAGGATAAAAAGGAGGAATTTTGGGGATATTGAGGATAAAAAATACTGGACAGCTACCGTTTTAAACCTTGTTTTATCAAGTTTTCTTTGATGTTTTCATTTTTCTAGTCCTCTCTTTTTAAAGGAAGTCTTGGAGGCAGAAATATTTCCCCTTTCCAGTCACACGCTTGACCAGCAAGTTCAAACCAAATCTTAATAAGAATCATTCTTATTTATTAAAAAAACAAGGAATGCGGATAATCTTTTTTAGGTTATAATAAAGGTCATTCTTTTCTTTAGCTGGTTTGTTAGGTGATGAGCTGGCTTCTTTTAGTAAGTGAGCGACTTAGCAGGTTGACAGAGGCGAGAGGTGATCGGGGAAACTGACAACACTTGAGACAGTTTCCTGCAAGCTTGCGACAAGATGAATTTGGGTAACTTATCGCACAATTCTTGACTGACTTTGATAGTAGCCAAGTGGAGATTGAAGATGACTTGCTCACTACCCTAGTCGGTGACTTGCGCAAGCAATTAGCCCTCTATCACAAGACCAAAGAGACCGTAGTTATCATTAACTCAGCTGATGACATTGCCTCAGCCAATGAGCACCGTGACCATGACTTAAGCGCTCTGCTATCTTCCATAACTCCCTTCGCCACTAGTCGCTATCAGGAGGAAAAGGAAAGCTTACACCCTCCTCAAACCACTCTTTGACGCTTACCGTAATACTGCTAGAGCCAACTACGAAAGCGAAACAGCTGAAATCAATCACCTGCTCAAACAAACTGAGGATGAAACCATCAGCTCTGCTATTGAGAGTCTGGGATTGACTCGCTTCATCAAGCGCCTCAAGGCAAGCCAAGAGACTTTCGTCAAGCTCTATAATGAGTGCTCAACCGTCAAGACCAAACAAACAGTCTATGACCAAAAGACCATCCGCAAGGAATTGATGGCTATCTATCAAGACCTCATCGAACTTGTCGGCATCTACCAACGCCGCAAGACAAGCACAGACTACCGCCCACTCATCAAAGTCATCAACAACAGCCGCAAAACCTACGCTGACCTCATCGCCCGCCGAAAAGGGGTGGCTAAGGAAGCAAGTACGGCTACTGCTGTTAAAGACGCTTAGCTTAATAGATTAAAACACCGATAGCCAGGGACTTATCGGTGTTTTTAGGCTTTTATCTAGTTATTGCTTGTCACTAACTCACGCGCACCCGCCACTAGGTCTTCCACAATAGCTGTATTCTGCTCATCAAAAAGATGGTCAAATAGGGCAGTCAGATTGCTTTCGAAATCTTTTGGTAGGTGTGGACAGGTCTTCTTGGCGTAGGTCAACATGCGCTTTTCGCCAGGGTGAGTTTGCTCATTAAAAGCGAAAATCAGGTCAAAGTAGGAAGCCAGAAATTCAGCCACCCGATGATTGAGCGCTACCCAATCGCCACGCTCCAAAGCCTTCTTGATTTGGCGAGGATAAGCTGGCATCTTGGTTTCCAGCAGTTGCAGCTGGCGAGTGACGATATTATCTTTGAGCTCTTTTGGAAATGGCAGAGCTAAATCCTTTTGCAGCTCAGCATAGCGTCCCTTGCGGTCAAAGATAATCTTGCTGTGGAGCAGATTGTGCCACATAGCTGTCGTGTAGCTATTGTGAGCCTGATGTTCCAAGACCACCGCTTCCACTTCCCCACGAAAATCATCCAAATTACGGTAGATAAACTCAATCTCAATGCCATTCTTGAGCACGCCGTCATCTTCCAACTCCCAGAACTGATTGCTATACTCCATGTAAGAACAATACTTATCCAACACCGCTTGACGCTTGTCCACCGCCAAAGGCCCAGTCAGATAAACATAAACATCGTAGTCTGACTGCTCATCAAAGAACTCGCCAGCTCGCGAACCACCCAGAGCGATAGCTTCCACTTCATCATAACGGGCTAATTCTTCAACTAATTGATTAAACATAGGATTTCCCTCTACTTCTCACCAACTTAAAAGTGCTTAGGTTACTCTTATATTATAGCACTTTTACCTCGTTGAATAGCTAGCGCAGCTGTCTTTTCAAGTATTTTCTTTGAAGAAAGACTGATAAAAGGACGATAAGAGCTGAATAAACAATGAAGCGCAGCCACATGGTCATAGGTAGAGCAAGATGAACGGATTCCATTTGGTTCATGAGACTAGCTAATTTTGATGAAGCTAGGACGTAGCCCAGCTCTGGAACTACATTTTGCGCTGTCAGGATAAAACCGCCGAGACCAAGGAGCATAGAGAGAGCAACTGGCGGAGCGAAGCTTTTGACAACTAGAGAAAGGTAAGACTGAATGGCTATCAAGGCTAGGGAGAAAAGGCTAGCAGCCAAGGCCCAGAAAATCAACTCCAAAGGATAAGCCATAGTGAAATGGAAAAAGAATCCACTCAGAGAATATAGAACCAAAAAATATGCCTGAGACAGCATGACCAAGCCAAAGGCAACAATCATTTTTGCCCAGATGATTTGTCTTAATGAATAGGCTGAGGTCAAGAGCAGCTTAATGGTATTGTGCTTGTACTCACTGTACCAGACATAAGCACAGACAATCCCAATCATACAAGGAAAGAAAAAACTGCCATAAAAGAGATAAACCTGTGTCCAGAGACTGAGCCACTGGCTCTTGAGCACTTCTTGATTGCCAGCAAAGTTGATACTGCCGTAGAGGACAGACAAAAGGGGTAAAATCATCAGTGGCAACCATAATCTTGCCCGTCGTAATTTTAAACATTCAATTTTTAATAAGGTCATCTTAATCTCCAATCTTCACACGCTTACCAAGTTGATAAAGAACCAGCGCCACAATGAGGGAAGCTATCAAGGGAAAATAGTTAAAAGCAGTCACATGATAAACAAAGGTATCCCCCACACGCTCGGGCTCGGTTGCCATGAGAAGGGCATACCAGCTGTAAGGCACCACATACATAACTGCCTTGGAGATAAAAATCAGAATGATACTGACCAAGGAAGCCAGAACAGCAACCGACAAGGAAATAAGCTGATTAGCCCAACGAAGCGACAAGAGATAGTGAATGAGCATAATGACCGCTGAAATCCCCAAAATGGACAAGCCATACAAGACCAGACGCCCTATTGGTAGACTGACAGTGTAGCCCCGCCATTTGACTAAAGCAAGCGTAAGCAGCCACTCCAAAACCTGCATGACCAGATAAGCACTATAGATATAGAAGAACTTTACAGCATAAATGGACTTGTAATCAACACCACTGCTGGTCAAAACCTTCCACATTTGGTGACGATTTTCCACTTGAACGGATAAACTAACCAGACTAGCCAGAATGATAGGTTGGACAATAATCTTAAACATGGCAGCAGCATCAAATATCTGGTAGAACTTGCCAATATTCGTCAAATCAGCCGCGCTCTTGGCATTAAATATCTGAATACAAGAGAAAAAAATAGACATAGCGAGAGCCACAAACAAGAGCCTGAAAACGGGCAGACCTCGGTATTTCTTGGTCTCAATCTTAAATAACTTCAGCATGACAACCTCCTACAAAACATCGCTGGCCGTAAAGTCAATAAAGAGCTCTTCCAAGGACTTGTTGACCTCAAAGATACGGTAAACGGCTATGTCAGCTAGCACTAAGCGCTTCACCAAATCAGCTACCACATCATCAGGATAATTTGACAGCATCAAGCCCTGCTCCGTCACTTGAACACGACTAGCATCCAGCTTCAAAAGCGCAAGCGCCTTGTCATCAGCTGACGTCTTAAGACAGATTTGACCACTGTGCTGACTCTTGAACTGACGAATAGTTCCTTGGTAGAGCAATTTGCCTTTACCAATAATCCCAATCTGGGTCACCATTTTCTCAATTTCATCCAGCGCATGAGAAGAAATCATGACTGTCGTCTGAAACTTCTCAGGCAAGCTACGAATGAGCTTGCGGATTTCTTCACGCGCCTGCGGGTCAAGCCCATTTGTCGGCTCATCCAGCACAATCAACTTAGGTCGTCCCATGATGGCCATGGCAATCCCTAAACGCTGTTTCATGCCAAGCGAGTAATGCTTGACGCGCTTATTTTGATGGTCAGTCAAGCGGACAATGGCTAGCGCCTCTGTCACATCCTGGTCAGTCAGACCTTTCAGCTCCTTGAGAATCTGCATATTTTCAAGACCCGTCAGATTATCATAGTAGGCTGGCTCCTCAATCAAGGAACCAATTTGCTTCAAAATACCGATACGATTTGCCTCAGACATGGCGACACCTGCCACCGTAACCTGACCAGAGCTGGGCTCAAGCAAACCACAAATCATCTTCATAATGGTTGACTTGCCCGCACCGTTGGGACCGATAAGTCCATAAATCTCGCCTTGCTCTAAGCGCAAGTCACTCAAATCTACCGCTACTTGCTTGCCGAAAACTTTCTTGACATCTTTTAATTCAATCATTGTAGCCATCTCGCTACCTCCTTACACTACCAGTATAGCCGCCCCACCTTACGCCTCCTTGCTGCCTTCCTTAATTCCTCCTTAATTTTTAGGGAAATGGCAGAGTTGCTAAGACGATTATGCTATACTAGGGTTGAGGTGACGGATATGAATGTAAAAGATAGAAAACTTTTGATTTTAGATGATAATCCAGATATTTTAGAGCTAGTGACGGAAAGCCTGTCCATTGCTGGCTTTAGTCAGCTGACAACTGCTAGCAGTAAGCAAGAAGCCTTGGATTTACTGGCTCAAGAAAGGTTTGACTTGGCTATTTTAGATATTATGCTACCAGATGGTACTGGCTTTGAGGTGCTGAGAGAGATTCGCAAGACCTCTGACATGCCAGCTCTCTTTCTCTCAGCCGTCTCTGACATTGAAAAACAGTATCAGGGATTCGAACTAGGAGCCGATGACTATATCGTCAAGCCCTTCCGCCCTAAAGAACTAGAATTACGGCTCTTGTCCATTCTAAAGCGCAGCTATCCCCAGCAAAATGAGCTGGTCACACTTAGTGCCTGTCAAATTGACTTTGAGCGCGCAGCTATTCTCAAAGATGGTCAAGAAATTCCACTAACTGCCAAGGAGTTTAGCCTACTTAGGGCGCTTTATGAGCATAAAAATAAGATTGTCACTTTTGACAATCTGCTGGCGACGGTATGGGGCGACAGCTATCAGGGCTACGAGAACACGCTCATGGCTCATATCCACAAGGTGCGGCAGAAGATTGAGAACAATCCTTCTAAGCCCGTCCACCTCATTACCATTAAGGGGCTGGGCTACCAGTTGAGGGTGGACTAGATGAAGACCTTCAACTATTTTTCAAGAACCCTGCGGATGTATTTCCTAAGCCTACTTCTGGTCTTTAGTGTCGCTGTCTGCCTGCTTATTTTTGGCCTTTATAGCACCATCAATCAGTCCTACTACAAGGACAAACTACCAACAGATGTCGCACGAAATCTTGTCATAAAAGATGAGCTCCAGCTGACAGCGGATAACAGAAAGCTGTTGGACAAGGTCAAGGTCTGGCTCATGTTGCTGGATGACAAGGGAGAGGTGGAACAATCCTATCGCCTACCTAGTAAGTTGAAGCGCACCTATTCTCTAGTAGACATTGCTCGTTCCTCCCGCTGGTATCTGGATGATTATCCTATTTTTACTTATGCGGTCGGCCAAAAACTGTTAATCTTGGGCTATCCCAAGGACAGCTATGCTAAGCTTCCCAGCAACTACTTTCTCATTCAAAACTTCTACCGCTTGCTTCGTCTGGTACTTTGGATTGGACTGACACTCCTACTTCTGATTTTCTTGATTTTCCTTCGTTCTCAATGGAAGTTGCGAAAAGAATTCAAGCCCATCACCCAAGCGCTGGCTGATCTGTCTGATAACAAGCCTGTCCTGCTAGATGAAAAGGGCAATCTGTCCGAAATCAAGTCTGCCCTTAATCAGACGTCGCAACTGCTCATTGAAAACAAGGACATGCGCAGCCACTGGATTCGTGGCATCAGCCATGACCTGCGCAATCCCTTAACTCTAATCTTGGGCTACACCAATCAGCTGGAAAGCCTGCAAGGCAGCAACAAACAAACCCAGCAGATTGAAGTCAACATCCACAAGATGGAGCACATCATTGCCAACCTCAACATGAGTTATCTGCTGGAAAGTCAGGAAATTGCACAAGAAATGACCAGTTTTGACCTCAATAGTCTACTTCGCCAAATCATCGCAGATTTCTACAACAATTATCCTGACCTCAAGTTAGGCTTTGACCTACCTACCCAAGCCACTCCAGTCATGGGAAACAAAAGTCTGTTAACCCGTGCTATTAGCAACATTATCCTCAACAGCCTGACCCACAATCACAATGACAGTCCTAACTTGACCGTCAAGCTCAGTCAAACTGATGGACATGCCTTACTATCATTAGCCGACGATGGCAAAATCAATGCAGAAACCATCGCAGAACTCAATCAAAAGTCCCGCAACTACGACACCCACGGCATGGGTACCCTCATCAGCAAGCAAATCGCTGAATTGCATCATGGGAAGATTCAATTCAGCGATAATCAGCCTGGGCTGCTCGTTAGGATTGAGTTGCCTCTCTCAAATTAAAATGAAAACCGTGGTAAAAGGACCATTCTGTTTGGGAGTGACCAAAACCACAGTCAAATAACTAAAAAACAAGATCCACCAACTCGTGAATCTTGTTTTTGATTATCATCAATTTAGGCAAAGACTAGCCTTCCGCATTGGTAAAGACATCCTGCACATCGTCGTCATCTTCCAACTTGTCTACCAAGTTGTCCAATTTTTCCATTTGTTCATCAGTGAGGGCAACGTAGTTTTGTGGAATCATGCTGAGTTTGGCTTCGGCAAAAGTCAAATCTTGTGACGAAAGAGCTTCTTTGATAGCTGGGAAATCTTTGGGGGCTGTGATAATTTCAAAGATATCCTCAGACGTTTTTAAATCTTCAGCGCCAGCTTCTAAAATGGCTTCAAACATAGCATCTTCGTCCAAATCAAGCCCCTCGCGCTCAACGACAAGGTAGCCCTTGCGGTCAAACATGTAGGCAACCGAACCAGATGAGCCCATATTTCCGCCATTACGGCTGAAAATGGTGTGAATATGAGCGTCTGTACGATTTTTATTGTCTGTCAGCGTGTGCACCAAAATAGCCACACCACCAGGACCATAGCCCTCGTAAGTAATCTCGTCGTAGTTAGTCGTGTCGTCCACATCCGTCGCCTTCTTGATAGCACGATTGATGTTATCCTTAGGCATGTTGGCCGCACGCGCCTTGTCCAGCACCAAGCGAAGCGCCGCATTCATACTAGGGTCGCCACCACCATTTTTCGCCGCCATAAAAATCTCACGCGACAGCTTATTGAAAACCGCACCACGCTTAGCATCCGCGTCACCCTTCTTGTTCTTAATCTTACTCCATTTATTATGTCCAGACATAGCTGAGCCCCCTTCTGATTTCTTGCCTCCATTATAGCATAATCTTAGATTACAACGGGCTTATACCAAGTAAAAATCAATAACTAAACTCGTTTCACAAAAAATCACCATCACAGACCAGAGCGAACGAAGTGAGCACAAAACGATATTTTCGCCAAAATAATTTTTATAAAAAACAAACAAAAAAAGTCGAACCGCAGTCCGACCTTTACATCTTATAGAACTTTCCCAAGGAAATCTTTGGTACGTGCTTCTTTGGTATGCTCGAAGACTTCTTCTGGTGTGCCTTCTTCGACAATGTAGCCGCCATCCATGAAGATGACGCGGTCTGCTACTTCACGGGCAAAGCCCATTTCGTGAGTGACGATTGCCATGGTCATCCCTGACTTGGCTAGGTCTTGCATAACGTTAAGCACTTCCCCAACCATTTCTGGGTCAAGGGCTGATGTTGGTTCGTCAAAGAGAAGAACATCTGGGTCCATAGCAAGCCCACGCGCAATGGCAATACGCTGTTGCTGACCACCTGATAGACTTTGTGGGTAAGCGTCAGCCTTTTCTTTCAAACCAACCTTTTCAAGCAGGTCGTAAGCCTTGCTTTCTGCTTCTGCTTTTGATACTTTCTTGGTTTTGATTGGTGACAAGGTAATGTTATCAAGAACCGTCATATTTGAGAAGAGGTTGAATTGTTGGAAAACCATTCCCATTTTTTCACGCATCTTGAAGATGTCATTTTTCTTGTCTGTGATGTCCACACCTTCAAACTTAACCACACCTTTGGTTGGCACTTCAAGAAGGTTCATGGTGCGAAGGAAAGTTGACTTACCAGAACCTGATGGTCCGATAATAACAACCACTTCACCTTTTTTAATATCAAGGTCAATGCCTTTCAAGACTTCGTTTTTACCGAAATATTTGTGAAGTCCCTTGATTGAAATAATGTTTTCAGCCATTAGTTCTTCGTTCCTTTCCCTAGTTTATTTTCCATGAGTTTAAGCAAGCCTGACAAGACGGTTGTCACCATCAAATAGTAGAAGGCCGCAAACAAGAGCGGTGATACGGGTTGGTAAGTCGACGTTACGACTGACTGAGCACCGTTCCACAATTCCATAACCCCGATGGTTTGCAAGAGTGAGCTATCTTTGATGATAGTGATAAATTCATTCCCAAGCGCAGGCAAGATATTTTTGAAAGCCTGTGGCAAAATGACATAACGAAGAGTGTTTATCGGACGGATACCAAGTGAGTAAGCCGCTTCCACTTGTCCTTTTGGCACAGCTTCGATACCGGCACGGACGATTTCAGAAATATAAGCACCGCTATTTAGCGAAATAATGATAACCCCTGGAAGCAAACGAGAAAAGTCAAGGTCCAAGACACCAAAACCAATGGTTGGCATGTTATTAAAATGCATCCAAGCAAAGGCAATCATAATCTGAACAACCATGGGTGTCCCACGGAAAACCCAGACATAAAAGTTAGCCAGCCAAGTCAAAATTTTGATATCAGTGCGTTTAATTAAAGCGATTAAAACCCCAATGATGGTCCCAAAGAGAACCACACAAGCGGAAATCATGATAGTTACCAGCACACCATAGTTAAAGTATGACCAGTAAGACGATAAAAATGAAAAGTCCATTGATTACTCCTAATAAAGATAAATTCTCTTATAGTTTAACATATTCTGAATAAACATACAACTTTTTTGCATATTTTTATAAATAAATAAGAGCTAGGACAACCCAGCTCTTACTTTCATTTTAGTACAACAAGTCGTAGATTTCCATTGCAATCAAGTCAATGCTGTCAAATGAGTAAGACTCACGCGCTTCAACATCACGCAATGTAAATACCGGACCGTTTTCAGGGTCATTGCTGAAAGAAACTTCTGCAACAACAACACCATCACGTTCAAAATTACGTTTAAGATTACCACCATCAGTCGCCATCAATTCAAGGCGGTTGATGATTCTCACCAAATGTGATTCCATATTTTATATTCTCCTATTTGCTTTCTAGTCTTTACTATTTTAACACAAAAAGGACAAATCTCACAAGCAAAGTTGGATAATTAGCGCTTTTTTCTCAAATTATTAAAGCGGATTCAAGCTTTGATACATAATTGCTTTGATGGAATGCATACGATTTTCAGCCTCTTGGAAAATGGTAGAACTGTACTTCTGAAAAACTTCATCCGTGATTTCCAATTCAGCCAAACCGTATTTATCATAAATTTCCTGACCAATTTGCGTGTTGAGGTCATGAAAGGCTGGCAGGCAGTGCATAACTGTCACATCAGGATTTCCCGTTTTTTCAACCAGCGCAGCATTGATTTGATAAGGCAAAAGCAGGTCGATACGCTCCTTGAAGTCCACCTCTTCGCCCATAGACACCCAGACATCCGTGTAGAGCACATTCGCCCCAGCGACCGCCTCGATATCATCCGTAATGGTCAAGTTAGCACTATTATTGTGGGAATGGGCTAGCGCTACTATCTCATCTTCTGGCTGCAAGCTGGCTGGAGCGATGATTGCCACATCAACACCCAAGATGGCTCCCGTCACCAAGAGCGAGTTGGCCATATTGTTACGACCATCACCGACATAAGCAAGTTTCAATCCCTCTAAAGAGCCGAAATGCTCTTTCATGGTCATGAAATCCGCAACCATCTGAGTTGGGTGCCATGTATCCGTCAAGCCATTCCAGACTGGAACTCCAGAATAGGTTGCCAAATCCTCCACATCAGATTGCTTGAAGCCACGGTATTCAATCCCATCAAACATAGAACCCAGAACCTTAGCCGTATCGATAACCGACTCCTTCTTGCCCAGCTGAATATCACCAGCGCCAAGGTAGGTCACATTCATGCCCAAATCCTGACCCGCAACCGTAAAAGCCGAACGCGTTCTGGTAGAAGTCTTCTCAAAAATCAAGGCAATATTAAGCCCGTCCAAATATTTATGCGGAATTCTATTTTTCTTCAAGTCTTTAAATTGCAACGCTGAATCAATCAAGCCCTCCAATTCCGATTTTGTAAAGTCAATTTCCTTTAAAAATGATTTACTTGTCATCTCTCTTACCATCCATTTTATAAATATAAAGATATTTTAGAATATTTATACACAAAAGTCAACATAATTCTGAATAATTTTATAAAAATTCACTTAGCACTCTTGCGCTAATAGTGCTAAAAAATCAAACTTTTTACTTGATTTCTAGGGACTGGGTGCTATAATAAGACTATAAAGTTTGACCAAATTTGACTATCTTACTAGGTCAACGATTGTAGAAAGGGGTAGCTTATGCTCTGTCAAAATTGTAATCTAAATGAATCAACGATTCATCTCTATACAAATGTGAACGGCAAACAACAACAAGTTGACCTTTGCCAGAACTGCTATCAAATTATTAAAACTGATCCAAATAACGCCTTCTTTGCAGGCTTAAATAATCCAAAACCATCTTCATCTCAAGGAAATAGCGGTGCTTCAAACAGCATCAATCCATTCTTTGATGATTTCTTTGGAGACCTCAACAACTTCCGTGCCTTCGGAGGTCAAGACCTTCCAAACACACCACCAACACAAGCTGGTGGTAACCGTGGTGGTGGCAATGGTAACCAAGGCGGAAATGGCAATAATGGTGGCAACCGTCGTCCAAATTCAGGACCTCAGCAACAACAGCCTCAAGGATTGCTTGAAGAATTTGGTATCAACGTGACCGATATTGCCCGACGTGGCGACATCGATCCAGTCATCGGTCGCGATGCTGAAATCATCCGTGTTATCGAAATTCTCAACCGCCGTACTAAAAATAACCCAGTCCTCATCGGAGAACCCGGTGTCGGTAAAACCGCTGTTGTTGAAGGTTTAGCTCAGAAAATCGTTGACGGCAACGTTCCTCAAAAACTGCAAGGCAAACAAGTTATCCGCCTAGATGTTGTCAGTCTCGTTCAGGGCACTGGTATCCGCGGTCAATTTGAAGAACGCATGCAAAAGCTCATGGAAGAAATCTGCAACCGCAAGGATGTCATTCTCTTCATCGATGAAATTCATGAAATTGTCGGTGCTGGCTCTACAGGTGACGGCAACATGGATGCGGGTAACATTCTCAAACCCGCTCTTGCTCGCGGTGAATTGCAACTGGTCGGTGCGACAACGCTTAATGAATACCGTATTATTGAAAAAGATGCTGCGCTAGAACGTCGTATGCAACCCGTCAAGGTAGATGAACCTTCAGTTGAAGAAACCATTACCATCCTCAAAGGCATTCAAAAGAAATACGAAGACTATCATCATGTCAAATATTCCGACGATGCCATCGAATCAGCTGCGGTACTATCAAATCGTTACATTCAAGACCGCTTCTTGCCAGACAAGGCCATTGACTTGCTTGACGAAGCTGGTTCTAAGATGAACTTGACGCTCAACTTCATTGACCCTAAGGAAATCGACCAACGTTTGATTGACGCTGAAAATTTCAAAGCGCAAGCCACTCGTGAAGAAGATTATGAACGCGCAGCTTATTTCCGCGACCAAATCGCTAAACTCAAAGAAATGCAAAATCAAAAGGTTGATGAGCAAGACACGCCTATCATCACTGAAAAAACGATTGAGCACATCATTGAAGAAAAGACTAACATCCCAGTTGGTGACCTTAAAGCTAAGGAACAGTCACAATTGATTAATCTGTCCGATGATTTGAAAAAACATGTCATTGGTCAAGATGAGGCCGTAGACAAGATTGCTAAGGCCATCCGCCGTAACCGTGTTGGACTTGGTACGCCAAACCGCCCAATCGGAAGCTTCCTCTTTGTCGGTCCTACTGGTGTTGGTAAGACTGAATTGTCTAAGCAATTGGCGATTGAGCTCTTCGGCTCTGCTGACAGCATGATTCGTTTCGATATGTCTGAATACATGGAAAAACACAGCGTGGCTAAATTGGTCGGTGCCCCTCCAGGTTATGTCGGCTACGAAGAAGCTGGTCAACTGACTGAAAAAGTGCGTCGCAATCCTTATTCTCTCATCCTGCTTGATGAGGTTGAAAAGGCTCACCCAGACGTTATGCACATGTTCTTGCAAGTCTTGGACGATGGCCGTTTGACAGATGGTCAAGGTCGCACCGTCAGTTTCAAGGATACCATCATTATCATGACTTCAAATGCTGGTACTGGTAAGGTTGAAGCCTCTGTTGGTTTCGGTGCTGCTCGCGAAGGTCGTACTAATTCTGTTCTCGGTCAACTCGGTGACTTCTTCAGCCCAGAATTCATGAACCGTTTTGACGGTATCATCGAATTCAAGTCATTAGACAAGGATAATCTCCTCCACATCGTTGACCTTATGCTGGATGATGTCAATGATCGCTTGGCTCACAATGATATTCACCTTGATGTTACTGATAAAGTTAAAGAAAAATTAGTTGACTTGGGCTACGATCCTAAGATGGGTGCCCGTCCACTCCGTCGTACCATTCAAGATAACATTGAAGATGCCATCACAGACTTCTACCTTGAAAATCCAACTGAAAAAGAGCTCAAGGCTGTTATGACAAGCAATGGCAAGATTGTCATCAAGTCTGCTAAAAAAGCTGAGAAGGTTGAAGAAACCTCAGACGCTAAAACTGAAGATTAACAAATAAGAGTTAGACAAAATCGTCTAACTCTTATTTTAATGCTTTCATTATCATTTTCGTCAAAGGGGTTCGATAGTAGAGAAATATAGCTAGCGCTGCTCCCACAAAAAAAGCAATAATATCAAATGGCAATTTTAAGCTAGCATAGCTTGGCGTTGCGTAAAGATAAGAACGACCGATAAAATAACCAACAATATCCATAATCCCTCCAACGACAAAAGCCAATGAAATTTGAGCGAAACTAACCCTTTCCCTTTTACCAAGCCCAATCAAACTCGCCATGACAAAAGTCTGAATCGAATGCGTTACTAAAGTCACAAACATAGGAGCTGGGTAAAAGAAAAGATCTCCTAAAAATGACCCCACACCCGCAATAACCACCGCTTCCCAAGGCTCAAAGTAAAGGCAAACCAAGAAAATCAATACCGTATTAAAGTAAAAATGTCCCCCAGGAACTGGTACGGAAAACATACTTGAACTTAAAATAATCATCAGGACCATGAAGAAAGCCCCGACTGTTAAGCGTTTTGTTGACATAAAACTCCCCCTCTTCCTATGTAAATTTATTCTAGCACCTTTTGAAAAAAACTCAAGTCATTCCTAATTTTTCAAAAAATTTCCATGATTTATAGAGCAATCTCTATCAGATTTTAGTATAATAAAGGAAATGACTACTAAGAAAAGGAGCTCTGCTATGAACAATCCAACTTTCGGAACTAAAAAAGAAGGGGTTGATTACACCGCACGCTACGGTGTCTATGCCGTTATTCCAAACGAAACTAAGGATCAGATTATCCTGGTTCAAGCGCCAAATAGCGCCTGGTTCTTGCCTGGTGGCGAAATTGAAGCTGGCGAGGACCATTTGAAAGCTCTTAGCCGTGAGTTGATTGAGGAATTGGGATTTACCGCAGAGATTGGCAAATATTACGGACAGGCTGACGAATACTTTTATTCAAGTCATCGGGACACTTACTTTTACAACCCTGCCTATATTTACGAAGTGACTCACTTCACTTCTGTCGGTGCACCGCTAGAAGATTTCAACCATCTAGCATGGTTTCCGATTGAAGAGGCTAAAGCCAATTTAAAACGCGGCAGCCATAAATGGGGAATTGAGGCCTGGCAAAAAAATCATCAATAAGCTTCCTCTTTGTCCTAAAATAGTGATATAATAATAGCAAGAAAGCCTTAGGAGGTAACCGATGAGACTTATCAATACAACAAGTAGTCATCCCGAATTAGTTCGTAATCAACTTCGTAATACCGATGCTCAACTAGTTGAAGTTTATTCTGCGGGAAATACTGACGTGATTTTCACACAAGCGCCCAAACACTATGAACTCTTGATTTCCAACAAATATCGCGCTATCAAAGATGATGAAATTGAAACCATCCGCGAATTTTTCCTCAAGCGTAAAATTGACAAATCAATTGTTCAACTCGACCAACTCAGAACATTACACACTGCTAAGTTGATTGAAATTTCATTTCCAACAACTGTTTAATACTTCAGAGCCATTAAGGCTCTTTTTAATTTCAATTTTTTGGCTAAACAAAAACAATCGGAGAACCAGGTTCCTCGATTGTTTTTCATATTATTTAGCTTTAACTTCAAATCCTTCAGCAACTACTTGAGCAAAGTTAGCTTCAACGATTTGGGCACAATGATCACAAATTGTAGCATTATAGGAACGTTCTTTTGTTGTTTCATCCACACGACGGCAACGCTCACAAACCTCACCATGAGCGTGTTCGACAGTGAAAGCTACGTCTTCAAATTTAACAGCATCAGCTGGCGCTGATTCATCAGTAACCGTCAAACCTGAAACAATCAAAAGTTGAGCCACATCACTATCAAGGGCAGTCAACAATGTTTTCACTTCTTGACTAGCATAGATTGTCAAATGAGCTTCCAATGATTTACCAATGACTTTGGCATTACGCGCTTCTTCCAAGGCTTTTTGAGCTTGTGTACGAAGAGTCATGAAGGCTTCCCATTCTTCAAGGATGGCTTCTTGGTCCGCAAAGTTTTCCTCCTCTGGCATTTCTGACAACTGAACAAATTCTTCTGCTTCAAATTCAAGGTATGACCAGATTTCTTCTGCTGTGTGAGGCAAGATTGGTGTCAATAATTTAGTGATTTTCACCAAGATGTCGTAAAAAACAGTTTGCATTTGACGGCGAACCAAGCTATCTGTTGCTTCGATGTAAACAACATCCTTGGCAAAATCAAGATAGAAGGCTGACAAATCAACTGTGATGAAGTTAACAACTGATTTATAGATAGCCATGAAGTCATAGTTTTCGTAGGCTTCTTTGATTGTGGCTACCAATTTGTTGAACTTGATTGTCATGTATTTATCAACTGCACGCAAGTTTTCGTAAGCAACTGCATCTGTATTTGGATTGAAATCTGCTGTATTGGCAATCAAGAAACGAAGTGTGTTACGGATTTTACGGTAAGTTTCTGATGTTTGTTTCAAAATATCCATTGAGATACGAACATCGTTGCTAGAATCAACGCTAGTTACCCAAAGACGCAAGATTTCTGCACCAAATTGTTTTTCAACATCGCTTGGAAGGATTGTGTTTCCAAGTGATTTAGACATTTTTTCACCCTTACCATCAAGAACGAAGCCTTGTGACAAGACTGATTTGTATGGTGCATGACCGTTAACCGCAACTGATGTGATGAGTGATGAGTTGAACCAACCACGGTATTGGTCAGACCCTTCAAGATAAAGGTCAGCTGGATAGTTCAAATGTTCACGAGCATTCATAACACCGTTCCATGATGAACCAGAGTCAAACCAAACATCCATGATGTCAGTTTCTTTTGTGAATTCACCATTTGGAGAACCTGGGTGAGTGAAACCTTCAGGAAGTAAATCTTTAGCTTCACGCTGCCACCAAACGATTGAACCATGTTCTGCAAATAAATCAGCAACGTGGTCTGTCACTTCTTTAGTCATAATAGCTGTGCCATCTTCAGCGTAGAAGATTGGAAGGGGAACACCCCAAGCACGTTGACGAGAGATAACCCAGTCACCACGGTCACGAATCATGTTATAAAGACGTTTTTGTCCCCAAGCTGGCTTGAAGCTTGTTTTTTCAATTTCATCAAGAATATCTTGACGGAATTTTGAAACGGAAGCAAACCATTGTGGCACGGCACGCCAGATGATAGGTTTTTTAGTACGCCAGTCAAATGGGTATGAGTGATTGATAACTTCGCTAGCAAGCAAAAGGTCACCCAATTTTTCTTGAACAAGTGGTGTTACTTTATCATAGAATTGACCTTCGAAGTCAGCGCCAGCATTTTCCATCATCAACCCACGTTCATTGACCGTAACAACAACGTCAACACCGTATTTAACACCGACATTGTAGTCGTCCTCACCAAAACCAGGAGCCGTATGGACGATACCAGTACCTGAATCAAGAGTAACGTGATCGCCAAGAATGACAAGTTCTTCAATTTCAGCGTCCCAAGGGTGTTCAGTTGTAATCATCTCAAGTTCAGCACCTTTATGGCGAGCAAGAACTTCAGGAGATTCCCAGCCAAATTTTTCAGCTAAGCTGTCAAGAAGTCCTTCAGCAACCACATATTTACGGTCTTGACCAGCAGGTTTAACAACCACATAATCCATATCAGCACCCATAGTCAAGGCACGGGAAGCTGTGATAGTAAATGGTGTAGTCGTCCAAACAACGATGTAAGTGTCTGTATCAAGGACGCCCTTACCATCTTTAACTTTATTTCCGTAATAAAGTGATGTTGAATCAATATCGTGGTACTCAATTTCCGCTTCAGCAAGAGCAGATTCTGATGACCATGACCAGTAGACTGGTTTGGCACCACGATAGATGTAACCCTTATCAGCCATGGCACCAAATACACGAACTTGATCAGCCTCGTATTGAGGTTTCAAAGTGATGTATGGATTTTCCCAATCAGCAGAAACACCAAGGCGTTTGAAGTCTGCACGCTGTTTATCAACTTGGCTAAGAGCGTAATCACGACACATCTCAAGGTAGTCAACCAAGTCCATTTCTTTACGTTTGACACCTTGTTTAGCCAAAACTTGTTCAATTGGAAGTCCGTGTGTATCCCAACCTGGAACGTAAGGAGCACGGAAACCAGACATTGATTTTGAACGAACAATAATATCTTTTGAGATTTTATTCATGGCGTGACCAACGTGAATATTTCCGTTGGCATATGGAGGGCCATCGTGCAATTGGAAGGAAGGTTTACCTTCGTTTAACTGTTGACGTTTGTTGTAAAGATCTGCCTCCTCCCATGCTGCTTGCCATTGAGGTTCCTTGGTTGGAAGACCAGCACGCATTGGAAAAGCTGTTTTCCCTAGATTTAGGGTGTCTTTTAATTTCATCTTTGCTCCTTTAATAATTAAAATATATCTTATCACTTCTACTGCTTCAGCAGAGAGATAGTATCAAAAGTAAGGTTCATAGCTCTGCTATTTCCCAAAAATAAAAGGCTCCCGCCAAAAAGGACGAAAGCTCGTGGTACCACCTTAGTTCAGAGTAGAAATACTCTACTCCCTCTTGCGATTCGTAAGGTGAATCCAACCTCTCATCCTACTTTATTCAGACAAGATGACTGAAAATGATCTTCTAATCCTCAGGGAATGTAGGGCTTCCACCATCTCCTA
This sequence comes from Streptococcus sp. HF-1907, assembly GCF_015594605.1. GTDB lineage: Bacteria > Bacillota > Bacilli > Lactobacillales > Streptococcaceae > Streptococcus. Next base: position 25,877 of record NZ_JADNQT010000006.1, on the reverse strand, counting down.
CTCGCTGTTAATGTAAGAATCAGACACTGTTTTTCTTAATCTTCAATATTTAGTTTAAATGTTTGTGTTTCACCAAAATCCAAGACTGGCTCTACCGTTGTTGCAGTTGATGTCTCAATGGTTTCTGACTCAACAACACCAGCAGCTTCTAACTGCTTGTTACTTACTTCAACACGACGTTGTAGTTCTTCCATTTCTTCAGGGGTAAACTGACGAGTCGCATCAAATGAAGCAGAGTCATCCTCTGTTTCAATGTGTTCATCAAGAACTTTCTCAACAACTTCCTTGAAAGCTACATCTGAATTTTGAAGATAAACAGCAGTTGGTTTCAATAATTCATCCCAAACTGGTGAATTTGCAAGTCCTAATTGACCTTCAACTTCTGCAATCAAACGTTGGTGGAAAATACGTGTTTGACGTTTCAATTCTTCTGTTTCAACCGCGACACGTTTTGCCTCATCAGTTGCTTCACGAAGAATGTCATTTGCTCTTGATTTTGCTTCATCAATCAAGTGTTGTGAGTCAAAGTTAGCTTTGCTGACAACGTTAGCTGCTTCATCATGAGCAGATGTTTTCACTTTTTCAGCCGTCTCTTGTGCCAAAATAACTGATTGAGAAAGTGACTCTTTCATCTCATTGAAGTAAGCCAATTTTTCTTCAAGCGTCTTAATTTGACTTTCTTGTTCATGATTTTTGCGAACAAGTGCTTCATAATCCTCAACAACAATGTCAAGAAATTCATTAACTTCTTCTTCGCTATAACCGCGGAACTTAACTGAAAATGTTTTATCTTTAATTTCAAGCGCTGTAAGTGTCATACCTTCTCCTTATTTATGTATCAATTTTTCTATTGTTAACTTAATTTTACCATTTTTGGTCAAGCCATTTTCTTGAATGATTGTAAAACGACCAAAACCTCGCACACTGACCATATCATCTATAGCTAGTAGCTCAGCGGTTCTTCCCACATTAGCATAGTTGACCTTTACCCTATCGGACACAATCAACTTAACTGCCTCTTGCCGCGACAATTTCAAGACAGTAGCTATTAGTTTATCCAATCTCATGCTTGAGACAAGTACATCCATTGTTTGATAGTCTTGTTCTTGAGTCAGTAACTCTTGAAAAGGAACTTCTTTCAATGAGACGCTAGCTCTGCCGATTTTTTGCACTGAAGTCATCAAATAGGAGACCAAGCTCGATTCAACAACTAACTGGGCTTTACCATTCTGAACCAATATATCCCCTAGTACAGAACGTTTTATCCCAAGTTGATTGAGAAGAGTTCCCATGATTTGCGCATGCGTCAATTGATTAAATTTAGCATTATAATCAATTGCAATCAAGGTCATTTCAAAATCAGCTTCATCAAAACTATAATATTCTGGCGCTAGGATAACCTTAGCATACTCTGTCTGATAATAGTCTGAAGAAAGGTAATAAGTCATACCACGCTGACCAAGGATGCTCTTGACAATCTTAACTTGACGCGGATTAAGAAACTCCGTCACATAGTAAGTATAAGTGTCCTCAACCCTCTGAGCCAAGTTATCTATCCGATCGATAAAGGAAATTTCTTTAGGCCGAAAATGCTGATAAATATCTTTAGCAACCATTAGGCAAATATCATAATCAGAACACGACTCAACCAGTTAAGTGCCAACATGACAACTAATATGGTAAAGTCTAAACCTGCAAATTGTAAATGAAGCTTTCTAAATGGTTTAATGACTGGCTCAACAAGCTGTGACAATAACTGACCAAGCCATGTGTCATAAGCTCCAGGAAACCATGATAGTAAAGCATAGGCAAGCATCAAATAGGAATAAACGTTAAGGGCTCTCAATACTATTATCAATAATAACATAAGAATTCCTAGCGTCGTTTCATATCAAAGTCAAAGCCAGACTCTGGATTGGTTTTCGGAATATTCATTTCCTCAATATCAACAACAACATTGGCTGGCGTCAATAAATACATTGAACTACCAACTTTTTGCAACGAACCATAAAGTACACGACTCGCTCCATCAATAAAATCAAGGCAACGACGTGCTTGAGCATCAAGCATATACTGAAAATCAATCAAGACACATTCATTAACAATCAGCAAGTCTACAATTTCTTGAGCATCCTCATATTTACGTGGATACTTCAAAGCAATCGTGATTTGTTCTTGTTGACTAGCTAAGGCTTCTCTGCGTTCTGCCATTGCATTTACCATTTCTTTTTGAGCTGATGTTCCTTCGTGATACGGTGCTGTCGCATAAGGTTGACGTTCCCTTTGTTTTTGCTGTGGTTGACTTGGAGTCGATACAGCTGGACGTGGTACTGTTGGCTTAGGTTGTGGACGAACAACTTCGTCCTCAACAGTTTCCTCAACATCGCTCACATCATCGGTATCAAAGTAAGAAATAATCTTTTCAAATCTATCTTTTAATGCCATTGTTTCCCCCATTATTTAAAGAAAGATGTGCCAATTCTTACGAATGTAGAACCATTTTGAATAGCAATCTTATAGTCGCCACTCATTCCCATACTGAGTTCTGAAAATGGCATATATTTCATCTTTTTATCTGCTAACTGTTGTCTTAAAAGATTGGTTTTGCTAAAAATATCAGCAATTTCTTTCTCAGTCGCAGCAATCGGCGCCATCGTCATCAAACCAACCAACTCAACTTTATCGAAGTCGGCCATTTGCGCCAACGCATCTTCAACTTCCTCTGGGCTAAAACCATGCTTGCTCTCTTCACCAGAAATATTAACCTGTAAGAAACATTTAACAGGATGCTCTGCACGTTTTTGAATTTCTGCGGCAAGCTTCACAGAATCTAAGGCATGAAAATAATCAACATAATTGATAACATCTTTAACCTTACGACGTTGCAAAGTTCCGATTAAATGCCATGTCAAGTCATAATCTTTTAAGGCCTGGTATTTATCAAGAAACTTATCCACACGATTTTCACCGATGTGAGTCACTCCTATGTCCACAAGAGCGCGAGCAACCTCGCTATCAACATATTTAGTAACAGCAACAACAGTCACGCTATTTTGAGGCCGTCCTGCTTCAATAGTTGCTTGAGCAACTTGGTTAAAAATCTTTGTTTTATTTTCTTGTAAAGTCATCATTAGCGGTTTTTAAAGAATGGAGGTGTTTCTAATTCGTCGTCTGAGTCAACTTTACTAGAGAAAGTTGACATTGACAATTTACTGTCTAATTCGCCTTCTGTTGGGCGTGTGATATTATCACGACGTAAATCCCAACTACCAAAAGCTGATGGCTGATTATGATTTACAGACGCTGATGGTGTTGGCTGAGCAGGCATTTTTCGTGTTTCTGACATGTCAAAATGTGATGGTCGTTCATAGCTTGGTTGAGGAGCTGGCTCTGAAAAGGCACCAGCTGATGAAGCAGAACGATTAGCAGATGAAGCTGTAAAGCCTGAAACTTTATCAGTCTTATCCTTACGAACACCTGTTGCGACAACTGTTACACGGATTTCATCTTTCATGTCCATGTCGATTGAAGTACCCAACCAGATGTTAGCACCTTTACCAGCAGCTTGACTGACAATTTCAGATGCTTCTTCAGCTTCTGTAAGGGTCATGTCCATACCACCAGTAACGTTAACGATAACGTCTTCAGCACCGTCAATTGTTGTTTCAAGAAGTGGTGAATAGATTGCTTTACGAGTTGCTTCTGTGATGCGTTCTTCACCAGAACCGATACCAACACCCATCAAGGCATTACCTTTGTTTGCCATAACTGATTTTACATCGGCAAAGTCAAGGTTGATAAGACCTGGGTTAGTAATCAAATCTGTAATCCCTTGAACACCTTGACGAAGGACATTATCAGCTTCGCTCAATGCTTCAAGAAGTGGCGTCTTCTTATCAACGATTTCAAGAAGATTGTTATTTGAAATAATAAGCAATGTGTCAACTTGTTCACGAAGTTCTTGAATACCTTCGATTGCGTAGTTAGCACGCTTGTTTCCTTCAAAGCCGAATGGGCGTGTAATAACTGCAACTGTAAGAGCACCTAGACTTTTAGCAATGCGAGCGATAACTGGTGCAGCACCTGTACCAGATCCACCACCCATACCAGCAGTGATGAAGACCATGTCTGCTCCAGTAAGAGCTTCTGTCAATACTTCCTCACTTTCTTCAGCAGCTTTACGACCAACTTCAGGTTGACCTCCAGCACCAAGACCACGAGTCAATTTAGGTCCAAGCTGAATAACAGTTTCGGCTTTTGAACTGCTTAGTGCTTGAATATCTGTGTTGGCTGCGATGAATTCAACACCTGCAACACCTTCATCAATCATACGGTTAATGGCATTACCGCCACCTCCACCAACACCGATTACTTTAATTACCGCACCTTGAACTGATGCTGCATCAAATGAAAATACCATTTTATTTCCTCACTTACTTGTTAATCAAACATGCTACCAAAAATACCACGAAGACGATCTGTCACTTTTACTTTAGGTTGAGCTGGTTGTTTTGGTTGAGTTTGGGGTTGAATTGGTTCCATAGCTGGTGTTGCTACTGGACTTGGTTCAACATAGGTTGACGTTTGCGTTGGGGTAGGGACCATAGGCTCAGGAACATCAAAAGCAACTGGCTGATGACGTAGAGCTTCTTCCCCTGTCACAGCATGCTGAGCAATAATATCAACATCTGACAACATACCAACGTAATCAACAATACTAATAACATTAGCAAAAATCGGATTACGAATACCAACTTGGTTTGGAACATGAAGTTTAACCTGTGTTCCAAAAACTTCTTGAGCAACGTCAACCACACCCGGCATAATTGCACCACCACCGACTAGAATAATACCACCAGGCAAGTCCAGCAGGCGTCCACGACTCAAATCCTGTTTTACATTTTCAAGAATTTGGCGAATGCGTCCAGAGATAATTTGAGATAAGTAGTTTTCTGTGATTTCAATTGGTTCATCGCTACCAACAACGTTAACTTGAACCGTCTCAGTCATGCTAGCTTCCTCAACATTAGCCTGACCAAAATTAAATTTCAAAGCTTCCGCAATTTCCATGGTTGTGCGCAAAACTTTTGAAATATCTTTTGTAACGTAATCGCTACCTTCTGGGTAAATGTTGGTGTATTGTAATTCTTGGTTGCGCATTGAAGCGACAGTCGTTTGACCGCCACCCATATCAATAACGGTTGCACCAAATTCACGTTCACCTTCGTTCAAGACTGACTTAGCTATGGCAAGCGGCGTGATAACAACGTTTTCAACCTTGATACCAGCACGTTCAACCGTCTTACGAAGATTGTGCATAATAGTTGTTGGACCAGTGTAAATCAAGCCACGCATTTCAAGGCGAATTCCCATCATGCCACGCGGATCACGAATCCCCTGGAAACCGTCAACGATAAATTCTAAGGGAACCAATGAAATAACTTCACGTTCTGGAGTGATACTCTTGGTCAAAGCTGATTTAACAACACTTTCAACATCTTCATCTTTGATTTCTTTTGAGTCACTCGGAACAGGAATCATTCCTTGGGTTGGTTCGATTTGAAGAAGATTAGCGGGTAGTCCAACATTGACTTTATCAATGGTAATCCCTGCTTTTTCTTCTGCTTGTTCTATAGCTACCTTAATTGCGGCAGCTGCTGCTTCAATATCAATAATAATGCCATCTTTTACACCGGTACTTGGAACATTACTAACGCCAATCACATTCATTTCACCTGAGATGAACTCAGCAACCAGTACTTTGATTGAGCTTGTTCCTATATCTAAACCAGTAAAAAAGCCATTTCTAGCCATTCACTTGCCCTCACTATCTTTCCGTTCGTTTACTAATCAAAAACTGCCTAAAACAGAATTATTCAGAAAATATTATATCATAAAAAAACATAAAATGTCAGTATTTTACGTTTTTTGTTATGGAATATTAATCTGGGTTATTGAGCCGTTTCAGCTGTATTCTCTGAGCTTTGCTCGATTGCAGTTACATCTGTAGTAGTCTCCACCTGCTGGTCTGCTTGTGTGCTTTGTTCAGTCGTTGTTTCTGCCTGGGTAGTCGAGCTTTCTTCTGTAGTTTGCGTGTCTGATGACTGAGTGTTCTCTTGAGAAGTGGCTGCGCTGTCTGTAGCCCCTGTCGTTGTGTAAACACCAACTTCCATATCTACTGTTGAAACCTCTGTCAGATTTTTCTTCACCGTATTATAATATGGCAACTTATTCGCTAGAGTCGACAAAGGAACCAAGACAGTATTCCCATCACGCATTTCGATATTTAACAAATCCTTCGTCGTCTTAGACCCAGCTGATCTAACAATCTGAATCTGACTAACTAAAGATTTTGGCATAGACTGCAAGGTAGACACCAATTGCTTAATCATTTTCTTATCCGATAAATTTACAGTCAAATAAGTACTTGGCAGTTTTGAACTATCGAAGGGCTCTGTTGTCAACTGACCATTTTCTAAAATGGGTTGATAGCCCGAATTGGTCTGGGCGTAAACATAGATGGAAAATTCCTTGATAGCAAAATTAAACTGATTAGGAAATTTATAAGTCAAGCTTGCTGACTTGACCCATTCATCATTAGCCACTGCTGATTGTTCGTAGGTTTTATGATGTAAAATCAACTGGGTAATATAATCATTAGCCTTGATTTTCGCAGCACTAATCACGGTCTCTGATGCCGTATTTTTCGCCCCCGAAACAGTAACAGTCTTTTGCTTGCTGAAAGGTGTCAAGAAAAAGATTGAAATAAGCAATATCGGAATTGCTAAATACAATAAAGGTCTCGCTCTATTTCTCGGATTTTTAGCACGTTTTTTTGCCTTAGCTCGGCGTTTTTCACCTCGGGTAGGCTTTTTCGGCTTAGCTTTCTGATTTTTTTTAGGTTTTGGAGCTTTTCTTTTGTTCTTTTTAGGATCGTCAACCTCTTCGTCTTCGGGCTCCAAGTGATATTGCCGACGTTTTTCCAAGCGTAACTTTTCACTTAGTTGCTTTTGTTCTTCCTCGTGTTCCTTACGTTTTTTCTGAAACTCTAAATTACGCTTCTGCCATTCAGTCAGCACAAGCTCTTCTCTTTCAGAACTTTCTGGTTTATCTTGTTTATCTTTAGGCATCGTTATCCTTTTGTCACTTTAGCCATGTCGCTATTTAATAGGTCATAGAATTCTTCTTGAGATTTGATTTCTTGAGATTCTGCCATGGCTTTTCGATAGGTTTCTTCTTGGGTCAATAACTGAGCGACTTTAGCATCTAAATTCTCCAAAGTAAGATCAGACTCCATCAGCTGAACAGCGTAGCCCTTTTTCTCAAAATAAGCCGCATTTTCAAGCTGGTCACCCCGGCTCGCTTCTTTTCCAAGAGGAACAATCACATGGAGTTTTTGCATGGCTACCAACTCAAAAATCGTATTAGACCCACCGCGTGTCACAACAACATCAGCCAAATCCATCAAGGGTTGGTAGAGGTCAGTGACATAATCCACACGGTAAAGGTTCGGTTTTAGCTGATTGAGAGACTTATCTCCAGAAATATTGATGACATTGTATTTCTCAGTCAAAGCTGACTCATTCGTGATGAAATCATTAAAGACTTTGGCACCAGCTGAACCACCAATGAACAAGAGGGTCTTCAAGTTTGGATTGAAGGTTCCCTTGATTTTAGCCAATTCAGGATGCTCAGTAGTGCTCTTTTCTTTGGCAACTTTGGTAATGGCACCAACGTGTTTTGCTTTAGTCAGACCATGAGCCTGTTCAAAGGTTGTGTACATGGTTGTCGCAAATTTGTAGGCAATCTTGTTAGCAAGCCCCATAGACAGGTCTGATTCATGGACAAATACCGGTACACCAAGTGTACGCGCAGCAATGACCGGAGGTACAGAAACAAAGCCACCTTTTGAAAAGAGAGCCTGTGGACGAATTTTAGCAATGATAGCTAGAGACTGGAGCACTCCCCAGCCCACTTTGAAAACATCCAGCATATTTTGCCATGAAAAATAGCGGCGGAGTTTGCCTGTCGCAATAGAATGGAATTTAACATCCAAACCAGACTTGGTGATTTGTTCGTGTTCAATACCGTGCTTGTCACCAATATAGTGCACTTCCCAGCCGTCTTTCAAAAACTTAGGAATCAGAATCAAATTGAGGGTCACATGCCCAACTGTTCCACCACCTGTGAATACAATTTTCTTGACCATGTTATTCTCCCTTTAAGGCTTCAAAAATAGCAATGAACTCATCCCCACGCACTTCAAAGCTCTTGTACATATCCCAAGAGGCATTGGCGGGGCTGAGAAGGACAACGTCTCCTGCTTCTGCTAGGTCAAAGGCCTTCACTGCAGCGTCTTTGACATCTGTCGCGTCACTGTAAACAACACCCGCTTTATCCGCTGCACGTTTAACACGCGGAGCTGATTCTCCCAAAATCACCATGTGCTTCAAGCCAGTAATATCTGGAACCAACTCATCGAATTCATTTCCACGGTCAAGACCACCTGCGATGAGGATAACCTTGCTGTTATCAAAACCTGACAGAGCCTTTTGGGTTGCTAGGATGTTGGTTGATTTAGAGTCGTTGTAGAATTTCACACCTTTGATGTCACCAAGAGATTGAAGGCGGTGTTTAACCCCACCGAAGTGAGCAAGAGTTTCTTTGATAGCTTGGTTGTCGATGCCTGATAATTTTGCGACAGCAATGGTTGCCAAGGCATTTTCAACGTTGTGGCTACCAGGAACGCCGATTTCATCAGCTGCCATGATAGCTTCGCCTTTAAAATAAAGCACACCATCTTGAGCATAGGCACCATCAACCACTTCTGTTGTTGAAAATGGGACAACCGTTGCTTGCGTTTTAGTCGCCAAGTCTTTTGCCAATTCCTGATTGAAATTAAGCACCATAAAATCAGTCGCCGTCATGCGATTTTGAATATTCCATTTTGCAGCAACGTAATCTTCAAATGAGCCATGGTAGTCGATATGAGTAGGCATCAAATTGGTAATGACAGCAATGTGTGGATGGAAAGCGTCTACTCCCATCAACTGGAAGGATGACAATTCCATCACCAAAGTATCTGTAGCCTTGGCTTCTTGGACAACTTCGCTGGCAGGAAAACCGATATTTCCTGACAAGAGACTTGATTGACCGCCAGCATTCAAAACATCAGCAATCATAGTTGTCGTTGTTGTCTTACCATTTGAGCCTGTAATCCCAATAATTGGCGCTTCTGAAACAAGATAAGCCAACTCAACCTCCGTGTAGACTGGAATACCTTTTTCAAGAGCACGCGCCACCATTGGATTATCATAACGAATCCCTGGATTTTTCACCATCAATTCAAAATTTTCATCCAAGAGTTCAAGAGGGTGGTGACCACAAATCACCTTGATGCCTTCTTCTAATAGGGCTTGCGCTGATGGATTTTCATCAAAAGGTTTGCCATCATTGACCGTCACGATGGCACCAAGTTTGGTCAAAAGGCGAGCTGCCGCTTCCCCAGAACGCGCCAAACCAAGAACAAGCACTTTTTTATTTTCAAATGTCTTAATTGCTTTCATAATCTGTCCAATTCTATCTGTTTTTATCTCTACTATTTTACCCTTAATCAAGAGCTTTTTCAAGGCAAAGACAAGTCTTGCTTTTGACGTTCAAGCAAAAAGAGAGCCGAACCTGAAGCTCAACTCTCTTTCTATTTTTTAGGCAATCGGAGAACATCTCTCATTGCAAGACTACCAATTACAATCATGATGACACCGACAAATACTTCGCCAGGCAAGGCAATGATTTTAATAAAACTCATCACTGACAAGACAACCAGTAATGCAATCAAACCAACAACACCGATAGCATTGAGGGTTGATTGAACGGATTTTGGCGCCATGAAAATATAATAAAGGGCGATAAGAATGGCAATGATTAAATAGAACATAATCGAGACTACCTTATATTAACTGATTATTCAGCCGATTTCTTCTTTTTATTTGCTTTGTCACGCGCAGCTTTGTTCAAGATTTGTTTACGCAAACGGATTGATTCTGGCGTTACTTCCATGTACTCATCATCTGCCAAGAATTCAAGAGATTCTTCCAAAGTAAGGATACGTGGAGTCTTGATAACAGCTGTTTGGTCTTTGGTTGCTGAACGGACGTTGGTCATTTGTTTAGCAGTTGTGATGTTAACACCAAGGTCATTATCACGTGAATTTTCACCAACAATCATCCCTTCGTAAACTTCAGTACCTGGGTTAACGAAGATTGTACCACGTTCTTCAATACGCATGATTGAGTAAGTTGTTGCTTTACCATTTTCGATAGAAACAAGGGCACCACGGTGACGTCCACCGATTTCACCTGCAACAACTGGCAAGTATTGGTCAAAGGTGTGGTTCATGATACCGTAACCACGTGTCATTGATAGGAATTCAGTTGAGTATCCGATCAAACCACGGGCTGGAATCAAGAAGATAAGACGAGTTTGTCCATTACCGACCATTTGCATATCAAGCATGTCACCCTTACGTTCTGACAAGCTTTGGATAATAGCACCTTGGTATTCTTCTGGTGTATCAATTTGAACACGTTCGAATGGTTCGCATTTCACGCCGTCAATTTCTTTGATGATAACTTCTGGACGTGATACTTGAAGCTCATATCCTTCACGACGCATTGTTTCGATAAGGATTGACAAGTGCAATTCTCCACGACCTGAAACTGTCCATTTATCTGGTGAATCAGTTGGGTCAACACGAAGGGATACGTCAGTTTGAAGCTCAGCCAAAAGACGTTCTTCAACTTTACGAGATGTAATCCATTTACCTTCACGACCTGCAAATGGTGAGTTGTTTACCAAGAAAGTCATTTGAAGAGTTGGTTCATCAATACGCAATACTGGAAGCGGTTCAACGGCATCAGTCGGTGTTACTGTTTCACCAACGAAGATGTCTTCCATACCTGAAACGGCAATCAAATCACCTGCTTTAGCTTCTTGGATTTCGCGACGTTCAAGACCGAAGAAACCGAAAAGTTTTGTAACGCGGAAGTTTTTAGTTGTGCCATCAAGTTTTGAAAGGGTAACATTATCACCAACCTTAACAGTACCACGGAAAACACGTCCGATACCGATACGCCCAACGAAGTCGTTGTAGTCAAGAAGTGACACTTGGAATTGAAGGGGCTCATCTGAGTTATCAACTGGCGCTGGAATGTGGTCAATGATTGTATCAAAGATCGGTGCCATTGTTTTTTCTTGGTCAGCTGGATTGTCTGACAATGAAGATGTTCCATTGATAGCTGATGCGTAAACAACTGGGAAATCCAATTGGTCATCATCGGCACCAAGTTCAATGAAGAGCTCAAGAACTTCGTCAACAACTTCTTGTGGACGAGCTGATGGTTTATCGATTTTGTTAACAACAACGATTGGTGTCAAGTTTTGCTCAAGCGCTTTTTTCAAGACAAAACGTGTTTGTGGCATTGTACCTTCGTAAGCATCGACAACCAAAACAACACCGTCAACCATTTTCATGATACGTTCAACTTCTCCACCGAAGTCCGCGTGTCCAGGTGTGTCCATGATGTTGATACGAACGTCGTTGTAAGCAACAGCAGTATTTTTAGCAAGGATAGTGATTCCACGTTCTTTTTCAAGATCGTTTGAGTCCATTGCACGTTCTTGCAATTCTTTACGTTCGTCAAGTGTGTGTGATTGTTTCAGCAATTCATCAACAAGGGTTGTTTTACCGTGGTCAACGTGGGCGATGATGGCTACGTTGCGGATATCATTTCTTAATTTTGTCATGTCTTCCTCTAATTTATTCAGTTTAAATTCTTTTAACTTATGAATTATAACATAAAATATCCAAAAAATCAGAGATAAACTTAGTGTAAATGTTTTCACCTAAGTGAATATCGTCTTTATTTGAATAGGAATCCTCTTCTAAAATTGTTACAAACTTTAGCAGATTTTACTTTTCCTTGAGTGATTTAGAGATTTTTCTCAGCTTTAATTTACCTGCAAAGCCAAATAGTAGACTAGAGAGAGCTAATAAAGCACCGACTACATAGTGAGTTTCTGTCTTGTCACCTGTACTTGGTAAGACTGAAGATTTAGTAATAGAAGTGACTTGAGGTTGAGAATTAGTTGTTTGTTTTACTTCCTTGATATTATCGCTCATAGGGAGGCTGGTTTGAGGTTTGAAGATTGGGGCAGGCGTGCTAGTTTGTGTAGACTTATGCTCTGAATTGACTTTGCTTTCTGAGTTAGATTTATAACTTGATTCATTGCTTCGTTCTGTTTTAACCTTGCGGGACAGCTGTGCTCTATGCTCTAGCTCTGCTCTTCTATTCAGACTGACGTTTTAATTCAGCTTCGCGTTCCAAATCAAATTTACGTTTCAAGTCTGCTTCATGCTCCAAGTCTGCTTTATGGGCTGATTCGTATTGACGTTTCAATTGAGCTTGGCGCTCTAGCTCTGCTCTCCTATTCAATTCAATTCAGATTGGCGCTCTAATTCAGCTTCACGTTCCGAATCAAATTTACGTTCTAAGTCCGCTTCATGTTCTAATCCTGCCTTGCGTTCCAACTCAGCTTGGTGTTCTAATTGAGCTTGGCGCTCTGCTTCGGCTTTACGTTCCGCTTCAAAGTCCACAAAGCAAACAGGAATAGCTACTTTGTCAATGCTGCCATCCGCATAGTGGATAGACACTTTGGCGAATCCCATCTCTCCAGCCTTGGTCGTTTTTGGTGTTTCATCGACTGTCACATAGTAAGAGTCTGCCGCTTCTGAGACAACTACCTGATTAGACAGTTGCTCGGCTGTTACTATTGAACCCTGCTCCACCTTCAATTCCATCGCTCTAACATCAAAATGATTACGATAAACATGTAAAATCTCATTACTGCGATAATTTGACAAATCAATAGCAGACAATTTCACTTCATTATCACCGTATTTTAGTGGAATAATAATATCTTTTTCAATTTTAACACCGCCTTTTAGACTGTAAAGACTAGTGTGGTCAACCGAATCTATCAAGGAATCGTCCTGGTACAACTTCAACTTCAAGGAATCGTCCGTCGCAACAACATGTACTCTAGCCCCTATCCGAAGTTAACTCACGCTCAGCAATCGTCGAGCCAATACTTGGGCTCTTTTGGTCAAAGAACATCCGTCTGACAATGCTTGCTCTTTCACCCCCTCAGTTACAACCTCAGCACGAATGGCAGTATTGAACCGACTGAGAAGCATTTTCGTCGCAAAGGTGTACTGCTTACCAGCATACAAAACTGTTCGTCCACTTTCCAGCGGTTTTGTATTTGTATGCAAGACTGTCACTGGGATAATAATCGCCTCTCCGACCGTATTGCCCTCGTCATCAACCTGCTTCACTTCCACATATTTTATCTTATCGCCTTCTTTGATATGACCGACCACACCCATCACAGGAATAACCTTACCATTTAGGGTCGCTTCGCTAGCTGTTTCTAGCAAAACTGGCGTCATTAAAAAGACTGATGGGTATTTATGGTCACTATCTCAAACCTTCCTTAGCTTCGCTCTTAGCCAAAGCTGTGTTGAGACTAGCAGACTGACGGTAAGTGAAATGCAATTTGGCATCAGCTGCTACATTGAAACCAATCGTCACTGTTTCAGCATCTTAAAAACAAGTATTAAATTGGGATTTCAACAGCATCTTTCCAACACGTTCCTTAGCGATAAAAATTGGTACTTTCTTCCCATTTTCTTCAATTTTCAGCGTTCTTTCGGATGATACCTGTTTCTTGAAAATTAAGACCGTCCAAGCTTTTTCAAGTATCATGCCAGTTGCCTTGGGCACCTCTTTGCCGTTCACGGTAATGTTATCGTAGGCGTAATAAGTCAGCACCCACTAGACTTAGATGAGCTGATTTTTTCGGTTGTCGTGTCTAAGTATTTTTCAGCTGTATCTGCTGGTTTTGGCGCCTCAATTGTAGCTGTTCACATTATTTTCAACAACTTCAAAATAACTTGGAAAATGCGTCAATTCTTTCTTCTGACCGTTTTGAACTAAGTAGATTTTCTTGACTTTTGTTGCCGCTTCGCTGGTCTTAAAGAGCATTTCCAGCGTGACGGTACCTGTTTTTGCTGTCACCCATGTTTTGACATCAGCGGGTGTATTATTGAGGCGAATAGAGGTGACATTAGCCAGGTCAATCTTAGACAAGTCTAGGGCTACATCTTTTTGCTCAGCCAAGGCTTTCATAGCCCCATCTTTAAATTCTGTCATGATTTCAGAGCTAGAGTCAATGTTGTCAATCGTAAATTCTAAACGACATTTTCCGGCATTATAAGTCAGTTTGTAAGTCTTGCTCAAATTAACATTTTGTTCGTCATTTTTAAGAATATCCTCCACATTTTTTTACCGCATTGAGACGGCGGACAGGGAGTGAGGAGATGTGACGACTATCATCTGGAAGTGCGATACCGATCTTGACAGATTTTGCAGTTGTTGCTGTGCGAGAATGCTCCAAAGGCTCGTCATTAACATAAATCTTACCGCCCTTAGATGTGATGGCTGCATAACTTGAAAAGACTAAGTCGTGGTAATCTTTGGTTTCACCTGTGGATAACTGTTCAAAATGGGTATTGCTCAAATAATCCACAGCCGTGATATTCACAAATTTGGTATCTGCAAAATAATCTGCTGTGACGGTGATTTCCTTGTTACGATGTTTGTTGCGGTAAACACTCAAAGTCGTATTATCGAATTGATTCTTATTTAAAGCCTCTTTTGGAATAACGAGCTTGCCTCCTTCAACTTGCAAAATGTTATTACCAACCTTGGTTGCTTTAGCCGGGTCCATCCACAAAGGCAATATGGAGGGACTTGGCATATTTGATAGCACCAGCTTTATCTTCAACAGAATTATCCACAGATTTAGTTGGTTTTGTGCCCGGCGGTGTGCTTAAATCATAACTTGGTTTAACAGGTTTAGTTCCCGGTGGAGTAATCAAATCAAAATTATTTTGACTGCCACCGACGTATTTGACAGATTGGATGTAAAGGTCTTTTAAGTCAATGCCACTATCTTTAACCTTAAAGGTCACACGTTTCCAGCGGTTGCCAAGATTTTCTAGCTTAGTCTCTGCTTTGGCGCTAAGGTAAGGCTTGTTGTTGTCCATTTTAATGTAATAATGGTAAATTTGAACACCTTCGCCGCCGATGCCTTTATTATTCAGTTTGGCCTTGATTTGGTAAATATAAGTCTTGTCACCTTCTGCTGGTTTACCCTTGATTTTACCGTCCCAAACGGAATCTGGCATCATAGCAAAACTATTTCGATAATCCAAACGATACAACTTACGGATATCGTGCGATTTCCCGATAACGTGCAGAACTTCTTTGGTCGTTCCGTCTAAAATAGAATACTCGATTGACTCCATATTACGCAGAGCTGCGATAAGCCAATCAAGTGGCCCGATGAAGACAAGAGTGGTTTTGCCTGCACATATTCTCTTGAAAAATAGACTTTCTTTACACCAGTAATCGACTTGATTTTTTCGATTTCACTCGCCAAAACATCAAAGGCAGCACCATTGACAATGGCGTTATAACGCTTGACCTTTTCTTTATCGATAGCAACTGTTTTTGAAATCTCATCAAGAATCTTATCCTGTTCTTCTTTAATTTCCCGCAGTTTTTTCTCAATTTCAGCTTGGCTTAATTGGGCAACAGTCTTTTGCTGCTGACTAGCATAATCTAACATAGAAGCCTTGGCAAACTCAACAATGGCACGCACACACTGCTCATTAGGAATTGTTGGACTTGGCGTTTCAGTTGCCACAGGATTGGATTCTGTAATAGGTGCACTTGTTTCAAGGTTGGAGTTCTTGTCCTCATCAGACGTCACGGACTGCTTGTCTTTAATCAGTGACTCAGCAACCGGTGCTACTTCTTGATTAACCTTATCAGAAATGTCTGATTTGACGATTTCTTATGCTGCTGGCTTAGAAGCTGTGCTAGTTTGGGCTACTGGCTCTGGGACTTCTGGCGTCTTTGAACTAGATTCTTCCGTGACCGGCTCTGCTATCATTTCAGATTTAGTAGTCAATGATGAATCTGATAGTTGTGTTGTTGACTGCTTTTGAGAAGAAGCACTGTCTTGGTCAGCGACCGCTTTTGCTACTTCTGTAGTTGCTGTTGGATTAGAAATAGCTTTCGCTACTGTGCTGACTTCTGTCCTTGTGTCTACATTTGTCTTGCTGGCAGGTGTTACCGTCTTGACCGTAGAGGAAATCGGCGTTTCATCCGCTTTTACTGATGTAGCATTAGTTGCAAGACTTGCCACCGCTACTGTTCCCAAGAGAGCACCGCACAAACTGCGACACACCTTACTTTTTCTGAAGCCAAATTTGTCTGTCTTTTTATAAAATGTCATACCTTCCCCATTTCTAATAATCTCCTTCGCACCCTTCATCCTATGCAAAAAGAATCCCTCGCCTGATTTCCGGCAAGGGGCATACCTTATCATCACTATCATCATAAATAAAGTGATTCTGATGTCCAAAATTTTTTACTTCATCCACTACACAATTCTTAAGAAAGATAGTAGTGCCCTGACAGGATGGCGACAGTTGCAAAAGATGAAGATGCGAATCAATTAAAAAGACTTTTGTCGATTCTTTTTGAAGAGGCAAATCAATGTAAACATTACCATCATACTGACAAATTCGACAATCATTTTCCCTAATCTCTAGGCGATTTGAGGGCATTTCTTGGTATTTATCATGAGCCATGGTTTTACCTCTTCAAGAATATTAATCAGTTAATTAACTAGTTAAGCGTAATTTTAGCACTCGACTTTTACCTTGTCAATAGGAAAAGGACAAATCAGTTTTTTTAGAAAATAACAGCCCCGCAATTCTCTAATATCAACAGAAAAATAAAAAAATCTAATCCTGAAAAAATCAGAATTAGACCTTTTAAAAAATTGATAATCATCTTATTTAGTTTTACCAGTCCAGTAATCAAAACCATCTTTGAGGACATAGACATCAGTAAATCCAGCTTTTTTGAGCATGAAAACGAGACGAGGAATTGCTTGACCGCGACTAGCATCGTAAATTAAAATCGGTTTGTCCTTACGAAGTGCTGACAAGCTCAATTTAAATTGGCTGGCAGGAAGATTACGAGCCCCCATGATGTGCTTGGTGTGAAAAGCTGTTGACTCACGAACATCAACGATTTGTCCACCGTGCATCAAGCCTTCAAAGGTTTCATTGTCAATAAATTTAGCTGCGCGACGCACACGGTAATAGTTCCAAGCTGTCCAAGCAAGAAAAGCTAATACAATAATCAGAATTAAAATCCAGCTCACGATAAACTCCTATTCTGCAAATTGGCTTGCAAGGCTAGCAGCACCGATGATACCCGCATCATTTCCAAGCTCAGCAATTTTAATTTTTGTTGATTTTCGAACTTGTGGAAAAGCAAATTTTTGGAAGTTATTTTCAATACGGCTACGCAAAAATTCACCTGCGGCTGACACACCACCACCGATAACAACTGAATCTGGGTTCAAAATATTAGAAATGTTAGCTGACGCAAGTCCAAGGTAGAAAGAGACTTTATCCACAACGGTGTTGGAAAAGTGGTCACCTTCTTTAGCAGCGTCAAAAATGTCCTTACTTGAAACAGCTTCACCATTGTCAATAGCTGCTTTAATCTTAGAGTCGCCTTCGTATTCTTCAGCCAATTTACGAGCAACACGGACAACACCTGTTGCAGAAGCGACAGTTTCCAAACAGCCATGGTTTCCACAAGTACAGTCAAAACCGTCTTCCGGCTCAACAACAATGTGACCGATTTCGCCACCAGCACCAGCGACACCGTGAATGAGGTTACCATCAGCGATAACACCGCCACCGACACCAGTACCAAGTGTGACAAAGACAACGTCTGGATTGTTAGCGCCAGCTCCCACCCAGCGTTCACCTAGCGCAGCCACATTGGCATCATTATCAATAGCAAATGGAATACCGAGTTCGGCTTCGATGACTGAACCAACTTCTTGTGTGCTTGCCCAGTTAAGATTGAAAGCGCCTGTAACAGTTTTCTTATCGCGGTCAACGGCACCAGGAGACCCCATACCGATACCAACGAAGTCATCTTTGGTCAAATTATAAAGTGCCAAACGGTGTTTCAATGAAGCAACGATGTCTGGAACAATGTGTTTGCCATCTTCCAAAATGTTGGTTTCGATTGCCCATTTTTCTTGAACTTCTCCTTCAAGAGTCAAAATCCCAAATTTAACAGTTGTGCCGCCAAGGTCAATTCCAAGTAATTTTTTAGCCATTGTGTTTTTCCTTTTCTAATTCAATAC
The DNA here is from genome assembly GCF_015594605.1 of Streptococcus sp. HF-1907. Taxonomy (GTDB): domain Bacteria; phylum Bacillota; class Bacilli; order Lactobacillales; family Streptococcaceae; genus Streptococcus. The sequence goes on along the minus strand of NZ_JADNQT010000006.1, from coordinate 7,508 downwards.
GGTGCTCGCGTCGTAAAATCAATTCAGCAACCATGTAGTCTTCCTTACTAACAAGGCTGTTATCGTATAAACGTTCCAGCTCAATCTTCATCATCTCGATGTCGTAGAGGCGTTTGCCAAGATAAACGTAAATACCAAATCGTTTCAACAACTGCTGCACATCATATAAAGTTTTCATAACTAAATTTTACCAAAACCAGACCAACTTTTCAAGGAAATTATGCAAACGGTTGCTTATTTGATAAAAAAGGAGAGTGGGACAAAAATCGCGAAGATGAAGCCTTCGATTTTGTCGTCCCACCTCCGCACAGTTGAGTAGGTCTCTAAGTACTGATTTATCAGTGCTTAGATGCCACTCAACCACTGCGACTGATCATTATTATAAATTACATACTAAGAGGTTGGGTACTTTTGTCCCAACCTCAATTAGTCTAGATTATTTCAACCCTGGTGCTTGACCAAGTTCTGCTTGGAGCATCCAAACTGTCTTTTCAGCATCGGTTTGTGCTGCGGTAAATAGATCATTGCTTGGAGCATCGCCTTCTTCGTCAGTCACTTGGAGACCAACTTGGTAAAGGTTTGAAAGGTAAGTGTAAACCTCAACCAAGCGTTTCAAATGCTCTGCCATGCTCTTGTCAAAGCGTCCTGGCGCTTCCTTCAAACCAGAATGTTCATCAAATTCTTTCAAGGTTGAATAAGGAGCACCGCCAATGGTAATCAAGCGTTCGCTCATCTCATCCAAATGGGCATTCAAGCCATCCATCAACTCATCCATTTTAGGATGAAGGTAGAAGAAGCCTGTACCACGCATGTACCAGTGTACTTGGTGAACAATTGAAGCTGCCTTAGACAAATCAGCTACCGCTTGGTTCAAAACTGCCTTAGTCTTAGGATTCTTGCTAGCACCTGCTGCTGGAATATTATGGGTAATAGAAGCATAGATTGTTTCAGTCATTGTTTGTGTCATAATCGTTTCTCCTTTTTAGAATAATTATTATTTACAGTTATATATTAGAACTAATCTAAATAAAAAGCAAGAATTCTGCTCAGCTTTTACGAATAAAAAGATATGATTCATTTTTTATTGATTGGCATGAGTTTTTGGCTCTCCTGCCACGATTATCGTCACCAAGAATATCCTCTGTGGATTTGGTTGGTCTTTAGCCTACTAGCCTTACTTTTTGCGCCACTCAACCTACTTGTGATCTGCTTCCTCCTCCTAGCTATCCTAGCCGAAATCATTGATTTGCGGATTGGCAGCGGGGACTTTCTCTACCTAGCTACGCTCAGTCTCTGCCTGTCCCTCACGCAGATTCTTTGGCTGATTCAAATCGCCTCATGGGCCGGCATCCTAGCTTTCCTCGCCATCAGAGACAAGCAAAAAAGGATAGCTTTCCTACCCTTTCTTAGTGTTGCTTATGTGATGATTTTACTGGTCAATAGCTGGCGCTAAGCTCTGCCATTTTCCAGACTAATCCAAATCATCGGGGAAATGATAAAGTTGCGGGTAATGGTCACACTCTGGATTTTTGGGATGACAGATAGCTCTGCCAAAAGAAATCATGGCCTGGTGAGCAGCCAGCCACTCTTTCGGTGGCAGAACATCCATCACGCGCTTCTCAATCTCAAGTGGTGTAGCCGATTGCTTACAAATCTGATGGTGCTTGCAAATTCTGGTCACGTGCGTGTCCACCGCAAAAGCTGGAATGCCAAAGCCTACGCTGAGGACAACGTTAGCCGTCTTGCGACCAACACCCGACAAAGTCTCTAGTTCTTCACGCGTCCTAGGCACCTGCCCATCAAAGTCCGTCAACAACTGCTTAGCACATTGGTGCAGAAAACGCGCTTTATTGCGGTACAAACCGATTTTAGCGATGTAGGGCTCGATTTCCTTGGAACTGGCTTGGGCAAAAGCAAGCGGGTCTGGGAATCGTTTGAAAAGCTCGGGAGTCACCTTATTTACCGCTGCATCCGTCGTCTGAGCTGATAGCATGACAGCCACCAAAAGCTCAAAGACATTATTAAAATTAAGACTTGGTTTGGCATCAGGGAATAATTTGATGATTTCTCGGATGACATAACGGGATTTGGCTTTTGACAGCATGGGCGCTCCATTTCTTCTTTACTTTCTTAGAGTCATTATAACACGCTTGAACTTTATCTGCGATTATCTTGATTCAAAAATGAGCTGAGCATCCGCATCCGCCCAACTCATGGTTTCTATTAGTTGTCAGCAACCACAACCAATGATTTAATAGTACGGCGTTCATCCATGGCTTTGTAGCCTTCGTGGATATCTTCCAAGTCAAAGCGTTGGGTGAAGACTTTTTCGGGATTGATGTCACCATTTAAGACAGCATCAAGTAGGACAGTTTTATCGTGGGTTGTGACTGAGGCAATACCGCCACGAAGTCCGATATTTTTCCAGAAAGGACGGTTAGTATTCATTTCAGCTTTTTGGGGAACACCGACACGTCCAACAATAGCACCTGGACGGCAAGCACTGATGGCTGTTTCAACTGATTGCTCTGTTCCGACGCATTCAAGAACGGCATCAGCCCCATTACCATCTGTAAGCGCCATAACACGCTCAACCGCTTCATCACCGCGCTCTGCCACAATATCTGTCGCTCCAAATTCAAGCGCTAGCTTTTGGCGGTCCTCGTGACGGCTCATGGCAATAATGCGCTTAGCGCCCAGCATCTTAGCCGCAATAACACCGCAGAGAGTCCAACGGCACCGTCACCCATGGCAACAACCGTGTTACCTTTCTTGACCTCAGCTGTGTAAGCAGCGTGGTAGCCTGTCGCCATGACGTCTGAGAGGGCAAGGAGGGAATTCAATTGGGTATCGCTGTAATCGCTTGGTTGACCAGGCACTTTAACCAAGCCACCGTTAGCATTGTAGTAACGCACATATTCCGCTTGGTAGCCGATATCCTTGGCGCCAGGATTGTTCATGCAGTTGCCATCAAAGCCAACTTTACAGGCAGCACATTCCCCACAGCCATGCGAAAATGGTACGACAACAAAATCGCCTGGTTTAACAGATGTCACGCCAGCACCAACTTGGTCAACAATCCCAATGGCTTCATGTCCGCAGAGCGTATTGGCTGCGCGGTCTGAAATACCACGGTACCACCACAAATCAGACCCACAAACACAGGCTCTCAAGACGCGGATAATGACATCCGTATCGGCTTGCAAAGTTGGTTTAGCGACTTCTTGAACCTCAACTTTTCCAGATTCTATAAAAACAGTTGCTTTCATTTGATTTCCTCTTTTCTAATGATACTTTCATTGTAACATAGAAAGCTAGCTGAGATCAGAAAAAAAGAAACCAGATCCAAGAGGATCTGACCCCTTAACGTGTAGCTTGATAGGTCAGCTGACTAGCGTGTTCCTTGACAAAAGCATTCATCTCATCATCTGGAATACGGCGCAGATAGAGATTAGCTCTGATGGTCGTATCCTCTTCGCGACAGGTTGATAAGACCAGGTAATGGTCGTTAGCATCAGCCTTAGCGTCAGCCTTTTTACTAATAGCGTCCTTAGCTACCTCATTCAACTGCTCTGCAAATTGTTCCTTGCTATCAAAAGAGGTGCGGTAAAAGGCAGTGGTTTCAGGCACGACGATGAAGAACATAGCTTCATAATAGTACTTCCGACTAGGCGTTTCCAAAACTACATAAGGATGTTGGTCAAAATAGCTTTGCTTATCATAAAAATTGACATCGTTAAACATCCGATGGTCAGCCACCTGACTCCCACGCGCATGCCCAAACAACCAAGTCAAAGAATCGCTGAAATCCTTCCGATTATCCTTATCCATAAAGACCGTTCCCATGAAAGGCTGATAACTGCCGTCAAAAGTATAGTCCAGATAGTGACTGTTGTCTGATGTCTGCACGACAGGCTCATCTAGCATGGTTCCTGGTGCGTAGATGTAGCCAACCACCTCTGGATTGACCGCCGACAAGTCCGCAAAGCGCTGCTTGAGGTAGGCGACTTCTTCCTGACTCGGCGCATAGGCGACCCCAGCAGAGACGGAGGCAGAAGCCGATGACGACTCTTTCGTTTTGGGGATAATGGCAGAGCTCGACTGGCTGGTTTTACTAGTGTGAGCTGGTTTTGTACTGGAAATCTTTGAAAAAGCACACCAAACTACCGCGACCAATACAAAGACTAAGAAAATAGCAAGCAGGTATTTAAGCAATGAAAGATGATGGTTAGGATGATTTCGGGACATAGTAGCTACCTCATTTTAGGCTAAAAAGGCGTCTCTTAACACTTTCAGTCTAGCATGATATGCCTTGGATAGCAAGAAAAAAATAAGACGTTTTCATCTTGCTCGAAAACGTCTTATTTTTGTGGAATTTTGATGTAAAGAATTTTGGCTTCCCTGCTAATCAACCCTTCCAAATGATTAAAAATCATCATGAGCCATGTGAAGGCAAGTAGGAAGGCAATGATTTCAAAGGCTGTCAGGGAGAGGTAGTGAATGCCTTCAAAGGCGAATTCTAAGACAACCAGGGAAGCTCCTATCAGGTAGGAGGTGACTAGAAAGTCTCGGGTGACTTTTGGGAGCAGCCAGCGCACCGATATAATGAGAATGATAATCAGGTAAACCAAGTACCCAGCTACCTTGGTGTGGATGAGGTGGGAGGTAGCGTCATTTGGAAAATAGCCTACGGCTGCCAAATCCAGCCCCAGCAAGGTTAATAAAATCCGTAGCGCAAGCAATTTTCGGCTCTGCCCATATTCTTCCCGCAGAGCTACAAAAACATAATCGACAAGAGCAATCAGGATAAAGGCTGCTAATATCAAGGTCACGTTGAACTGCCAGCTATTTCGTGCCCGCTGTGTTCCTAAAAAACTGAGATTGACCTGCCACCACTGACGGGAACTATTGGTCGCCATGGCAATGAGGATACCCAAGGTCATGACTGTCGTAAATAAACTGGTCAGCCAAGACGCCTTGAGTCGCTCTGCCACTTGCCCCCAAAACATGCCAACCGCATAGACCATGGTCGCTAGTAAAATCGAAGCCGTCACAGGGTCAAAGGAAGCTCCCTTGAACAGCTGCTCCAAGAGCCAAGAAAATCCTAGCAAGACCACCAGCAAAATGACGGTGAAAGCTACCACGATAACAGGCAGCATGCGCCAGAAGACACGGCTTTTCAAACCGCCCAGAAAGCCCTCGCGATTGTAAATGAGATTGGTGGTGAAATAACCCGTCCCAATCAAACCTCCATAGACAATCAAGAAGGTGGTGATGGAAAAATTACCTCCCAAGGCAATCTGCCCATAGCCCTGCATCCTAGCTGCGCCGTAAAAAATGAGGGTCATCAGAGCAACCAAGAAGAACATGAACCAAGTGGGCATCTTCTTACTATCCTTGGCTTCTTTTTTATAAACGATGATTTTGTCATCATCAACTTCCACTTTAAGGTCTTGACCTGCCACCAGACCAAGCTCTTCTAAAACTTCTCTTTGAATGGTAAGAGTCCTCCGTTTCAAAATCTTATAGTTCCATTATAGACGAAAAAGGGGGAGTTTGCCAATTTGATTTTTTGGGGGTTATACTTAATTCTGTTTTGATATTTTCTAACGTAGCAAGTTTATCAATGATTAAAATCACTGATAAATTACGGTAATCGCTATGGCGATTTACCTAGCTACCTTACTAACCCCATTTTCAAAATAATATCGATTTTGAAAATTCCGTGTCGTTAGGTAGTGCGGACGCAAGCGACCTCCTTCGGAAGAATGAGAAAAGCTTCGCTTTTCCTATTTCCAACCTCAAACAGTCTCCCATACTGTTTGAGCATCCCTAATTTTCGAGTCCCTTCGCTGTTTTGTTTCTAGGTTCAGGCAGAAAATGTCCAGTGGACATTTTCTCTCTCAAAAATTCCGTTCATGAGGTTGGGACAAAAGTACCCGACCTCTTAGTATGTAATCTATAATAATGTTCAGTCGCAGTGGTTGAGTGGCATCTAAGCACTGATAAATCAGTACTTAGATGCCACTCAACTGTGCGGAGGTGGGACGACAAAATCGAAGACTTCGTCTTCGCGATTTTTGTCCCACTCTCATAAATCCCACTACGGCGAAAATGTCAGTTTATGGCTCACTTCGTTCGCCTTATCTTATCTGTATAAAAACTCCCTACTTGCAAAAGTGAGGAGTTTGGGTAAATGAATTTAGTCTGCTTGTAGGGCAGTTGTTTATTTTTCTTTCCCCGCTACAGCCTTTTTACTTTTACGCTTCTTCAAACTTTCCGCGTATCCACTGCGGATGAGGTTGAGGCTGGCAAGGACTTGTGAGTAGGTAGTATTGTCAGTCAGGTAATGACTAGCCATTTCAATCTGGTTGCAAAAGTCGATGTAGCTGGTTTGTAGGGCATTACGCTTAACCTTTGCTTCAGAAAGTTTATGACCACTTTTGGCTTCGTGGCGTTTTTGGTAGGCTTCCTCAAAGCGGGTCTGACTGTCGGTTAGATTGGTAATAAAAGCTTGTAGGCTCAAGGTTTTGAGTGCTGTCTTATATGGCTCCTGCCCCAAGCTAGCAAGGAGCGCTTCGATTTGCGCAGTTTCCTTGTTTAAGTTGGAGGTTTCTATATTTTTATAATGGCTGAGCAATCCAGCTAGTTGCGTGTAGGCTGCTTGTTTGTCAGTGTTACGGCTTTTGGCATAGGCTCTGAGCCCTGATTTAAAAGCAACGAGGTCATCATCACGGTCAGCATCCGCTTCAGTGATGGCTGTGGTGTTTTGATCCAGATGCTGTACTTCAAGCGACTTTTTAAAAGCCGTCGTATCCTAGCGCAATTGAGCAAGAATAGTTAAAGACAGGTCATCTTCTAAACTATAACCTTTTTGGTCAAAATCTTTTAATGAACGCAAAGTAAGGTCCGCTAATTCATGGTTTTGGAGCTTGGCAATGGCAAGCGCTGTGAGAGACAATGTTGTCATAGAAGTTCCTCCTTATTTTGGCCTAGTCTGTGTGCTCCTTTTCAAAAAAAACAGAAATGCTTTTGCCACTCTCAGGAAATTCATAATCAAGCGATAGATTGTCTTCCCAGAAGAATTTGAAATGGCAATCAACCGCTAGTTTGGCTTCTTAGAATAATTTGAAATAACAATCCAGCGCTTGGTCAGTCCAAATCTCAATCAGACATCAAGAGCAAACCACAAAGACAGCTCTGCTATTTCCCTAAAAGATAGAAAGAAAGATTAGTGCTCTTCCTCAAAGGGTGCACAGGCTAAAATGTAATGTTATCTATAAGGCGCAAAACCTTATAAAGGCTATTATAAGCGAAAATGGGGGATTTAGAAAGCGGTTTACATGAAAAACTTGAAAATTATTGAAAAAAACGCTGATGATGTACTGACCCCAAAAAGTTAGACATTTAATTTATCCAAAGGATTTAGTTCTGTATTGCACAGGACTGAGTCCTTTTAATTTTACCTTAATTCGTTTGTTGTTGTAATAATCAATATAGTCTACAAT
>NZ_JADNQT010000005.1 GCF_015594605.1 Streptococcus sp. HF-1907 | reverse complement strand
AGTTTTCCCTTACCACTATGTCAACCAGTCCGTAACTATAGAACACGTATTTTTGATGGCTTGGCAGACATTGGTTACAATGCCTCCAAGAATCTATGGTTCTATGGGTTCAAAGTTCATATGCTAGTCACCCTATCAGGCTATATTCTAAACTACGTTGTGACATCAGCATCTGTTCACGATATTAGAGTAGTTGATGACTTATTGGAAAACTGCCATCACCCGTACATTTTGGCTGATTTAGGCTATCTTAGTCGTGAACTTAGAAATAGTTTGGAACAAAAAGGGTATCATCTTTGGACTCCCTTGCGTCAAAATATGGCAGGGGCTAAGCAACATAATCATTGGAAACTAATGGCTATGAGAAGGACTATTGAGACACGTTTTTCAGAACTTTGTACGCTTTTCGATATGGAACAAACACTAGTTAGAGGAAAAACGGGATTGCAATTGAGGATAGAGCAAATCGTATTAGCTTATAATTTAAGATATTTTGAAATTAACTAGCACCACGAGTTATGATAAGTTTAATTTAGGAATAATGAAGGGTTGACATGCAAAAGGATTTTAGCCAGCTTTTAAAAAATTATGAACCGAAACCTCTGGGAGAAACTCACAGTTACGCTGTACTTTTACCTCTAGTTTGGGATGAGCTCCATCAAGAATGGCAGGTGCTTTACCAGGTACGCAGTGAGATGATTTCACAGCCGAGAGAAGTGTCTTTTCCAGGAGGTTCCTCTGAGGGAAATGAAAGCCTTCAAGAGACTGCGATTCGTGAAACGATGGAAGAACTTAATGTGAGATCTGAGCAAATCAGGGTTTTCGGGGAAATTGATTATCTGGTTTACAGTTACCGCACCATTCATTGTTTTATTGGTCAGCTTTTGCTTGACGATTGGCGTAAACTAAAGCCCAATGAGGAAGTTGCTCGTCTCTTTGCTGTTCCTCTTAATGCTTTGTTGCAGCAGCTACCCAAGTATTATCGCTTGTCAACCAAGGTATTGACAACTAATGATTTTCCCTTTGAACGGATTCGCAATGGTGCTGATTACAAGTTTAGCCATCACGACCGCAAAATTCCCTTTTATGATGTGATGACGAAAATAGCTATGATGTGGTCCCGCCTTACACCGTTGCGCTGATTTATACTCGAAGAAAATCAATCTAGCCAAGGCGACGAGGCGCAGACAGTACTTGGGTACGGCAAGTCGAAGTCAACAACGGATAGTTTTGATTTTCAATGAGTATTAGATAAGTGTTGCGTGTGCCGTTACCTAATATTTTATATAACTGGTTTGAAAGGTGGGTGCAAGCTTATGCAAAAGATGATTAGTAGTCATAAGAGTGATGTCATTGGAGTTTTATGCTTTGGTTTAGTTTGGATTTTATTGATTCCCTTACTAAGGTTACTTATTGTTATTTGTAAAAAGTATCCCAGAATAGTTCGATTACTTATTGTCGTCCTTATATTGGTGAATATGTTTAGCAATCGTATGAATAGTAGTGTTCTTAGTATCGCTTTGATAAGTTGTTTTTTAACGGAACAATTTTTCTAGTCGTTTTCAGAGTTGGTAGGAAAAATGGAATTTTCAGAAGTGATTAAAAAGGCTCGGCTTCAAAAAGGGCTTACTCAACAAGAATTGGCCGATAAAATTTTTGTGACGAGGCAGACCATATCCAAGTGGGAGCTAGGCAAGAGTGTGCCTGATCAACTTTCTCTTAAACTTTTGTTTAGAGAACTTAATATCAGTCCAGTAGAGAAAAAAACATCTTTAAAAGATCTGATAGGAAGTAAGGAGCTACTTTGGGGAATATTGGTTTTTATTTTATCACCCGCTGTTCTTTTAGTTCGCTTTATTTTTTATCAATTTGAAAGAATGGGGAATAAGCGCTTAGCACTTTTAGTGAAATGTACAGGCACACTTTTGTTTATTCTCTACCTTAGAACTTTGAACGATGACTTGTTCTACCTACTATTAGCCATAGTTTTCTTTGCCTATTTTTTGTATCAACTTTATTTAATAAAACTTGAGAATTGATTATCAAAACCTGATGGTATTGGATTACTCTTTTCTTAGGAATCACTGGCGAGACTAACTATGCTGAACAACATATTATTCTAAACAAAAATAAAAAAGCCTAGAAACGTTGATTTTCTAGGCCTTTTTAGCATATTTAAAACCACAATTAGAATCGCTTATAATTTCTCAGCATCCTTCACAAAACTTCTATGAACAGTACCACAATTTTTACAAATTTCATGATAGAGGGCAATACCTCCTGAAACGAATTTAGCCTCTTCTTGGACTAATCCTGCATAACCTTTCAGTTGTTTTTTAACAACAAATTGGTCAGCACCACAGTAGGTACAAATGTGATTTTTCATGACTAGACCTCCTCATTTAAGCGGAAAATATCTTCAACGGACATGCCAAAGACACGTGCGATTTTAAGCGCCATTTCAAGCGAAGGGTTATATCGATTATTCTCCAAGTGGAGAATAGTTTCCCGTCGTACACCAATCTTATCCGCCAATTCTTGCTGGGTCATGCGGGCGTCTTCTCGGATGGCTTTTAAGTTTGTTAGAATTTTTCCCATATCTAACCCCTCTTTTCAAATATGAGGAAAAACAGGTCAAAAAACACAATCATGGATGCAGTAAAAATCAAAACCATGCCTGTTCTTAGGGTGAAGGGAAGGAAAAATGTTACTATGCTCAACACTATCAGAGATAGAACTATCAGTACCAGGGTTGTGCAGGCTGCCTTTGCCAAGTTCATATAGAAACGCTCGTCTGCTTGTTCATCAACTTTTTTTAATGCAAAATAGAGAAAGCAAAGAATGAGGACAAACAAGCCAGAACCTAGAAAAAGGTGTTTCAGCCAGATAGGACTAGTAGCTGGTGTGATTATCCAGATACCTTTAGTGTAAATGGCCATAGCGGTAAATAAGGTCATACCATATAACTTCTCTGTCAGTCCAAAATACTTTTCCTCGTCTTCTTGAGATTGTGCCTTGGAAACAAGCCAGAAAATAAGTCCTTGCATGGTAATCGTGACTAGAAAAACAGTGTGTTTTATCCAGGGGGAATTACTTGGCGGAGTTAATAGCCACAGTAGTAGCATAACAGGTAACCAAGTCCAAATTAACCATTTTTTGATGTGTTTCATCTTATTCTTCTTATTTCCTGTCTTTAAAGTAGAAGGCAGAAAATCCAATGGCACTACCGATAATTGGTGTAAGGCTAATCAATATTTTAGCCAAAAGACTGAGGTTTGTAGCTAGAAAAACGTAGCTAATAATGAAAAGGTTAGTCATCAGTGTCGAAATGATGAGCCCTATTTTTTGTGATTTAAACATGATGTGTTCCTCCTTTGTTAGAAATAGTTCACATTGAACAGTAAAATTTTTAGGCTTGTGCCTAATGGCAGATTTTCTTGTAAGAAAGGATTGGTGACCGTAACATTTGTTATAAATATATCACCTCTACGTTATAAATATATCACATTAAAAAAGAGAATACAAGTATTAAATCAAAAGATATTTTCTAATCTTTTCTCAATCAGACAAAATTCAGCCAGAAGAATAGTTTAAGCAAGAAAAAAGCCCAGAAACGTTGGTTTCATAGGCTTATTGTGTGTTCAATTACTTAACTTCAGTAAGGAATACTTAAAATCTATTTTAGTTGCTAGAAACCTTATTAAATCAACGTTTAAGGGTTGTTGATTTTGATAAAAACTATCAAAAGTTGCCAAAAAGGTTGCCACAGACTTAAGAGGTCAGCTCAGCTATTTTGTTTAAATAGATATCGACCGCCTGAGTTTGATTCTTAGGAGCAAGTTCAGCATAAATGTCCATTGTAGTCTTGATTGATTTGTGTCCCATCCGAACTTGTAATTCTTTCCAATTCATTCCAGCATTCAACATCATGGATGCGTGAGTGTGACGGAATAAGTGAAAACCATAATCTGGCAGACTAGCTTCACGCAGTCGCTTTTTGAGTGTTGCACGTTCGTTTCTGTCGCACATATAGTTACCATAAATAGTAGGAAAGATTAACTTGCTTTTTGGAAGATTATTTTTCTTGAAATAGAGATTCATCTCATCGTGGAAATTTTGAAGCTCCTCAATGATTTGGTACGGAACAGCTATTCGTCTGTTACCTGAATCAGATTTTGGTGTGTTTTTACAAACGACTTCGCCTTTCAAACCTAATTTTGGTTTTGCATTTTTCCAAACAAGTGTTTTACTAACTAGTATTTCGGAATTATCAAAATCAAGGTCATAGATAGTCAATGCTAATAGTTCATTGATTCTCATACCTGAAGCAAGTAAACTATCGCAAATAACTTTAAATCGGCGATTAGCTCTAGTATTAGGGAGACTGGTAACTTTACTTAGCCAAATTGATAAATCGTCATCATGTAGTACCATAATACGTTTTTGGTTGCTTTTGGGCTTTGGTGGGATTTTGATAGACTGAACGGGGTTAAATTTGAGTTCAAAATGTGTTATTCCAAAATCAAAAATATCACTTAATTTATGGGCAATAGCTCCAAAATCTTTAGCTGAACCCTTTTCAGCTCTCTTGATACCTGCATCCACAGATTCTTTAGATTTTTTTGCTAGTTGATTAACCCAGTTTTGTATATCTGATGAAGTAATTTTATCAGGTTGATACTGCCCAAATTTCGGAAGTATATAGGTATCAAGATAATTTCTTACTCGGTTTAGCGTGTTATCTGAACTAACCCAAGTCTCGTAATTTGAAAACCAAAGTTCTGCTAAGTCTGATAAAGTAGTAAGACTAACAGTTTCTTTCCTTGTTGAACCATTTTCTTCAAAATCAATTTTAGCTTGTATGATTTTTCGGTCTAAAGAACGTAAGGTTTTAGCTGTAATAGTTGTTTTGACTGGTTTTCCAGTTTTAGAATCAAGTCCTAAATAAATACTTTTAGCTGAATAACTAGTCTCGCCATTGTCCTTTGTTCTCTTTAAAATGCTTTTTCCTTTATGGATAATTTTTTCTGTATTCATGGTTGCTCTCTTCAATCAATCGAAGGATGAAAAAAGCTAAAATAGATTGTATTTCTCACTTTCTTTTTTGATACATCTATTTTAGCATATTTCTCTTCTAGTTACTGCTTAGAAAGTCAATTACATCATCTATACGGTAATAGACTGTCCTAGTACCCTCAATAGGCGGCTCTAATCGTTTTAGACCTTTGTTTTCCCATGATTTAAGTGTGTTGGGAGAAATACTGAGTAAGGAAAGAAGTTCTTTTTGCGTATAGATACCTGAAATACTCTTTTCACTATTCAAGTGTTTTAGCAACTCAATAATGGTATGAAGCATGTGTCCAATTTGCTTTAATTCAAAATTATTACTAGCCATACTAGTCTCACTTTCTTTGGAAAAATTTATTGAAATATGAGATACTAGCAGTAGGGGTAAGCTACTGCCTATCTCTCAATTTGTAGCATCACTCTTTGGCTTCTTGGCGGAATCTTTAGGGGTGATGTTATTTTTTTGATAAAAAATTTGGAAAGCGTCTTCAAGGAAGTCTTTGAAATTGAGTTTCTCAAGTTCTGCTCCAAATTTATTTAACCATAATCCTACATCTGGGTTGGGAGTGTAGTTGGTCTCATACTCTTGAATTAGTCTAATGATAAAGTGATTACGGGCTTGTGTTCCCCAGACTTCTTCAATTTTCTTCAAAAGAGGGTAGAAACCGCTACCTTTCATCAAATATGAAATCGTTGCTAGTAGGTCGTTGTTTCGAGAGTTCAAAGATTCAAGTTCTGGAAAGATCCCGAATCCTTTAAGCAAGTCACTAGTGAATGGCAAAGGCTTACCAGACTCTGTATCATGAAAGCAGTACTTATCAATCATTTTATTGACAATGAGTTTGCTTAAATCTTGAGGGCTATCAATATCCAGTAATAAAGCTAGGATTTGATTGCTATACGTCCCTTTGTAGGAGGCTTCCATACGAACCCAAGTATCGCAGTATTTGGTTAAGTGCATGTAACGACCTTGATTGTCTAGTTGCTCTTGGTATTTATTGTAAATACGTAACAGAGAATTGACATTTTTTTGCTTACTACCCAGATAAATGGTTTGTGCATGGCCGTTTACTTCTTGAGCGCTGACTTTAGATACGTTCTTACGCCCCTTGTGATTCGTGACGATATATTGCCTTTTTTTAAGTCCTTGGTAAAGGTCATTGACAGACATTAAGTAGTTAAAGTAGTCAACAGCAAGGTCAATACGAGACAGGCGCAAATCATAATAATCAGCGTATAGCAATTGTGCGATATTGTGAACGTCAATCGCTTCACCGTAATAGTCTTGATAGGTGGCTTTATAGTGAGACAAAGCTGATGCTGACCATTTTAAGATGATACCCATAGTAAAATTAGTTTGATGCCACGCAATCGCAAAATAATAGGGGAGATGCTGAAAGGTAAAGCCGTCTGTATAGCCTGCTGGTGGCGTTTTTAAGGGAGCATATTTTCCAAATAGTTTTGGCAAAGATAGTTTCTCTGCTACTGTCTCAGATAGAGATGAAGCAATTTGATACCAATTATCTGGGTATTCTCCTACGGTATCTTCCGTGGGCTTTATAACAAACGTTACTTCATCAACGCTGGTCATAATGACTGGCTTGCGGTTATTGTTTTTTTGAAGATACTCTTCAATTTCATTTTTATAAGACATAATCTCCTTCTTTCAGTCCGCCTAATGAGTGAAAGTTAACAGGGCGGTAAGGATTGTTTTTGTTAACTATTGCTTGAGTAGCGAAATTTCTATATTTTAATTATTCCACTATTTCAAGGAATAAGCACCCTAAGTTTTATCAAGTACGAAAAGACTTGATTTGAGAGCTTTTTAAAGTAGAGAGAAGTTCTTTCCCTAAAGTGGGATTTCTAAAGCAAAGAATTTAGGTGACAATGGAACGGGGGTTATTACATGTCCCCCGTATAACAGCCAGCTAAAGCTGGCGAGGCTGTAGGCCTGATCCTCCGCTTTTGAGCTACGGGGCAACAGCCTCTTCATCAAGAAAATAGCAGTCTGAACGTTGAATAGCTTCTCGAATCAGATTTTCTAAAGGAGACATGTTGTAACTTGGTACAAGAATATGGCGACTATTTTGACCATCTATCTTCATGTAGCCGACACCTCTGGAGTTGTTTCGAGCAATATCATCTTTTTCATCAGAAAAAAGCATGGCGACTGTCTCTTTAGATAATTTACCGAGTGCGATAACTGTACCGATAGAATCACGAGATAATCCCAGACTAGATTTATGAGCATCTTGCTGGGAAACAATGACATAAATCGAGAAGGAACGTCCCAATTGGATAAGACGAGTATAATCTTTAATGGCTTGTTCACGCTCTTTTTTATCTAGACTATTCTGCCATGCATTGAACTCATCAAAGCAAATCACGACAAATTCTCTGGAGGTATCCATTCCCTTTTGGCGGTTTTCAAGAATTGATAATGCTAAAGTAAGGAGCTCAGAGACTTCTTCAAAACGCTTAAAACCTTTACATCCGTCTAAAAAGGCAAAATCCGAGTCAGCCTTGTAGTCGCCGATTAGGAACGTGGCTCTTGGGTAGGTGTGAGCAAAGCGAGCCAATAATATTTTAGTCGCAAAAGTCTTACCTGACCCACTGGAACCTACCAAAAGAGCGTGGGGTACACGCTCAACAGGTATATCCCAGAAGAAATGGTTCCCATAATCAGCTAGATTTTTATCAAGAAAACATTTCATCTGTTAATCCTCCTATTTAGAAGTGTAAGAAAACCGAATTCCTAAATTTAGACAATACTGATCATTATACCGTAATCGTTCTCCGAATTGAGGCGTAACAGAAAGCCACTGCCCTTTGTCTGACCAGCTTTCATAGGTTGTAGATTTAGCTAGGTACTTGTTAAACTCTATTAAAAAGACTTGTTGAACATAGCTTTCTTCATTATCGATATCAATATCCTTTGATAACATAATTGGAAAACTAACAAGGTGAGAGCTATTGTCATCGTTACTTTGCAAGAATCGAATGTTGCGACTATCTAAAAGAAGTTTTTGACCTGAAACAGTGGCGCTTTTTTCAATTACCTGTTCAATATCTGCTGTGATTGTTGGAAGGTTTAACTGAAGCGCCTGAGCCTGTTTCTGCTTTTCTCTAATTTCACTTACCCTAAGAGCTAAATAAAGAAATCCAGCAAATAAGATTATCAACCAAGATATAAACGACATATAATAATTCCTTTATAAGGATAAGGGGAGATACTCCCCATTATCCATTAAACCAATTCAATAAAAGCAGACTTAGCTTTTATTGAAAGCGCAGCACGATTTCCACTGGTATATGCATTGATAGAAACATTTTCAAGAATGATTTCTACTTTCTCATCAAATAAAGATGTAAAGTCCGATACATTAACTGTATCAACTTTGATATTGGTTTGACTAAAGCGTCCCTCTGGGGTGCGTGCTCCAATAGTTAGTTGGGTTTGTCCAGTGCTGAGACCAGAAGTAAAATCCTTTACTTCTGATGCACCGATTAGACGCCCCTGAATTGTAGTTTGTGTAGCCTCCATAAGCCACCTCTTTCTAACCCGTTTGGGTAAATAATAATGTGTGAGATAGCTATCACACATTATTATTGTAGAAAATTAGACGATATTTTGTTACCTAACTTATGCCTTTGACTAATACATCTTGCTATAATAACTAAATGAAAGTGACTAACTTATTTTAAAATAAAATGAAAGCGTTTTACACTAAGTTTTGTAACATCTATTGAATTATATTGGATTTGTATGTTAAGATGAAGCCATATATTTGACTAGGAGATATTTTTATGAAAATAAAAATGGAAGAACGTATGTTAGTAACTGTTACTTTAAACCTAATGCACCGATTAGAAGATTTTCAAGCTTTTAAGGAAAAAGAAAATATTAGTGGCGACTATAATGCTAAAATACTTTATATAGTTCGATATTTTCATGTATCTGATAAAACAGTAGAAAATTTGTTATCTGGAAAATATGTATCAAGGGTAAATTACTTAAGTATTTTTCCATCATTTGATTCTGAAACTTCAAATGAAGCTAATACACTGTTGGAAAATCTGGCTGAACAAATTACTAAAGAAATTGAAGAGGGAAATGAAGCGACTATAAAAGAAGTCGATGAAATCTTGTCTAATAAGCTAGATAAGCTTGACATGAGAGTGTTATCGAGGGAACTATTTTCTGAATCAATGGAAAAATCTATTCAAAGTAGTTTAAATAGACTAAATAAACCAAGTAAAGGAACACAAATTTCAGATTATTATTG
Source organism: Streptococcus sp. HF-1907 (assembly GCF_015594605.1). Lineage (GTDB taxonomy): Bacteria > Bacillota > Bacilli > Lactobacillales > Streptococcaceae > Streptococcus. The sequence goes on along the minus strand of NZ_JADNQT010000005.1, from coordinate 78,966 downwards.
GAGTGTCTGGAATAGTTTCTTTTACAACTATATTTCTAAAAGAGATGACCTGTATCAAATCTTTTCTAAGTTTGACACTATATCGAAGTCTTTAGACTATCTCCCACTAGTTGAGAAGATTTTTGAGACAGAAGATAATCTTAGAGTTTTTTGCAACGTAGCTGAACGATTGGATTTCTTTAAAATAGTTGATGAATATGAGGATTGGGATAATTTAGAACAATACATAAAGTCAGTTCAAACACGAAATGGATTTGACAACTATCTAGAATAATGCACACAAAAAGCCAAGTCATTTTCGACTTAGCTTACTCTATCTGTTTTATTATATCTCTGAGAGCTTTAATTGTAGGCTCTCTTTTTTCTTTAGGAAGATTTTCAATATCTTGAATAAGTTGATTAAATTCATTTTCTCGATTTTGAGTTTCTACATTGAAAAAGGTGTTAACATCAACTTGTAATGCCTTCATAATTTTCTCTATAGTATCTATTTTAACGTTTAACTGTTTGCTTTCTAAACGGTAAATGTAGTTAAAGCCAAGATCGGCTTTTTCTGCTAGATACTCTTGTGTTAGTCCTTTTTCCAGCCTTAAATGTCTGATTTGTTTAGCTACAAACTCTTTTAAACTATTATTATTTGTCATGACGATACCTCTCTATCATCATACAAGGTTACTTCATGAAAGTTACCACCCTTAGGAGACTGAACAATATATATCAATAGTATACAAAAGACTGTATAGTGTGGTATAATTCCAGTGAAACAGTCTTTTAAGATAGTTAATGAAAAAGGAGAAAACATTCATGTTTAAAAAAGAAGTTCAGGGTCACGGCTCTATTAAGAAGTTGCGTACTGGTGCGGTTGTGTCTGTATTGGCGCTTTCGGTTGCGGGTGGGGTATCGGTAGTTAGTGCTGATGAGGCTACTCCAGCTAATACTACTGCAGGTAGTGTAGAAGTAGTTGCGAAAGATGCTAAGGCTGAAACAACCCCAGTAGCACAGCCTACTGAAGCTAAAGCTGAAACAGTAACAGGTCAACAAGTTGCAGATGCTAAGGTTGTAGCTAACCAAGCCAATCAAGCATTGAACGCTCAAGAGGGTGTTGTTAGTGGTGCTGAGAAGGCTGTAGCTGATAACCAAAACACTGTTACTGACTTGGGTAGTCAAATTAAAGAAGTTGAAAAGGTTACTCCTGAGGTAGTTGCACAAGCTAAATCAGAACAAGCGAAAGCTAAAGAAACACTAGACCAAGCTACAACAGCTACAACAAGTGTTGAAAAGAGCCTTACTGACGCTACAACTAAAGAAGCAAATCAAAAAGACGTAGTTGCTAAAGCTGAGTCAAATGTTGAAAAGACTGCAAGTGCAGTTGCAGATGCTGAGAAGAAAGTAGAAGCTCTTTCAGCTACAACAGATACTGCTAAATTGGATCAAGACGTTAAAGATTTGACTGCAAAAGTTGCAGAAGATACTACTAACGTAAAATCTGCAAAAGACTCTCTTGACGCAGCTAAGTTGTCTGTAACTAACAAAGACCAAGCAATCAAAGATCAAAAGAATGTTGTAGCAACTGCTGAGGGTACTGTTGAAAGCTCTTCTAAATCGTATGATACTGCTAAAGGAGCCCAAGAAGGTACTCAAGCAACTGAAAATTCAACTAAGTCTGCTCTCGATGAAGCTAAAAAAGGTAAAGTTGTAACAGAAACTGTCAAAGTAGGTGAAGTTACAACTGTAACAGCTGATGGGGTATATTTGAACAAGGGTGTTGCTTATTCTAACTTTACAGAAACTAACGGTATCGTTACAAGCCAAGCTTATTTGGACGCAATCAAAGCCCTCGCTAAAGGTACAGGGTCTGTCCAAGCCGTTAAGGACGCAATCAAGAAGGGTGACGAAAATGGCAACAATCTAGCTATCGTGTCAGCTCCTACATCTTCTGCATATAATTCATGGGTTAAAAACATGGATTTCAACTTTGCTAACACAGATGCAACAACTAAGTTGGATGTTAACAACTTGTCTGACAGCCAGTTGACTGATTTGGCATTGTTCTACACTGCTTTGCTTAACGATTTACGTTTCAAAGTTGGTACTAACTTGGTAACTGTAACCGATCAAAGTGTTGCTGAAGCTAAGAAGACCGTAACTTCTATCTTTAACACTCTATTCCCAGATTACAAAGACATGGATGGAACTCAACTTGAAGCTAACGGTTTTTGGAATTCTATGTCAGACCCTAAGAATCCTTTGAAGTACACTGGTGTAAGCTTGCAAGATACTGTTAAAGGTATTGACTCTGCAGATACAACTGTTATCGGGCAAAAACCTGCTAATAACGTCAGCTATGAAAACAATGACGGACGTAAGCAGACTATGTTCGACTTGAAAGCTAAGATCTTTGCTAACTTGGGTAACCAACTTTATGGTACTTCAGGTATGGGGTATTTTGGCGAAGCTTACGGTGGTGTTGATGGTAAGCGTTCAGACAACTTTGACCTAGCCTTGGAAGTTCTTGGTCTTAAGGGTACTTCTACAACTGCAGGTATTGATTTTGGATTCACAAACACTTACAATGGCATGATTGACCGTGCACCAAGCACTTACACTGTACTAGGTAATGCTTACGGTAAAGCTATCAACAATCCTTATCAAACACTTGAAAACCCTAAAGAAACTGTAACTCCAGTTTATAAAGATGTAGAACGTACAATTGTAGACGATGTAGCAGTTGCTAAAGCTCAAACAAACTATGACAATGCAGTAAAAGCTAACCAAGACGCTAAATCTAAAGTAGCTACTGCAGAGACTGCTTATAACACTGCTAGGGAATCTCTTGCTAATGCTCAGAAACGTTTGGCTGATTTGGTAGGGGGTACTGTAGATATCCCAGCTCTTGAGAAAGCGTTGGCTGATGCTCAAACTCAACTTGAATCAGATCAGGCATCTCTTCAGACTGCTAAGGAAACTCTTGCTTTAGCTAAGGCTAGTGCAACAGATAAAGCTAAAGCTTTGGAAGTAGCTAAGACTAAACTTGCTGAAGCTAAGAAATCTAGCGAAACTGCTAATGGGGTACTTGCTAAAGAAAAAGAAACTCTTGAAATTCTTTCTAAAGCCGTAGCAGTTGCTCAAACAGCTCTTACAGACGCTCGTACTAAACAAGAAGTTGCTAAAACAAACTTTGACACTGCTAGTGCTAAAGCTGAAGACCTTGCCACTAAATTGGCTAATAAGGCAACAGTATTGGCTGACTTGAATTCTAAGCTTGCTGATGCTAAAGCTAAGTCTAGCAAACTCGCTGATGAACTTAAGACTGCTAAAGAGCGTTACGAAACTCTTAAGAAAGACTCAAACGCTAAGAACGTAGAATATCTCCGTTTGGCAACTGTGAAAGCTGAACAGGACAAGGCTGAGGCTGAAGTTGCACGTTTGCAGGCTCTTAAAGATAAGGCTGATGCTATCGTTGCAAATGGTGGTGTTGTAGTACAGGTAGTTGACGCTGATGGTAATGTTGTTGACGTAGTGGATGGTACTAAAGCAACTAAGAACGCTGATGGCTCTATCTCTATCGAGGGTACTCAATACACTCTTAACAACGATGGGACTGTATCTAGGGTAGTAGTTCCTACTAGCGAAGATGGGGTATTGCCTACTAGCGTTGTGAAGCAGGCAGGAGTGGCACCAGTTGACGGTAAAACCACTTATTCACGTGTTGAACGTGCAAATTCGTTACCAAATACTGGATCACAAGAATCGTTACTTGGTTTGCTTGGTGCAAGTATGATTGCAGGACTAGGGATTGGATGCGTAGGGAAACGTAAAAGGAAGAATTAGGATATAACTCATGGCGATATTAATTCAGGAAGTCAGTGATGAACCAGGATGTGCAGGTTGTGGGTGCGTACTTGCGCTGATACCTTTAACGATTATTTATTTTACTAGAGATGCTATTATTACTGGCCTTATTTCTTTCTTGGGTGGACTAATGACAGTTGTAATCTGGATAATAGGAATTATAGTAGTATCTATTTTAGGTTACCATTTAATTAAGTATTTAATACAATACTTAATTAATAGAAACAACTAAAAAGAAACTCTTCTTACATTAATTGTAGGAAGAGTTTTTTGTTATATGGTATAACATTTATTTCCAAAAGTACCAAGAGAAAGCAAAAATCCTAGAAAAAATCTAGGACTTTTTATTCTTCGATTGATGACTTTCTTTTTTATATTTTCAAAAAAGGTTGCCAAAAAGGTTGCCATAGAACTGATTTCAAATGATTTATAGTGAAATTCAATGTTTCAAAAACCCTATGAAATCAAGCTTTTTCAGCGTGCACTGAAATGTAATGAAACCTTATTTAACCTCTGTAAAAATCACGTGTTTACGCAATTTTGGTGAATATTTTTTCAATTGAAGACGGTCTGGAGTGTTACGTTTATTTTTTGAAGTAAGGTACAAGCGTTCACCAGATTCTTTGTGTTCAAGTGTAATATTTACGCGCATGGTATCTCCCTTCTATTATTTAGCTTCGTTAGCTTTAGCGATTTTACGTCCTTTGTAGTATCCTTTAAGTGATACACGGTGCGAACGTGAGTAATCTCCAGTTGTTTCGTCAAATTGTACTGATGGAGCAGTCAATTTGTAGTGTGTACGACGTTTGTTTTTCTTCGCTTTTGAAGTGTGACGTGCAGGTACTGCCATTTTTTCTATCCTCCGATTAAATATTTTGTTCTTGATTTTGAATCAACTTTAATAGAATAACACATCTTTTTTGTAAAGTAAAGTTACTTGACACTTTTTTCTTAAAAAATTGCTGGTGCAGCAAGAGGGAATAGCATACCAGCTCCGCTATTTTTATGATAAAATAGAAAAGACTAATAAAGTAGCGAGGAAAATCAATGAAACTCCAAAAACCAAAAGGTACGCAGGACATTCTTCCAGGGCAATCTGCCAAGTGGCAGTATGTGGAACATGTTGCACGTGAAACATTTAAAAAATATAATTACGATGAGATTCGTACGCCAATGTTTGAGCACTACGAAGTCATCAGCCGTTCAGTTGGGGATACGACCGATATCGTGACTAAGGAAATGTATGATTTCCATGATAAAGGTGACCGTCACATCACCCTTCGTCCAGAAGGAACAGCTCCAGTTGTGCGCTCTTACGTTGAAAACAAGCTTTTTGCCCCAGAAGTTCAAAAGCCAACTAAGATGTACTACATCGGCTCTATGTTCCGCTATGAACGTCCACAGGCTGGTCGTTTACGTGAGTTCCACCAAGTTGGGGTTGAATGCTTTGGTTCAAGCAACCCAGCAACAGATGTGGAAACCATTGCTATGGCTTATCAACTCTTTGCGGAGCTAGGTATTAAGGATGTGGTCCTTCACCTAAACAGTTTGGGAAATCCTTCTAGCCGTGCTGCTTATCGTCAGGCTTTGATTGATTACTTGACACCAATGCGTGAGTCGCTTTCTAAAGATAGTCAACGTCGCTTGGATGAAAATCCGCTGCGCGTACTTGATTCGAAAGAAAAAGAAGATAAAGTAGCAGTTGAAAATGCGCCGTCTATTCTTGATTACTTGGATGAAGAAAGTCAGGCACACTTTGATGCTGTTCGTGGCATGCTTGAAGAACTTGACATTCCTTACGTCATTGACACTAACATGGTTCGTGGTCTTGACTACTACAATCACACGATTTTTGAGTTCATCACACAGGTCGAAAAATCTGATTTGACTATTTGTGCGGGTGGGCGTTATGATGGCTTGGTTGAGTACTTTGGCGGCCCGGCGACAGCAGGTTTTGGTTTTGGACTTGGTCTAGAGCGCTTGCTCTTGATTCTTGAAAAGCAGGGCATTGAGCTTCCTGTTGAGCAAGGACTTGATGTTTATGTGGCTGTTTTGGGGGCTGACGCCAATGTGGCTGCGCTAGCATTGACCCAAGCCGTTCGCCGACAAGGCTTCAAGGCAGAACGCGACTATCTAGGGCGCAAAATCAAGGCCCAGTTCAAATCAGCCGATGTCTTCCGTGCTAAAACAATTATCACACTAGGTGGTAGTGAGGTTGAAGCAGGTCAAGTAGCTGTTAAAAATAACCAAACTCGTCAAGAAGTAACCGTTACTTTTGACCGCATTAAGACCGACTTTGCAAGTGTTTTGGCAGAATTAGGATTGTAATTTGAAGCAGCTTTCCTTTGTGGAAAGCTGTTTTTTTTGACCACTTAGACCACAAAAATGACCGAATAGACAAAATCGCTATGCTTGTGTGAGGGGATGTGGTTTAATAAATCTGTAAGGAGGCGGGAGAATGAAAGTCAGAACGGAATTGGATAATCATAGAGAAGAGATTGTCATTTATACAGATAACCGAGATGAGGCTATTATTCAGTTAGAAGGGCAAATCAAAAGCTTGTTTGAGCCGACATTCTTGCAGGCTAAAAAGAATGGGGAAACCTATCGCTTGCAACAGAATGCCATCATTAGAATCTATCGCTATGGGCGCAAGCTAGAGGTAGAAACTATTGGAGGAAACTTTGAGCGGTCGTCTTCTTTAAAAGAAGTCGAGCCCTTACTGGGAGAAGATTTCATCAAAATTTCACAATCAGAGATTATCAATCGTACTTATGTGAAAAATGTGCGAGTGACCCGAACAGGCTTGGTAGAATTGAAATTACACGAGGATACCGTGGCCTATTCATCTCGCCGTTATGTTGCTATTTTGAAAGAGAGGTTATAGCATGATGTCAAAATTAATAAATGCTGCGTTGCGCGGAGTGACTATTGGCTTACTGATTTCAGTAGCTATTAGCAGTTTGTTTACGGATGTTTACAGCCCTGTCAACCCATATTCAACCATGGGAATCTGGTATGCCCAACACTTGACAGGAGTGGGAACGATGGCAGTGTGTATTTTGCTTTGGGGACTGATTGGAGTCTTGTTCCAAGTTGGAGACTGGTTTTTTCAGCAAGACTGGAGCCTCTTACGGATGACTGCGACGCATTTTATTTTGATGTTTTTAGGTCTGCTACCCTTAGGCATTTTAGCAGGCTGGTTTCCGCTTAATCTAGCTAATATCTTATTCTTTAGCCTTATCTTTGCAGTGATATATGCTATCATTTTTGGGATTAGTTTACAGAAAATGAAAAAAACTCTTAAAAACATTATCTAAAGAAAATTCCCCAAAGAAAATGCTTCTCTGGGGAATTTTTAGGTCCATAAAATAGTGATAAGGAAAATGACAACAGCTAAGACCATAAACAAGATACTAACCTTGGCATTTTGCTTTGCGAGATTGATTTTTTCTTGCTGATCAGGAGCAAGTTGTTTGGGGAGGTAATTCTTACGCTTGAATAGATAGAGTAAAATACCTTCAGCATGTTGCCCACCAGCAGCAAGCCAAGCCCAGAAACGCGGGCGTTCTATTCCACGGGCTTGAGCGTCAATCAGAACAATTTGAAAAATCTGATAGGCCATGTAAAAACTCGCGAAGCAAATGATGCCAATTGTTAAAAGAATGTAGAGAAGCATGACAAACCCTCCTTAAATACGATTGATGATTTGGAAAAATAGAAAAACACAACTTGCCAGCCCAAGAAGGGCACAAGCAAAGACGAGATAGGTATTAGCACTGATGTATTGACTGGCTAGAATAAAAATAAGTAGCAGAACCAGATTAAGACTGGCAGCAAGAATGAGTTTACGATTGCTAGTGACAGCGTCGGTACTTTTGATGAGGTGTTCTACCATCTTTTGGTCTCCTTTAACAAGCTGGTCCAGACTAATCTGATAAAGATCGCTCAGCTTTATGAGGCTGACAATATCTGGATAAGATTTATCATTTTCCCAGTTGGAAATGGTCTGCCTGGACACTTGAATGAGGTCGGCAACCTGCTCTTGCGTCATCTGGTGTTGCTTGCGGGCAGTTTTCAGCACTTGCCCAACCTTTCTAATATCAGTCATGGTTCTTCCTCTTTTCTACTTAAAGTTTATTAGAAATCGTTGAGCTTGTCTATCAAATGCAGTGGACAAAGTTCATTTTTTCTGTCAAAATTCTTTGTCATCTAGCTAGGCGCTAGCAATTGACCAGGAAAGCTAAAAACTTCCTCACAAAAGGTGGGGTTTTGTAGTGCTTTTTGATATAATAGGTGGGAATGAAATTTTTAATAAAATGGAGATAATAAAATGGAACGTTCTATGTATGCAGGGCGTGTTCGTAGCGAACACATTGGCAGTCAGATTACTTTGAAAGGTTGGGTTAGCCGTCGTCGTGACCTTGGTGGGCTTATTTTTATTGACCTTCGTGACCGTGAAGGGATTATGCAATTGGTCATCAATCCTGAAGTGGTCTCTAGTGATGTGATGGCAACAGCTGAAAGCCTTCGTAGCGAATATGTTATTGAAGTGACTGGTACGGTTGCTGCGCGTGAACAAGCCAATGATAACCTCCCGACTGGTGCAGTAGAAATGAAAGTCGAAGCACTTACTGTTTTAAACACTGCAAAAACAACACCGTTTGAAATCAAAGATGGTATTGAAGCAAATGACGATACTCGTATGCGTTACCGCTACCTTGACCTTCGTCGTCCAGAGATGCTTGAAAACTTCAAATTACGTGCTAAAGTCACTCACTCAATCCGTAACTATCTTGACGAGTTTGAGTTTATTGACGTTGAAACACCGATGTTGACGAAATCAACACCAGAAGGTGCACGTGACTACTTGGTTCCAAGTCGTGTTAGTCAAGGTCATTTTTATGCCCTCCCACAAAGCCCACAAATCACAAAACAATTGTTAATGAATGCTGGTTTTGACCGTTACTATCAAATCGTTAAATGTTTCCGTGATGAAGACCTCCGTGGTGACCGTCAACCTGAGTTTACACAGGTTGACTTGGAAACATCATTCCTTACTGACCAAGATATCCAAGATATCACTGAAGGTATGATTGCGCGTGTTATGAAAGAAACGAAGGGTATCGATGTCATTCTTCCATTCCCACGTATGACTTACGATGATGCCATGAACAACTACGGCTCAGATAAACCTGATACACGTTTTGACATGCTTTTACAAGACTTGACAGAAGTTGTCAAAGATGTTGACTTCAAAGTCTTCTCTCAAGCACCAGTTGTTAAAGCTATTGTCGTTAAAAATAATGCCGACAAATATTCACGCAAAGACATTGATAAATTAACAGAAGTGGCTAAACAATTCGGAGCTAAAGGTCTTGCTTGGATTAAATATGTTGATGATGCTATTTCAGGGCCAGTTGCTAAGTTCTTGACAAGTGTGGAAAGTAACTTGACAGAAAGTTTACATCTTGAAAATAACGATTTGGTCTTGTTTGTAGCGGATACATTGGAAGTTGCTAATAACACTCTAGGTGCCCTTCGTACACGTATTGCTAAAGAACTTGGCATGATTGATGAGTCTCAATTCAACTTCCTTTGGGTGATTGATTGGCCAATGTTTGAGTGGTCTGAAGAAGAAGGTCGCTATATGTCAGCTCACCACCCATTCACCTTGCCAACAGAAGAATCAGCTCATGAGCTTGAAGGTGACCTTTCTAAAGTTCGTGCCGTTGCTTATGACATTGTTTTAAATGGTTACGAGCTCGGTGGTGGTAGTCTCCGTATCAACCACAAAGACTTGCAAGAACGTATGTTTAAAGCACTTGGTTTCACAGAAGAATCAGCAAATGACCAATTTGGTTTCTTACTTGAAGCTATGGACTACGGTTTCCCACCACACGGAGGTCTTGCAATCGGTCTTGACCGTTTCGTCATGCTTTTGGCTGGAAAAGACAACATCCGCGAAGTGATTGCTTTCCCTAAAAACAATAAAGCAAGCGACCCAATGACACAAGCACCAAGTCTTGTATCTGCTCAACAATTGGAAGAATTAGCATTAAACGTCGAAAGCAATGAAGACTAAAAAAGCACCTATTGATAAGAAGGCAAAATTTGTCATTAGCCGAGCGGCTAAGAAGTTTGGTCTGTTTGAAACATTGCAGAGCATTTCTAGGGAAAAGTATGCTGAGAAGATCTCAGCTTCTCTTCTCTATGGTTTGCTGTCCAGTATTGCAGTCAATTTTTTCTTTCAACCTGGACATGTTTATTCTAGTGGAGCGACAGGTCTAGCGCAGGTTATTTCAGCAGTTAGTCATCGCTTGATTGGCTACGAGATTCCCATCGCCTTGGTATTTTATGCGGTTAACATTCCGCTCCTAATCTTAGCTTGGTACAAAATTGGACATAAATTTACCATTTTTACTTTTATTACGGTTACGGTTAGCTCCCTTTTTATCCAGATTATTCCTCAGATTACACTCACTACTGACCCCCTAATCAATGCGATTTTTGGTGGATTGGTAATGGGGACTGGGGTTGGATTTGGTTTGAAATCACGCATTTCAAGTGGTGGAACAGACATTGTCAGTTTGACGATTCGTAAGAAGACTGGTCGTGATGTCGGCAATATTTCCATGATGGTCAATGGAATTATCATGATTTTTGCCGGTATCCTATTTGGTTGGAAATATGCCCTGTATTCTATGGTGACGATTTTTGTCTCTGGCCGCGTGACCAATGCTATTTATACCAAACAAAAGAAAATGCAGGCCATGATTGTAACCAGTTACCCAGACCGTGTCGTTAAAAAGATTCACAAACAGCTTCATCGAGGTGTTACCCGTATCAATGATGCTGAGGGTACTTATAATCATGAGAAAAAAGCTGTGCTAATTACAACCATCACACGTGAAGAGTACAGTGATTTTAAACAAATCATGAAACAATCAGATCCAACAGCTTTTGTATCCATCGCAGAAAATGTCCATACTTTGGGACGATTTGTTGAGGAGGATGAATAGATACCGTTTTTCAAGTGAAGGAGGAAAATCATGAAGCACAATGATCGTCATCTTCAAGTAAAAGATTTAGTGCTGATTGCAGTCGGTGTTGCTACCTACACCTTTGGTTTTGTCAATTTTAACATGGCTAATCATCTGGCAGAAGGCGGTATTGCAGGGATTACCCTCATTCTCCATTCCCTTTACGGCATTGACCCAGCGCTGTCATCTCTAATTTTGAATTTCCCTTTATTCATTTTAGGTGCGAAAATTTTTGGGAAAAAATCGCTGGCGCTGACCATATATGGAACGGTACTGATGTCGGTCTTCATTTGGATTTGGCAACAATTTCCCGTCACTCTATCTCTTGAAAATGACATGATTTTGGTAGCCGGGGTGGCTGGGCTCTTTTCGGGTGTTGGCAGTGGTCTTGTTTTTCGTTATGGTGCCACAACTGGGGGAACAGATATTATCGGTCGCATTGTGGAAAAGAAGTTTGGGTTTAAGCTAGGTCAAACCTTGTTGGCTATTGATGCTTTGGTTCTGATAGCTTCCTTGACTTATATTGACCTTCGTCATATGCTCTATACTCTGGTTGCAAGTTTTGTTTTTAGTCAGGTCTTGGCTGTGGTTCAAAATGGTGGATACACTGTCCGCGGTATGCTGATTGTAACGTCCAAATCTGAAGAAGCAGCGACAGCCATTCTTCAAGAAATCAATCGAGGGGTTACCTATCTTCACGGGGAGGGGGCTTACTCAGGGCGTCAACAAAAAGTTTTGTACGTGGCACTTAATCCGAGCGAAGTCAGAGATGTCAAAGAAATTATGGTTCAAATTGACCCAGATGCTTTTATCTCCATTATTGACGTTGATGAAGTTGTCAGTTCGGACTTCAAAATCCGTCGAAAAAATTATGATAAATGATTTAGCCATGTAAGAATGTAAAAAGCCCACTGGTTGTTTGAGTTTAGCTTTAACAGCTAGCGGGCTTTTTCTAGAGCATAAATATTGTGGATGAGTAGAATTCACTTTTTAGATTTATCCACATGAAATAAAGATAGCAAAAAAGACTGGAAAATTTAATTTCCAGCCTTTTATATTTACATTTCGTTTGGAGCTTCCACACCGAGTAGGCGAAGTGCTTCTTTAAGGACAGTTGCTGTTGCATAGCAGAGGGCTAGGCGGCTATCACGTTCTGGATTTTCATCTAGAATACGAGTGTGTGCATAGTATTTGTTGAAGCTTTGAGCAAGGCTAATAGCAAATTTAGCAATGATAGAAGGCTCAAAATTGTTAGCTGCACGAACAATAATGCGTGGGAAGTCTTGAATGAGTTTAATAATTTCCCAGCTTTCAGCATCGTTCAAACTATAAGTGGCATCAGTACTTGGAGTGAAATCAGCTTTACGCAAGATTGATTGGATACGAGCGTGGGCATATTGAACATAAGGTCCGGTTTCCCCTTCAAATGACACCATAGCTTCAAGGTCGAAGTCGTAGCCATTTAGGCGGTCAGTTTTAAGGTCGTAGAATTTGATGGCTCCCACACCAACAGCATGAGCAACTTCCTCTTTGTTAGCGAGGTTTGGATTTTTACCTTCGATTTGAGCTGCTGCACGGCTGATAGCCTCAGCAACGGTTGGTTCAAGGAGGATGACATTACCTTTACGCGTAGAAAGTTTTTTACCTTCTTTAGTTACCAAACCAAATGGGACGTGAGTAATATCATCTGACCAAGCGTAGCCCATTTCTTTGAGAACGGCTTTCAATTGTTTAAAGTGAGCTGATTGTTCATTACCAACAACGTAGACTGATTTAGCAAAATCATATTGTCGTTTGCGGTAAAGAGCAGCGGCCAAGTCACGAGTGATGTAGAGCGTAGCTCCATCTGATTTTTTGATAAGGGCAGGATGTTCGATGTCATATTTTTCCAAATTAACAACCTGGGCACCTTGAGATTCTTCTAGAAGTCCTTTTTCTGTTAGGATATCAACGACTTCATCCATTTTGTCATTGTAGAAAGCTTCGCCATTAAAACTATCAAACGTAACACCAAGTTCGTCGTAAAGACGATTGAATTCTACAAGACTTTCGTCGCGGAACCATTGCCAAAGTGCTATAGCTTCTTCGTCTCCCGCTTCCAATTTACGGAACCAGTCGCGAGCTTCCTCATCAAGTTCAGGATGTTCTTCAGCTTCCGCATTGATACGGATGTAGAGTTTCAAAAGCTCATTGATAGGATGGGCTTTAACAGCTTCTTCGTCTCCCCATTTTTTATAGGCAACAATAAGCATCCCAAATTGTTTACCCCAGTCACCGAGGTGATTGATTTTAACAGCTTTGTAGCCGATTTTCTCAAACAGGTTTGCCAGACTATCACCGATAACGGTAGAGCGTAAGTGACCGATTGAGAAAGGTTTAGCGATATTTGGGCTAGACATGTCAATGGCAACGTTGCGCCCGCCACCGATTTCTTGGTTGGCATAGTTAGAACCTTGTGCGACCACCTGACCAAGAATGTCAGCAGAGATGCTAGACTTATCAAGGAAGAAGTTGATGTATGGTCCCACAGCAACTACTTTTTCAAAGAAACTAGCATCAATTTGCTCAGCAATGTCACTAGCAATTATTTGAGGGGCCTTACGCATGATTTTAGCGAGAGAGAAAGCTGGGAAAGCCAAATCCCCCATGTCGGAATTTTTGGGTGTTTCAAGGAGAGATAGCACAGTGTGCTGTTCCAAATTAGGAACGACTTTTGCAATCTCTGAAGCAATTAGTTGTTTTGTATCCATGATGTCTCCTGTAAAATAAGATAATTAGTCATTTTATTCTACCATATTTCAAGAAAATAAACGAGTTGGATGTGATAAGCCTGTCAAAAAATGAATATTTTTATCACTTTATTCAATTTAACAGGAAGAAGAGTGAAAAAATGCGGGAATTTTGGTATAATTATCGGGTATTATTAGAGAAAAAGGAACTGATAGATTATGAATAAAAAGGAAAGACAGTCTCGAATTAAGGAATTGATTCAGACTGGGCACATTAGTACTCAAGAAGAGATTAAGGAGCAACTGCAAAGTGAGGGGATTACAGTGACACAGGCAACCTTGTCTCGCGACCTTCGTGAAATTGGCTTATTGAAGCTCCGCAATGCAGATGGTAAGCTCTATTATAGCCTGGCGGCTCCTGTTACAAGCCAGTTCAATCCAGCGATACGCTCCTACATTCTGACGGTGTCACGGGCGGAGTTTATGCTCATTTTGCACACTCAGTTGGGTGAAGCTGATGTTTTAGCCAATTTGATTGATGACGCTGGGATGTCAGAGGTTTTGGGGACAATAGCTGGCGCTGATACCTTGCTGGTAGTTTGTAAAGATGCTTCGACAGCTGAGAGTTTGGAGCGTGAATTGTCAGATAGCTTATGAGTACATTTGAAGAATCTCTCCAGAAATTGGGAGATAAGTTACGCCAACATGACAGTGTTCAAGCCTACCAACAGGTGGAGAAGAGGTTAAGGGAACTTCCTGAGTATGAGCACCTGGTTCATGAGATGAAGGCTTATCAACAAGACGCTGTGCTATTTAACAAAATCGACAAAAAAGAAGCTGCCCACCAAGCTGGTGAGCAAGCGGACAAAATTAAGGAGCGACTGGCTGAGAGCCCTTTTGTCCAAGATTATCGAGACAAGATGCAGGATGCGAGCGACCTTTTACAATACGTAACGAAGACACTGGAAGAAAAAATCAACAAGGAGCTAGGAAATGGCTAAAGAGAAGATTTCGCCAGGAATGCAGCAGTATCTGGACATCAAAAAAAACTATCCAGATGCTTTTTTGATGTTCCGCATGGGCGATTTTTATGAATTATTTTATGAGGATGCGGTCAAGGCGGCGCAGATTTTAGAAATCAGCTTAACTAGCCGAAATAAAAATGCGGAGAACCCTATTCCGATGGCGGGCGTGCCTTATCATTCTGCCCAACAGTACATTGATGTTCTGGTTGAAATGGGCTATAAGGTAGCTATTGCAGAGCAGATGGAAGACCCAAAGCAAGCAGTGGGGGTTGTCAAACGTGAAGTTGTTCAAGTCATCACCCCAGGGACAATGGTTGACAGTACCAAGCCAGATAATGCTAACAATTTCTTAGTGGCCCTAGATGCTGAAGGGGACAAATTCGGGCTATCCTATATGGATGTGTCAACAGGTGAGTTCTTTGCGACAGAGCTGACCGACTTCGCTGCTGTTCGTAGTGAAATTATGAACCTCAAAGCTCGTGAGGTTGTCCTTGGATTTGACTTGACAGAGGCTGATGAGCATATCCTAACTAAGCAGATGAATCTTCTCTTATCTCAGGAAAGAGAGCGTTTTGAGGATGTTCATTTGATTGACAAGAGCTTGACAGCTCTTGAAATTGCTACCGCTGAAAAACTTTTGCAGTATGTTCATCGTACTCAAAAACGTGAACTCAGTCATTTACAGAAGGTTGTCCATTACGAAATTAAAGACTACCTTCAAATGTCTTATGCGACAAAAAGCAGTCTGGACTTGTTAGAAAATGCGCGCACCAGTAAGAAGCATGGCAGTCTCTACTGGTTATTGGATGAAACCAAAACAGCGATGGGAATGCGTTTGTTACGCACATGGATTGATCGTCCTTTGGTGGATCAGGGCCGTATTAAGGCTCGTCAGGATGTCATCCAGGTATTTCTTGATCATTTCTTTGAACGTAGCGATTTGACGGAGAGTCTTAAGGGTGTTTATGATATTGAACGGTTAGCCAGTCGTGTCTCGTTTGGTAAGGCTAATCCTAAGGACTTGCTTCAGTTGGGCAATACATTGACCCAGGTTCCGCTGATTAAAGCTATTCTAGAATCTTTTGAGCGCAGTGAACTTGACAGTCTTGTCGACGATCTTGACATCATGCCAGAACTAGAAAACTTGATTCGCTCTGCTATTGACCCAGAGGCTCAAGCAACTATTACCGAAGGGAATATTATCCGTACAGGTTTTGATGAGCGACTGGATAATTATCGTAAAGTGCTTCGCGAGGGAACGGGCTGGATTGCTGAAATCGAAGCTAAGGAGCGCGCAGCGAGTGGTATTTCAACTCTAAAAATTGATTACAATAGGAAAGATGGCTATTATTTTCATGTGACAAATTCCAACCTTTCTTTGGTTCCTGACCATTTCTTCCGTAAGGCCACCTTGAAAAATTCTGAACGTTTTGGGACAGCTGAGCTGGCCAAAATTGAAGGAGAGATGTTGGAAGCGCGTGAGCAGTCATCAAGTCTGGAGTATGATATTTTCATGCGTATCCGCGCTCAGGTAGAGACTTATATCCAGCGCCTGCAAAAATTGGCTAAAACGATTGCTACGGTGGATGTTTTGCAGAGCCTGGCGGTGGTGGCAGAGAACTATCATTACGTTCGTCCAAATTTCAATGATACACATAGTATTACCATTGAAAATGGGCGCCATGCGACAGTTGAAAAAGTGATGGGCGTTCAAGAGTACATCCCAAACAGCATTCATTTTGACAGCCAGACCAATATTCAGCTGATTACTGGACCAAATATGAGTGGTAAATCAACTTACATGCGTCAACTAGCCTTGACAGTGATTATGGCTCAGCTGGGAGCTTTTGTTGCCGCAGATAAGGTTGACATGCCAATTTTTGATGCTATCTTTACACGTATTGGGGCGGCAGATGATTTGATTTCTGGGCAATCAACCTTCATGGTGGAGATGATGGAAGCTAACCAGGCGGTTAAGCGTGCCAGTCAGAATTCTTTGATTCTCTTTGATGAGCTTGGACGTGGGACAGCGACTTATGATGGTATGGCCTTGGCTCAGTCAATTATTGAGTACATTCATGATAAAGTTGGTGCTAAAACGATGTTTGCGACTCACTACCATGAATTGACATCATTGTCAAATGAGTTGACACATCTCGTCAACGTTCACGTGGCGACCTTGGAAAAAAATGGAGAAGTGACCTTCCTACATAAAATTGCAGACGGTCCTGCTGATAAATCCTATGGGATTCATGTGGCAAAGATTGCTGGGTTACCAGAAGATTTGCTGGAACGAGCTGATATCATTTTGAGTCAGTTGGAAGCCAGCGCAGCTCATTTGTCAGTAGATGGTGAGGCTAGTCAAGAGGCAACAGTGGTGGAAAATCCAAGTCGTCACGACATTTCTGAACCAGAACTAGGACAGCTATCCTTGTTTGCGGAAGCTCCAGATTCCGATGCGGTTATTGAAAAACTCCGAGCTATTGATTTGATGAATTTGACCCCAATGCAAGCGATGAACGCTATTTTTGAATTGAAACAATTGTTATAAAAGAAACCGAGCCCTTGTGACTCGGTTTTTAGGTATGAAAAAGCGCCTAACGGCGCGATAAACATTATTTTACAATGTTAATGTTAGTTGCTTGTAGGCCACGTTGACCATCAACAACTTCAAATGTTACTTTTTGCCCTTCTTCAAGAGTTTTGAAGCCTGGTGCTTGTATCTCTGAAAAATGAGCAAAAACGTCTGAGCCAGTTTCACTCGCGATAAAGCCGAAGCCTTTTTCTGAGTTAAACCATTTTACTGTACCTTGTGTCATTTGGTTATTACCTTTCTTTAAATAATCGTGTAAAAAATAAAAAAGGTAAAAATGAAAAACAAGAATACAACTTTAAAACTTAATACTTGCTTAGTCTAACAGTATATTGATGGGATGTCAATGAAAAGACCTTATTTGAAAACTACGAAAAGTTTACCTTGTGTTATAATGGAAGTCAAGTTACTCGTGTAAATACATCAGGATAAGGAGAACTGTGCATGTCAAAAATTATGGAATTGCCGGAAGTCTTAGCTAATCAGATTGCTGCTGGGGAGGTTATTGAACGTCCTAGCAGTGTGGTTAAAGAACTGGTTGAAAACGCTATTGATGCGGGCAGTAGCCAAATCACTATCGAAATTGAAGAATCGGGTTTGAAGAAAATTCAAATCACTGACAACGGTGAAGGAATTGCTCAAGATGACGTTGCTTTGAGTTTGCGCCGTCATGCTACTTCAAAAATCAAAAACCAAGGCGACTTGTTCCGAATTAGAACGCTGGGTTTTCGTGGTGAAGCTCTGCCTTCTATTGCCTCAATCAGCTTGTTGACCATTAAGACGGCTACGGCTACGGCTGATGAGGAGCATGGGACGCTTCTAATATCAAATGGTGGCAAGATTGAAAAGGAAGAACCAATTTCGACACCAGTTGGAACGAAAATAACGGTTGAAAATCTATTTTTCAACACACCAGCCCGTCTCAAATACA
Organism: Streptococcus sp. HF-1907; assembly: GCF_015594605.1. Taxonomy (GTDB): domain Bacteria; phylum Bacillota; class Bacilli; order Lactobacillales; family Streptococcaceae; genus Streptococcus. The sequence goes on along the minus strand of NZ_JADNQT010000005.1, from coordinate 60,793 downwards.
TGAAGAGCCTGCAATCAGAGCTTGCGCACATTGTTGACATGGTCAATCGTCTGAGTCTTGGTCATCCCGAGATTGCTTTTACTCTCATCAATGACGGACGTGAAATGACAAAAACAGCAGGAACTGGTGACTTGCGCCAAGCCATTGCAGGAATTTATGGTCTCAATACTGCTAAAAAAATGATTGAGATTTCAACGTCGGATTTAGATTTTGAGGTATCAGGATATGTCAGTTTGCCAGAATTGACACGTGCTAATCGCAATTATATCACTCTCTTGATTAACGGTCGCTATATCAAAAATTTCTTGCTCAACCGCGCGATTTTGGATGGTTATGGCTCTAAACTGATGGTGGGGCGTTTTCCGATTGCGGTCATTGATATTCAGATTGACCCTTATTTGGCAGATGTCAATGTGCATCCGACCAAGCAGGAGGTTCGTATTTCGAAAGAGCGGGAGCTGATGTCCTTAATCAGCTCTGCCATTAGCGAAAGCCTACGCCAACAAGAGCTTATCCCAGATGCTCTGGAAAATTTGGCCAAGTCTAGCACCAGAAATCGTCAGCCTAAACCCGAACAGACCAGTCTTCCTCTTAAATCAACCAATCTCTATTATGACCAATCTCGTCAGGACTTCTTTGTGAAGTCTGATGTGGTGGAAGAGTTGCCTCTTTTTGACCAAGTTGACAAGGTTGTCAAGGTACAGGGAAATCCGATTGAAGCCGAGGAAGTGCCTAAAAGGTCTTCTGTAAAATACGCCAATCGCTCAACAGATTCTCTGGAAGATGAGGAACATGAAATTTTTGATTTTAGCAATAAGCAGGGGGTCACTAAGACCATCGAGCGTCTGGACAATGAGCAGTCATCAACCTTTCCAGAATTAGACTATTTTGGTCAGATGCACGGGACCTATCTTTTTGCCCAAGGAAATGGTGGTTTGTATATCATTGACCAACACGCTGCTCAGGAGCGGGTCAAGTATGAATACTATCGTGAAAAAATTGGAGAGGTTGACAGTTCTTTACAGCAGTTGTTAGTCCCTTATCTCTTTGAATTTTCTGGGGCCGATTTTCTCAATCTTCAAGAAAAAATGTCCTTGCTAAGAGATGTTGGTATCAATCTGGAACCTTACGGAGACAATACCTTTATCCTGCGCGAGCATCCCATTTGGATGAAGGAAGAGGAAATCGAATCTGGTGTCTATGAGATGTGTGACATGTTGCTTCTAACTAATGAGGTTTCTATCAAGAAATATCGGGCTGAGCTGGCTATTATGATGAGCTGTAAACGGTCTATCAAGGCTAATCATACTTTGGATGACCATTCTGCGCGTGACTTGCTGGTGCAATTAGCGCAATGTCAAAATCCTTACAACTGCCCACACGGTCGTCCAGTTCTTGTCAACTTCACCAAGGCTGATATGGAAAAGATGTTCCGTCGCATTCAGGAAAATCATACCAGTCTGCGTGAACTAGGTAAATATTAAGCGACTGCATGCAGGGCTGTCATGACCAAATTGCTGGTGCTAGGAATGCTTTCTTTACCTTGGACCGACTATTTTCTATAATAAATCTAGGAAGGGAGGTCTAAACATGAACTTTAGTGAGCAAATCAAAAAAATCAGACAAGATCATCAACTCACTCAGCAGGAGATAGCTGATAAGCTTGGTGTATCCAGGCAAGCAGTGTCCAACTGGGAGAATGATCGCAACTTGCCAGACATCGAACTGTTGATTGGGATTTCCAAAACTTTTCAGATTAGTCTGGACCAACTTATCTTAGGAGAAGATGGTATGACAAACTTAACGCAAAAATTGATTGATGACGGTAGTGAGAATAGAAAGCTGGCCATGAATCTAGCTATCTTGAAAGTCGGGTTAGCCCTCTTTGTGGCTAGCATTCTACTATTTTTAGCGGGTCTCTTTGGATTGCCTAGCATGGAAAATTTCTTCGCGTTAGCTTCACGCATCAGCCTTTACAGTGCCTTGTTGACCTTCCTTATCCTAGGTCTGAAAAACGCGTCAGCTTTATTTTCTGAAAATAAATCATAAACTATCGAGAGGTTGGGCCTGGGATGCTCAACCTCTTGTCGTTCTGCTGAGTGCTGACAAAACCTACTCATCCTACGGTCTTTTTGGTACAATAGTCAGAGTAGATTGTGAGGTTGTTATGAGAGAGTTTTTGACGCTTCCCAAGCAGTTGCAGTTGCGGGAGTTGATGCGCTTTATTTCAATTACGGTTAGCTCAGCCATTTTTCCCTTTATGACCATGTATTATGCGACTTATTTTGGCAATTTGGTGACGGGGATTTTGATTGTGGTGACTCAAGTTGCTGGTTTTTTCGCAACCCTGTACGGCGGTCATTTGTCTGATGCGATTGGACGCAAGAAGGTTGTTGATTTTGGAACCTTTTGGACGGTTGTTGGTTGGGCCATCGCTGTCGCGGCTAACGTGCCCCATCATGTCATGCCTCAACTGACTTTCGTAGGACTTTTGATTATTGAAGTGGCCTATCAATTTTATTCCCCTGCCTATGATGCCATGACCATCGATTTGACAGATGAGTCCAATCGCCGTTTTGTTTACACGATTGGCTACTGGCTGGTCAATATTGCTGTCATGCTGGGGGCTGGGATTGCAGGGATCTTTTACGATAAATTTTTCTTTGAGCTCTTGATTGCCTTGCTGGTGATTTCTTTTGGCTGTTTCTTAGTGGCGCATTTTAAATACGATGAGACAAGGCCTGCAGATATGGTCTTTGAACACGGCAAGGGTATTCTGTCGACCTTCAAAAATTACGGACAGGTCTTGGTTGATAAACCTTTTGTCCTCTATACTCTGGGGACTATCGGCGCCAGTGTTGTCTGGTTGCAGGTAGATAATTATTTCTCAGTCAATCTGAAGCAGCATTTCCAGCAGGTTGTGATTATGGGGCAAACCATTACGGGTGCTAAAATGTTGAGTATCGCTGTCTTCACAAACACCTTCCTCATTGTCGTTATGATGACGACGGTCAATCGTTGGACCAAGACTTGGCCCTTACTGCGCCAGTTGACCATCGGGAGTATCATTTGTGCCGTCGGCATGTTCTTCAACATCTCGCTCAATCAATTTTGGCCTATTGTGATTGCCATGGTAGGCTTCACCTTTGGTGAAATGATTAACGTCCCAGCCAGTCAGGTTCTGCGTGCTGATATGATGAATGAAGACAAGATTGGTTCTTACTCAGGATTCTTATCCATCACTCAACCCATTGCTAGTATTCTAGCTGGAGCTATGGTATCGCTCAGTCATTTTACAGGGGCAATCGGGGTTCAGCTTGTCTTTCTATTCTTAGCAGTGGCAGGTCTAGGCTTGGTACTTAGAGCTGCTCATCTACGACACATTCATGATTAAGGAGTCTTATGTACGATTATATTAAAGGAAAACTCAGCCGTATTACGGCTAAGTATATTGTTGTTGAAGCGGGTGGGGTTGGTTACATCATCAACGTAGCCAATCCCTACTCGTTTTCTGACCAGATGAATCAGGAGGTGACCATTTATGTGCACCAGGTCATTCGTGACGATGCCCACCTTTTGTTTGGTTTTCATAGCGAGGATGAGAAGGATGTCTTCCTCAATTTGATTTCAGTCTCAGGTATCGGTCCGATGACAGCGCTAGCCATTGTAGCAGTGGATGATAATGAAGGACTTGTCAACGCCATTGACACCAGCGACATCAAGTACCTCATGAAATTCCCTAAGATTGGCAAGAAAACAGCCCAGCAGATGGTGCTGGACCTTGCTGGTAAGTTCGTCGAGGCGCCTGAGGCAAATGGCAAAGCTGCTAAGGCTAAGCCTGCTGGCAACCAAGAGTTGGACGACGCTATGGAAGCCCTCCTAGCCCTAGGCTACAAAGCCAGCGAGCTCAAGAAAATCCGCGCCTTCTTCGAAGGCACTAACGAGACAGCTGACAAATACATCAGCTCCAGTCTCAAGATGCTCATGAAATAGGAGGTTTCACGTGGAACGTTGTTCTTGGGTTAAATTGGATAACCCCTTTATGTCTCTTACCACGATGAGGAGTGGGGACGTCCCTTGCATGATGAGCAAGCTCTCTTTGAACTCTTGTGCTTGGAGACTTATCAGGCTGGGCTGTCTTGGGAGACCATTCTTAACAAACGCGCAGCCTTCAAGGCAGCTTTTCATAATTATGAGATTGACAAGGTTGCTGCCATGACGGATGAGGAGTTGGAGGCTATTTTGCAAAATCCAGCGGTCGTCCGCAACCGTCGCAAGATTTACGCGACGCGCAATAACGCGCAAGCTTTTCTCCAAATCCAAAAAGACTTTGGCTCTTTTGATCAATACATCTGGTCTTGGGTAGACTTTACAGTAGTTGTCAACCCTGTCAAGGATTATCGTAAATTCCCTGCTAAGACGGACTTGTCCGAGCGCCTATCTAAGGACCTGAAAAAACGGGGCTTCAAGTTTGTAGGTCCGGTCTGTATCTACTCTTTCTTGCAGTCAGCGGGTTTGGTCGATGACCATGAGTTGACTTGCGACTGGAAAGCAATGGAAAATTAGACAAGCATAAAGAAGTTGAGGAAGACTCAGCTTCTTTTTATTTTTTATACATCAGGTGGTGAGGCGTCTAAAAAATAGGGTATAATGGGGTTAGTCATTTTTCTAGCTGGCTCATGAGCTGTCGCAGCTTATTGCGCGAACCCTAAAAGACGTAGATGCTGAAGAATTTCCGCTGAGTGATGCCATGGTGACCAACTATATTTCACAATTGCGCAAAACTCAGTCCTCATTTCAAAAGAGCTTGGATCAGGTGAAAGGTTCCACAGTGACTCAGAAAATCGCTCAAGCTGACCGCTATCGTGACCATGATTTGCAGGCACTCTTTGATTTCATCAAGCCTTACAAGCATAGTCGCCAATCCGGAAAAAAAGATGCCTATCTCAGTCTAGCTCAACTCTTTAAAACTTTTAAAGAAACCAAAGACGCCAATTATGAAAAGGAAAGCTCGCAGATTCTTAACCTCTTGAGACAATTGGAGTAGACGCCTTATAAGGAAAATATCGCCCTGCTCAATATAGCAGAAGGGGTCAAAAACCTTAAGCAGAGCCAAGAAGAATTTGAAGAACTCTTTGCCCAGCGAACAACGGACAGCCGTCATAAGGAGGTCCTAGATAGCAAGCAATTGCGTCAAGATTTAGAAAAACCTTACCAGTCACTTTGCAACTATCTGCTTCTTATGCTAGATAGCGACGACAAAGTTTCCTATGGCAAGGTCATCAAAACCATCAACAACAGCCGTGACTACTATGCTACAACCCTAGCAAAACGTTCAAGTAAAGCTAAGGTAGAAACACCAGTAGCCTAAAGACTGACGACAAATAAAGTTGGGACAAGCGCCCAACTTTATTTTATTTCTGCCGATATTTCCTTAATATTTAGTGAATTAGGGATTTTTTTGTTAAAATAGAGTCACAAATTCGAATAATGAAGTAGGGTGGTATCATGAAAGCTGAAATTATTGCTGTAGGAACCGAAATTTTGACTGGGCAGATTGTTAATACTAATGCTCAATTTTTATCTGAAAAGATGGCAGAGCTTGGGATTGATGTCTTCTTCCAGACGGCTGTCGGTGACAACGAAGGACGCTTACTATCTGTCTTGGAGACGGCGCGTGACCGTAGCAATCTTGTTATTTTATGTGGAGGGCTTGGTTCAACGGAAGACGATTTGACTAAGCAAACCTTGGCTAAGTTCTTGGGGCGCAAGCTAGTATTTGACGAGCAAGCAAGTGAAAACCTTGATAATTTTTTTGCCACTCGTCCAGAACACAACCGCACACCAAACAACGAACGTCAGGCGCAACTGGTTGAAGGGTCAACGCCACTTCAAAACATCACAGGACTAGCTGTCGGCGGACTCTTAGAAGTTGACGGCGTGACCTACGTTGTCTTGCCTGGTCCTCCAAGTGAGTTGAAACCCATGGTCCTGAAGGAGCTGGTGCCTCTTTTGTCCGACAATAAGGCACAGCTTTATTCACGTGTCCTTCGTTTCTTCGGTATTGGGGAGAGTCAGTTAGTGACCATCTTAGCGGAGCTCATTGACAATCAAACCGACCCGACCTTGGCACCATATGCCAAAACAGGTGAAGTGACCCTTCGTTTGTCAACCAAGGCTGACAGTCAAGAAGAAGCAGACCGCAAGCTAGATGTCATGGAAGCTCAAATCTTAGCTATCAAGACCTTGGACGGTCAACCCTTGTCTGACTTGATTTATGGCTATGGGGATGATAATAGCTTGGCGCGTGTTGTCTTTGACTTCTTGAAGGAGCAAAATAAGACTATTACCGCAGCAGAAAGTCTGACAGCAGGGCTATTTCAATCAACTCTTGCTAATTTCTCAGGCTCATCAGATATTTTCAACGGTGGTTTTGTGACTTATAGTATCGAGCAAAAAGCAAAAATGCTAGGAATTCCTTTAGCAGACTTGCAAGAACATGGGGTTTACAGTCACTTTACAGCACAGCAAATGGCTGAAAAATCGCGTCAGTTGACCGATGCTGATTTTGGAGTTGGCTTGACAGGGGTTGCAGGTCCTGGTGAATCAGATGGTCACCCAGCAGGTACAGTTTTCATTGGTATTGCCACAAGAGAATCTGTGACTTCCATTGAGGTCCTAATTGGAGGTAAGAGTCGCTCAGATGTGCGTTATATCAGTACTTTGTATGCTTTCAACCTAGTTCGTCAAACTTTATTAAATAGCTAATTTTTGCTATAATAGACTGATGATAGTGTGAGTTAAAGAGGTCAGCTCTGCCATTTCACAAAGGACAAATAAGGAGAAAAATTTGGCTAAAAAAACGAAAAAAACAGAAGAAATCACTAAGAAATTTGGTGACGAGCGTAAAAAGGCGCTTGACGATGCCTTGAAAAATATTGAAAAGGATTTTGGTAAAGGTGCGGTTATGCGCCTTGGTGAACGTGCCGAACAAAAAGTGCAGGTCATGAGTTCAGGTTCGCTTGCCCTTGACATTGCTCTTGGTGCTGGTGGTTATCCTAAGGGTCGTATCATTGAAATCTACGGACCAGAGTCCTCAGGTAAGACAACCGTTGCTCTTCACGCCGTTGCTCAAGCCCAAAAAGAAGGTGGAATTGCTGCCTTTATCGATGCGGAACATGCCCTTGACCCTGCCTATGCAGCTGCGCTAGGTGTCAATATCGATGAGCTCTTGCTCTCACAACCAGACTCAGGAGAACAAGGTCTTGAAATCGCTGGTAAATTGATTGACTCAGGTGCGGTTGACCTTGTCGTTGTTGACTCGGTTGCGGCTCTCGTACCGCGTGCCGAAATTGATGGTGACATCGGTGACAGCCATGTTGGTTTGCAGGCGCGTATGATGTCTCAAGCTATGCGTAAATTGTCAGCTTCTATCAATAAAACCAAAACAATCGCCATTTTCATCAACCAATTGCGTGAAAAAGTTGGGGTGATGTTTGGTAATCCTGAAACAACACCTGGTGGACGTGCTCTTAAATTCTACGCATCAGTTCGTTTGGATGTTCGTGGGAATACCCAAATCAAGGGAACTGGGGACCAAAAAGATAGCAACGTTGGTAAAGAAACTAAAATCAAAGTTGTTAAAAATAAGGTTGCCCCACCCTTCAAAGAAGCCTTCGTTGAAATCATGTATGGGGAAGGTATTTCACGCACGGGTGAATTGCTCCGCATTGCTAGCGACTTAGACATCGTGAAAAAAGCAGGAGCTTGGTACTCTTACAATGATGAAAAAATCGGTCAAGGTTCTGAGAATGCTAAGAAGTTCTTGGCGGATAATCCAGAAATCTTTGACGAAATCGACCACAAGGTTCGCGTTCATTTTGGTATGATTGAAGAAAGCGAAGAAGAAAAAGCAGCTCAAAAACAAGAGGAAACTCCAGAAGTAGCTGAAACAGACGATTTGGTTTTGGAACTTGATGACGCTATCGAAATCGAAGAGTAGTCACTTTCATTAGCATGATTATTGATAGGATTGGGACAAGCTCTCAATCCTATTTTCTAGCCAGCCAGAAATTGAAAGCGGTTTGCTATTTGTTATCTAGGATTTTAAGTTTTTTACTTGATTTTTTTGAAAAATAGGTCTTAGGTCCCATATCTTCTTTGGAAAAGCTGTGCTACAATATAACTATCATGGGATAGAAAGTGAGAATGAACATGATTAAAATTTATACGATTTCAAGTTGCACAAGCTGCAAAAAAGCAAAAACTTGGCTCAATGCTCATCAACTCCCTTATAAAGAACAAAATCTAGGGAAAGAACCTTTAACACGCGAAGAAATTTTAGCAATATTAACAAAAACAGAAAATGGAGTGGAAAGCATCGTATCCTCAAAGAATCGCTATGCAAAAACATTAAATTGCAATATCGATGAATTGAGTGTGAGCGAAGTGATTGACCTTATTCAAGAAAATCCACGTATTCTTAAAAGTCCAATTTTGATTGACGACAAGCGCCTTCAAGTTGGTTATAAAGAAGATGATATCCGTGCCTTCTTACCACGTTCTATTCGTAATGTGGAAAATGTTGAAGCTCGTTTACGCGCAGCGCTATAAGAGAGCTGATATGGTCTAAGAAGATGAGCCCTGCGGTTCGTCTTCTTTTTTATCCGTTTTTAATTTCTTGTGAAATTAAAAGAATTAAGCTATAATATGGAGAAAGAGTTATGATTAGAAAGAAGGTGTAAGTATGGGATTTACAGAAGAAACTGTTCGTTTCAACTTAGACGATGGCAATAAAAAAGAAATTAGTGAGACACTGACAGCTGTCTATCGTTCCCTAGAGGAAAAAGGTTATAATCCAATCAATCAGATCGTGGGTTATGTTTTAAGTGGGGACCCTGCTTATGTGCCACGCTACAATGATGCTCGTAATCAGATCCGTAAATACGAACGTGATGAACTTGTTGAAGAACTCGTCCGTTATTACCTACAAGGAAATGGGATTGATTTATAATGAGAATTATGGGACTTGACGTCGGTTCAAAAACTGTTGGTGTTGCCATTAGTGACCCGCTCGGATTCACTGCTCAAGGTGTGGAAATCATTCGCATCAATGAAGAGGCTGGTGAATTTGGTTTTGACCGACTAGGTGAACTTGTTCAAAACTATAAGGTAGAGAAGTTTGTTGTTGGTTTGCCCAAAAATATGAATAACACAGAGGGACCTCGTGTAGAGGCGAGTAAGGCTTATGGCGATAAAATCCATGATCTCTTCAATCTCCCTGTGGAGTACCAAGATGAGCGTCTAACGACCGTTCAGGCAGAACGCATGCTGGTTGAGCAGGCAGATGTCAGCCGTGGTAAACGTAAAAAAGTTATCGACAAACTGGCAGCGCAGCTGATTTTACAAAACTATCTAGACCGTATGTTTTAAGATTAGTTAATTTATTATTGATACTACTTGTTAAAGTAAAGGGAGAAAAATATGGCACACAATCACGACCATGATCACGATCATGAAGTAATCACACTCGTTGATGAGAATGGCAATGAAACATTGTTCGAAATCTTGTTGACAATCGATGGCCGCGAAGAATTTGGTAAAAATTATGTCCTTCTTGTACCTGCTGGTGCAGAAGAAGATGCAAATGGAGAAATCGAAATCCAAGCTTACTCATTCACTGAAAATGAAGATGGTACAGAAGGTGACCTTCAACCAATTCCTGAAGATTCAGATGCTGAGTGGGATATGATTGAAGAAGTTTTCAACAGCTTCTTGGATGAAGACTAAAAATTAGAATAACCATATCAGATGAGAGTTAGGGCATGACCTTGGCTCTTTTTTTACGAATAATAATATGAAGTTATTCGTGGAGGATTTGAGATGGACAAGCGTTTGACCGAGGAAGAAAAAGAATTTTTAAAAACTTATGAGATGAAATCTTATCACCGTTTTAGGGAAATTTTAGTTTATCTTGCTATCCTTGGTAAATTGACTAAATAGAAGATTTTGATATACTGGTAGTACGATAAATCAAGGAGTATTAAAGTGAACGATACGTTAGAAAAAGCTGAGATGGTCTATTCATCTGAAGTAAAAAAACAAGTTAAGATTAACAAGGTCCCCTTCTTGCATAAATTTTACATGTTAATTTTTAGTGGGGTATTGAGTCTGCTGTCGGTAGCTATGCCTTTTTTCACCGATTTTGCAAATAGTTTACAATCCCAAAACCTTTACATCGGAATGATGATGTCCAAGGGACAGATGCCATATAGTGATGTGTTTGCTAGCGGAGGCTTTCTCTACTATGCTCTCATCGCTTTGAGTTATTTGATGGGAAGTACAATTTGGTTAGTCATTTTAGAATTTGTAACCTTTTATTTATCAGGTATCTATTTCTATAAAATCATTTACCATTTGACAAAAAATCGTGATGTTGTCGCCTTTTTTAATCTAGTTTTTTATGCTTTAAATTTGATTCTTGGTTTTGGTGGGCTTTATCCGATTCAATGGGCGATGCCTTTCGTCTTGATTGCCTTATGGTTTTTGATGAAGTATTTTAGGGGAATTGTTAATGACGAAGCCTTTATTCTTTACGGATTCGTTGGTTCAATTGCTTTGTTATTGGATCCTCAGACCTTTTTGTTCTGGCTTGTTTCCTTCTTGGCGATTGCTGTCTATAATGTGAAGCAAAAGCATATGGCGCGTGGCTTCTATCAGCTACTTTGTATTGTTCTTGGGACAATTCTTGTCCTCTATATCGCCGGTTATTTCATGTTTAATTTACAGCTGATTTCACCGTATATTAAAGAGGCGCTTATTTATCCATTGACTCATTTTGCAGCAGGTAAGGATGCTTTTTGGTATACTTTGCCTCTCCAAGCCTTCATTTTATTTTCTTCAGGACTAGTTTGGGGCTTCATTCACTTTATGCGTAAAGGACGCAAGGAATCCACAGATATCGTTATTTTGTGGCTAATTGCCGTGGTTTGGCTTGTTTATGCTGTCCGTATTTTACTAGTTCAAGATTGTCAGTTGTATTATGGTTTAACGATTTTGCCATTTGGCTTAGCTTTTACAGCTATTTATGTGGCAGATTTGTACCAAAGTTCTTTGACTAAAGATAAAACTTCTCATCGCCGTCATCGTAAAGTGGGCAGTAGCCGTGTTGGAGAAATTTTTATGGGACGCCATGCTGTGGTATCATGGGCTGTGCTAGTCTATGCCCTCTTTCTACTCTCAGCTAATGTGACATCAACTTTGACACACAATGGAGAACGTTCTACGATTGCTACTTATCTTAAAAATAATGCAGGTGATAGCCTTGTCTACGTCTGGGATCGCTCAGCGAAAATTTATTTAGATGGAAAACTAAAAACTGGGTCACAATTTGTTTTACCGATAGCTGCTGCTAATGCAACTGATCAAAAAATTTTGGAAGATGAATTGCTACAACATGATGCCAAATATATTGCTGTCAATTCTAAATTATCAATATCCTCAACACTGAAAAAAGACTTGAGTAAAAATTATAAACAGGTCTCAATCAGCGGTACCAAAGACTTTAAAGTTTACAAACTTAAATAAGCATAAATAACTAAAAAAATCAATATCTTGTGTGCGATTAAAAAATAAAACACAAGATATTGATTTTTTTTACTTGAATGTTATAATATGTCAGTGAGGTGTTTGATATGATAACTTTAGAAAAAGAACGAGTTGTAACGAAACCAGCAATCAAAGTTATTAAACGCGACGGGCGTTTGGTGGACTTTGATACGGTCAAAATTTACAGTGCTTTGCTTAAAGCTTGCAACAAAGTGACCAAAATGTCACCAATGATTGAAGCTAAGCTTGAAATGATTTCTGATCGTATTGTGGCAGAAATTTACAGTCGTTTTGATAGAAATATCAAAATCTATGAAATTCAAAATATCGTAGAGCATGAGCTTTTAGAAGCTAATGAGTATGCCATTGCTCAAGAATATATTAACTATCGCACGAAGCGTGACTTTGCGCGTTCGCAAGCGACAGACATCAATTTTTCAATTGAAAAACTTATCAATAAAGACCAGACAGTGGTCAATGAAAATGCCAACAAGGACTCAGATGTTTTCAACACACAACGTGATTTGACGGCTGGGATTGTTGGGAAGTCTATTGGTTTGAAAATGCTGCCAGCTCATGTTGCTAATGCTCACCAAAAGGGTGATATTCACTACCATGACTTGGATTACAGTCCGTATACACCGATGACTAACTGCTGCTTGATTGATTTCAAAGGCATGCTAGCTAATGGTTTCAAGATTGGGAATGCTGAGGTGGAAAGTCCTAAGTCTATTCAGACAGCGACAGCTCAGATCTCGCAAATTATTGCAAACGTTGCTTCTAGCCAGTATGGCGGTTGTACGGCAGACCGTATCGACGAATTTTTGGCACCATATGCGCAGCTTAATTACCAAAAACATCTGAAAGATGCTGAAGAGTGGGTTGCTGAGGACCGTCGCGAGGAATATGCGCGTGCTAAGACTAAGAAGGACATCTACGATGCCATGCAGTCTTTGGAGTATGAGATCAATACGCTTTTTACTTCAAATGGGCAAACGCCCTTTACATCACTCGGCTTCGGTCTAGGGACTGGCTGGTTTGAACGTGAAATCCAAAAGGCCATTTTGGAAATCCGTATCAAGGGGCTTGGTAGTGAGCATCGCACAGCTATTTTTCCTAAATTGATTTTCACCTTGAAACGTGGGCTTAACTTGGAACCTGGTACACCAAACTACGATATTAAGCAGTTAGCTTTGGAATGTGCCACAAAACGCATGTATCCAGATGTGCTCTCTTATGATAAAATCATTGATTTGACAGGCTCATTTAAGGCACCAATGGGTTGTCGATCATTCTTGCAAGGTTGGAAGGATGCGAATGGTGTTGAGGTCAATTCTGGTCGCATGAATCTCGGGGTTGTAACGGTCAACCTTCCTCGTATTGCCATGGAATCTAATGGTGATATGGATAAGTTCTGGCACCTTTTCAATGAACGCATGGGAATTGCTAAGGATGCCCTTGCATACCGCGTTGAGCGTGTTAAGGAAGCCACACCGGCTAACGCGCCAATTCTCTATCAATATGGAGCTTTCGGTGAGCGTCTTGGTAAATATGACAGTGTGGATGAACTTTTCAAAAATCGTCGTGCGACTGTATCGCTTGGCTACATCGGACTCTATGAAGTTGCTAGCGTCTTCTACGGCGGTGCTTGGGAACATAATCCTGAAGCTAAGGCATTCACAGTTGATATCGTTCGTCGCATGAAAGAATTGTGTGCAGATTGGTCTGATGAATACGACTATCATTTTTCAGTTTATTCAACACCGTCAGAAAGCTTGACTGACCGTTTCTGTCGCTTGGATACTGAAAAATTCGGCATTGTGACTGACATTACAGACAAAGAGTATTATACGAACTCATTCCACTATGATGTGCGTAAAAATCCTACACCGTTTGAAAAGCTGGATTTTGAAAAAGATTACCCTGAGGCTGGCGCCTCAGGAGGTTTCATCCATTATTGCGAGTACCCAGTCCTCCAACAAAATCCGAAGGCACTTGAAGCCGTATGGGACTACGCTTATGACCGCGTTGGTTACCTCGGCACCAATACGCCAATCGACAAGTGCTATGCCTGTGGCTTTGAAGGTGATTTTACCCCAACAGAACGTGGTTTTATGTGCCCAAACTGTGGCAATAGCGACCCTAAGACCGTTGATGTGGTTAAACGTACCTGTGGTTATCTAGGAAATCCTCAAGCTCGTCCAATGGTTAATGGTCGCCACAAGGAAATTTCTGCACGTGTCAAGCATATGAACGGCTCAACCATCAAATATCCTGGCAAATAACGCTCGCTAGTGGCGACTAGGCTAGTATGGTAAAATAGAGCTTACTACTGTTACTGCAGTTTTCTAGATAAGGAGATCAGAACCATGGGTAAATACCAATTGGATTATAAGGGCATGAAACAGGTTGAACGTTTTCATGAAAAGCACTCAACTGGTGCTAATCAAAGTAAGAAATCACGCGTTCAAGATTTGAAAGCCCAATTTTTAGAGAAATCTAAGAAGAAATAAGGAGATATGCCAGTGCCAGGTTATATTTTGATAGTGTGAGGATTAGAATTTCTCAGCAGTATCTACCCTTGACCTGTGCTGGCATCTTTTTATACTTATGATAGGAGAAGCTATGGAATTAAGGCGACCTCGTTTAGAAGATAGGGCGACAATTTTGGAGATGGTTGATGAGTTTAAGCGTGCAGAGAGTGCTATGGATGGCGGTTTTTTTCGGTCAGATATGAATTTTGAGAACTGGCTTCAAAGTTTACAGGAGGCTGAGATGGGCCTTAGTATACCAGACGGCTTTGTGCCCTATATCCAGCTTGTTTCATTCGATGAGGCTGGTCGTGCCCTAGGATTTCTCAACCTACGCCTTCGACTCAATGAAGCTTTGCTAGAACACGGCGGACACATTGGCTACTCCATTCGACCAAGCGAACGTGGTAAGGGTTACGCTAAAAAACAATTACAATTGGGTCTTGCTGAAGCGAGATTGAAAAATATAAAGAAGGTGCTCATGACTTGTCATCAGACTAACGCTGCCAGCCGAGCAACGATTTTAGCAAATGGTGGTGCTTTTGAAGATATTCGCAATGACACAGAGCGTTATTGGATTAAAAATGATTAAGTAGTGTCCAAGTGATTATGCTATTAGAGAGTGAGTGGAGGTGCCTCGTGCAAGGTTGACTTTCCGAGCGCTCTCTTTCTTTTGGGAGGAAAAATGACTGAAAAATTATGGAATACACCGAAACCAGGTGAATGGAAGAGCGAGGAGCTAAGTCAAGGTCATGTCATGGACTATAAGGCCTTTAATTTTGTGGATGGAGAAGGTGTACGTAATTCCTTGTATGTTGCAGGTTGTATGTTTCACTGCATGGGGTGCTACAATAAAGCGACTTGGTCTTTTAAAGCCGGCATTCCTTACACTCAAGAATTAGAAGAGCAGATTATGGCTGACTTGGCGCAGCCTTATGTGCAAGGCTTGACACTCCTAGGAGGTGAGCCTTTTCTCAATACAGGAATTCTCTTGCCCTTAATTAAACGTATCCGCAAGGAATTGCCAGAAAAAGATATCTGGTCATGGACCGGCTATACTTGGGAAGAAATGATGTTAGAGACTCCAGATAAGCTTGAAATGCTATCCCTAATTGATATTTTGGTTGATGGTCGTTTTGACAATAGCAAGAAGAATCTCATGCTCCAATTTAGAGGCTCTTCTAACCAACGCATTATTGATGTGCAGAAATCATTGGCCAAAGGTGAGGTTGTCATTTGGGAAAAATTGAATGACGGTGAGCAAGCTTTTGAACAAGTGAAGCGTGATGATTTGATTTAGAAAATACTTGTCCACAACTTGTGCATAAGTTTATAGAAAATGTTGACAGAAAAGTTGACGAGGAAATAGGATAAATAAAGGAGATAGGAAGACTGCTTAACAAGCAAGTAAAGTAGGGAAAGGAAATTTAGATAGTTTATGAACAGATTATCCCCTAACTATCCCCACAGTTATCCACAAGTTGTTAATAACTGTTTAAAAATAGTGGATAGGGTAAAAAGCTTGATATAACAGCCTTTCTTTGAAAATTAATACGTCAAAAAGCAGCTATCTTCTGATAACTGCTTTTTTTTAATTGTGGAAAACTGTGGACAAGTGTGACATCAATTGATTTCTTTAGTGAAAACTAAAAGTTTTGTCTGGGAGAGTTTGTCATTGTAGCGAAAGCCATTAAATTCAATCATTTTGAGGTCATCTAAGTTTTGACAATCATTTTTTAAAGCTTGGGTTAAAAATTGCCCACGAGCTTTTTTAGAAATAGTAGAGTGTGTCTTGGTTTTTCTGTCTTGTATTTCTTTAAACTGAATACTGGTGAGTTGCTGACGTTTCTGTGGTGAAAAAACATCTTCGAATTCACTGGAAAGAAGGGAGATGACTGTGTCTTCTGAGGTCAATGCTTGGTCATAATCTGGACGCCAAAATTGCTTGAGCGATGCCCCGTCGATCTTTAGCTTCGTATTGAAATCAAGGCGGTGAGGAGCGATGGGGGTCATCGCTGGAATGACACCATAGAGTGCAGAGGTAATGAAAACTTTTTGGTCAATGTTTGCCAAATCTGTTAAGAAATCTCTGTCCATATTGCGGTACATGAGCCCGTTAAAGAGTTTGAGGGCAGGAAAATAGTTTGCCTCTTGTTTTGCTAGGCTTCGCCAGCGCAGTGCTTCTTTGGCAGCAGATTCAGCTTTTATTTTATAGACTTCTTCTAATTCTGAAGATGATAATTTTGCTGTAGTTTGAGCAATTAAATTGCTTTTTTCAGTCTGAAAGTGCTGGCTGACTGGTGACAGCTCTGCCATTTCCTTAGCGGTTGGGATTAAAAATTTAAGCATACAGCTATTATGAAAAATCCAGGCTCTTCTGTCAAGTAATCGCTAGTTTTCTAGAATAATTTTAGTCTGAAGCCCATTGAAATCTTCCAAAGTTGCGGCTTGTTCGCTCTCTTCAAGAATAGTCATTTGATATAGTTTAGCTTTTTTGAGACTGGCTTGAAAAAGAATAGGATCGTTATAGGCGATGACCATATGATTAAAGCCTTTTTGTCCTTCTTGGCGTTTGCCTAGATTAGGCCCAGTCCATTGATTGAAGGCTAAATGGTGATGATAACCTCCAGAAGCGATCCAGCTAGCGCTAGGAATGGAGAATTTGTCCTCAAATCCAAAGACTTTTTGATAGAGTTTAGAGGTCTTGTCCGCATCGTTAACATTGAGGTGAATGTGTCCGATACGTGTTTCGGAAGGTAGAATGAACTTGTCAGTGACGTTGACAAGATTGTCAACCAAACTTTGCGCATCTAATTCCTCAGTCACTCCGACAATTTGTCCATTATCGCGGATATCCCATTCAGAAACAGGCTTATCACGGTAAATTTCGATACCGTTGCCTTCAGGATCGGGAAGGTAAATAGCTTCGCTATAGCCATGGTCAGCCCCGCCTTCAAGGGGAACATTATTGATGACAAGATGGTGAAGGGCAAGCCCCAAAGTATTACGATCAGGGACGAGAATGGCGGTATGGTAAAGCCCAGCTAATTGTTGGCTATGGTCATCATTTTTTTGAAGAATAAGTTGCGCTTCTTTCTTGCTACTGCCGAGGTAAATTTGTTCATCAGTCGCTTTTACGACGGTAAGTCCCACCATTTCAGTATAGAATTTAGCCATGCCTTCGAGGTCATTAACATTTAGGGTAATAGATTTTAGGTAGTGGTGTGCTTGATAGGGATAAGTCATTTGTTGTCTCCTTTGTACTAATTAGTAATAATATTTTAACGCTAAACGCCAAGAAAAGGAACAAATTTGTTTAGGATTTTTCTAAAATGAGTAGATGACATAGATGTCAACAATCTTGTCAATTTAGTTGATGATATTTTGACATCACTGTCAAGATACTTCAGAAAATATTTACGCTAGTTTCTGAAATAGTAACCACAATTTTCAGAAATGTCAAATTCACTATTTTCATGGCTTTAAGTCAATTGTTGCTGGATCGAAATCATGTTATAATAAGGCTGATTAGCAACGTCAATGTTAGGTAGACACTTAGGAGGTTTTTGATGTTGAGAATGATTTTTAGTGATATCGATGGAACATTGATTAATAGCGACTTTGTGGTGACCGCAAAAACCAAGCAAGCTATACGCCAAGCAGTTGAGCAGGGGATAACATTTGTTCCTGTTTCGGCTAGGATGCCTGAGGCTATTCAGCCGATTATTGATACGATTGGGGTGACAACGCCGATTATTTCCTACAATGGTGCCTTGTTGCAAAATCAAGCAGGAGATACGCTAGCTTCAAGTCCTATGTTGGGTCAGGAGGCTTTTACACTTTGCCGTTTAATTGAGGCGGACTATCCAAAGATTGCTTGGAACATTTATAGTTTTCACGATTGGTATGCTTGCAACCGACAAAATGATTGGGTCAAACGCGAAGAAGGGATTGTTGGAGTGACTTCGACAGAGGCAGAGCTGGATGATTTAGCAGATTTGGCTTTTGTTCATAAGGTTCTTTTGATGGGAGATCCAGCTGAGATTGCTCCTTTGGAATTGACCTTGAAAGCTAAGTTTTCTAACCTCTCAATTGCTAAATCTGCACCTTACTTTATTGAAATTATGGCTCAAGGTATTAAGAAGGGGCAGGCTGTCGCCCAATTAGCAGAGCTAGAAGGGGTTGCCTTAGCAGACACCATTGCTTTTGGGGACAATTTTAATGACCTAGACATGCTAGAAACGGTGGGACAGGGCTATGTCATGAGCAATGGACCAAAAGAAGTTCAAGAAGCCATCGGTCATGTGACGGACGACCATAATAATGATGGAATTGCTAAAATACTACTAACTTATCTAGAAAATTGAAGCTGATTTCCATTGTTTAAATTATCAGAATTTTACAAAACAGTGTTGACAGTTATAAAAAATAAGAGTATAGTATGTTTAACCATAAATCAAGGAGAAAAAAATGCTAGAAAAACAGTCTGTTGAAGAGCAACTGAATTCTTATTATTACTTTAGTTTCTTTAGATAGACGTTTTGTAACCTTGTGGATACAAACGTCGTACGCAAGTTTGTATCTATGAGGCTAGAGCATTTTATAATGAACAAAAGCCGATTAGATAAGAAAAGTCTAGTTGGTTGTGTCGACAAAATGTAATTTTATACATTTTAACCAACTAGTGCTTGTTGTCTAGTTGGTTTTTTGTTTGCTATAGTCGTTTAGATTATCTTTTATTGCTTAGAGAAATCGGTTCGCCGTATTCAAGTACAGCCTTTCCTCATTGCCTTGTACTAAAAGCAAACTAAACGATTATACAAAAAGATTTATGAAGAGAAAAATTAAAAGAGGTAGACTGATGAAAAAAATGTGGACGGCTCTAATGAGTCTTGCACTGGCTGTGCTTGTTTTAGCAGGCTGTGCTAGTTCAAAATCGAACACTAAGACTGTCAATGTCGGTATTTTACAATACGTTGAACACCCGTCGTTGACAGCGACACGCAAAGGTTTCATTGCTCAATTGAAGCAAGAAGGTTATGTGGATGGTAAAAATATTAAGATTAACTTTGAAAATGCTCAAGGTGACCAATCGAATTTGCAGACCATCTCGACTAAGCTGGTATCAGATAATGACTTAGTCTTGGGGATTGCAACACCTGCAGCGCAAGCTTTATCAAACACATCTAAAGATACACCAATTCTTTTCACTGCTGTTACGGACCCGGTCTCAGCTAAATTGGTGAAAACAATGAAGGCGCCATCTGGTAATGCAACGGGAACAAGCGACATGTCTCCGATTAACAAGCAAATCGCTCTTCTTCAAAAAGTGATGCCTAACGTTAAAAAAGTGGGTATCATGTACACAACAAACGAGCGTAACTCTGAGGTTCAGGTCAAGGAAGCTGAGAAAGTCTTCAAATCTAAAGGGATTACGACCATCACTAAGGGGATTTCATCAACCAACGATGTGCAGGACACGGCTAAAAGTTTGATGAGCCAAACAGAAGTGCTCTTCATTCCGACCGATAACATGATTGTATCATCTATCAATCTTGTCACAGACCTTTCAAAAGAAATGAAAATTCCTGTTGTTGGTGGTTCTGCTGATGTTGTTGATAAAGGGGTTCTCTTTACTTACGGTGCCAACTATGAGGCTCTTGGTCGTCAGACGGCTAAATTGGCAGTGCGTATTATTCAGGGTGAGAAAGTTAGCAAAGTTGCAGCTGAGTACCCAGATACTTTAGACGTTGTTGTCAATAAAGATATGGCTAAAACACTTGGTATTGATGTGAGCTCAATTGAAACGGCATCAAAAGCATCAACATCAAAAACAAGCAAAGCTAAAGCCCCTAAAACTGCAAAAATTGCTATTGGACAAAAGAAATCAAGCAAATCTTCAAATTCCTGGGGTGATGTTATCTTATCAGCTATTTCACAAGGTCTCTTGTGGGCAATCATGGCTATCGGGGTTTTCATTACTTTCCGTATTTTGGATATTGCAGACCTTTCAGCCGAAGGCTCATTCCCACTTGGTGCTGCGACAACGACTATTTTGATTGTTAATGGTACAAATGCACTTATTGCTACTATTCTTGGTTTGGTGGCTGGTATGGCAGCTGGTGCAGTGTCTGGATTCATGCACACTAAGATGAAAATTCCAGCGCTTTTAACAGGGATTATTACCCTCACGGCCCTCTATTCTATTAACCTGCTTGTTTTGGGCTCTGCCAATGTTTCACTTTCAGGGAAAACGACGCTTGTAACCATGATGATGTCTGTTTTGGGCTTGTCAAAACTTTACTCAGTCATTCTCCTAGGTGTAATCTTCGTTTCCCTTGTTATACTCTTGCTGGTTGTGCTTTTGAATACTCAACTTGGTCTTGCCCTTCGTGCGACAGGTGACAACTTAGATATGGGGGCTGCCAATGGTATCAACGTCAACCGTATGAAGATTCTTGGTTACATGATTTCTAACGGACTTATTGCCCTTTCAGGGTCACTTTTAGCGCAAAATAATGGCTACGCGGATATGAACATGGGTACTGGGACAATCGTAAACGGTCTGGCTTCTATTATCTTGGCGGAAGTTATTGTTAAATACCTTCCACTTGGTAAACGCCTCTGGTCAATTGTACTTGGGTCAATCCTATACCGCTTGGTCCTTGTTATCATTCTTGCTATGAATGTGGATGCTCAAATGTTGAAATTAGCGTCAGCTATTCTTCTAGCAATTATCCTCTATGTACCAGAAATCCGTAAGAAACTCAACATTCGACCTTCAAAAACCTTGACACCAGGAGGTAAAAACTAATGGCTTTACTATCATTACAAAATATTCATAAGACTTTTGAGCAAGGTACTATCAATGAAAATCCGGTTCTTCGTGGCCTTGATTTGGATATTGAGCAGGGGGATTTTATCTCTGTTATCGGAGGTAACGGTGCTGGTAAATCAACGCTCATGAATTCTATCGCGGGAGTTCTTCCGATTGATGAGGGAGACATTCTATTGGATGGGCAATCCATCAAGAAGGCTTCAGTTGCTGCTCGGTCTAAGGACATTAGCCGTGTTTTCCAAGATCCTCGTATGGGGACGGCGACAAATTTGTCTATTGAAGAAAATATGGCTATCGCTTACCGCCGTGGTAAGAAGCGCAGCTTTTTCAAAAGATCAGTGACTGAAGAAGAACGCCAAATTTTCAAAGAAGCCTTGATTGAATTAGGTTTGGGGCTTGAAAATCGGATGAAAACAGATGCTGCCTTTCTATCAGGCGGTCAGCGTCAAGCTTTGACGCTTTCAATGGCAACCTTGGTTCGTCCCAAAATCCTTCTTTTAGATGAACATACGGCTGCGCTGGATCCAAAAACCAGCGACATGGTCATGAAATTGACCAAGAAATTGGTTGAAGAACAGCAATTGACAACGCTTATGATTACCCACAACATGGAACACGCCATCGAATACGGTAATCGCTTGGTCATGCTCTATCATGGTAAAATCGTCGTCGATGTTAAAGGCGAAGAGAAGAAAAAACTCACTGTGGCTCAGCTTATGGAACTCTTCCATAAAAATGCTGGAGAACAATTGAATGATGATGCCCTTGTTTTAGGGTAGAAATGGGAACCACTAGTATTATCGGGTGCTAGTGGTTTTTGTATAATCTATTCTTTTTTCTTGACTATTTCTGACCAAGTGATAGAATAGATTTTGTAAGTTAGCACTCTTAATGTATAAGTGCTAAAAAATCTTTGCCGTCAATGGAGGAGCTAGTTCTAGTACTGCTAGCGAGCTTGCGAGCGACATTGCCAGGTAAAGAAAAATCGAAAAATAACTGGTATGGAGGCAAATATGTTGAAACCATTAGGCGACCGTGTGGCCGTGAAGTTTGAAGTTGTAGAAGAACAGACAGCGGGTGGCTTTGTCCTTGCTGGTAATACGCGTGAAGCGACGAAAAAAGCGACAGTTGTCGCAGTCGGTGAAGGTATTCGTACCTTGACTGGTGAATTGGTAGCGCCAAGTGTTACTGCTGGTGATGTGGTCTTGGTTGAGGCTGGTGTTGGTGTTGACGTTAAAGATGGTGATGATAAAGTGACCATCGTTCGTGAAGCTGACATTCTTGCTGTCGTGAAATAATGAGAAAGGGTTGATAAAAGATATGGCAAAAGATATTAAATTTTCATCAGATGCCCGCACAGCTATGGTGCGTGGAGTCGATATTTTAGCAGATACAGTCAAAGTAACCTTAGGCCCTAAAGGTCGTAACGTGGTTTTGGAAAAAGCTTTTGGCTCACCCCTTATTACTAATGATGGTGTGACTATCGCTAAAGAAATTGAATTGGAAGACCATTTTGAAAACATGGGTGCTAAACTCGTATCAGAAGTGGCTTCAAAAACTAATGATATCGCTGGTGACGGTACAACTACGGCAACTGTTTTGACACAGGCTATCGTCCGTGAAGGCTTGAAAAACGTAACTGCAGGTGCCAACCCAATCGGTATCCGTCGCGGAATTGAAACAGCGACAGTCGCAGCAGTCGAAGAACTTAAAGCAATTGCGCAGCCTGTTTCTGGCAAAGAAGCTATCGCTCAAGTTGCTGCCGTGTCATCACGTTCTGAAAAAGTTGGTGAGTACATCTCTGAAGCTATGGAGCGCGTGGGTAATGACGGTGTTATCACTATCGAAGAATCCCGTGGTATGGAAACTGAGCTTGAAGTGGTTGAAGGGATGCAATTTGACCGTGGTTACTTGTCTCAATATATGGTCACTGACAATGAAAAAATGGTTGCCGACCTTGACAATCCATACATCTTGATTACTGACAAGAAAATTTCAAATATCCAAGATGTTCTTCCATTGTTGGAAGAAATCCTTAAAACCAATCGTCCGCTTCTCATCATCGCTGATGATGTGGATGGCGAAGCCCTACCAACACTTGTCCTTAACAAAATTCGTGGTACTTTCAACGTTGTTGCGGTTAAGGCACCTGGATTTGGTGACCGTCGTAAAGCCATGCTTGAAGACATTGCTGTTTTGACAGGTGGTACAGTTGTGACTGAGGATCTTGGTCTTGACCTTAAAGATGCGACAATGGCTGTACTTGGTCAAGCAGCTAAAGTGACTGTGGACAAAGACTCAACTGTCATTGTTGAAGGGGCTGGTAGCGCTGATGCGATTGCTAACCGTGTTCATCTTATCAAATCACAAATTGAAACAACAACCTCTGAATTTGACCGTGAAAAATTGCAAGAGCGCCTAGCCAAATTATCAGGTGGCGTTGCAGTTATCAAGGTTGGTGCAGCAACTGAGACTGAGTTGAAAGAAATGAAACTCCGTATTGAAGATGCCTTGAATGCAACTCGCGCTGCTGTCGAAGAAGGTATCGTAGCCGGTGGTGGTACAGCTCTTGTTAACGTTATTAGTAAAGTAGCTGCACTTGAACTTGAAGGTGATGATGCAACAGGACGCAATATTGTCCTTCGTGCGCTTGAAGAACCAGTTCGTCAAATTGCCTACAATGCTGGTTATGAAGGCTCAGTTATTATTGATCGCTTGAAACAGTCTGAAGTTGGTACAGGATTCAACGCTGCCAACGGTGAATGGGTTGACATGGTTGCCACTGGTATCATTGACCCAGTTAAGGTAACTCGCTCAGCCCTTCAAAACGCCGCTTCAGTCGCTAGCCTTATCTTGACAACAGAAGCAGTCGTTGCCAACCAACCAGAACCCGCTACTCCAGCGCCAGCAATGGACCCATCAATGATGGGCGGGATGATGTAAGGGGAAAGTTTCTAGTTACCAAAAGTAGCTGAAAAACTACGCTAGTCGCTATGGCGGGACTAGCTATCCTTCTTACCGACACAAAGAGGAAGTCGATATTGCTTCCTCTTTTTTGTGTCGTGAGAGCAATTCTTGCAACTAAACTACTGCGAGGGGGAAAGATTTCTAAATCAGGTTCTGTCTACTTCCCTTACTAACTAAAAAGGGATAGCTTTTATCGGCTATCTCTTTTTGTGCGTCTAGGGTGCGCAAAAAGCCATCCACCACTAGGTGAACGGCTCTTAACAATTAAGCATTAATAATGTCTGGGTTCCAATCAGCCAGGTTACGGTAATAGCTAGCATGGGCTGCGCGGTAGTAAGGAACCAACCAAAGGAGCCCAATACCAAGTGTGAATAGGCTTAGGATGTACCAACCGATGAAGCTGAGGTCAAAGATGAAAAGGTCTAATTTGTGACCGTCCATTAACTGACGTGATTTGGTGATAGCTTCGGTTGGTTGAATGCTACGTCCTTGGCGATTGAGGTCATCGATGATGTAGTCAGACATGGCGTATGCATAGCTTTTAATGATTCCGGGAACGACTAGCAGTAGACTCCAAAGGAATAGAAAGACTGTTTTTAAAAGCCAGTTAATCAGCACCGGTAAAAACCGTCCTTCGGTGACGCCTGAAAAAAGGGCTGAAAAAATGTTATCATCTTTACGCTTATCAATAAAGTGAAGGAAGGCTAGCGAGTATCCGACTTCTAAGATTCCAACAATAATGGTCCCAAAACCAGTAGTAATGACTTCAAGGATACCACCAACAACAAAATAGGCAAGTCCTAGTAAAACAGCCCAGCTCCAGTTGCCAGCTAGTTCTTCTCTGGCTTTAGCTTTAATCATAACACGATTCATAACATCATCTCCTAAATCTTCTTTTGTATTATTATAACACTACAAAAGTAAAAAGGCAAATTG
Source organism: Streptococcus sp. HF-1907 (assembly GCF_015594605.1). Classification (GTDB taxonomy): domain Bacteria; phylum Bacillota; class Bacilli; order Lactobacillales; family Streptococcaceae; genus Streptococcus. The sequence goes on along the minus strand of NZ_JADNQT010000005.1, from coordinate 35,914 downwards.
AAAGGTCATTGTTTGACAAAATTCTGTCATCATTCTATCAATAAAATAAGGTATAATAGAGAAAACGTTATCAGGAGGTGCCAGATGAGGAGGTTTTTCAAGAAAAAATCAGTTAAGCTGACAGGAAGTACTCTGTTGGTTTTGTTACTGATTTTAGGAGCTTGGGGTAGTTTTTATTTTTCCAAGGGTCAGGTTATTCATCGCTTTGTGCAGGCGCGTTCTAGCAAGTCTGGAGCTGCTTTTGAGAATATCAAGGGATTTCTAGTCTGGTCTGACACAGGGGAGCAGATTACCAATGATGAGGCTAATTATGCTAGTTTCACGGCTCTCAGCAAGTCCAAAGCGCAAGCGATTGGCGATAGCCTAAAAACCGCTGATAGCTCGAGTTCGCTCTACATCAAGCGCGTGGGGCGTCGTTTTGGGATTTTTCCAGATTATAAGGTGGCCATGCGGCCAATGAGCTTGACGCTGAAAACGAATGTCGCCAAGATGGACCTTTTGCTCAATCAGAAAAAGGTAGCGACGACTGACTCTGACAATTATAGCATCACACTGAAACGTTTGCCAGTGGCTGATTATGAGGCGACTCTTGAGGGAACGCATGATGGCAGGAAGATTAAACTCAGTAAGTCTTATAAGGGCAAGTCTAGTACGATTGATTTATCAGTGACCTTCAAGACTTTTACGGTGACTAGCAATTTAACAGACGGCGAGCTTTATTTTGGCGAAAATCGTATTGGGACTTTGGCTGAGGGGACTTATCAGGTCGAAAATTATCCCATCACCAGTGCAGCTAAAGCTGTAGTGAAGAAAAATTTCTCAGATGGTGTTTTGGAGTCGCAAAAGAAAGCTGTTACAGAGATTTCTGACGGTAGCAGTGTGGCTCTAGATGCTGAAAATCTGCTTGACCAGGCGACGGCTGGTCAGTTGGTTGTTTCAGCATTTGACCAGCTCGTGGTTTATGTCACCTCTGGTCGGGACGCTTCTATGGTCTCTAGCTTGTTTGAAGCTGGCGCTAGCAATGCCTTTTACAAAGGTCTCAAAGAAAGTGTCAAGGCAAAATTGACGACAGACAGTCGTAAGGCAAGTCAGCTCACCATCCCTAATATTGTCTTGACCAGCTTGAATCAGGTTGGGAAGGCTTCTTATCGGCTGGGCTTTGATGCGACCTATAATTTTTATTATGACAAATCAACGGATACGAAGAAAAACACTTACGGAAATATCGTGCAGAATCTGTCTGGTAGCTTTACGGTTAAACGGTCGGACACAAGCTATCGTATCACTAATTCTGGTGGTAATTTGACAGTAAACAGCGAGGACAATCAGATCAAGGCGGATGAGACTAAAGAGAAAGAATTGACGAGTTTCCCAGACCAAGTAATTGGTAGTTGGAAGCTGACACTCGATGACCGTACGGTGACCATGACCTTTGCTAAAGATGGCACGGTGACCAAAAAAGTCGACTTTAAAGATGATAAGCAAGAAGATAAAACAACGACGGCTAAGGTGACCAAATTGACTCAAAAGGCGGACAATCTGTACTTGTACGCTTATGAAGATAGCTCGGATGTTTCTACTTTCATCCCTGACGGGGGAATCGGCGGAGCAGGTGTCAAATACGCTTATGGCCTAAAAATTGATGGCGATAAAATCAAACCAGTAGTGTGGCAGGCAAATATAACCGATGATTTTGACTATACAAAACCATTGGGAGGCAAGTTTCTCACTAAAGAATAAACGAAGTGCGCTGTAAATCAGTGCACTTTTAACTATTGCAAAATAAACTGCCCCACTTTTGCCACAATCTTACCTCGCTTTGACCGAACATGGGTTTGATAAAGACGATATACTAGACTCATCAAATATAACAAATCGAAAGCGAGAATGATTATGACAAACAATAAATGGAAAACACAACTTGATAATGCAAAAGCGTCAGCTAAGAAACACTGGAAAGTCTTGACCGTCGCAGGGGCAGCAGTCCTTGTTATCGGTGGCGGCGCAGCTTATTTTGGCGGTGAAAAACTGCATCATGAACTTGAAGACCGTGTGGATGAAAGGCATGGGTATGATGGAGAACACCATTCAAATCAACTGTCAGCCTCTGACTTGGATTTGACTTATACGCAGTGGCAACAGACCATCAATCAGTCTAGCCTATCAGCAACCGATAAGGGAACACTTCTTTCTTTGATTCAAAAGAATAAATCAACCATTACCGATATTGAAACGACGCAGAAAAAAATTGAAGAAGCCTACACTAAAAATCTTGGTACAATTGAGTCTGACTACAAAAAATTACTCTCAAGTCACTCAGACCTTTGGAAAAAGATCTCTGATGATGCTGGTTTACCAGATGATTTAGGAGAAGTGACTTCTGAGGAATTATCTGAAATCAAATCAGATATTGCAGCAAGTTTTCTCTCCGACGCAGACAAAAAAACCTTGACAGATGATGTCAACCAAGCGTCAACCTTGCAAGAAAAAAGGGCTAAAGCCTATGATACCTACACACAAAGCGTGATAGACCTTGAAAAATCACTAGAAAAATCTGAAAAGACTTTGAAAAAGGCTTTAAACGCAGAGAAAAAACTGGTTAGTCAGGTGATTGATTGGAACGATGAAGAGGACGATTCTTTTGATGGTGACCATGATGTGGACCATGATTACGATGATGAAGACGAAGCAACTACTTCTAATCAAGACACTAATAGCAATCAAAACAATGCTTAATAAGTATGCGAGCTGGTGACAAGGCCGGCTTTTATGTTACAATAATCAAAATAAAGGAAAGGAAGACAGAGATGACCAAGGTGTATGTAGCAGATGATGACTGTCATATTCGTGAATTAGTCGGTAGTTTTCTGAAAGATGAGGGACTGGAAGTCGAGCTATTTGAAACAGGTGACCAGCTTTTTTTTTTTAAGATTTTTGGAGGAGCCTGTAGCTGTTGTTGTTTTGGATGTCATGATGCCAGGAAGTGATGGTTTTTCGATTGCGAAACGCCTGCGCCAACAGTCGGAGGTTCCCATTGTTCTTTTGACTGCTAGAGATAGTGACAAGGACTATGTGGAAGGCTTTAGCAGCGGTATTGATGATTATGTCACCAAGCCTTTTTCCATGGTCAAATTTGTTCTTCGAATTAAGGCGATTTTGGCTAGAAACCATTACAGTACAAAGAGTGAGGGGGCTAATCTGTCCTTTGGAGACCTGACTTTATCTGATAAAGAGCGGATTGCTTATTTTAAACAGAAGCCCATTAAATTGACGAAAACAGAATTCGAATTGTTAAAAATCTTGATGCAAAATAAGGAAGAGGCTGTTTCTCGGGATATTTTGCTAGATAATGTCTGGGGTTACGATAGCGATGTGGAAACGCGGGCAACGGATAATACCATTAAGCGTTTACGGAAAAAATTAAGACAGGTGGAGTGTGATGTCCTCATTGAAATAGTTTGGGGTTACGGCTTTAAAATGGTTAAAAAAGCCTAGCCTACCTCGTATTGGCAACAATCGAAAGTTAAGACGCGCCTTGTTTTGGCAGCCTTTGAGTTTGGTGGTGCTAGCCTTTGTCCTTGTCTTTTTAGCCTTCAATGTGACCATGCTTTGGGTCACATCTCGTCTCAGACAGATAAGGCCGTGGTCAGTCGATTTGAGACCTTAGACCAGCTGTACGAAGGAAAAGAGCAGAAAAATTATAATTCGCAGCAGTTGCTGGAAAATCAGTATATCATTGTCAATGACGAGGACGATGTCAGTTATAGCTCAAATAGCATGAACAGTTTGTCGCGGAAAGTTGACACAGAGGATTTACTAGATTATTTCATGGAGCATGACGATTGAGATGATGATAACGATGATTCTCAATTTAGCCAAAAGCAGTTGGCGCAAGTCACCATCAAGAAAAAAATCTACTATGTCAAAATGACGGATTATTATGGAGAGCTCAAGGATTATTATGTCAAATCGTCAGACTCAGATGATAGTTAGCCCTATTTTGCCTTTGTTTTTGTCAATGTGACGCCTCTTTATCAATTTTTAATTATTGTCAATGTCACTCTGGGTGGTCTCATGATTGCTGTTTTGCTCTTGACTTGGTTTCTTTTTTACCGACCCTCTCGGAAAATCAGTCAATCCTTCAGCCGTTTGAATGCTTACGTGACAAGTGTTGGGAACCGCGAAGAAACTCAGGCCCCAACAGATTTAGCCTATGATGAATTCAATCAAGTCAGTCAGATGAGTCAGATGATTGAAAGCAGCCGCCACAGTCAGGAGCTTTTTTTCCAAAATTCTTACCACGAACTCAGAACTCCTCACATGTCCATTCAAGGCTACGCTGAAGCTATTCAGGCTGGGGTCATGGATAGTCAGGAGGCTTCAAAAGTGATTTTGTCAGAGAGTACTCGCATGCTGACGCTGGTCGATGAGATTTTGACCCTCTCGAAGAGGAAACCAGCCAGACCAAATTGTCGCGCGAGTAGATTTCTTTGACGGATTTATTGTATGACATGAGCTGGCGCTACAAGCATCAAGCGGATAAGTCGGACATCATAATTACCCATGATTTTCAGCCAAGCTATCTTGAAATCAACGCTGACGAGGAAATGATGGAAAGAGCTGTTTCTAATATCCTCTCAAATGCTGTCCGTTATGCTAAGCATAGCATTACCATCAGACTTCGAGAATCTGATGATACTGTCACCATTTTAATTGCCCATAATGGCGAATCAATCAGCCCCGACCAAATCAATGATATCTTTGAACGCTTTTACAAGGGCGCCAAAGGACAGTATGGCATTGGACTTGCCATGGCTGAAGATATTATCACTCGTCATGGTGGGACTTTACAGGTGCTGTCAACCTATGAGGAAACTTGTTTTGAAATAGTCTTGCCAAATAATTAGTAAAAAGAGCTGTGTATCGTGACACGGCTCTTTTAAGCTATTGGTTACGAAGTTCGGCTTCAAAGCTTTTAGAAATGGCTTCAACAGAGATTTTCTCCAGCGTTAGCGGATGAGTTAGGCTCAGCTTATGAGCATGAAGCATAAGGCGTCCTTGGGGGTATTTATTGTAAAGAGGGTCTCCGACAATGGGATAGCCGTGGTGGGACAGGTGAACCCTGATTTGATGGGTACGACCAGTTTCTAAACGGCATTTGACAAGACTGTGATTACCCAAGTTTTTAAGTTGGTCCACGATTGTGACGGCAGTCTGACCGTTTTTCTTATCAACGACTCTCTTCCTGCGGTCATGGCGGTCACGTCCAATCTTATCGCGAAAGACTTGGTGTTTAGGTGTAAACTTCCTGTCAACCAAGGCCCAGTACTCACGCCAGATTTTTTTGTCCTCAAGCAGGCGGTTGACGATGGGCAGGATGAAAGGATTCTTGGCAAATAGCACAGCGCCAGAGGTTTCCATGTCCAGACGGTGGACGACGTAGCAAGTGCTTCCAACGTAGGCAGACACATGATTGAGCAGAGCGATTTCTGTCGGTTCATTGCCGTGAGTTTTCATTCCTTCAGGCTTATTGACGATAATGAGGTGGTCGTCCTGGTAGAGACAATCAACTAGCTCTGCCTTTCCCATAGGGATAATCTTAGTCGGATAATCATCTTCATCGAAAGTTAGGCTGATAGTGTCACCGTTCTCGACCAAGTTCTGCCAATTGATAGCTTGACCGTTGACCAAAACATGCTTTTTAGTGCGCAAAAAATGGCGAATCTTTCGAGGAATGAGATAGTAATCCTCCAAAAGTTCCTTGACAATATGTTGACCGTGTTTGTTAGTGATGGTTACTGTGAATGTCATAGCCATATTATAGCATGTTTTTTCTCAGTCCTGAGTCGGAATTTAATCATTCTGCAATAGTTAGCAATGGAAATAAGCAGTAAACTTGGTATAATAGGCTTATGAATGTATTCGAAAATTTAAGTAAAACAGTGAAACAATGGTTGGCAAAACTGAGACCATCCAAAGCCAATGAAAAAGAGGTTATGGACGAGTCTCAGGAACTTGCCGAGCAAGAGACGATTTCTAGGGAAGACAAGCAAGCAGGTCAGCTTGATACCGCTGAGGAGGAGGCACCAAGTAGAATCTCTCGTTATCAGCGCGGGCGCCGTCATGAAGCTGAAAAGCCGAAACCAGCTTGGCTTCAGAAGATTGATAAGTATCTCCCAAAACCACCTCAGTGGCTCCGCCGTTTCTGGCGTCGTTACCACATTGGGAAGATTTTGATTATTGGCCTGACGACGGTTGTGCTGGTCTTTGGCTCTTACCTTTTTTATCTGTCTAAGACGGCAAAGGTTTCCGATTTGCAGAGTGCTCTTAAGGCGACGACCATCATTTATGATAAGAATAGCAAGTATGCTGGTAGTTTGTCTGGTCAAAAGGGGACTTATGTTGAGTTGAACCAGATTTCTGACAACATGAAAAATGCGGTTATTGCAACCGAGGACCGTACTTTTTATGAGAATAATGGTGTCAATTTGTCTCGTTTTTTACTTGCGACAGTCACTCTTGGAAAATTTGGTGGTGGTTCAACCGTCACGCAACAGTTGGCTAAAAATGCTTATCTGACCCAAGACCAGACCATCAAGCGGAAGGCGCGTGAATTTTTCTTGGCGCTGGAATTGACTAAGAAATATAGCAAAGCTGAAATCTTGACCATGTACCTCAATAATTCTTACTTCGGAAATGGGGTCTGGGGGGTAGAGGATGCCAGCCAGAAATATTTCGGGACTAGCGCAGCCAATTTGACCTTGGACGAAGCAGCGACCCTAGCTGGAATGCTTAAGGGACCTGAGATTTACAATCCTATCTATTCGACAAAAAATGCAACCAACCGCCGAGATACGGTGCTATCCGTCATGGTTGATGCTGGAAAAATCACCAAGTCTCAGGCCAAGGAAGCAGCTTCGGTAGGCATGGCTAATCGTTTGAAAGACACTTACCAGGCCAAGACGGACGACTATCAGTACCCCTCTTACTTTGATGCGGTTATCAATGAAGCTATCAGCACCTACGGTATTTCTGAGAAAGATATCGTCAACAATGGTTACAAGATTTACACAGAACTTGACACCAACTATCAGTCAGGGATGCAGCAGACCTTTGACAATACCAGTCTTTTCCCAACTTCGGATTACGATGGTACGACTGCTCAAGGGGCAAGTGTAGCCCTTGATCCAAAGACGGGTGGTGTGCGTGGTCTGGTTGGTCGTGTGAATAGTACCAGTGCGGAGTTCCGCAGTTTCAACTTTGCGACTCAATCAAAACGTAGCCCAGCCTCATCTATTAAGCCACTGGTTGTTTACACACCTGCGGTTGCTGCGGGTTGGTCTATTGACACTAGCTTGCCAAATAGCACCCGTGATTTTAATGGTTATAGCCCTAACAACTACGCGGGTATTCAGACCGAAGATATTCCCATGTATCAGGCGCTAGCGAATTCCTATAATATCCCAGCTGTCTATACGCTGAATGAACTGGGCATCAACAAAGCTTTTACTTACGGGAAGAAATTTGGACTTAACATGAGCTCTGCTAATAAAGAGCTTGGTGTAGCCCTCGGTGGTAGCGTGACGACCAATCCCCTAGAAATGGCTCAGGCTTACTCTACCTTTGCTAATGGAGGTGTCATGCATAAGGCTCACTTCATCACCAAGATTGAGACAGCTAGTGGTGAGGTTGTCAAGAAGTTTACAGACCAGACAACCCGAGTTATCAGTAGTTCGGTTGCTGATAAGATGACTAGCATGATGCTTGGAACCTTCTCAAATGGCTCCGCTGTCAATGCTAACGTTTACGGCTACACCCTTGCTGGTAAGACAGGGACAACTGAGACAAGTTTCAATGCTGACTTGACTGGAGATCAGTGGGTCATCGGCTATACGCCAGATGTAGTTATCAGCCAGTGGATTGGTTTTGAAAATACAGACGAAAATCACTACCTGACCGACTCAAGTTCAGGAACGGCATCAACCGTTTTCAGCACGCAAGCCTCCTACATTTTGCCTTATACCAAAGGGACAAGTTTTAAGGTGGAAAATGCCTACGCTCAAAACGGACTCTCCCTCACCTATAGCGCAACAAGTGAGACAAGTAGCGAGACGACAAGTAATTCCCAATCCATTATCGATGGTATCAAGGATCAAGCTGACAAAGCCGCTCAGAACATTTCAAAAGCTGTTGAAGACGCCAATCTGGGTGAAAAGGCTAAAAACTTGTGGGATGATGTCATCAATTATTTCAAGTAATCATCATAGCTCCTGTCTAAATGGATGGGAGTTTTTCATTCATTATAAAATTGTAATCGTTTATCTTTAGTGCTAAAATATGGGGTGAGAGGTAATTGTCAGATGATTTTAACTGACGATTTAGAAAGAAAGTTTTAGAATGTCATATTCACGAATGATGGCTCGTCATCAAGAACGTTACAGTTTACGAAAGAAAGCTGGAATTGGTGTTGCTTCTGTTATGATTGGGAGCTTGACCCTACTAGGGGGCAAATTTTAGCTGACCAAACAACACAAGAAGTACCTTCAACGGGAGTGGAGCCAGCTACTACTTTAGTAGAAAATCAGACTACCTCAATAACATCAGCTCCTGAAGCTATTCAGGAAGAAAATAAAGACACTCTTACTAAAGCGAGTTCTGCTGATAGTCAAAAGGAAAATAAGCCAACTGCCACTGAAGCAAATACCGAAGAAACAGCTACTCCAAGGACTAATCAAGATACCGTTACAACAAGTACTAGCTCAACTAGGAAAGACCCTTCAAGTACCTCAGCATCAGATACAACCCAAGTAGTAACTGAAACAGAGTCAACTCCCCAAAGCTCTACACTAAAAGAAACAAGTGATAAAATATCAACTTCTGAAACAAATAATTTTCAAGAAGAGCAAGATGTTACCGCTGTTAAATCAGCAGTGACAACTCAGACAATTGAGGCAAAAACAGTTGCTGGTGTGCCCAGCGCTAGCCAATCCCAAGCAACTAATCTAGTGGCAAGTCAAGTTCTAGCAAGTGTTAGAGCAACTGGCACAGCTAGTGACGCGACAGCGGAAGAACCAGCTAGCAAAGAGCTAGTTTCTACCGACCAGGATGGAAAATCGCTAAAGATTACCTATAATGGAACGTTGACTGAAAACGATAGTTTGAAGTTTGCCGTCTGGTCAGAAAATAATGATCAAGATGACCTTCGTTGGTATGATGCTTCAACGATGGGAACAGCTCTTGCTTCCTACGCTAACCACAAAGGCTTTGGTAGCTATAATGTCCACACCTACAGTTTTGAAGGCGGACAAGCGCACGGTCTTAGTGCTATCACAGTGACCGTTCCAAAACCTAATGTCAGTACGGCAGTTGATAAAGTAAATGATTCAGCTTATAAAATAACAGTATCAAATGTTCCAAAATATATCTCTAGTATTGTTGTTCCAATATTCAAAATGTCCTTTACTATTCAAGTAATGAAGGTTACAACTACCTTCGTTCTGCCTATGGTTCAGGCTATATTGCTAACTGGATGAGTCAAGTCGGTGTTGATACCAGTCTTGCTAAACCTAATTATCCAAATATTTCAGCTGATGAACTAGCAAAACTTTGGAAACGTAATTATCAATATTTTGAGACCGACTCAACAGGTAAACAATTATCACAACTCTACACTCGTCCTAACCTTTCTCCAATTCATTCTGTTCTTGGTAGCCAATACACTACTAAGACCAAGGCTGGTTGGATTGGTATGACTGGCTACCATGCTACCAACGATGCAGGCATTGTCTCAACACCAAAAGGTGACTACGTTGTCGCTACTACAACCAACGCAGACGGTAAATTGGGCTTATTGAATGACTTGGTATCTGCCATCAACAAGGCTTATTTAGAAAGTAAGAACTAGTCAGCACATAGGCTTGCAGAATTCCCTAATTCATGCTAAAATAACACTGACGGAGGCGTTATGGCACAAAAAAAAGCAAGCCTAGCGTGTGCAGAATGTGGAAACCGCAATTACTCCATTTCAGTGAGTAGCAACCCAAAACCTACACGTCTAGAAGTTAATAAGTATTGTAAATATTGTAAAAAGTACACGCTACATAAAGAAACTCGTTAATGTAGCTAGTCATCGGAGGAGACCCTGTGAAGTTTATCAAAGGAACCTTTCAAGTCTTGCGCGACACAGATTGGCCAAACCGCAAACAGCGTTGGAAAGACTTTATCGCCATACTTGAATACACAGCATTTTTTACAGTGATCATCTTTATCTTTGACAAACTCTTGTCAACAGGTGTTATCAACTTGATCGATCGCTTTTAAGAAATCTAAGCAGTCACCTTGGTGACTGTTTTTTTTTTGTAGACAAATGACAGAAGCTAACAGCTTGTGCATTTTTGGCGACGGTGTCGTCTGCTAGGAGAGAAGTTGCTAATGGCGCAGCTAAGCAGGTTTGTGGCAAGTAAGAAGATGCTCAAAAAAGGAATAAGTCTTTTCTAAGCAAAGCTGTTGACAAGAAAAAGAAATAGGACTAAACTAGGTTCAAAAATAAATGTTATAAAAAATATAACAAGCCCTTCAAAAAACAGAAAGAGGTCCTATTATGACAATGACAAATGGTTATTTCCAATCTGATAACGAACAAAAGATTGATATTTTGAACTTGACTAGCCTGGAAGAGCGTGCGCGTGAGGTTGTGCCTAAGGGTGGTTTTGGTTATATCACAGAAGGGTCTGAAGATGAATGGACATTGCGTGAAAATACAAGTGCCTTTGACCATGTTCAAATCGTGCCTCGTATCTTGACTAATATTGAAAATCCATCAACTGAAACTGAAATCTTCGGTGTTAAGACGTCTATGCCAATCATCTCGGCGCCGGCTGCCGCGCAAGGTTTGGCGCATGCGCGTGGTGAACTAGCAACTGCTGAAGGTATGGCTGCCGCTGGTACCATCATGTCTCAATCAACTTACGGAACTACCCGCATCAAAGACACTGCCGCAGCTGGTAAAGGTGCTCCGCAATTCTTCCAACTTTACATGTCTAAAGATTGGGATATTAACAAAGCTTGGTTGGATGAAGCTGTCGCATCAGGTGTGAAAGCAATCGTCGTGACCGTTGACTCAATGCTTGGTGGTTACCGTGAAGCTGATATCATCAACAACTTCCAATTCCCACTGCCAATGGATAACATGGCACAACTCACTAACGATGACGGCACTGGTAAAGGAATCGCTGAAATCTATGCAGCCGCAGCCCAAGTCATCCTCCCATCAGACATCAAACGTGTGACTGAATACACTAATCTTCCAGTTATCGTCAAAGGTGTTCAAGACCCTGATGATGCGCAAACAGCTATCGAAGCTGGCGTAGCTGGTATCTGGGTATCAAACCACGGTGGTCGTCAATTGAACGGTGGTCCTGCTTCATTTGATACTTTGGAAGCCATCGCAGAGCGTGTAAACAAACGTGTGCCTATCATATTTGATAGTGGTGTTCGTCGTGGGTCTCATGTCTTCAAAGCTCTTGCATCAGGTGCAGACTTGGTTGCTATCGGTCGTCCAATTTTCTACGGATTGGCATTGGGCGGAGCCCAAGGAGCTCAAAGCGTTGTGGAACATTTGAATGATGAATTCAAGATTGTCATGCAATTAGCGGGTGCTCAAACCATCGAAGACGTTAAAAAAGCAAAATTGGTGCGTCGTTAAGATTTACAAGTCCTTTTGAGTCATGATACTATAGAGGTAACATAATCAAAGGAGTGACTATGGCAAATAACCGCCTAAGCGATTTATTACAGATTTTAGTTTATGTGGAAGTTCACAAGGATGAGGCTATTGGCAGCAAGCGTTTGGCATCTAGTCTAAAGACCAATGATAGTTTGGTGCGGCAGATGCTCATGCAGTTGCGCAGAGCTGGCTTGGTCTCAACCCAACGTGGCAAGGCTGGGGTGACCATTGAGAGACCTAGTGACCAGATTACAGTTCTAGATGTCTATCGAGCAATCGATAATCAGGGCGACTTGCTCAAGGTTGACCAGCAGACAGCAGAAAATTGCAGTGTGGGTGTCGCCTTTCCAGAGGTTTTGGAGGACCATTTTCAAGCGATTCAGCGTGAAGCTGAGGCTCAGATGGCTTGCATTACTCTGAAACAATTGGTTGAGGAGACCCAGCAGAATATCGAGGAGCACTCGAGATAGGAGAAAGCTATGTTAAGCATTACTTATTTAGTTGGTGTTGGTGATTTGGAAAAGAGTCAGACCTTCCATTCTATTGATGAATTTGTCACTTTGCAGCAGCGTGAAGTCCCTGCTATCCAAGATTTCTTGGTGACAAAAGAGGTTCTACTAGATGGTCAGGCAGTCAATGACCTCGCTAGAAAGCGCCTCGAGGATGTTTATAAGTATTTTGCTGAGTAGTAGGAGAGAGTGGGACAAAAATCGTGAAGACGAAGTCTTCGATTTTCCCTCACGTCTTTATTTCTCGGTTTGGGCTGAAACAGTCTCTCCCCAGACTGTTTCACTCCCACCTCCGCACAGTTGAGTAGGTATCTAAGTGCTGATTTATCAGTGCTTAGATGCCACTCAATCACTGCGACTTGAGATTAGTTCAGACAAAATGAAGAGAGGTTAGGGAGTTTTGTCCTAACCTCTTTTCGTTGAAATAGCTGTGCTTTTCATTGACAGCGCCAGCGATTTTCCCTATAATAAAAGAGAAATAAGCAATCTCTAAAGCCGTGCAGGCTTTTTTATTAAGGAAAGGAAATCATATGTTAGATTCATTTGATAAGGGCTGGTTTGTCCTTCAGACTTACTCTGGTTACGAAAACAAAGTCAAGGAAAACCTTTTGCAACGTGCCCAAACTTACAACATGATGGACAATATCTTGCGCGTGGAAATTCCAACACAGACTGTCAATGTTGAGAAAAATGGTAAGGTTAAAGAAGTGGAAGAAAACCGCTTCCCTGGTTATGTTTTGGTTGAGATGGTTATGACAGACGAAGCTTGGTTCGTTGTTCGTAACACACCAAACGTTACTGGTTTCGTTGGGTCACATGGTAACCGTTCAAAACCAACACCACTTTTGGAAGATGAAATCCGTGCTATCCTTGTCTCTATGGGACAAACGGTTGATATCTTTGATACCAACATCAAAGAAGGTGACGTGGTTCAAATCATCGACGGTGCCTTCATGGGACAAGAAGGACGTGTTGTGGAAATTGATAACAACAAGGTTAAATTGATGATCAACATGTTCGGTTCAGAAACAATGGCCGAAGTTGAATTGTATCAAATCGCTGAATTGTAAGCTATGTGTAAGCTCGCCGTTGGCGAGCCGTTTTTATATAGAAAAGGAGTCAGTTATGGCAAGTTGGGAAGAATTATACAATCGGGCAAAAGACTTATATGATCCGCATGAGGTTAGTCCTTTTGTTTACTCAAATCATGTGGTTGCAGCTATCGAGGCAGAAGAAGGCCGTATTTATACAGGTGTTTGTTTTGAAGCGACTGCAGGAGTTTTACACTTGTGTGCGGAACGGATGGCCTTGGTCAATATGTACATGGATTCGCGTCAGACCAAGATTAAGAAAATCATTGCCTTTCGTGACAAGGCGCCTTATGGTGGTGGTTCCGGAATGCCTTGCGGTGCTTGTCGTGAATTCATGATGCAACTGAATATGGAAAATCGTGAAACTTTGATTATGCAAGATTATGCTAGTAAAAAGACGGTCAAATTAGGCGATCTTATCCCTGAGTGGTGGGGTGAAGAGCGTTTGAATATGGATTTGGATTTGTGAGGAAAAAGAGATTTGAGGTGATTGCAGCTCAATCTCTTTTTCTTTGAGCTCCTTCGCTTTTTCATTTTCTCTCTCAAAAATTCCGTTATCAGTGGCATTTTCATTGCCACTGATAATACCCACTTGCTGCGAAAATATCGGGTTTGGTTCACTTCGTTCGCTTTCATGTTTGATAAGAGGCTCACTTGTGAGATAGAATCTGTTTTGATTTTAACTTAGTATAAACATAAGAATCAAAGGTCTAAGCCTAAGTAGTAACATCATAAAAATCGAGTTTTTAGTCTGTTACAAATTTGCAGGAGGTCGAAAACTGAGTTTTTGGTCTGTCGCAATTTTGCAGGAGCTTGGCGACTGAGTTTTCAGAAGACTAATTGCCTAGGTCAAGCCTTTGATTATTTTTAAGATGGTTTCTGAAAATATTTCCACGATAAATAGCATCGTTTGCATTTACCGTATTTCCTGTCTAGCATGACAAGCCAACTATCGTCAATGCTCCTAGCTGTAGTATTTGATTAGGCAGAGGTTTGGTTTTGAGTTGTGGAGGAGGAAAATAGTGGCGAAGTTCTATCTATATAAGAATTACACGACTAATCAGTCAATCAAATCTGGTGACCTTATTTTTTTTGGGGGGGGGGGGGGTGAAGTGACGAGCGTCTTAGTTTGGGCTTGTGAATACGAAAAAGATTGAGTTTCCATGTATCTCAATCTCTTTCATACTCTAAAATATCTCCGGGTTGACAATTTAAAACATCACAAATTTTTGCTAATGTATTAAATCGGATACCTCTAGCCTTTCCTGTTTTTAGGATAGATAAATTTGCTTCAGTAATGCCAATTGCTGTAGCTAGCTCTTTTGAAGTAAGTTGCTTTTCTCTGAGTACTTTATCTAAGTTAATTCTTATATCACCCATGATTAAATAATACTTTCTGCGTCATCCTTGGTTGCTTTCCCTGATTTGAAAATGAAATAAGCTGCAGAGGCAATTAACACGATAACGATATTATAGAAATAGTTGACATGAGAAAAATTAAATAGAGCACTTGTTTTTGGGATATCAAACCATTGAAAAACAAAGGTTGATATCAATTGTACAAGAATAATCAGTAAAGTTAGTAAAGTAATAATAAGACTAAAGCGACTATTTTCTTGAATAAAATAGTTTTCCGAAGCCATGTTTTTAAGAATGGAAGCGAAGTATTTGGCTGACATACCGTAACAAATTAAAACGATAACTCCCATAAAGCCAACAGTAATAAATAGAAAATATGGAGTATTAAGAGAAAGTTCTTTCACGTATGATAGTACTAAATTCTTTTGACTGATAAAAGCAACAGTTCCAAACGCAGTAAGAATAGCACAAAAAATAAATAAGTATTGAAGGACTTTAACGCAAATACTAGCAATAGTAAATAATGTCTTTTTCATCATGAAACCTCCGTAATTATCATAAAACAATAATATTTCTTTCTAGGATTATTAGAAAACAATAATTTAATTTGTAAAGTGACTTGTTGTAAACTATTTATAAAATAGTCCGCATTCCCTTTTCATGAAATTTTCAGTCATTTCTGCTATAATGAGGGCAAAGAAAGCGAGGAAGTATCATGTCAGTTGGTTTGGTTTTAGAAGGTGGCGGTATGCGTGGGCTTTACACCGCAGGAGTACTGGATGCCTTTTTGGATGCGGGCATCAAGGTTGACGGTGTGATAGGGGTGTCGGCTGGTGCCCTTTTCGGTGTCAATTTCGTGTCTGGACAGCGAGGGCGCGCCCTTCGTTACAATAAAAAGTTCATTTCCTACCCTAACTACATGGGCTTTCGCTCTTGGATTAAGACGGGAAATGTGGTCAACAAGGACTTCACCTACTACGAAATTCCTATGAAGCTGGACGTTTTCGATGAAGAAGCCTTTGAGAAGGCTGGTGTAGATTTCTATGCCGTGGCGACAGACATCGAGTCGGGCAAGCCAGATTATCTTAAGATTGACAACGTCTTTGATCAGATGGAAGCCTTCCGCGCCAGCTCATCGCTTCCAGTCGTGTCAAAAATTGTTGAGTATGAGGGCAAGAAGTACTTGGACGGAGGCCTGTCTGACAGTATCCCCGTCGATTTTGCGCGCAGCTTGGGCTTTGATAAGCTCATCGTCGTGCTAACCCGTCCCATCGACTACCGCAAAAAGCCATCCAGTGGTCGCATCTACAAGTTGCTTTATCGCAAGTATCCGAATTTTGTTAAGGTGGCATCGATGCGCTACAAACACTACAACAAGACCGTTGAGCGCGTCATCGACCTAGAGAAAAGGGGTCAACTCTACGCTATCAGACCAAGCCAAGACCTAGTCATCGGACGCCTAGAGAAAAATCCCGTCAAGTTTGACGAAATCTACACGATTGGCCTCCAAGATGCGCGTGAAGCAATGGATGGGTTGAAGGAATATTTGGGGGAATAGAAATAAAATAGCATTTCAGAAATGTTTAGGGGAATTTTTAGGTTTGTTTAAGCTGACCTTTGTATACTATAATCATCCTAAAACTTTTCTTTTCATAGCAGTGGCTACTAGTCATCTTTTCACGGCTTTGCCGTTCAATCTGACAGTAGCTGTTGCATACGTGTTCGTACGACCTAAAGGTCTACGACTACAGTAAAATCTCCTAAAACAACCTTTGAGTAGTAGCAGAGGTTGTTCTTTTTATTTCTAAACAAGGTTGTTACCAGGAGAATAGTGATGACTTATTTGTCAAAATGTAGAAACGCTCCGCCATTCCCCTAAAAAACATGCTATAATAATAAGGACTATATATTTTTGGAGAGCATTTTATGGCAACTTTTAATCATAAAGAGATTGAGCCCAAGTGGCAAGCCTTCTGGGCTCAAAATGAAACATTTAAAACAGGAACGGACGCGGAAAAACCTAATTTTTACGCTCTTGACATGTTCCCTTACCCATCAGGTGCTGGGCTTCACGTCGGTCACCCTGAGGGCTACACTGCGACGGATATCCTCAGCCGTTTCAAACGCGCGCAAGGCTTTAATGTGCTTCATCCGATGGGATGGGATGCCTTTGGCCTCCCTGCAGAGCAGTACGCTATGGACACTGGTAATGATCCAGCTGAATTTACAGCTCAAAACATTGCTAACTTTAAGCGCCAAATTAACTCACTTGGTTTCTCATACGACTGGGACCGTGAAGTAAACACAACTGACCCAAATTACTACAAGTGGACACAGTGGATTTTCACAAAATTGTATGAAAAAGGCCTAGCCTACGAAGCCGAAGTACCAGTAAACTGGGTTGAAGAATTGGGAACAGCCATCGCTAATGAAGAAGTGCTTCCAGACGGAACATCTGAACGTGGTGGATACCCAGTTATCCGCAAACCAATGCGTCAATGGATGCTTAAAATCACAGCCTACGCAGAACGTTTGCTTGAAGACTTGGAAGATCTTGACTGGCCAGAATCAATCAAGGATATGCAACGCAACTGGATTGGTAAATCAACAGGTGCCCATGTGACCTTCAAGGTAGCTGGTACTGATAAAGGCTTCACCGTCTTTACGACTCGTCCTGATACCTTATTTGGTGCGACATATGCTGTTATGGCTCCAGAACATGACTTGGTGGACGCCATCACGACGCCTGAACAAGCGCAAGCTATTGCCGAATACAAACGTCAAGCAAGTCTTAAATCTGACCTTGCTCGTACTGACCTTGCCAAAGAGAAGACTGGTGTTTGGACGGGTGCTTACGCTATTAATCCTGTAAATAGTAAGAAAATTCCAATCTGGATTTCAGACTACGTCCTTGCAAGTTACGGTACAGGTGCTATCATGGCGGTGCCTGCCCACGATACGCGTGACTGGGAATTCGCTAAGCAATTTGGTCTTGATATCATTCCAGTTCTTGAAGGTGGCAATGTTGAAGAGGAAGCTTATACAGAAGATGGTCTTCATATCAACTCAGAATTCCTTGACGGGCTTAACAAAGAAGAAGCTATCGATAAGATGGTTGCCTTCCTTGAAGAAAATGGCTTTGGTAAGAAACAAGTTAACTACCGTCTCCGCGACTGGCTCTTCAGCCGTCAACGTTATTGGGGTGAGCCAATTCCAATCATTCATTGGGAAGATGGGACTTCAACTGCTGTTCCAGAAAGTGAATTGCCACTTGTCTTGCCAGTGACTAAAGACATCAAACCTTCAGGTACTGGTGAATCACCACTTGCCAACTTAACTGACTGGCTGGAAGTCACTCGTGAAGATGGTGTCAAAGGGCGTCGTGAAACCAACACCATGCCACAATGGGCTGGTTCAAGCTGGTACTTCCTTCGCTATATCGACCCACACAATGACCAAAAATTGGCTGACGAAGAGCTTCTAAAAGCTTGGTTGCCAGTGGACATCTACATCGGTGGTGCAGAGCATGCCGTACTTCACTTGCTTTACGCGCGTTTCTGGCATAAATTCCTCTATGACCTCGGTGTCGTTCCAACCAAAGAGCCATTCCAAAAACTCTTTAACCAAGGCATGATTTTGGGAACAAGCTACCGCGATAACCGTGGTGCCCTTGTGGCAACTGACAAGGTTGAAAAACGCGACGGTTCATTCTTCAACATCGAAACGGGTGAAGAGCTTGAACAAGCACCAGCTAAGATGTCTAAATCCCTTAAAAACGTTGTCAACCCTGACGATGTGGTTGAGCAGTATGGTGCCGACACACTCCGTGTTTACGAAATGTTCATGGGGCCACTTGACGCTTCAATTGCTTGGTCCGAAGAAGGCCTCGAAGGCTCACGTAAGTTCCTGGACCGCGTTTACCGCTTGATTACGACTAAAGAGATTTCTGCGGAAAATAGCGGAGCTTTGGACAAGGTTTACAATGAAACCGTTAAAGCCGTTACAGAGCAAGTTGAAGCTATGAAATTCAACACAGCTATCGCTCAGCTCATGGTCTTCGTCAACGCAGCCAACAAGGAAGACAAACTCTTTGCTGACTACGCCAAAGGTTTTGTTCAATTGCTTGCGCCATTCGCACCGCACTTGGCAGAAGAACTCTGGCAAGAATTAACACAATCAGGCGAATCCATCTCATACGTGGCATGGCCAAGCTGGGATGAGTCAAAACTAGTTGAAAACGAAGTCGAAATCGTTGTCCAAATCAAAGGCAAAGTTCGCGCCAAACTAATGGTAGCTAAAGACCTATCACGCGAAGAATTGCAAGAAGTAGCAATGGCTAACGACAAAGTCAAAGCTGAGATTGAAGGTAAGGAAGTTGTGAAAGTCATCGCCGTACCTAATAAATTGGTTAATATTGTTGTTAAATAAAGCTTTTCTTTAATCAATAACAAATAAGGTTGAAGTTCTCATCAGGACTCCAACCTTATTTTTCATTTAAGTGATATGTTTGACTAAGTGGGTGTCGTCATAAAATTGATAACCGTGTTTAGGGTAAAAGTGATAGGATGCCAGCCATTGCTCCTTAGGTTCGCCTAGGTGAGCCTTGATGCTGCTTTTCCCGATTTGTTTTAAATGATTTTCAGCAAAAACTAGCAACTGACTACCAATACCGTGACCTTTTAAGCTAGACTTGATAAATAGTCGGTGGAGAAATACAGCCTGAGACTGTGGCAGGGACGAATAAGCAATGGAACCAATAACACGATTGTTATCGTCTATTGCAATCCAAAAACAATCCCCCTTTTCTAGATAGTTTTGAGGAATATCAAGTAAGTCAGGGTTGATGCTGGGTATCCTCCCCAAGGCATCCTTAGCCTCTAAAATCATAAAAATTAAATCATCCCTGTAACACCCTTCGTAATCAATGATTCTCATACTACCCTCCTTGACCAACTACATCATATCATAAAAGGTTCACTGTCTATCAATTCAACATGAAAAACCTTCCAAGCATTATAGTATCTGATTCTTGGAAGATTTTTGGTTTAACTAATCTGCGTAAAGACTTTTTTCTTCAATTCGAAGGTCACGTCAGTTTCTTGAGCGACGGCCGTTTCGTGGGTCACGATGATGACCGTTTTATGTTGTTCATGAGCAATTTTCTTGAAAATGGAAACAATATCTTGAGTCGTTTCTTCGTCCAAGTTCCCAGTTGGTTCATCTGCGATGATGATGTCATGCCCAGTTGCTAGGGCACGGACGATTGCCACACGTTGTTGCTGACCACCAGAAAGTTTTAGGACTGGTTTGTCAATCTGACTGCTATCGATACCGACTTGGGTAAAGAGTTGCTCGATGTCGGCTTGATTGATAGGTTTGCCAGCAATTTCAAGTGCTGTGACCACATTTTGCCTGGCGGACATGTAAGTCAAAAGGTTGCAGGCTTGAAAAATGGTTGAGACAGAGCTCTTGCGATAAGTGATCAGACCAGACTTGCTGATGTCCTTGTCTTCTAACAGAATAGCGCCAGCTTTTGGGGCGTCAAGCCCAGCCAAGAGGGAGAGAAAAGTCGTTTTACCGCTCCCAGACTGACCTAAAATAGAGTAGACCTTGCCTTTCTCGAAGGTCAAATTAACATTTTTGAAAAGATAATCGTCGGGATTATTAGTGTACCAATAACCCAAATCTCGTGTACTTAGTGTCATATGAGCCTCCTAGTTTGATGACAGAATGTCTTTTGGTTTCATACGGATGATACCGATACTTGCTAAAATCGTTGAAACAAATGAGATAATGAGGGCGATACCGCCAAGTTTTGCTACGTCACCAACTGATAATTTGACATTGAGTTTGTCGATTTCCTTAGACGATTTAGTCATGGACATCATACCACCCATGCCACCACCTGATGGAGCCTTACCGCTTGGTTTTTGACTGTTAGTATTTGATGAATCAGCTGAGCTACTTGAACTTGTACCATCGCTGTTATTATCTTGGTCAGGAGCTCCACCGCCACCAGGACCACCTTGCCCATTTCCAGGACCGTCATTTTGTTGGCTTGTTGTTTGTGTAGTGCTTGAGCTTGATGATAGGAGTTGGTTACCAAGGGTATTTCCGACCACATTTCCTGCTGCAGAAGCGATAGCGATTGAAATGAGGGTCACGATGAAAAGCTCTGCGAAGAATTGTCCGATAATCTTGATGCGACTTTCCCCGAGGCTCATGAGAACCCCAATCTCATAGCGACGTTCACGAACGCTTAGGATAATAATCAAGGTTAAGATAACAGCACCAGCGATTGCCACCAAAATCACGATATTTTTAGAGATTTTAGAAATATTGTTCAAAGGTTGCAACATTTGCTTGTAAATCTCATCGCTTGAAGTGACTGAGTATTTGCTTGTGTCGATTGATTTTTTAGCTGATTTGACGAAGCTTGAGAGTTTTGATGGGTCTGACAAAGTGATAGTTGCTGAGTCAAGGGTATCTGTTTCGCCCTTCATGGTGTCAGCGGTTGTCAAGTTGGTGTAGATGTTGTTTTGTGGGTTTGAGGCGTTGTTTTGCAACTGAGCTGAGGTTACTGTTGATGATGACTTATAGATACCAACTACTTTTAGAGTGTAGGTTGTTTCGGTACCATCGACTGTCGCCTTAACCTTGAAAGTGCTACCCACTGAAAGGCTATTTGCTTTTGCCAAGTCGGATGAAATCACAGCCTCGTTGTCAGCTGTTGAGTTGGTGATACCAGTACCTTTGCTGATTTTGTTTGTTCCAGACGTGAATTCAGAGACATTAGCAGTCGCATTGACCCCAGTGATGGTAAAGTCCCCCGTCACCATTTGCGGACCACCTTGACCACCCTTGTCAGAATCAGAGTCGGATGAACTTGACGAACTAGATGACGACGAGCTTGAAATAGCTGAAATACCGTCACCAGCACTTACAGTTGTTGTTGCTGTGAAGAGGTAAGATGAGACACCACCCTTCTCAGCAATTTTCTTAGCTGTCGCTAGTGGAATGGTTGTCGAAACTGTTGTTGATGATGAGCTAGATGATGAACTTGAGCTACTTGAGTCACGGTTCTTTTCCATCTGCGACATCATGTAGTCACGACTGACCTGCAAGGTCACAGTTGCGCCAGTTTGACTTTTGGCATTTTTAACGGCAGTATTGGCTGCATTATTAATGGTCAGCCCAGCCAAAACAAAAATCAAAATGGCACTGGTCACCAGAGTTAAAAGCAATGTTCGGCTTTTTTTGGCGATGGTCACCAACCAGGCACGCTTAAGAAAATTCATAGCATATACCTTCTATTTCTAATAGGATTGAGCAACTGCTATCTTACTGTTCTTGACTTAAGCAGAACTGAAAAAAGCCTTAAAGATTGCTGAAAGTCTCTTTGAGCGAAGAATGGCATTTGTATTGGATGATGATGTGAAATGCTGGCGCTAGGGTAATTAATTGGTCAATTTTGATAGAAAATGACAGAAAATGACAGAATTTTGGTTGTGACAAACCTTGTTATTAAGCGGATTGGCTCGGATTGCTTATAATTTTCCAAAAATTGACAATTTATTTATGAAAGATATTGACATTTTTACAAGAAAGGACTATAATGAAATCGGTTCCAGTAAGTTCGTTGCAATAAATAAGGTGACTGACAGTCATGGAGATTACTTTATTTATGTCAATGAAAATTGAAAAGGAGGAGAACAAATGGGTATTGGTATTATTATTGCCAGCCATGGTAAATTTGCTGAGGGCATTCATCAATCTGCATCGATGATCTTTGGCGATCAGGAAAAGGTCCAAGTGGTGACATTCATGCCTAATGAAGGTCCTGATGATCTTTACGAGCATTTTCAAGATGCTATTGCAGCTTTCGATGCTGACGATGAGGTTCTTATTCTTGCAGACTTGTGGTCTGGTTCACCATTCAACCAGGCAAGTCGCTTGAAGGATGAAAATCCTGACCGTAAGATTGTGATTATGACAGGTCTCAACTTACCAATGGTTATTCAAGCTTACACAGAACGCATGATGGCAGCAAATGCAGGTGTTGAACAAGTCGTTGCAAACATCTACAACGAATCTAAAGGTGGTGTGAAATTGCTTCCTGAAGAATTAACACCAGACCAACCACAAGCAGAAGCAGCTCCAGCTAAAAGTGCAGCTCCACAAGGAACAATTCCAGAAGGAACAGTTCTTGGGGATGGCAAGATTGAATATGTGCTAGCGCGTGTCGATACTCGTTTGCTTCACGGACAAGTTGCTACAGGTTGGACACACTCAACTAGTCCAGATCGTATCATCGTTGTTTCTGATACTGTTTGCAAAGACAAATTGCGTACAAACATGATTAAGCAAGCAGCTCCAAGCGGTGTCAAGGTTCATGTTATTCCAATTGCAAATATGGTTAAAGCTAATAACGACCCTCGTTTTGGTGCAACCCGTGCCATGCTCCTCTTCGAATCAGTTGAAGCAGCTCTAGAAGCTATTAAAGCAGGTGTTGATGTCAAAACAATCAACCTCGGTTCATCTGCTTACAAAGAAGGAAAAGTCAATGTCACTAAGGCTCTATCATTTGACCAAACTGACGTTGATGCCATTAAAGAATTGCAGAGCCTAGGTGTCAAATTTGACGTCCGTGGTGTTCCAGCCGACAGCCCAGCAAATGTTGATGAGCTTGTTAAGTTGGCTGAAAAGAAACTAGCAGAAAAAGAATAATTTTGGAGGAAACGTAAATGAGTGTCATGCAAATCATTTTAGTCGTTATTATTGCCTTTATCGTTGGATGTAGTTCAGTTAACGACCAAATCGAAACTTACCAACCAATCGTAGCTTGTTCGCTAATTGGTTTGGTAACAGGTAACTTGGAACTTGGTGTTATGCTAGGTGGTAGCCTTCAACTTATCACTATGGGTTGGGCAAACGTTGGTGCCGCAATGGCTCCCGATGCATCACTTGCTGGTGTTGCTTCAGCTATTATCCTTATCCTTGGTGGACAAGGCTCTAAAGGTATCGGTACTGCCATCGGTCTTGCCGTTCCTCTTGCCGTTGCAGGTCTTGCCCTTACAATGCTTGTTCGTACTGCAACTGTCTTTATTGCTCACATCATGGATAGCCGTGCTGAAGAAGCTGACTTTGCAGGTATCCAAAGATGGCACTTTATCGGTATGGCTCTTCAAGGACTCCGTGTTGCTATCCCAGCTCTTCTTTTGATGATGATTCCTGTTGATGTTGTTCGTAGCGGACTTGAAGCAATGCCAGAATGGTTGACTTCAGGTATGTCAATCGGTGGTGGTATGGTCGTTGCCGTTGGTTATGCCATGGTCATCAACATGATGTCTAGCCGTGAAGTTTGGCCATTCTTCTTCCTTGGTTTTGCCTTTGCAGCCATTAACCAATTGACTTTGATTGGTTTGGGTATCATCGGTGTCTGCCTTGCAGTTTTATTCCTTGCTCTTGAAGGTAGCGGATCTAACGGTTCTTCAAATGGTGGTGGATCAGGTGACCCACTTGGCGACATTTTGGAAGACTTTTAATAAGGAGGCAATCTAATGGCTGATAAAAAAATTACACTAACAAAATCAGATCGTGTTAAAACATTCTTACGTTCATATTTCCTTCTAAGTTCTTTCAGTTATGAACGTATGCAAAATGGTGGGGTAGCTTACACTTTAATCCCCGCTATTAAAAAACTTTACAGTAAAAAAGAAGATCAAGCTGCCGCTTTGAAACGTCACTTGGAATTCTTCAATACTCACCCATTCATGGCTAACCCAATCTTTGGTGTAACCTTGGCTCTTGAAGAAGACAGAGCTAACGGTGCTGACATCGATGATGCGGCCATTTCAGGGGTCAAAGTCGGTATGATGGGACCTCTTGCCGGTGCTGGTGACCCCCTCTTCTGGTTCACTCTTCGTCCAATCCTCCTTTCACTAGGCGCAAGTTTGGCCGTTTCAGGAAATGTCTTTGGTCCAATCCTCTTCTTCGTTCTTTGGAACATCTTGGCTGCCGCTGTTAAATGGTACACTCAAGAATTTGGTTATAAAGCTGGTACTGCCATCACAGATGACTTGTCAGGTAACCTCCTCCAACAAGTCACTCGCGGAGCTTCTATGATGGGGATGTTCGTTATCGGTTCCCTCATTGAACGTTGGGTATCTATTAACTTTACACCAGTCGTATCTACCGTTAAACAACAAGATGGTGCCTACATCGATTGGAGCAAACTTCCTGATGGTGTTAAGGGGCTTAAAGAAGCCTTTACACAATATGCTGCAGGTCGTTCAATTGATGTCAACAAAGTAACCACTTTGCAAGACAACTTGAACCAATTGGTACCAGGTCTTGCTGCCCTTGGATTGACATTCTTGTGTATGTATCTCCTTAAAAAACGTGTATCTCCAATCGTTATTATCATTGGTATCTTTGTTTTAGCTATCGTCCTACACGTTATCGGTTTGCTTTAATCGGAGACATTCATGGTTAAATCGCTAAACACAAAAATGGATCACGTTTCAAAAGGAACTTGGTTTCGTAATGGTCCTATTTACGGCAAAATTATGGTCGGTGATAAGGCTTTTGAATTTTACAATGATACTAAATTGCAAGATTACATCC
Source organism: Streptococcus sp. HF-1907 (assembly GCF_015594605.1). Classification (GTDB taxonomy): domain Bacteria; phylum Bacillota; class Bacilli; order Lactobacillales; family Streptococcaceae; genus Streptococcus. Next base: position 10,604 of record NZ_JADNQT010000005.1, on the reverse strand, counting down.
AAATTCCTTGGACAGAAGTGACCTATGTCGTTGTTGATTACTACTTTGGTGGTCGCTACATCCCACGCTTTGAAATTCGTACCAAACAAGATGGAATCTTACGATTTGCTAGTCGTGACAGCCGTGGAACATTAAGAGCTGTGCAACAACGTATTCCACGTGAACACATGAGAAAAGCACAGAGTGTAGGAGCGGTCTTTAAACAACGATTCAAAAAACTTGCTAACTTGATTGTTAAGAAAAAATAAGTTTTTAACAACTGAGAGATCCTGATGGGGTCTCTCTTTTTTGTACTAAAAGCCTACGAAGCGTGTGAACTGCACCCTTTTTTTAGAAAAATAAGCAAATTTTCTTCTGCAAAAACTTGACTTTTTACCATTAGGTTTTTAGTAAGAAGAATATAGCATGGAATTACAGGAATTAGAAGATAATATTTCCCCTATAAAAGTAAAAAAGCATATCTAATCAATCAGTCCGATATATCAAATACAAGTTTATATAACCCGTTTAGTGACCTATCCGCTACTGAAGTAAAAGATATGATTGTATCTATGTCCGAGTGGGAAAGCGACCACTACAAGAATTTAGCTAGCAGATACTGGCAAATCATGCTCTCAGTGATGATTGACAATGATATTACACCAACTTTTGAAAACATTATTTTGTTTAGTGAACCTGAGAAGTTTTTAGAGTTGCTAGATGATATTAAAACAGGAGGTCAGATAGATGATGAGCAATATAGAAAAGCGGTAAATATCGCTAATAGCGAAGCAGGGAAGCAAGCAGAGATTTCTATTTCTCGTAGCGCAGTAGTTTATGAGGGCGACGGAGCAAAACTCTTTGGCGACCGTTGGGGCTTCAATATGCGTTCAGCATTTGAAGCAAATGCAGTTGTAATTGTACTATTAAACGAGTTATAAAATGGTTGGGCATTTAATTGATAAATCGTGATACTGTTTTTGGAATTTAAAGTAGATAATAATTAAAGAGCCTTGCAGCCTTTTGTGGTTGTAAGGTTCTTTTAGTTATTTGAGTCAGAAAAATTAAAAAAAATCTTCACAGAGCCCGATTTAAAAATTCAAAAAGGAATAATATAAGAGAGACCTCAAATTTCTCGAAAAAAATAAAGGAGCATACATAAATATGTTTTACATTATCATTAATGAGATATTGAAATGGTTAACCGTCTTGAATGAATTTTATAAATTATTACATGTTGGACTGAATATTGTTATCGCAATTATAACCATAATTTATCTCGTCAAAAAGAATAGAGGCTGGGACAAAAAGATTTTGATTTTAGGAATTCTTTATTATAAACTTTTAAAATCGATAGATTAGACAAAAAAGTGAACAAGATAGACTTCTGAGTGTCAGATAACTCCGTTTTGTTCGCTTTTCGCATTTAATTATAGATTTGAAGGGCTTAATAATTAAGATTTTTAAAAATTGAAATATTTTTGTCCCAAACTCTTTTTTGTAGCAAAGAGACTATTGTCCCAGACTCTTTAGAAATAAGAGAAAGGCAATTCGAAACAGAGACAGGGCGAGCAAATGAAGGGGGTAAAACCAGTAAAATACTTTTCCAATATTGGCCCCTTTTTGACCGTTGTAGAAAGAGGTCACGAGGAGAAACAGAAGACAGGTGGCAGCCAGATCAGCCAGACCATGATAGGAGAAATTGAAGGCCAAAATTAGGATTTGCACACTGTTCAGTACCAAGACACCGCCAATTTTTCGGAAGATTGGGTCTTTAATCTTTGCAAAGGCATAGATACCAAAAACTCCTCCCGTCAGTCCGCCGTCAGCGATAATGGACAGAGTAAAACAGAGTAGAATAATTAGAACTTTTCTCCAGGTTGCTGTTTGCTGATCACTGTAATAAAGAGCACAGAGCCCCAAAAAGAGAGTAACAACCGTATTTTGCATGATAAAGCCAAGACCAGTAACCCAGCCCATCAGAGAGAAAGGGATGATACTGATAAGAGCCAGCAGCCCTAATCGTCTCATATACTTGCTCACATCATGACTGTGCCGATATCCTTCCGCGATACAAAAGGCAAAGACTGGAAAAGCCAGGCGGCCTATTATGTGCATACTATTGGCCGGCCAGTTAGGAGAGAGAATATTCATATTGGTAGCCAGTGGAAAAGATACCCAGGCGATATGGTCAATCAGCATGGCAAGCATAGCAAGCAGTTTCAAACTGCTATTGTCAATTATTTTTTTCATAGGATCCTCCTTTTTCCTTTCCTATGATACAAGAAAGAGGTTCTTTTTTTCTTACAATTTTGTAAGTTGGAATTTCACCTTTTTACCTCATCGATAAATACTTCTGATTTTTTCTTGACAAATAAGACTGAACGAGGCTGGGACAAAAAGATTTTGATTTTAGGAATTCTTTATTATAAACTTTTAAAATTGATAGATTAGACAAAAAAGTGAACAAGACAGACTTCTGAGTGTCAGATAACTCCGTTTTGTTTGCTTTTTATATTTAAGGTTAGACTTTTGTCCCAGTCTCTATTTTCATTTGTATGGATAGATTGTTTAAATTGTGATAACATGGTGATATCAATATTGATAGCAAGGTGATACTATGAGTGATAACAAAATGGTACAAGTTATTTTTCGAGTTACGAAAGAAGAGGAAGAGGCTATATCTGAAAAAGCCCGAAGTAGAAATATTTCAGTGAATCAGTTCATTAAGAATTGTATCTTTGAAAATGAGAAAACAAGTGATAGCACTACCAAAGAAGATGATAGCAAAGATGATAGCAGATATGATATCGCTAGTGATATCATATCTATTTTAAATGAACAGTTACGTGCTAATGATGCCATTAACAAAGAAGTTACGGTCAACAAAACAGTAAGCATTAAAGCTGGTGAAACTTCTCAATTGGTACAAGTATTGTACTCGTGATCAAGCGTTTGGTGCAGCTGTTGATGTCCATGTGAAACGTATTGCTGCTGGAGATGTATATAACGAATACACTTTATTTGTTAATGGTAATGCTGTTCTATCAAATAAAGTTGTAACGCATACACCAGAACCAGCTAACCCCACATCTACGCCTACGCCTACACCAACATCAACATCAACTATCGCTAAAGCAGCACCAAAAGCACCGATGCTTCCTCGTACAGGAGATAAGACGTCTTATACTTCAATGTTTGTTGGATTAGGCTTGCTGGTTGCTGGTCTTTTTGGTTTCAAACAGCGTGAAGAACGTCAGTAAGGTTAATTAGTGGAATGAGCGCTTAAAAATGTTCGAAAAGCTCACTTAAATTGTTGGACTAAAGTATTCGAGGTGTGATAAAATAAGATAAAGATTTCATCTATTGAATTAGATGATATAGAAATGAGATTTTGAAGATATGGATAAAAAGAAATTATTGGTTAGTGGAGTTGCCGTGGTGGCGACTGTGATGACAGGTGTTGCTCATGCAGATGATGTTACACAAGCAGATGAAGCAGTGAAGGCACCTGTTCAAAAAACAGAAACGCCTGCTGTACCAACAGCTGAAGAAGTTGTAACAGCTAAATCAGCAGCAACAGTAGCTAATCAATCGGTGACAGCCCAAGAAGCTGTTGTAGCGGATGCTAAAACTGCTGTAGCAACAACAGCGACAATAGTTGTTCAAGCACAGGCAACAGCAACGATTGCGCAACAAACAGCAAAAGAAGCAGAAGTTAGTATGGCTAAAGCCCAAGAAGCTGTTAAAGAGTCACAAGCTGCTGTTAATCAAGCTAAAACGGATCTAGCAACAACGGAACAAGCTACTAGTGATATTCAATCAGCGGTTGATCAACAAACTAATCAGACTGCTCAAGCACAAGCGACAGCGATACAAGCATAAGAAGCTGTTAAAGAGTCACAAGTTGCTGTTGATCAAGCTAAAGAAGACCTTGCTAATCAAAGTGAAGGAAAATTAGCTGCACAACAATCAGACTTGAAAGACCAAGTAGCAACTGCTCAAATTGCTGTAGATGATGCGGCAAGAGCTGTCGAAAGTGCGAAAGAGTCAGATGCACGTCGTGCTGAAGAAATTAATTCGGCAACAGAAGCAGTAACTGCTCAACAATCGTCAACAGATAAAGCTCAAGAAACTGTTAACCAGTCACAAGCAACGGCAACAAAAAGTGATCAACAGTTAGCGGAAGCAAAGTTAGCTAAAGCACAAGAAGAAGAGCAGCGTGCGATGGCAACCTTGAACCAAGCAACAACTGCTTATCAGCAAGCCAATCCAAACATTTTTCATAAAAATGTAGTGTACTATAATCAATTAGATAGACAGTGGCAAGGAAGCTGGGGCTTAGGGTCATTTGCGGCTACAGGTTGTGTGCCATCATCTTTGGCAATGGTTTTCTCAACGATGTTAGGACGTACCGTTACACCATCAGAAGTTGGACGTTGGTTATACAATAATACTAATCAGTTCAATAAACTCTTCAAAGGAACGAGTTCAACTGGTTTGCAACAAACGGTAGGTGCCTACGGATTACAAGCTAAACCACTCAATTCTCAGCAAGAGTTAACAAATGCTCTACAAGATGGTCATTTTGTAGTAGCAGCTGTTCAACAAAACAAATTCTCTCCATGGTATGATGGTAGTACCCATGAAATTGTTTTGAAAGACTTCTCAAATGGTCAAACTTATGTTTATGATCCTTACCATCGTTATACGGAAGGTTGGTACTCAGTAAACAGTTTATGGAATGAACAAAGTACAGATCCAATTGACCGTCAAGGAGTTGTTGCGCCATTCTTTAGAATTTCATTTCCAAATAGTGATGCTGCGAAAACAGCTCTAGCAGTTGCGCAACATAGTGAGAATGAAGCCAAACATCAAGTTATCCAAGCGCAAGTGATGGTTGCGAATGCTAAAGCAGTTCCTGAGCATACATCAAATGCTCAAGCGATGGCAAACCAAACTCAAGATACTTTAGCAAAAGCTCAACAGGCTTTAACTAAAGCACAAAATGATGTGGAAGCTGCTAAACGTGAAGCGGAAGCTCATCAAGATAAGCTAGTTCTACTAAAAGCTGCGGTTGCTGAAGCTCAAGAAAAAGTAACGCAAGCGCAAGCTAATCAAACAGTTGCTCAAAAAGATTTAGCTACGACTCGAGCAAAACTTGATCAAGCGCAAGCTACGTTGGCAACAGCTAAAACACGCTTAGCTAATTTACAAGCAACACCAGCTGAAACATCACAAGCGCAAGTTCGTTTGGCAGAAGCTCAAGATACTTTAGCGAAAGATCAACAAGCGTTGGCAGAAGTAACTCAAGCACTTGCTAATATCAGTGAAACAGTTCGAGAAAAGCAAGCCGTTCTTGACCGAGCGAAGGCCGATTTGGTAGCTAAACAAGGTGATGAGAGAGTGGCTAATGCTAATTTAGCGAAAGCCCAATCTGATTTAGCTGCGTTGAAACAAATTTTAGCTGAAGCCCAAGTTAATATGACCAAAGCCCAAGCTAAAGTGGTTGCTAGTGAACAAACCTTGAAAGTTACCCAAGCTAAAGTACTAGCTTACCAAAATGCACCAATAGCACTTAAGCAAGCCAATGCTACTTTAGCCGATGCTCAAGCTAAATTAGCGGTCGCAAAAGCAACACTAGAGGCAGAATTAGCTAAATTAGATGCTTTAAGAGCAACACAAGCAGATACAGCAAAACATTATGAGACTGTTTTAGCTGCTTATCAGGCTTATCAAGTTGCCCAAGCTGAAGCTAATCGTCAAGTAAAATTACAATCTGACTTAGCAACGATTCAAGCTAAAGGTGGAACACCTGTTGCTGTAGTTGATGAAACAGGTACTGTTGTGGGTTACGTTGACGGTAAGGCTTCTTCAACGACAGCTAAACCGATGGTGAATCGCTCAAATAATAAAGTTGTAACTAAGGCAGCAGCGAAAGTTATAGCGAAAACGGCTGACAAGAAGGCTTATCAAGCACTTCTTCCACAAACAGGCGATTCAACATCCGTAGCAGTTGTTTTAACGGGTATGGCAATGGCGTTAATTGGTCTTGCTGGTGCACGTCGTAAAATGTATTAATCATAATCAATATAGAGAATCACCTTGACAAATGTTGAGGTGATTTTAACTATGTTGACGTGAAGTTTTAATAACAAAATGAATAAAGGAGAAAGTTTAGTTGAATCCTAAAAATGTCGCTCGTTTTTCTAACAGCGACAAACAAGATTTTAAGATTTTTACAGAAGACCCTACAGGTAACAATGAGGTTAATGTAAAAGTTTGGGATAATATAACTAAATAATGGATAGAGCTTGAAAATGATTATGTTACCAGTCCTTTATTAATTGGTATGGTCAATCTTATGAAATTAATGAACTTGGTCGGATAAATGCCAATATCAAAAAAGCTTTGGAGTTTGCGAAAGCTGATAAGTTGATGATTGATGATCGTTTTGTCATGAATGTTAGACTTAATTCTAAAAAATTACCTAAAGATATTGATCTAAAATATTTAAAAAGCAGGGCTGATTATGATAGAGTGATTGACTATTTAATGTTATTTATGGACTATCGAAAGTCGGTGGTTGATTTTGTAGTCTTTATTCTGTTTAAGTGTGGGTTTAGACCAGCGGAAGCTTTATCTTTGAATTGGAAAGATGTTGATTTTGAGCATCAGGAAATTTATAGTCATAGTCGGTGGGATTCGGTTCATCATAGAGTGGTTGCTCCTAAAAATGATCATTACTATAAGAAACTGAACCAACAGAATCCATCTGTGAGATACGTTCCTTTTGATTTAGAAGTGAAGCAAACACTATTGAAGTTGAAAAAGCAACAAGAAGCGGTTTGTAAGTTGTTAGGAGTAAAAAATAGCAATGATTTTGTTTTTTATCAGGCAGGGGCAAAATGGAATGTACCTGATGAATCAACGGTTAATAAGAAAGTTAAAAAGATTATCAAAGAGCTTGATATTGAACCAATCATAACTGCTTATGGTGCTAGACATACTTACGGTTCAGTAAAAGTACAGGAAGGAGTACCGTTAGAAGTCCTTGCTAGATGGTTTGGTCACAAAGATACTAGTATGTTAAGAAGTATATATATACATTTACTAGATGAAACCAAAAATGAGTGGTTTGAGAAGGAAAAAACTTACGGTGGACAAAGTGGCGGACAAATAGAAAAATAGCACTAAAAAAAGCCCTATAAATAAGGCTTTCTAGTAAGATTATAGCATGCCCCCTACAGGGCTCGAACCTGTGACCCATGGATTAAGAGTCCACTGCTCTACCAACTGAGCTAAGGAGGCAAGTAAGCTGTATTGGCACCGTGATTCATGTTTTGTATTGAACCCGCACGATTAAGCAGGTGGGCAACTCGCTTCTCCTACAGTCGCTTCCGTGTGAGACGGCTTGCATACTGGAGAAAGACTTTTGTTTCCCGAAAATACAAAGAAATAGTCGGTCAACACTTAGATATGAATTCGTATGCCACAGCAATCTTTCTATGTACTTATAATACCACTTTCTAGAAAAATTTCAAGAGGGAAATCTGATTTTTTGAAATCGTTTGCGAAAATCGCTTATGAAATTTACTGAGAAAGCCTATCAATTCGCTCTTTATTAGCTCCCAAGGCGCGTTCATATTTTCCGGTGTCATTTGGGTCAAAGTAGTTTTTTCCAACTAATTTGTCAGGTAGGTATTGTTGTTTGACCCATTTTTCAGGATAGGCGTGGGGGTATTTATAATCTTGTGCGTTGCCCAGCTCCTTGCTTCCGGAGTAGTGGCCGTCTCGTAAATGGCGTGGAATTGGTAGCGTTCCGCTCTTATGAAGGTCAGCGATAGCTTTGTCCATAGCCACATAAGCTGAGTTGGACTTAGGGGAGAGCGCCAAATCAACGACCACATTGGCAATCAAAATGCGAGCCTCAGGAAAGCCAATACTTTTGGCAGCCTCAAGGGCGGTCACGGTGTGAATCTGGGCGTCGGGGTTGGCGAGACCAATATCCTCGTAGGCGATAACCGTCAGACGGCGCGCTAGACTAGGCAAGTCACCAGCCTCCACCAAGCGAGCGGCATAATGCAGGCTAGCATTGACATCAGAGCCACGGATGGACTTTTGGAGAGCCGATAACACATCGTAGTGCCCATCGCCGTCCTTATCCATGGTAATGTAGCTGCGCTGCAAAGAGTTTTCCACGGTGTTCAGACTAATGTGTCTAGAGCCATCCTCAGATGCAGGAGTGGACATAACGGCTAGGTCCAGCGAATTATAGGCTGAACGCAGGTCTCCGTTGGTAGCTGTCGCGATAAAATCAAGAGCGTCAGCGTCAAGGATAACCTCAAAATCAAACCCACGTTCCTTATCGGAAATAGCAATCTCAATAGCTTTCTTGATATCCTCATTAGACAGAGGCTCCAGCTCAAAAATCTGAACTCGAGAACGGATGGCTGGTGTGACTGAGAAAAAAGGATTTTCAGTCGTCGCCCCAATCATGATAATGTTGCCATTCTCTAGAAGTGGGAGCAGAAAATCTTGTTTACTCTTGTCTAGGCGATGAATTTCATCAAGGAGCAGAACCAGTCCACCAGAGAATTTGGCTTCTTCGGCGATTTCTTGCAGGCGTTTTTTGGTATCGGTGGTGGCGTTGAAGGTACGAAAGGCAAATTTGGTCGTGCCCGCGATGGCTGATGCGATAGAGGTCTTTCCAATCCCAGGTGGTCCGTAGAGAATCATAGACGACAGCATATTAGCTTCCACCATGCGACGGATGATTTTCCCCTCGCCGACTAGATGGCTCTGCCCGATGACTTGGTCGATGGTCTTTGGTCGCATGCGGAGGGCTAGGTTATTTTGCATTGGCGTCCTCCAAGGTCAGACTGTAGTTGAGTCCATCTACGTAGCGACCGCCCAGATAAAATTCATTCTTGAGGCAGGCTTCTTGGACAAAGCCCAACTTCTCATAAAAAGCGATGGCTTTGGGGTTTGACCCCAAGACGTTGAGCACGACTTTCTTATAGTCCTCGTCTTTTGCGTTGGTCAGGAATTGCGCCATAAGCTGGCGCCCCACACCTAGCCCTCGCATGCCATCTTTGACGGCGATGCCGAAAGTGACCACATGGCTGCCGCTGGCAAATGGGTAACGGGGCTGGTAATCAAGCACGCCAACTAGTTGTCCCTCATGCTCAGCCACCAGCATCTGTGTGCCAATCTGGAGATTGCGAGTGATTTTGTCGGGGTTGGCGACGGGCAGGGGAGCAGGAGTATTGGTCTCGTTCCAAACGCTATTTTCAAGAGTAACGACGGCATCAATGTCATCGCTGGTGATTGGTCGTATAATCATAGGATTTCCTTTGCAAGTGTGATAGAATTTAGTCTTCCCAGTAGTGTTCAATATTAGTGATAGCGGAGGGGAAACCGATCAGCTGAATATCGAATTTTAGTGAAGGTTCGATTCGTGAGGAGGCATTGTGAATGCGAAAACTGATAGTCCATCCGTTATCCATGACAAGGATAAGTGTATTTTTGGAGTCAGGTTTTTAGTCAAAAAATAGTTGTTGGGAGTATATTAGAAAAATCTTTGGTCTTTGAACGTGCCTTATTTCTTTGATAGGGTTGCGACAAAGTATTATGAATATTGAAAGATTGAACAACAGTTTTTTCTTCTTTTTCTTTAGCGATAATTTTATAAAAGTCTGCTCGTCCTAATAAGTATTCTACAAGTTTTAGAGTGATGTTATCATTTGCCTGTGTTAGCTTCAATAATTCTTGGCGAAAGGTGTCCAGAAGAGGTTGGTACACTTCTTTCTCTTTATCCTCAAAAAGCGACCACTGATGTTGTCATAGTAAGTTTGTGAAACAGGGATTCCAAACCATTTTTGACCAAAATCGATAGTTTTTGATAGACGAGAGTGTTTTAAGGCGTGGTGATTATGTTTGCATGAGATACCAATTTCCCAACCGGTTTGATTTTTCAAAAATATAATATCCCGAACATCTCCGTCTGCCCCACTTTTATCTTTTAGGATAGTGAGTTCAATGTTTTCATCACCGTGACTAAGGTTTGGTTCAGCATTGATAAGTGTTTTAACACTGACATCTGCAGCAATCAGTAATCGTTTTTGGCTATCATCATCTAATTGTGAGAAGAAGTACTCCACTGTTTCAACGGCTGTGTTATTGTTAATAAAAACATTCGTTCCTAGAGATTTAAGTTTGTTGTAATATGTTATTAAGCAGGCGTATTCAAATCCTTTTCCAAATGTTACTTGAGTTGGCATCGTATTACTTTCCCTTCGTCAAATATCTTTCATTATCTCACAAATGCTAACACTGGCCAAGATGAAGTGAAGCCTTTTTGTTATAATGTTAACATCCTAAGTAAAGATAGAGAAGATTGATGACTATAAAAGAGAAAAAAGATTTTATTTACCCGTGGTGCTAGTTAATTTCAAAATACCATAAAAAGCCCAAAAGGACTATACTGTAAGTGACCAAACAAACAGAGAGGACGTCCTAATGAGCTACTTACAGTATACCGCAAAACCCCATCACTTACAATGGAATATCAAGCAATTATCAAAACTTTGCCATCAGCTATATCGTGATTATTGTCCTGAATC
>NZ_JADNQT010000004.1 GCF_015594605.1 Streptococcus sp. HF-1907 | reverse complement strand
GACAAACACGCTATGCTGTCACAAAGAAACTCGTGGAAAAGAAAGCAGAGTATGTCAATCAAGCAGTCTTAGAGTGTATGAAACTTTATCCCATTAAGTCCATAACTGCAGATAATGGAAACGAATTTTCATCATTGAGTAAGATAGAGGGATTAGATGTTTATTTTGCACATGCCTATTCATCTTATGAACGAGGTACAAATGAGAATTTTAATGGACTACTAAGAGAGTTCATTCCCAAGGGGCGTTAAAAGAACTAAACCAGAATCTTTTAGAGGACTATACAAAGGCTATCAATGAAAGACCTAGACGAATTCATGGCTATCAGTCCGCAAAAAAACTGTTTGAGCTAACTCAAACAGCTTGAAAGATACTCACTTAATCAGAGGAACAACTTTGTTGCACTTGACTTGGCAATTAGGGTACAGAATAAATTTCGAATTAATCATATAGAATACTACTATTTTTTTTAAAAAATGTTACAATAATAGCGAGAAAAAATCTCGGAGGTTGAATATGCTAATAGAATTTAAAGCAAAGAATTTTACATCTTTCAAAAATGAAGTGACATTCAGTATGGTCTCTTCAGAAAAATTAAAGGATTTATTAAATAACCGAATTGAAATTGAAGCAGATTTCCATTTACTAAAAACTGCTAGTATTTTTGGAGCAAATGCTAGCGGAAAGAGTAATTTGTTGAACGCTTTAGGATTTATTATTGCCTTTCTTCAACGTTCAATGTTAGAATCACAAGAAAGTAAACGAAATTTTAAAAATTTGACCTTTTCTTTAGATAACTCGAGCAAAGATAGTCCTACAGAATTTGAAATTTCCTTTCTTATGAAGAAAAAAATTGTAACGTATAATTTTTCTCTTTTTCAAGGAGATGTAACATCAGAAAGTTTAGTTATAGATGATGACCTAATTTTTAAAAGAAATTCTGATGAGATTCTAGCCTACTCCTCTGATTTCTTTAAGACTGAAGAGGAGTTAAATTTAAAGTTTAGCTTAACAAATTCTAATTCACTATTTTTAACTGTTCTTTCTGTAACAAATACAAAAATAGCAGAAGATATTATTCAATATCTTACAGAAAATATTATTTTTTTATCTGGTTATGGAAATAATGCTAAATTTACTAAAAATATAATTAAAGAAAATGATAGCTATAAATCAAAAGTTCTAGATTTACTTAAAGTTGCTGATTTCAATATTACTGATTTGGATATCAAGCAACACAAATTTGAAATAAAACCTTTTGGTGACGCTGATGCAGAAATCCCAAAAGAGATTGTTGAAGAAGCGCGAGACGAAGCGAATCGCCTTTTATCAAAGCATAATATCTACGATTCAGAAGGAATGATTGTTGATAGTAAGCTTTTTGATGTAGAAAGTTTTGAATCTAGTGGAACTCGAGTATTCTTAAGTTTAGCTGGACCAATTATTAACGTATTAGAAAAAGGTGGTATTTTAGTAATTGATGAAGCAGATGCATTGTTGCATCCTCTAGTCACTAAATATTTAATCGAACTCTTTAATGATAGTGAAAACACTCATTCTCAGTTAATTATCACGAGCCATAATTCAAATATTCTTGATCAAGATTTATTAAGAAGGGACCAAATCTGGTTTGTAGAAAAAGATGAACTTGAAATTAGTCATTTGACTGCTCTGTCAGAGTATAAATTTAATGGTAACGTTGTTCGTAGTGATGAAAGATATGCTAAAAACTATTTAAAAGGTAAGTACGGAGCTATTCCTTACATTAGAAATGATATGATTCATAAAATTTTCAAAGCTTATTCGGGAGATTGATTTGTTATGGGTAAGAAAGATTTTTCAAGAGACAAAAAAACTGATACAAAAGAACAATTACCAATAATCTTGATTGTATGCGAAGGACAAAGAACAGAACCGAATTATTTTGATCAATTTGAAGTAACAAATATAACAATAGAATCTAGGGGAATTGGAGATAATACTACAGGGATTGTAAATTATGCCATTAAGGAATCGCAAAAAAATGATTATGATCAAGTTTGGTGTGTATTTGATAAAGATAGTTTCCCAAACGATAATTTTAATACAGCAGTGCAACTGGCTCAAAACAATGATTTCGGAATTGCTTATAGCAATGAATCTTTTGAGCTTTGGTATATTCTACATTTTGAATTTTTAAATTCTCAGATTACTCGTGATCAATACATCAAAAAATTAAATAGTATCTTTAAATCCAAAAAACTTGAAGGTTTCCCCGACTCTTATAAAAAGAACGATCCTAACATATATAGAATATTAAAACCATATCAAAATACAGCTCTAAAAAACGCTAAGAATTTATCCAAAGATTATGAAAATGAGTTAGTACCTTCATCCGCAACACAATGTCCTGTGACTTATGTATATAAATTAGTTGAAGAGTTAAATAAATGGATTCCATCACGTAGACTTAATTAACAAAATACAAAATTTGAATTAAATTTTAAAAAGCCCTGTTGTAAAATGAAGTGCAACAAAAAAGACGTGTTCATCTGATATACTAGAGTTGCGAAAAACAGTATAAAGGAAGATGAACATGTCCACTAATTATTCTACCACAAATCAATCATACAAACACTTATCTGAAGCTGAGCGAGGGGAAATAGAAGCTTATTTAAGCGTAGGACTCAAACCTGCTGAGATTGCTCGTAGACTAGGGAGAGATCGCTCTACTATTACTCGTGAAATTAATCGTGGTTCCATAACACAAGTGAAAAAAGTAAATGGGCAGAAGGTCTATTACCAACACTATTATGCAGATGCTGCTCATAACCGTTATCGTCATGCTAGAGAAGCCAGCTATTATCTGAAACTGGATTCTGTATCGGATGACTTTCTGAGAGCATTTACAGAAGTAATGAGAGAGAAACCAAGGGTGCATAGCGTGGATACCTTTGTTCATACCTATAGACTCCAACATGTAGATGCAGTTGTTCCTTCAACCAAGACGCTCTATAATTATATCCATCAAGGATTGTTAGAGATTAAGGTCATTGATTTGCCAAGAGCAGTGCGGATCTGTAAGAAATTTACCAAGCGCCCCTCTACCAAGAAACATCTAGGAAAGTCAATTGAAGAAAGACCAGAAGAAATCAATAATCGTTCCCGTTTTGAAGATTGGGAAATCGATTCTATTCTGGGTGGAAAGACAATAGGAGAACCTTCTATTCTGACCTTGGTAGAATGACAAACACGCTATGCTGTCACAAAGAAACTCGTGGAAAAGAAAGCAGAGTATGTCAATCAAGCAGTCTTAGAGTGTATGAAACTTTATCCCATTAAGTCCATAACTGCAGATAATGGAAACGAATTTTCATCATTGAGTAAGATAGAGGGATTAGATGTTTATTTTGCACATGCCTATTCATCTTATGAACGAGGTACAAATGAGAATTTCAATGGACTACTAAGAGAGTGGATGTTCGTTAAAAGAACTAAATCAGAATCTTTTAGAGGACTATACAAAGGCTATCAATGAAAGACCTAGACGAATCCGTGGCTATCAGTCCGCAAAAAAGCTGTTTGAGCTAACTCAAGCAGCTTAAAAGATACTCACTTAATCAGAGGAACAACTTTGTTGCACTTGACTTGACAATTAGGGAATAATAAAAAACTTTACCCTAAAAGTAACTTTTTAAAGTTGCTTTTTTAGTTACTATTTGTCTGGTTTCTATCCTATTTTCCGATATAATAAATACTCGTGGTGCTAGTTAATTTCAAAATATCTTAAATTGTAGGTCAGTACAATCTGCTCTATTCTCAATTGCACTCCTGTTTCTCCTCTGGCTAGTGCTTGTTCTATATTGAAAAGAGCACAAAGCTCTGAAAACCGTACCTCAATGTTGCGTCTCATCGCCAATAGTTTCCAATGATTATATTGCTTAGCCCCTGCCATATTTTGACGCAAGGGAGTCCAAAGGTGATAACCTTTTTGATCCAAATGTTCTCTGAGCTTACGACTAAGATAACCTAAATCAGCTAAAATGTATGGTTGTCGGCAATCTTCTAGTAAGTCATTGACTGCTCTGATATCGTGAACAGATGCTGGTGTCACAAGATAGTTCAGAATATAGCCTGATAGAGTGACCAGCATATGAACCTTGAAACCATAGAACCACAGTTGTTTGGAAGCATTGTAACCAGTATCTGCCAAGCCATTAAAAATATGAGCTCTATAGTTACGGACAGATTGACAAAGGGGGAAAGGAAAGCTGTCTATAATGACAATCGTATCAGGTGAGATTTGGGCGTTCAGTGCTTGGCGAATGATTTGGACTAGCCAGATCAATTGTCTTGTTCGCCGATTAAAGCGACTTCGTTCCAGTAACCTTCCGCAAGAGAATAGTTGGCAGATACGATAGAAATGACGTTGGGATTTTATACCTAATTCAGCCTGTAAGAGAAGTAAGACTAGCAATGACTCATCCGAAACTTTAGACAAGTTAACATTACGACGATACTTGAAGGCATCAGGGCAATAATCATGATAGAGTTTTGAACAAATTTTTGATAATTGCTTAATATTCCATTGTAAGTGATGGGATTTAGCAGTATACTGTAAGTGGCTCATTGGGATGTCCTCTCTGTTTGTTTAGGCACTTACAGTATAGTCCTTTTGGGCTTTTTTGTGTACTTTGAAATTAACTAGCACCACGAGTAATAAATATAACAAATTAAGGAGTAGTCCATGCCAATTAGTCAATATACCATCCCACAATTTATCGTTGATGCTTTTACAGATACCGTTTTTAAAGGGAATCCAGCTGCTGTTTGCCTTATGGACGAATGGCTGTCAGATGTTACCTTACAGAATATTGCCAAAGAAAATAATCTCTCTGAGACAGCTTTTACGGTTAAAAAGAACGACTATTACGATTTACGTTGGTTTACTCCTGATGGAGAAATCGATTTGTGTGGTCATGCTACTTTAGCAACTGCCTTCGTTCTCTTTCAATTTATAGAAGTGGATGTTGAGAGTCTAACCTTTGCAACACAAAGTGGCGAACTTGTGGTTACTAAGAAAATTGTCAGTCAAGGAAGATCCAGTTTGTGGTTCAGGGCATTGTCATGTCATTCCTTTATGGGCTAGTAAGTTGGAACAAACAGAATTTAAGGCTTTCCAAGCTTCTGAGAGAAGCGGAGTTCTTATTTGTTGCTTGGAGGGAAATCGGATTTACCTTGCAGGAAAAGCTGCCCTCTATAGCTGTGGCGAGATTTATGTAACAGACTAGATGTTGTCTTGTTAAAAAAGAAGTATAAGTAATAACGATTAAAGTCATTATAAAAACAAAAGATGTCTAGCAGGAGCTGGGCATTTTCAATTACCGAACTTTTTCGCAGAATTTTCAGAAAAGACTTGATAATTTTGAGAATAAGCGTATGATATGAGTAAGAACTCGAAAATAGTAATTTTACTATATTAACCTATGTCGACTACGGTTAGTACAGTGAAAAGACCTAAGAGTTCTGTTAACTATACTATAGAGCGTTGCGTCCGAAAGTCATTCCCGACACGGCTCTTTAAAAACAAAAGGAGAAGATTATGAAAACAGAACCGATTCATCGTGCCAGTATGTGGAAATTTAAGTTAAGTGCTGCCACCATGACTTTGATTCCCGCTGCCGTGGGAATTAACTATGTTGCCAAAGCCTTGGCGGAGGGGTTAAAGTTGCCCGTTTGGCTGGGGTCTTTGGGAACTTTTCTTGCCAGCATGTTGGCTGGGCCGATTGCCGGTGGCATCAGTGGTTTCATCAACAACGTGATCTATGGGCTGACCTTATCGCCAATTTCAACCGTGTATGCGATTACCAGCATCGGAATTGGGATTGCTGTCGGAGTTTTGCACGCTAATGGGTGGTTCTCGTCAGCGCGACGAGTATTTGTTTCTGCTATTATTATTGCCATCGTTTCAGCTGTCATTTCAACGCCACTCAACGTCATCTTTTGGGGTGGCCAGACCGGTATCGCTTGGGGTGACTCATTGTTTGCGGTAATGGTCGCCAATCATGCACCAGTGTGGCTGGCCTCATTTACCGATGAGTTTGTCTTGGATATTTTGGATAAAGTCTGCGTGGCCTACCTGGCATTCTTCATCTATCGTCAGCTGCCGAAGCGGATGGTGCACTTCTTTAGCGGTCATAAATGATGACTGATCAAACATTGATTTCTGGAGCGCCACGGGTCAAGCTCAAGTGGTACCAGGTGATCGATCCGATTACTAAGCTCTTGTTCATCTTGGACATGACGTTGTTGAGCTTTGCCAGTATGAATTTATTGCTTCAGGCCGGATTAATTCTTGTCGCAACACTGCTATTGTTATTTTCCAAATTGAGTTCTACCATCTTTAAGGCGCTGGGATTCAGCCTGTTTCTGATTTGCACCATGCTGATCATCCAAGGGTTATTTTACAGTCGGAATCAAACTGTGCTGTTTTCTGTGCTTGGGGTGTCGTTCTACAAAGAAGGCCTGATTTACGCCACCACTCTGGGTTGTCGAGTATTGGTGATTATTTTGACCAGTGGCTTTTTTATGGTGACCACGAGTATTTCAGAAAACGCGGCCTATTTGGAACTGTCCGGATTGTCTTATAAAACCGTCTACGTTCTGATGTCGGTGTGTTATATTTTGCCGGAAATGATGCGCAATATGCGGAAAATCCAGCAGGCACAAAAAGTTCGCGGAACCAATCCGCAAAAAACGTTGATTCAGAAATTAAAGTCAGTCTTGCCGGTTCTAATTCCATTGGTGATTAAGACCTTGGATCAATCGATGGCGCGGTCGATTTCTCTCCAACTGAGAGGTTTTGATAATCTCAACCGGACTGTCAGAACCTCCCAGCGCGTGTATCGCCTGTCGCGGACGCTGCACATTGGTCTGACTGGATTGGCAATTTTATTGATTGGGTGGAAGATATGGACGAAGATAAACGGATTGTAATTGAAAATTTGACCACCCGTTATCCGGGTACTGAGCAACCACAACTGCTTCAGATTAACGCGGAGGTTCATACCGGCCAGGTGGTTGGGATTATCGGGAATAGCCACTCCGGCAAATCGACTTTGTGCCGTGTGCTGGCAGGGGTCATTCCCAAAATTGTGTCTGCTGAGATTGAGGGCGACTGGCACATGTTTGGCCAGAGAGTGTCCGACAATTGGCTCGTTTATAATGCCATGAATGGAGTTGTACTGCAAAATCCAGCTGGCCAACTAAGCGGGTTGGCAGACACGGTTGCCGATGAAATCGCCTTTGACTTGATTAATCAGGGAATGGCTGAAGGACTGATTCAAAAACGGGTTGAAGAAGTTGCCACGCAAATGGGGCTGATTGAACAGCTGAATTTGCGTCCCGAGAGCCTTTCCGGTGGTCAGATCCAGCGGTTGGCAATTGCCACGGCGATTGCGGCTAACCCGGCTGTTTTGATTATGGATGATCCGACCAGTGAGATGGATCCCCTTGGCCGCCGACAATTTTTCCAATGGCTGGCCCAAGTCAAAGAGACGACTGTCTTCATTGTCACCAGTGAAATTGACGATTTGTGCGAAGTCGCCGACGTTGTGTGGGTGCTGCACGAGGGTCAAATGGTAGCCCAGGGCAGGCCGGGTGAGGTGTTTAATCATTTGGCAGCTGACTGGCAGATTCCAGCCCCGACAATCCAGCAACTTGCTCAAAAAATGGATTGGCACTTGGCTGATGGCCGGTATCCGGTGAATTACGCTGATCTGAAGGAGGTTCGTTATGTCCACAATTGAACTGAACCACCTGACGTTCACTTATCCGGAACGGTCCTTTAGCTTGGATGTTGAAGACAAACACTTCGCCGATCAGATGGTGGCGATTGTCGGCCAAAATGGTGCCGGCAAATCAACGCTCTTCAAATTGTTGACGGGCTTGCTGACACCACAAACCGGTGTGATTAAGATCGATGGAGAAAATTTTAATGATCTTAAACCAGTCGAAAAGTTACTGAAGGTTGGGATTACTTTTCAGAATCCTGACGATCAGCTTTTCAACCCGACCGTTCAACGAGAGGTGGAGTGGAGTGTCGCGCAGGTCATGGATGACCACGACACGATTACGAGGCGGGCTTTAGCGGCTCTAAAAAGAGTTGGCTTGGATGATAAAGCAGCTGAAAGTCCATATGACCTGTCATTGTCGGAACGCAAGCTGTTGAGCGTTGCCACAGTTTTGTCAGTGGATCCGGCGATTTATTTATTTGATGAGCCGATGATGTCGCTTGATTGGGAAAGCCGGCGCAAGTTGACCGCAATTTTCCATCAGTTGGCTGAATCGGGCCACCAAGTTGTGACCATCACCCATGATATGGATTGGGTCGCCGCCGAGTTTGAGTCGGTGTATGTTATGGAACACGGGAAGTTTGGCTTCGCCGGCAGTCCACGGGAATTGTTCAGCGATCACGAACTTGTCCAGCGAGTGGGATTACTACCACCGCGGATTATGGACATAGCGGAGTCGCTGGGTGATTCACAGACATATTTATCGGTTAATGATTATTGCCAGAAAAATCGAAATGTATAGAAAAAGTCACCTCTGCGGGTTTTCCAGGTTGAAGGATTAACTTCAGCTTCTGGCAAGAACTCACGGTTCTTTTCTACCATTTGTCAAGTCTATCAAGGCTTTAAGTAAAAAAAGAGATAAGACAGTATCTATTCTGAGGTTACTGTCTTATTTTTAACACTTTTTGATTTATCAAGCTCAGTTCAAAAAAGAACAGCAGGAATTTGTTGCCCGTAAATTGGATGCAGTGGGATGGATCAAGTACCTATCAATCAGCGTGCTTTGGTGGTTAACATTTGGTTTCATTTACCAATCAGTTGGCGCCAATCGTCCATTCCGTGATTCTATTACCGATGCGACAAATGGTGTCGGTCAGCTCTTGATGACAGCTGTTTACCGTGAACAATGGATTTTTTGGGCTGCTACTAATGTTTTCTCTATCTACTTGTGGTGGGGAGAAAGCTTACAAATTCAAGGAAAATACTTCATTTACCTCATCAACAGTTTAGTTGGTTGGTACCAATGGAGCAAGGCAGCTAAGAAAGCTTAGTACTTATGTTTATCAATTAATAAGAGGATTCCGTAGGGTCCTCTTTTTGGTTTTTAACAGTGAAGCAGTTAGTGGGGCAATTGGATAGAAGATTGAGCCAGGTCAACGGTGATAGCATAATTGCTGTTATCACGGATGGTATGCTCAAAGTCAGTGGTGTAGAGGAGCACTCGGATGGTGTCGCCTTTTTTGAGTTGGTAGATACTTGGTTGGAGGTTAAGAGAAACCGTCATCCATTCCTCACTAGGAATCTCTTCAACAGTCAGCAAATCACTACGATTTTGCAGATTGAGCACACCTTTTGTAACTACGCGGAAGCTATCGCTTTTAAATGGTAGCTCGCGCAAGGCTTCGCGAGAGAAATTCCGCCCATTGTCCATGGCGTTGAGACTGAGAATGCTAGGAATATCTTTGAAACGCTTCTTATGACCATAATCAAGTACCTGCGCTGAGATAAGCCCCTTATTTTCACTTGATTTGAGGACAAGGTTTAGAGTAATTTCTCCGTTGATACGCAAGTCTTCCTGAAGGTAGAGGTCAAGGAGAATCTGATTAGCCTTGCCTGCAAATAGCTCTGCTTTAAAGACATTGAAATTCTTGCCATACCGCTTGAAATCGTCACTACAATAGTGATTGTCAATCAATTCCTTTTCCTTACCAAGTGGCAAAGTCAGGTAATCCTTCTGACCGAACTGCTCTAAAACTCGCCAAGTCTGCTCAGCACTATTATCCTGCCAAATGACCTTTGGCAAATCATAGCCATTATCGACGCCAAGCAATTTCTGACTCAAAAGGGCGTTCATGCTCTCACGGAAATCAATAGACTGCCAGTTGTGCATGTAAACGTGCTGTCCTTGATGAAGGAAGAGGTGTTTTTGAACATGTTCTGGCAGAGCGTTGAAGATATTGTAGACATGGCGCGGTTTAACATTCCAGTCCTGCAAACCATGGGTATAAACAACGGTCGCCTCAACCTTGTCTGCATGTGGCAGATAGTTGCGGTCATGCCAGTATTGATTGTAGTCACCACTGGCGCGGTCAATGAATTTAGATTGCTCATCAAGCAAGTCTTGGTAGCGAGCGTTATTTCTCAAACGGTCACCAGCCCAGAGGTTCTTAGAATACGTTAATTCAGTCAAGACATCCAGGTCTTCACCAGGATAGCCGCCAGGGCTACAGAGGAGACCATTTTCACGGTAGTAATCATACCAAGAAGAAATCCCTGCTTCAGCGATGATGGCCTTGAGACCGTCCACAGCAGTTGTTGCTAGCCCCGTTGACATGGTGCCTAGGTAGGATTTGCCAGTTGTTGCGACCAGACCGCTTGCCCAAGTCGCCTTGACTTGCTTGTCGCGTCTGTGGCTAGTATAGGCATTAGCTCTGCCATTTAACCAATCAATAACCGCCTTGAAGCTCTCAATCTGCGCGTAGTCGCCACTAGTCATGAAGCCAGTGGAACCCGCAGTCCCAACGCCAGAAACGTAGATATTGGCAAAGCCACGAGCGAGGAAGTAGTCGTTGAGGCTGTAGCTGTCGATGTGGGTGAAGGTCTCCTCAGCAGGACTTTCAGGAGCAGTAGACGGTCGAGTCTCTTTAAGAGCGAGGTCGTGTGTCTCAACGTCAATTTTACCAGCAGGTTTGACAGAGAGTTTGCCCTCCATCTTGTAGGTCTTCTTGTCAGCAGCCACATCGTTGGTCCCTTGGTGGTAGGGACTTGCCGTCATCATTGTGGGAATGGGCTGCGCTACCTGTGGGCGGATAATATTGACCTTGACGAGGTCCAGCTGTCCAGTCTGCATGGTATCCAGCGGCGCTTCAACATAGACGACTTCACGGATGAGATTGTCAGTGTCAAAAGTCGCCAGAGCCTTGCCATTAAAGAAGTGATAGCTATTATCAACAGGAAGCAGACCGTCAGCCACCAACTGGTCAATCAAAGTGTTGCCAGCCTTAGTCCGCGTTGCTAGCAACTGATGCAAGTTTTGAATAATGTTATCGAATAAAATCGGAAAATGTGTCTTAGTAATGAAGTCCTTAGCTGATGAAAAATCAACCTGAGGCACAAAGCCAAGCACTTGAAGAATTAGATAATAGAAAATATCTTCTGATAAAGGCTTGTCCGATTTAAAGAAGGTCAGAGCGTCCGTTTGGTCATCCGCAGCAAGCAAAGTCAGCGGGTAATCTTTATTCGCAAAATGTAAAAAAGTCTGCTTCAAAAAGCTCTCAAGATTTTCTTTATCAGTTAATTCAGTTGATAAAGGAAAACCAAGCTCTTGAAGTTCAGACAGCGCTTCAGTAGCATTAACAGGTATGTAACTAAATTGATTATAATTCATTTCATCATGACCTTCCTAAGTAAACGTTTTTTATTTCTAGTTATGCTTTACATTATCTATTATACTTGATAAAATGGTAGATGTCTAAATTAATATCATTTTGGAGGAAACAAAGACACATGGATGTTACATGGACTGTGAAGTACATCACAGAATTTATTGGTACAGCTCTCCTTATTATTTTGGGGAATGGTGCCGTTGCTAACGTTGACCTTAAAGGAACTAAAGGAAACAACTCTGGTTGGGTCATCATCACTCTTGGTTATGGTTTTGGTGTTATGATTCCAGCACTTATGTTTGGTAATGTATCAGGTAACCACATCAACCCTGCCTTTACACTTGGTCTTGCTGTTTCAGGACTTTTCCCATGGGCACATGTTGCACAATACATCATTGCACAGGTACTTGGTGCTATGTTTGGTCAGTTGCTTGTTGTTATGGTTCACAAACCTTACTACCTACAAACTGAAAATCCAAACCACATCTTGGGTTCATTCTCAACAATCTCTAACGTTGATGATGGTACAGCAGCTAGCCACAAAGCAGCTTGGATTAACGGTTTCTTGAACGAGTTCCTTGGTTCATTTGTTCTTTTTTTAGGAGCTATGGCTATGACTAAGAACTACTTTGGTGCAGAACTTGTTGGTAAATTGGTTGACGCTGGTTATGACCAAACTGTTGCTCAAACACAAGCTTCACCATACATTACTGGTTCACTTGCAGTAGCTCACCTTGGTATTGGTTTCTTGGTTATGACTCTTGTAGCATCACTTGGTGGTCCTACAGGTCCTGGTTTGAACCCTGCACGTGACCTTGGTCCTCGTATCGTTCACCACTTCTTGCCAAAATCAATCCTTGGTGAACACAAAGGCGATTCTAAATGGTGGTATGCTTGGGTACCAGTTGTAGCTCCAATCCTTGCTGCAATCTGTGCTGTAGCATTGTTCAAATTGATCTACCTTTAAGATAGACTAATAACTCAAATGAAAAAGCTAAGATGTCAGTCTTGGCTTTTTTCTTGTGATTTGGTTGATTTATCTTAAAAAAAGAGCCTGATCTTCCAATCAGACTTTTGACAATCAATGATGTGAGTGTTGCTTGATATCTTTTTTGAAAGAGGAACGGATTAACATACCACCTGTGAAGATAACGATGAAGACGACGAGTGTTTTTAAGCTGTTTAAATCCAAGTTGGTGAGGAAGAGTACTGCTACGAGAACGCCGATGATTCCACCGATGACAATTCCTGCAAAACCATCCCAGTTGACACGCCCTTCCTTGACGAATTGAGTGGTTGAGGCGGTCATAATCATGGCAGCGTCAAGCATCATGACAGGCATGGCAACTGCTGGACTCAAGCCCATGAGGGAGAAGAAGATGAGCTCAGGGGCATAATTTCCAAGTCCCATCGTCATAAGAACGCCAATGATGAAGTTGAAGCCGATACCGACAAAGAGCCAAATACCGTGCAAACCGTGGACAGCATCTGAATTACCAGCCCCAGGGTTGGTCACCATGCGGAAGACCATAATGAGGGCAGCGACAATGAGAAGCGTTCCTAGAATACGTTGGACCGTTGGTGCGTGCCAGTTTTTGGTAATCCTAGCACCAAAGAAAGCTCCCATGAAAGCAGCGCTAGCCATGGCAATTAAAGTAGTCGCTTCGACTTTGACAACAAGAATAAAGCAGAGCGACTGAAGTAAGACAGGCAACACATGGGCAGCATTCATAGTCGCAGGCAATTTACTATCATCATCGACTATCTTGGTTAGTTTGAAGAAGGTTGTCGTAGTCGCGAAAGACCCAATTCCAAGAGTGTCTAAGGCATCAGTAATAAAACCAATCCAGAGCCCAGTGAAAAAGCGTTTAAAAGGGTTGATTTT
This sequence comes from Streptococcus sp. HF-1907, assembly GCF_015594605.1. Taxonomy (GTDB): domain Bacteria; phylum Bacillota; class Bacilli; order Lactobacillales; family Streptococcaceae; genus Streptococcus. The sequence continues at coordinate 108,748 of NZ_JADNQT010000004.1, read as the reverse complement.
ATGAGCAATAATATAATGAATCAAGACGGTCAAAATGCTAATCATAGCAAGAATCAAAAGCACCTGAATTCCTCGTAGTAATAATAATTCATTCATGATAACAAGTCTACAAGAAAATGGGGAAACTGTCAATTTATCCGAGAAGCACAAAGATAGTTGCGAAAATAGGTAAATTTCTCTAAAATAGAAAGGACGAGGAGGAATATATGACATTGTTTAATGCTATTAGGTTTAACCATCCTGTTTTACGTGTGAATAACCGTGACCAGAACATTGCCTTTTACCAAAAATCGCTAGGTCTTCGCTTGGTTAGTGAGGAAAATGCGCTAGCTATTTTTTCTGCTTGGGAAAATAAAGAGACCAGCTTTGTGATTGAGGAGTCACCAAGCATGCGTACGCGCGCGGTGGAAGGTCCTAAAAAGTTATCACAGATAAGGATTAAGGTGTTCAAGGCATCTGATATTGTAGCGCTTTTGGGAAATGGGGCTAGTGCTAGCCGTGTTTTCCAAGGGAAAAATGGCTATGCCTATGAAACGATTTCTCCAGAAGGAGACCATTTCCTAGTTCACGCCGAGGATGATGTGGCTGATTTAGTTGACATTGACCGCCCAGAATTATCAGCTGATGATACCTTTAAAGGCTTATCTGATTTCACTTACGAAGCGATTACCTTGAACGTAGCAGATAAGGGGGCTGCGCAGGATTTTTATAATCAGTTTTTCAACAGTGAATTTCCTGTTATTTTGGTCTTCAATCAGGCAGAAGGTCCAGATTTAGCCATCGAACCTAACGTGACTTGGGATATTGAAATTTTGGAATGTCAGGTTCCTAAAGATTATGATTTGTCAGCACTTAAGGACTTCATGGAAGCCAAGGGCGCCTCTGTTTACCTTGACCGCAAGGAGACAGTGCTTGTCATCTCAGATTTGAGCAAAATCGAGATTTGGATTGAAAAACGATGACGACAAGAGCATTGGAAATCATCCGAGGTCAGATGACAGACGGCCTTTATCGAGGTGCGACACTAGCGACTTATCAAGCGGGCAAGTGGACTGAGCATTATCTCGGGACTATAGATGGGACCACGCCAGTAACTGCGGGTCTGGTTTACGACTTAGCCAGTGTATCTAAGGTGGTTGGTGTTGGGACGCAGATGATTTTTATGGTTAATAGCGGAGCTTTGGCCTTAGATCAGTCGCTTAAGGCTTATTATCCAGACTTTCACGATGATTCGATTAGCTTGCGCCAGCTATTGACTCATACCAGTGGGATTGACCCCTTTATCCCCAATCGAAATGAGCTCAATGCTGCAAAGTTGAAAGAGGCTATCAATCATATCAAGGTGACAGCTGACAAACGTTTTAAATACACGGATATCAACTTTTTGTTACTGGGATTCATGTTAGAGCATTTGACAGGAAAATCACTTGCGAAATTATTTGAAGCATCCATTTTTACTTCATTTGGCATGACTGAAACCAGTTTTGGTCCGCGAATAGGTGCAGTTCCGACTGTGAAAGGGATAGCTGACGGGCGAGTGCATGACCCTAAAGCCAATGTCCTAGGAGAGCATGCAGGTTCAGCAGGGCTATTTTCGACGGTGGGAGATTTAGAGAAATTTCTAGAGCATTACCTCAAAGATGATTTTGCTAAGGACTTGTGGCAGAATTATGGCGGTGACAAGCCACGTTCTATGGCTTGGAATTTAGAAGGGGACTGGCTTGACCACACAGGCTATACAGGTCCTTTTGTCATGGTTAACCGCAAAGACCAGACAGCAGCGATTTTCTTGACCAATCGTACCTACGATGTGGATGACCGCCCCTTGTGGATTGCGGTGCGTCGTTATATTTATCAGGCTTTAGTGGCTGACTTGAAATGTGAAAATGAGAAGGCATAGCGTCCTTCTCATTTTTGCTTATAGGGTGCGAGTCATATTGGTGTGGTCGATACCTGCTTCTTGGAAAGTCTGTCCTTCCTGGACGAAGCCACAATTTTGGTAAAATGCTTGCGCGGGTAATTGGGCGTGTAGGCTAATAGCTTGAAAGCCTTGGCTCTGCAGGTATTCAATAATGTATTGGAGCAGTTGTTTTCCTAAACTTTGTTTGCGATAGCTTTGAAGCACTGCCATTCGTTGTAAGTTAGCCTTGGGGTGGTAGTTATCAGGTAAAATACGGCAGGTAGCGACAGCTTTATTATCATCAGTATAAAGGGACAAAATGCAGGCAATAGGGCTCCTTAGCATCGATTTCTAGGCTTCTGGGGACGGCCTTGTTCTTTGACAAAGACTTGCTGGCGGATGCGCATGGCATCCAGATAGGTGTCAGATAGGGTGTTTCGCGTTTGTTTGATAATCATGTTTATATTATAGCAAAAGCCCTTGCCAGTCGGCAAAGGCTTTTTAGAATTTTTGATTAAACCAAATCTTGTACAGCGTCGTCCATTGAAAGAACTTCGTGGAAGACACGTTGTGTCAATTCAGTTTTTTGTTCAGGAGTGAGGTATTTAGTGTTTACACAGTATCCAGAGATACGAACGATAACATCTTCACCATTCATGATTTTATCGTAAACGTCTTTAAGGTCCATAACGTTCAAGTTAACGTGTTGACCACCGTTTTCGAAGTAACCATCAAGGATTGTTACCAAGTTATCAACTTGTTCGTCAAATGTTTTACCAAGAGCGCGCGGAGATACTTGGGTTGTCAATGAGATACCATCGTTTGCATGTGCAAAGTCAAGTTTAGACAATGAGTTCAAGTTTTGCAACCAACCACCTTTAGCTTTGTTAGATGGGTTAGCACCTGGTGAGAAGAATTCTACTTTAGATTTGTTGACAGTACCATCTTCGTTGAGGAATACCCCTTTGTGGACTGGTGAGTTACCAGTTTGTTTAGAGTAGGCAACGTTTGAAGTGATAGTAAGAAGTGATACAGTAGCTTCTGCATTCTTGTAAAGTTTGTGGCTAGCAAGACGTCCGTGGAAGGCTTCAAGCAACCATTCGGCAATTGAGTCCACGCGGTCATCATCTTCACCATAACGAGGGAAGTCACCAACTGTTTCGTAGTCGTAGATGTAGCCATCTTCGTCACGGATTGGTTTAACAGTAGCGTATTTGATCGCTGACAATGAGTCAACAGTGTTTGCGAAACCACAGATACCGAATCCCATGTTCGCACGAACACGAGTTGGTAAGAAGGCCATTTGAACTGCTTCGTAGTTGTATTTGTCAGTCATGTAGTGGATGATGTTCATAGCATCTACGTAAGTATCAGTCAACCAGTCAAGTGATTTTTCGAAGTTAGCTTTAACAGTGTCAAAGTCAAGGACTTCATCACGAACAGGGTCGATGTCAAATACTTTGTAGTCTTTATGGACGTCATCGTAACCACCATTAAGACCTGTAAGAAGGGCTTTCATAACGTTAACACGGGCACCGAAGTATTGAAGGTTGTGGCGACGGTCTTCGTTTTCTGGGTCAAGTGGTGATACACAGCATGAGATACATGACATTTCACCGTAACCTTCTTTAGCCATTGTTGTCACACCTTCATATTGGATTGAAGAGTGTTTGTGGCTCATCTTCATACAGTAGCGACGGAATGAGTAAGGCAATTTGTCAGTCCAAAGAACTGTCAAGTTTGGTTCTGGAGCGTTACCGATGTTGTCAAGAGTGTTCAAGAAACGGTAGTCCATCTTAGTTACACGGTGACGTCCGTCTGCCCCCATACCAGCCATAGAAGTTGTGATGAATGTTGGGTCACCTGAGTAGAGTTCGTCGTATGCTTTTGTACGTGCAAATTTAACAGTACGAAGTTTCATAACGAAGTCATCAACGAATTCTTGGATTTCTGATTCAGTGAATGTTCCGCGAGCAAGGTCACGTTCTGCAAAGATATCAAGAACGATTGGCACACGTCCAAGAGATGTTGCAGCACCATTGATGACACGACATACTGCCATGAAAGCGATGTTAACCCATTGGATAGCTTCTTTGACGTTCATGGCTGGTTTACGAACATCAACGCCGTAAAGGTCACCAAGTTTGACAACTTCACCAAGTGCTTGGTATTGAAGGTTAACTTCTTCACGAAGACGGATTGATTCTTCGTCGATTTCAGTGATTGCGTTCCAGTCGTTAACTTTTTCTTGCATCAAGTAGTCAGCACCGTACAAAGCAAGACGTGCATAAACCCCAATGATACGTCCACGTGAGTAAGCATCTGGAAGACCAGTTACAGTGTGAGCATGGCGGGCACGACGGATGTTAGAAGTGTAAGCGCGGAAAATACCGTCGTTTACAGTTGTTGCATATTTTGTAAAGATTTCATGTACTGCTGGGTCTGGTTCATAACCATGTTCTTTCAAAGCAGTTTCAGCCATACGGATACCACCTTTTGGCATGAAGTTCAATTTGAAGAGTTCATCGTTTTGAAGACCGAAAATCAATTCGTTGTCTTTGTCAATGAAACCAGCAGGAAGTTCAGAAATAGAAGCGACACGAGTGTCCATTGGGAAGCGTCCAGCTTCTTCGTAAGCAGCTTTAGTTTCTTCAACGACTTTTTTAATGTGAAGAGAACGTTCAGTTGGTCCAGCAAGGAAACTTTCATCTCCATCGTAAGGTGTGTAGTTAGCTTGTACGAAACGAGAAACGCTAGCTTTTTCTTTCCAGTCTAGCCCTTTGAATCCTTCCCAAGCTTTTTCGAATACATCAGTGTTAGTTTTGACAGTTGCCATAATATTCTCCTTTTCTTTGTGATAGAACGATATCTGTCACATCTACAGTTATAAGTGTATCATATAGTAAACGCTTTCTCAAATGAAATTCTTATTTTTAAGCGTTTTCTTTTATAATACAGTTTGACAAATAGAGGGAAACTGTGTTATAATTTTGAAAAATTAAATGAAAACAGAAAAAGAGTCTAATAAACTTATATAGTTTACAAAGTTAAGAGAGGGCTTATCATGGAAAAAAGTAAAAATATTACGGGTTTTGATTTTCTGTGGTTAGCCTTCTATACTATTGCTGCCTTTTTATTTGAATTATTACTGGTGACAGTGGAAGGATTTTTGGGGATTTCAATTTATCACGCCACAATGTTTCAGATGATTGCTCACTGGATAGTAACTAGTCTGGGCTGGTTAGGTTTAGGATTCGCTATTATTGCTCTGGCTAAAAAACAAACTGGCTTTGACCTTTTGAAAACGGAGAAAAAAACTGTATCTGTTTGGCAATGGTTGACGATTGTCTTGAGTTTTATCCTTATTACACTTGTCCAATACTGGGATTGGAAGGGTTTCAAAATTTTGATTGAATTGCAGCATTTAGGTTGGTTGAGATTTCTATTTCAATATATCTATTATGCTGCTGAGAGTTTCCTAATTTCTCTGGTACTGGTTTTCGGACAAAAGGCTTTTGAGACTTGGTTTAAAAATGATAAAATTCCCTATGGCGGTATTCTCTTAGGTTTGACATGGGGCTTGATGCATATCTTGTCAAAGGGAAGTATCTTGACAGGAATATTAACTTGTTTGGCTGGTTTTCTATTCGGCAGTGTTTATCTCCTAGTGAATAAAGATTACAAGAAAACTCTCGTTATTGTGACTTGCTTATTTATGCTTTAAAAAATTCTAGGAGACGGCATGTTAATTTTTCCGCTTATCAATGACACATCGCGAAAAATCATCCATATCGACATGGATGCTTTTTTTGCGTCTGTTGAAGAGCGTGATGACCCGTCCTTGAATGGAAAGCCTGTGATTATCGGGGCAGACCCGCGTAAAACGGGTGGTCGTGGTGTGGTGTCAACCTGCAATTATGAAGCGCGAAAATTCGGTGTTCATTCGGCGATGTCGTCTAAGGAGGCCTACGAGCGTTGTCCACAGGCTATCTTTATTTCGGGTAATTATAGCAAGTACCGCGAGGTGGGGATGCAGGTCAGAGAGATTTTCCATCGCTACACGGATTTGGTAGAGCCCATGTCCATTGATGAGGCCTATCTAGACGTGACCCACAATAAGCTGGGCATCAAATCAGCTATCAAGGTCGCCAAACTGATTCAGCACGATATCTGGAATGAACTGCATCTGACTTGCTCGGCTGGCGTTTCCTATAATAAATTCCTAGCAAAACTGGCCTCTGATTTTGAAAAGCCACATGGGCTGACACTTGTATTGCCAGAACAGGCTCAGGACTTTTTGAAAGAATTACCGATTGAAAAGTTCTACGGTGTTGGGAAGAAGTCTGTGGAAAAATTGCATGCGCTAGGTGTTTACGATGGGGCTGACCTCTTAGAAATTTCAGAGATGGAATTGATTGACCGTTTTGGTCGATTTGGTTATGACCTTTATCGGAGAGCAAGAGGTATCAACAATTCACCCGTCAAACCTAACCGTAAACGCAAATCCATTGGCAGCGAACGCACCTACGCTAAATTGCTTTACAACGAAGCTGATATCAAGGCAGAAATCGCTAAAAATGCGCAGCGTGTTGCCCAAACGCTGGAGAAAAATCAAAAATTTGGAAAAACGATTGTGCTCAAGGTGCGCTACGCAGATTTCAAGACCCTCACCAAGCGCGTGACACTGGAAAAAATGACCCGCGATTTGGCGGTGATTGAGCAGACGGCTAACAGCATTTTTGATAGTTTGGAGGAGAGCCAGTCTGGCATTAGGCTCTTGGGGGTGACAGTCACAGGACTGGAAGAGGAGCATGAAGACATTATTTTGGATTTGTAAAACCCGCACCAGATAAGGTTGCGGGTTTTTTAGTGGTCTGACTGTTTGAAGATAGCGTCGATATCCTCTTGGCTGACGCCAATCATCGGGTCAATGGTCAGATAATTTTCCTCGGTCAGACGATAGTCTTTTGCTTGCTTGTCTTCAGGAGAATGTGCTGGCGCTAGCTCCTGATTACCGTCCAGCTGCGCCTCACTAGAGCTTCCCTCAGAGACCCTCTCTCCAAACCGTTCAACGAGATAGGTCTTGCGTTTTGAACCTTCATTTTTGACAGCATAGTCAAAGGCAGATAGTTCTCCCAGCAAGATGAGCTTGCTTTTGGAGCGCGTGATGGCAGTGTAGATGAGATTACGTTGGAGCATGCGCCCGCTCTGACGTGTGATTGGCAGGATAACAACTTGAAATTCACTACCCTGTGACTTGTGGATGGACATGGCGTAAGCAAGTGTGATTTTCAGCCATTCATTTCTTGGGTAGATGACTTCTTGTCCGTCAAAATCCATGAAGATTTCATCTTGCTTGCTTTCGGTGTACTTCGCTGGAATGAGGTCAGTGATGTAGCCGATATCTCCGTTGAAGACGTTGAGCTCAGCATCATTGACTAAGTGGAGAACCTTGTCGCCTTTGCGGAAGGAAATGTCATTAAAGAGAAATTGGTTGTTATCTCTTAGTGGATTGAGCAGATTTTGCATGACGGTATTAAGGTTGTTGATACCTGCTTGACCACGGTACATGGGCGCAAGAATTTGAATTTCTTGGGCTTCGATACCTGATTTCAAAGCTGATTGGACAATTTTTGAGATCATGTCTGGAATGAATTGAGCTTGGGCTTCAAAGTAGGAGCGGTCAGCTTTTTTGTGTGTAAAATCAGCTGGTAGCTGTCCTTGTCTCATTTGGCTGGCTAGGGTGACGATGGTTGAATCGTCCGATTGTCGGAAGATTTTGGTCAAGGTTACCTGAGGTAGCTCTGCAATTTTTAAAAAATCAGCCAAAACCTGTCCTGGACCAACGGAAGGAAGCTGGTCGCTGTCGCCTACGATGATGACTTGGGTGTGGGAGCCGATGGCGTCAAAAAGCTGGTTGGCTAGCCAAGTATCAACCATGGAGAACTCGTCGATGATGATGAGGTCGCAGTCCAGGTAATCCTCAAGGGTTGAAAAATCGCTGTCGCTGTTGAGCCCCAGGTGGCGGTGAATGGTAGCACTCGGAAGACCAGTTAGTTCATTCATGCGACGGGCTGCGCGACCAGTTGGGGCTGCCAACATGATGGGCAGGTCCTTTTTCTTGTCTAAATTAATGCCGTGCAGATTAGCGTAGGCGTTGATAATACCGTTGATAACGGTCGTTTTCCCAGTACCGGGACCACCTGTCAGGATGAAAAACTTGCTTTGCAGGGCTTCTTTGATAGCATTTTCTTGAATCTGGTCGTAGCTGATGCCAAATTCTTCTTGGACATCTTGGATTTGACCTTCAATCTCATCGTCACTGAACTTGCTGTGAAGAGGCGTGTCCATGATACGCTTAAGATTCTTCTTGATGCCTTCTTCAGCATAAAAGAGGGTGTTATTGAAGATTTTAGTGCCGACATTTTGGACCTTGTCTTCGGCGATGAGGTTGGTTAGTTCATTGGCGACGCTGGCAGGGTCTAGCTCGATTTGGCGAGCTTCTTCAAGGATGTAGATGGCTTTTTCCAAGAGCTCACGCGCCTCTACATATGTGTCTCCTTGCTCCATAGAAATTTCTAGAAGTGTATGGACAATGGCTGCGCGAAAACGTTTTGGGGACTCGCTTTCCACACCGAGTCGCTCTGCCAGCTGGTCAGCCATCTTAAAACCAACGCCCTGAATGTCTTCAACCAGCTGGTAGGGATTGGCTTCAATGGCCTCAATGGTTGTTTCCTTGTACTTATCAAAGACTTGAATGGCAATGCGATTCGACAGACCATATTCAGCCATCTTAGCAAGAATTTGCTCAGTACCGTAGTTGAGTTTAAGTTTGGCGATAAAGGCTTCCTTGTTGACTTTAGATAGACCCGAAATGCCATCCAGTTTACTCGGGTCATCTAAGATCTTATCGATGGTATTGTCGCCGTAGGTTTCAACAATTTTTTGGGCGGTTTTCTTACCGATTCCCTTGAACTGGTCACTGGAGAAGTAGTTGACTAGACCGGCTGAGGTTGGTTTTGCTCTCTCGTAACGATTGCTCTGCAATTGCTCTCCATACTTAGGATGTTGGGTGAGATTTCCCCAAAAGGTGTATTCTTCCCCCTCCATAACATCAGCCATGGTGCCCGTAATAATAATCTCAGAGTCATCAAAATCGCTGTCTGTTTCGTCGATTTCAAGGAGCAAGATTTTGAAAAAATTACTGGCATTTTCAAAAATAATACGTTCAATTGTGCCTGAAAAAAATACTTCCATATTAGGTCCTTTATGATATGAAAAAGGAGTGAAAGACCAGCCTCGTCATGGCAAGGTGTGTTCCTCACTCCCTATGCTTTATTTTAGAGTTCCGATTTTGTTAAATGGCCAGAAGCGGAATTTAACTTCGCCGACGATGGTTGATTTTTCAAAAGTTCCAACTTCACGGCTATCTCTTGAAACGATACGGTCGTCACCGAGCAAGAAGTATTGCCCTTTTGGCACTTTGACAGTGAAAGAAGAACTGCCACTGCTGTCTGTGGTAAAGGCGCTGGATGACTCAGCTAATTCTTGGAAAAGGCTGTTGTAAGAATAAGTCGATTGCAATTTGTCCTTCTTGAATAATTTTTGATAGGTCACCAAGTAAGGCTCGTCAACCGTTTTACCATTGACTGTCAAGACATCATCCTTGTAGCTGATAGTATCGCCTGGTAAACCGATAACGCGCTTGACAATTTGTTTCTTAACGCCATTTTCAGTCTCATTAGCCACGACGATGTCAAAGCGGTCAATCTTAGTGTGGCTGATGACTAAGAGGCGTTCTTTATCGGCTAGGGTAGGGTCCATAGAATGCCCATCAACCTTGACAGGCTGCCAAAGGAGAAGACGTGAACCAAAGAAGAGAATCATGATGAGGAGGAAGGCTCCCCATTCTTTTAAAAAGTTTTTCATGTGTTAATATCCTATTTTTTTAATAGCGCTTGCGCTTTTTTAGTGTTTGCAAAGTGGAGTTTAGCGGTGTGCTCAAGAGCGGACATGCCGTAGGCAGCCAGTAACTGACTGGCAACTTTGTCAGATTTTGCCCCTGCACCTGACGGTAAGGTGTAGCCCGTCTCTTGACTCAACTTATCCAAGTTTTCCAAGAAGAGATTTCGAGCGATGATGGAGCTAACAGCGACAGCCAGGTACTTGCCCTCAGCCTTTTCCTCCAAGCTTAGCGGATTATCAAAGTGATTTCGCTCTTGCTTGAGGTATTTTTGATAGTTGGGAAGGCTGGTGAAGGCGTCAATGACTATTTTCTCAGGCTTGCTCCCATCTTGTAGGAGCAGGTAGATAGCTTGATTGTGGAGAGCAACCTTGACGGAAACCGCATTATGACGCTTACCTGGACCGACCACCTCATTGTATTTTTTGGGGGATAATAGCAGGGCTTTGTGCGGAATTTTTTCTTCCAAGATTGGAGCGATTTGACGAATTTTAGTATCGGTTAATGTCTTGGAATCCCCAACACCCAATTGTCGTAGTAGGGCATAGTCACTGGGTGTGACAAAACTAGCAACGACAGCCAGCCCTCCAAAATAAGACCCGTTCCCAACCTCATCAGTCCCAATCATGGGAAAATTCTGTCCAGACGGTTCATCAACCGATTCCTCAGCTTGGTAACCATAATTTTCAGCTAGTTTGCTAGCTCCGCTCCCTTGAAAAACTAATTTTCCAGAGGTGTATAGGAGAATGGTCACTCCTTGTATTTTAGCGGCGAAGGCAACGTACTGGTTGTTATTACTAATTTGGTGACTGCCCAGATCTTTTTTGACTTTTTCTTGCAGGGCTTTATCAGTCTGAATGACAATCGTGTTCATAAAAAATATTCTATCATAATTTGAGCAAAATAGGGGTCTTGTAGGGGCTAAGGATGAAAAAACTTTAGCATTTTACGGCTAGCGCTTTTTACGATATAATGCTACTAAGAGGTATGCTATGAAAACTAAACAAAATCAAAAAAATCGTTATAAATTTGTCTTTGGTGACAAACCGTTGACGCTGACAACTGACAAGGATAATCTCTTTATGGAAGAGGTCGAGCGTGTGGCGCGTGAAAAATACGATGCTATCAAGGAAAAATTGCCTCAGGCTGACAATGAAACGGTGGCTATTTTGATGGCAATCAATTCCTTATCAGTTCAATTAACGCGTGAAATCGAGGTTGATGAGCTGGAAAAAGAACTGACTGAACTGCGTCAGAAATACCTTGACGAAGTTAAGGAAAAGGCAAGTGAGGAATAAGCATGCTGTCATTACTCATACTGCTTCTTGCGCTTTGGCATTTTTATATCGGTTATAATCGTGGCATTATTTTGCAGGGATTTTACACAGTGGTGATGGTTCTGGGCTTGTTTATTGCTAAGCAGCATTATCAGACTCTTGCGGATAAGATTGGCTTGTGGATTCCCTACTCCAATCCGACCGAAGGTGTTACGATGAATTTCTTCACCTCCTATAATGTTTTTGACTTGGACAAGGCTTATTATGCCGGTGTCGCCTTTGTTGCTATTTTTGCGCTGGTTTATTTGATTGGTCGCTTTTTGGGAATTTTAGTCCATCTCTTTCCTCTAAACAAGCTAGATTCATCTGTTTTGAATATCATCAGTGGTGTCCTAGCGGTTCTGGTTCTCATGGCCTTTTTGAGCATGACACTGACGACCCTAGCAACAGTGCCTATGACAACGATTCAAAATCATTTGGCAGCAAGTAGCCTTGTCAAATTTTTAATCAATCACTTTCCACCATTTTCAAACTTATGGACAAGTTTGTGGATGGCTGGTTTATAATGCTGACTCAAGAGGAGGTTGAGACAAAAATCTCAGCCTTTTCACTTTTCGTACGGGCTAATGTGAGTCGCAGTGCTTAGATGCCACTCAACTGTGCGGAGGTGGGAGTGAAACAGTCTGGGGAGAGACTGTCCTACACACTCTTTTTTAATAATTTAGTATAATAGAAATCATGAATAACAAGATTTTAGAACACTTAGAATTTAATAAGGTCAAGGAACTTTTGACCCCATATTTACAAACCGAGCAAGCTCAGAAGGAGTTGCTGGCTTTGGAGCCTATGGCAAATGCTGATAAGATAGCGCGTGCTTTTGAGGAAGTTGCGGATATGGAACAGATTTTTATAGAATATCATTCCTTTGCACTGGGAAGCATGACTGATATTTCAGAGAGTCTCCGTCGTTTGGAGCTGGAAGCTGATCTCAATATTCCTGAACTGTTAGCTGTTAAAAAAGTGCTGCGCTTATCAACTGAAATGGGACGCTTTTATGCTGAACTTGAAAATGTTGACCTCAGAGCACTCGGTCGTCTTTTTGAAACCATTGAGGATTTCCCGAGCTTGCAAGGCTCTTTCCAAGCCATCAATGATGGTGGTTTTCTTGAAAACTTTGCTAGCCCAGAATTAGACCGCATCCGTCGTCAGTTGACTGACAGTGAAACACAAGTTCGTCAGATTTTGCAGGATATGCTTAAAAATAAATCTGACATGTTGGCAGAAAATCTGATTGCCAGTCGTGGTGGGCGTTCAGTTCTACCAGTCAAAAATACCTTCCGTAACCGCGTGTCAGGGGTCGTTCATGATATTTCCTCATCAGGAAGTACGGTCTATATCGAACCGCGTGCGGTGGTCAATCTCAACGAGGAAATCACCCAGTTGCGTGCTGATGAACGTCACGAAGAAATGCGTATCTTGCGTGCTTTCTCAGACTTACTCCGCCCCCATGTTGCTGTTATTCGAAACAACGCTTGGATTCTTGGACACTTGGATTTTGTCCGTGCCAAGTACCTCTTTATGGCTGATAAATCGGCGACTATTCCGACCTTATCAAGTGACAAAGAAGTTCAGCTAATCAACGTCCGCCACCCCTTGCTTAAAAATCCTGTTGCCAACGATTTGCATTTTGGCAAGGACTTGACTGCCATTGTTATCACAGGTCCCAATACTGGTGGTAAGACAATCATGCTTAAGACCTTGGGTCTAGCGCAGCTCATGGCCCAATCAGGGCTTCCAATTCTTGCGGATAAGGGCTCTAAGGTGGCTATCTTCAATCAGATTTTTGCTGATATTGGAGATGAGCAGTCTATCGAGCAGAGCTTGTCAACCTTCTCAAGCCACATGACTCATATCGTGGAGATTTTGGATGCTGCTGATAGCGACAGCTTGGTTCTTTTCGATGAGCTTGGGGCTGGTACTGACCCGCAAGAGGGAGCCAGCCTTGCTATGGCTATCCTCGAGCACCTGCGCCTCAGTCAGATTAAGACTATGGCAACGACTCACTATCCTGAGCTTAAGGCTTACGGTATAGAGACTGCTTACGTGGAAAATGCCAGCATGGAGTTTGATACGCAGACACTTAGCCCGACTTATCGTTTCATGCAAGGCGTTCCTGGTCGTTCCAATGCCTTTGAAATTGCCCGTCGTCTTGGTTTGGCTGAGTTTATTGTCAATGAAGCAGAGCAGATGACTGATTCGGATTCTGATGTCAACCGCATCATTGATCAGCTTGAGGCTCAGACCCTTGAAACCCGTAAACGTTTGGACCACATCAAGGAAGTGGAACAAGAAAACCTTAAATTCAACCGTGCGGTCAAGAAACTCTACAATGAATTCTCTCACGAACGCGACAAGGAAATGGAAAAAGTTCGCGCGCAAGCCCAAGAAATTATCGACATGGCTTTGGAAGAATCAGACACCATTCTCAAAAATCTCAATGCTAAGAGCCAACTAAAACCGCATGAGATTATCGAAGCCAAAGGGAAGTTGAAAAAACTAGCGCCTGAAGTTGATTTGTCTAAAAATAAGGTGCTCAACAAGGCTAAAAAGGTCAAAGCTGCGCGTGCACCGCGTTTGGGAGATGATATCATTGTCACCAGCTATGGTCAACGAGGAACACTAACCGCCCAACTTAAAGACGGTCGTTGGGAAGCCCAAGTTGGTATCATCAAGATGACCCTCAAAGAAGACGAGTTTACCCTCGTTCGTGTTCAAGAAGAAGTCGCTAAAGAATCTAAACGCAAACAAGTCAACGTTGTTAAGAAAGTCAAGGGTGGCTCTGGACCGCATGCTCGTCTGGATTTACGTGGCAAACGTTATGAAGAAGCCATGCAGGAATTGGATGCCTTTATCGACCAAGCTCTTCTTAATAATATGGCGCAAGTAGATATTATCCACGGTATCGGGACTGGGGTTATCCGTGAAGGCGTGACCAAGTATCTTCGTCGCAACCGTCATGTCAAGAGTTTTGGCTATGCACCACAAAATGCAGGTGGCTCAGGAGCGACGATAGTGACATTAGAATAAGTTATGAAAGCATATCAACACCAAATTCAATATTACGAAACTGACCGCATGGGGATTACCCATCATTCTAACTACATTCGATTTATGGAGGAAGCAAGGACAGATTTGCTGATTCAGCTAGGCTATCCCTATGACAGACTTGAAGCAGAAGGAATTATCTCACCAGTGACAGCTGTTGCGGCTGATTACAAGGCAACTTCAACTTTTGGGGATGTCTTGACCATCACAACGAAAGTGGTCTTGGTTAAGGCTGCTAAGCTGGTCCTTGATTACCAAATGGTCAATCAAGATGGCGTCCTAGTATTTAAGGGGCATTCGGAGCACGGCTTCTTAGACAAGAATGGCAAGTTTGTCTCACTGAAAAAGCAGAATCCAGACTTTTATCAAGTCCTTGTCAATCAGCTAGAAGAGGGCCGTCATGTCTGATTACGCATCTTGGTATGAAGGTCTAACGGCAATTTTCCGCAAGCACCCAAGGCTCATCACAGCCCTAAGACTAGTCACCAGAGTCCTGACCTACCTCATGTATGCGGTCTATCCCCTCTTTCTGCTCAGCCTTTTGCTTCGTTTTTCATGGGGAAATGAGCTGGCGCTAGCAGTTATCATCCCGGGAGCTGCCTTTGTCATTTTGTCTCTGGTTCGAAAGAAGCTCAACCGCCCTAGACCCTATGAAGTCTGGAATATCCAACCCCTTCTGGTCAAAGATACCAAGGGCCAATCCATGCCCAGCCGTCATACTTTTTCTGCCAGTCTGATTTCAGGATGTGTGTGGATTTATTATCCACGCTTGGGGGCTCTGCTTTTGGTCTTGTCTATGCTCTTGGCACTTTGTCGAGTGCTTGGTGGTGTGCATTTTCCGCGTGATGTCATTGTCGGATATCTACTAGGGCTTGTGTCAGCCAGCCTGCTCTTGATTTTTGCGTAGCAATTATTTTGCAAATGCAAAGCTTTTGTGTACAATAGGCTTATCACTAAAATGAAACGGAGAAAGCTTATGGCACATGAAGTTACAGATGCAACTTTTGTAGAAGATACTAAAGAAGGACTTGTTTTGATTGATTTTTGGGCAACATGGTGTGGTCCATGTCGCATGCAAGCGCCTATCTTGGAACAATTGGGAGAAGAATACGATGAAGATGAGTTGAAAATCCTTAAAATGGATGTGGATGAAAATCCAGAAACAGCCCGTCAATTCGGCATCATGTCAATCCCAACCTTGATGTTCAAAAAAGACGGTCAAGTTGTCAAACAAGTGGCTGGTGTACACACCAAACCACAATTGAAAGCTATTATTGAAGAATTAGCTTAATAGTTGTAAGAGGTCGGGGAAAATATACCCGGCCTCTTGCTCTATTATCAATAATAATGATGAGTCGCAGTAGTTGAGTGGCATCTCAACCCTGATGAATCGTCATTGAAAGGTCTATTCAACTGTGCGGATCTGAGTAGACCTCTTTTTTCTTTAACAGCGTAATGCCTCGTAGAAAATTGAGGTCAAAGAGAGTGATTTCAAGTCTTGTTAAGAAAGTTTTACTGCTGAGAGAAGCAGTTTTTCTATCAGCATTTTAATATTAAGGATATCTATGAATAAAATATAGCTCATCACAAGATGAATCAAGAAAATATCGTTGATATCTCAATCAGACTTATCAAAATAAGTAAATACAGAGATAAAATCATATTCATGATTGAGATTTTGTAGTTTCAGATTATCTGGATGATAGATAACTATGTTAATAAATTGTTGAATCGTAAAGTCTGATAGATACATAGATAATAAAATGACTAAAAATAAGTTGCATGACCTCAACTTATCAAGTTTACGGTAAGAAATTCTTTATCCTTCCTGTGATTATCCTTGAGGTGGCTTTAGGAAAGAGTGAAATGGATTAGTGGAGGATAATTTTTCGATTTTCTTAGAAGATTCAAGGCTTATCAGGTCCATTTTTCAGGTGAAATAGACAAATTTAGCGAAATAAAAAACGAACTCAGCTGAGCTCGTTTTGAGAGGACACGATTTCAGTGTCCTTTTTTCTTTTGACGGCGTTTGGCTTGTTTGAGTTGGAACTGGTGTTCTTTCTCAGCTAGCTTGGCTTCTTTGGACTGTTTTTTTCGTTCTTTCTTGACTAATTCTTGTGATGCCTGCATGGCAAGTTGGGATTTAGTGGATAAAACAGGTTTGCGTTTGGACTTGTTGATTTCTCTTAGGGCACGTTTTGGATTGACTTTCTTAGGCTCAAGGGGTTCAGGCATGAGATTTGGTTCTTCTTGGACCAAACGCTCTTGTCTTTCCATGAGTCTTGCTAAATCTTTGGTGATAAATCGGTTGATAGCCTCTGTCTTGGGTTCTTTTCCAAAAACATGATTGAGCGCTTGATAACCTTTTTTGCTCTGCCATTCCACCAAAGCAGCCCAAAAAGTGCCGTCAAAATAGACTGTCATTTTCATACAGCCCCTCCTTAATGTGAAATACGCAATCAAGGACAACCCGGAGGGGCAGGTTACTGACACGGATGTGCTCGCAGACTACCTAACTGCGACTGTGTTTTTAGATTACCAACTCATTATAACAAAATCTTATTGATTTTTTGCTTTGAAATAGGTCTCAACCATCTTTTTCTGCGGTGTTGCCATAGGGTATTGGTCGAACTCTTCTGCGGAAACCCAAGTTAATTCTTTTCCAGTAGCGAGGGTGTCTTTGTTCACCCAGCCTTCTGTCAGTTCTACGGTCCATTTTTGGTGGCTGAAGGTGTGTTTGACGGGTATGAAAGCTGTGTCCAGCCAGGTTGGACGGAGATTATAGTTTTGCTCAAAAAGTGTCTTTTGTGACAGCAGCTCCATGACCGCTCCGCTATTGTCCTCAAATAAATCCAACTGCTGCCCGATAAAATCAGTCTCAAGCAAAGGAAAGGACCAGAAGCCAGCTAGCAGTCTGCCCTCGGTATTTTTCTCAAGGAGAAAGTCACCATGGCTATTGCGAATGACAAAGGCTTGAATCTGCAATGGTTTGGGCTTTTTCTTGGGCAGTTTGATGGGATACTTGTCCATGGTGCCGTTCAAATAGGCTGCGCTGAAAAAACGAATAGGGCTTTCATCAGGACGAGGGTTTTTAGCTGACTCGATATCTGTCCCCAAGTCCATGAGTGCTTGGTTGAAATCCCCAGGCCGGTCTGGGTCAATAAGACTCTCCATAATAGCCTGAAAAATCTTGCGATTCTTGGGGTCACCAATGTCATAGTCAACTTCAAAGAGCCTAGCCATGACACGCATAACATTGCCATCAACAGCGGGTTCAGGCAGATTAAAGGCAATACTAGCGATAGCACCTGCTGTGTAAGGCCCGATCCCCTTGAGACTAGCAATGCCATCGTAATCTGACGGAAATTGTCCGCCATAGTCAGTCATAACCTGCTGGGCAGCCTTTTGCATGTTGCGAACACGAGAGTAGTAGCCTAGTCCTTCCCAAGCCTTGAGAAGTTTTTCTTCAGGAGCACTAGCCAAATCAGCAACAGTCGGAAACCGGTCTAAAAAGCGTTCATAGTAGGGAATGACCGTAACAACTTGCGTCTGCTG
Organism: Streptococcus sp. HF-1907; assembly: GCF_015594605.1. Taxonomy (GTDB): domain Bacteria; phylum Bacillota; class Bacilli; order Lactobacillales; family Streptococcaceae; genus Streptococcus. Next base: position 90,948 of record NZ_JADNQT010000004.1, on the reverse strand, counting down.
AAGCATAATTTCTGAAACCCATATCTTATAAGGATTCTGCGTTCTTCGCCAAGGAAGGTCACGTTTTTCTTGGTCGTACCAAGCAAGGAGTGTTCTGCGAAAAGAGGCAATCTTCTTTTCCTCCCACATCTCAATGCCGTAATCTTTTAAATCTAACATAGGTCTATTGTAGCAAATAGCTATCTCAGAACAAAATCATTTTATTCAAAATTTGATAAGAAGCCTAGGGTGATTTAAGTTTCCTGAAAGCTGCGCTTAAGTTTGACTTAAGTCCTCCACGGTATAGAAGTTAGTATCAATTAATTGTTAAGGGAGGAATAAGTTTGTCCGCAACTAGTCAGTCGAAACGCAGATATCTTTATGAAGTGGATTTGATGCGTTGCATCTTTATCTTTGGTGTCTTGATTAACCATGTCAGCTCCTTGTTTACGGATGCTGTGTCAGAAAAATCGACGGCTTATCGTTTTTTCACTGCGACGCATTTGATGCCTCATTTTACTTGGATGGGCTTTATGTTTGTCACGGGTCTGGTACTTTTTCTTGGTTATTACAAAAAAGACCACATTGATATCTGGGGATTTTGGACTAAGCGGTTTAAAGGCTCAGGAATTCCTTACGTTTTTTGGAATGGCTTTTATATTTTGGTGCTTCTGTTGGTGACAAGTCGTTTAACTGCTTCAACTTGGTTTGGCCAGTGGTGGTCGGCTATCCTTCATGGTAATCGTTTTTACCTTTACTATATTTTAGTAACCATGCAGTTATATTTGATTTTTCCAATAATGCTGTGGCTTTATAAGACATTTTCTAAAAGGCATGGGCTTATCATTGGTGTATCAGCTGTTATACAGTTTATTTTTCTGATTTATACCAAGTATGTTTTTCCGCATCAAAATCATGCCAACTGGTCATACTTATTGAGGTCTTATGGGATGCTTGTCTTGACCTACCAATTTTATTTTATGGCTGGTGCTTATGTGGCGATTCATTATGAGCAAGTCACGGACTGGTTGATGACCTATCAAAAACGGATTTATCTAACAACAGCTTGCCTCAGTTTGGGAACGATTGGTCTTTATTATTATAATACTCAGATTCTAGGATTCAGCCGACATTACGCCCACCTCATTCATCAGCTTTACATGATGATTTATGCGATTGCAATGATTGCTAATGTCTATGCGCTGAGCTTGCAATATGCTAATAACCGTGAGAAAGCTAGTCTGGTTTGGCTACGATGATTCATTGATTTATTGTCTAAGCTATCCTTTGGTGTTTATTTGACCCAAACAGCTTCCTTAACAATTTTTGGCTTGCTGGTTGCTGCTATCAATCCCTATCTTACAGACTTGCAGCTTGCTCTGCTATTTCCCTTGGGCTATCTCCTTGTTCTAGGTGGTGCCTGGCTTTTCTCTTATTTTTGTTACAAGGTGCCACCGTTTGGTGTCTTAGTTGGACGACCAAATCATTTCAAGAAAGGAAACAAGTAAAATGACACAATTAACGCAACTCTTAAAAACACGTTTACAAGAAAATGAAAATCGTAAATTTTTGAAGGATATCAGCCTTAATCAATGGTTTACCGGTAAAGACGTTGAAGATGACATTGCTATTTTTCAAGAAGCCTTCAAGCGAAATGGTTTGGAGAGTGGGGATGTTGTTTTTATGTCTCTTGAAAACTCAGCCGTCTATATTCCTATGAATCAAGCGATGTGGTGATACGGTATTACAGCTCACCCCGTTGCACCCAATACACCTGATGCTGAATTACTAGAGGATTACAGTGAAAATAGTTATCCAGCAATGATTTTTAACCGAGCAAAGGCTAGTGTCTTTATGGATAGGACAGAGTTGAATTACGAAGAGCTTCCCTTAAAGACCTTCCCAAATCTTGTCTTATTGACCCGTAAAGATAATGATAAGAGCCAAAAGTCTCTCCAAGCCACGGAAGATTCTCAGGGTTGGATTTTGAATACTTCAGGGACGACTGGCAAACCCAAACAAGTTGGGCTCTCTCACCACTTCATGTACATGGCTGGTCAAGATGACCTAGTGTCACATCGTATGACTGAGGATGACACGGTGTTAATTGTTATGCCCATGTTTCATATCAATGCTCAAGAATTGATTATCGTCTCAACGCTCATGTCCAGCGGACGCATTGTTGTTGCTCCAAAGTTCAGCGCTAGCCAATTTTGGAATTGGATTAAGGACAATGATTGCACCTGGACTTCAGTTGTTCCGACCATTGTCAGCATCCTCTTGAAAAATGAAAATTCTCTAGCAAGTTTCAGTCCTAATCATAAGTTGCGATTTGTCAGATGTGCCTCTGCCGTGTTGCCAATTGACCGTAACCGTGAATTTGGTCAACGATTTGGAGTTCCCATCTTGGAAGGTTACGGCATGACAGAATCTTGTAGTCAATGCACCCTTAACCCCTTGGATGCAATGAAGCTAGGCTCCGTTGGAAAACCTTATGGCAGCGAAGTTAAAATCTTGGATGGCAATAGAATGACTTCAGAAGCTAGTATCAAAGGTGAAATTGTCATCAGAGGTCCTCATGTGATTACCGATTATTTAGAACCCAATCCAGATTCTTTCAAAGATGGCTGGTTGTTGACGGGTGACTTGGGCTATTTTGATGAGGATGGCTATCTTTGGCTCAACGGACGTCGAAAAAATGTCATTAACCGCGGAGGCGAAAAAATCAATCCGACCGTTATTGAGAATACTATCGGTGGTTTGGATTATGTTAAAAACATTGCAGCGGTTGCCTTACCTGATGATATTTATGGTGAAATCGTTGCAGCAGCGGTCATTCTTCAGCCAAATGTGGAAGCAAATGAGCAGGTCAAACAAGCCATCATGGCTCACTGCCAAAAACATCTGATAAGGTATGAATGCCCTGAAGAAATCTATTTTGTTGATGATTTTCCTTTAAATCCGACCAACAAAATTATGCGACCTCAGCTGTCTCAGATTTTGATTCAGCAAAAGCTTGTCAGAAAATCCCAAGTGGTAGAAAGGATGCTAAGTGAAGCGTAGGAAAATTGCCCAGAAAACTTTTATTATTGGACTTTTGATTGCTTGGATAGCAGTTGCTTTTTATGGTTGGAAACAAACTCAGACCGACACTTCTGACGGCTTAACCGAAATTGTCATTGGTTATCAAGCAGGAGATGAATTTGATATTTCTAAAGAACGTGGTGTCCTCGCTAAGAAAATGAAGGTTAAGGGCTATAAGGTTGTCTTTAGAGAGTTTCAAAATGGTTCAGCTGAGATGCAGGCTCTAGCTTCAGGAAGTATCGACTATGCTCGAATCGGTGATACACCGAGTGTCTCTGCACTGGCATCAGGTACCAATTTGACCTATGTAGCAGCAGGAGGAACCAAGGCTTCTGGTTCAGGGATTTTAGTACACAAAAGTTCAGGAATCAGTAGCGTCTCTGACTTAAAAGGTAAAACCATTGCCTACACGAAAGGAACCAATTCACAATATATGATTTTGAAAATTCTTGAATCGGCAGGTCTTAGCCAAGATGACGTCAATCTTGTGAATCTGGATCAGAGTGCTGCGAGTGTTGCTTACGTGGACGGGACAGTAGATGCCTGGGTAAACTGGGATCCAGCGACATCCAAGGCAGAAGTCACTGATAATTCAACCTTGCTAGTAACAGGCTCAGACGTTGGGGTTAATAACCGTTCTTACATTGTGTCACCAACCGCTTTCGCTGAGGAAAATGAGGACGTGACGGAACTTTTGATTAAATATACTAGCGAAGACATGACTTGGGCTAATAAACACAAGGATAAACTGGTGACAATGTTAACCGAAAGTCTGGGTCTTGAAGAAGCAGTCGTTCAAAAAATGGTTAACCGTAGAACCTATGCCATGACTGGAATGACAGAAAAATCTGTCTCAGAATTACAAGATATCGCTGACCTTTTCTACACAGATGACATCATCAATAACAAGGTTGTCATCAAAGATAACGTTCAATACCTTAGTAACTAGGAGGTCACATGAAAAATACGATTAAGATGTCAAATACTTTATCACTATCTCTTCCTTGGCTACTTCCCCTGATGCTTATTATTCTATGGCAAACGGCTATCATGGCTGGTTGGATAACAAGTTCCTTCTTGCCATCGCCTTGGGGTGTCATTAAGCAAGGTGTCAAATTGTGGCAAGAAGGAAGCCTTCAAGCAAATATTGGTATCAGCCTTTATCGCGCTACCATCGGTTTTGTTATTGGTGGAGGCTTGGGCTTTCTGCTAGGGGTGGTTAATGGTGTTTCGAAAATGGCCCGAACAACTTTTGATTCGACCATTCAAATGCTACGGAACATTCCACATTTAGCCTTGATTCCTGTGGTTATCTTAGCTTTCGGTATTGATGAAACAGCTAAGGTGAGCTTGGTGGCTGTGGGATGCCTATTTCCTATGTATATCAACACTTATCATGGGATTACATCGGTGGATAGTCACTTGATTGAAATGGGTAAATCCTATGGCTTGTCTAAATTAGACTTATTCCGAAAGATTATTTTTCCAGGTGCTTTGCCAACCATTCTTATGGGAGTGCGCTATGCGCTAGGAATCACATGGACGACCCTCATTGTGGCGGAAACTGTATCTGCCGACTCTGGTATTGGTTATATGTCCACTAACGCCCAGCAATTTATGAATATGCGAACGATTTTCCTCTGTATATTGATTTATGCAGGTTTAGGGAAATTATCTGATTTTATTGCCAAAACCTTGGAAGATATTTGCTTAGATTGGCGAGAATAGGAGGCTAAGATGACAGAACTAATAAAAATAGATAAGTGTACGAAGCGCTACGGCGAGAAAGTTGCCATTGGAAATGCCAATTTGACCATCCAGGCAGGCGAATTTGTAGCTTTGGTTGGGATGAGTGGTAGTGGTAAGACGACCTTGCTGCGGATGATATCTGGTTTGGAACAACCTACCGAGGGCAGTATTACCCATTCAGGACAAGAAATCAAGAAGGTCAATGATAAGGCACGTGTCATGTTTCAGGATGATCGTCTGTTACCTTGGATGACTGTCCTAGATAATCTGTCCTTTGGCCAAAAAAAGCTCAAAAAAGAGCAGAGGCTATGGATTTACTAAAACTCGTTGGCTTAGAGGAGTTTGCTGATTATTACCCGACTAGATTATTCGGTGGGCAGAAGCAACGTGTGGCCTTGGCGCGTGCCTTGATGTATCAACCTCAAGTTTTACTTTTAGATGAACCTCTGGGAGCTTTGGATGCCTTGACCCGCCGAAAAATGCAGGATCTAATTTTAGAAATCTGTGATTCGCAGGGATTCACAACGGTTCTAGTCACCCACGATATCGAAGAAGCAGCTCGCATGGCTGATAAAATTGTAGTGGTTAAGCATTCGACCATCATTGATATCATCGACAATCCTAGCCGAAAAGACGATTCGGATCAAGGCAAGCTAAATCGTGCCGAGATTGTTGATGTGATTCTAGATAAGATTTATGCTTAATGCTGAATCATGTAAAAAGAGTTGGCAATCTGCTAACTCTTTTTTAGGTTGATCATTTTCCAGTGATTTTTTTGATAAAAACTAGCATTTTTGAAGGTCTTTTATTTGACATAAGCAAGCGCTTACATTATAATAAAAGTGTAAAAAAGATAAGGAAGTAATCAAGGAGGAAATCCAATGATTAGTTACAACATCTCAAGGTATAAAAATGGAGACTAGTCTCCAGCAAGTAGATAGGTAGGCAACCTAACTTTAACACTGGAGGTAGCGATATGATGGTAATGAATCCTAGTCGCTATAGAAATGGCGACAGCTAATATTGTATATCTTCTTCCAATTGCAATAAAGTGGTGGATAGCCGAAGCGTCATTCAGCTAGAAACCTACGGAGGTAGCGCTTATGTTGATGGTTAATGTGGGTCGCTATAGTAACGGCGACAAGGTTTCCAAACAAATCTAAAAAATGGAGGTCGGTCCAATGTAGTATATGTTTAAACTGTCGGAGGTGCGCAATGCTAAAGATGAATTTGAACAGGTACAAAAACGGAGATTACTGAGTTCCTTGGAATTGTAACTCAGTGATTAGGATAGCGACAAAAGGAGGTATTCAACTGAATATCTCAAGATTTAAAAATGGTGACATTGGCTAGTTTTTGGTATGTGATTTTGGAATGTTACCATTATCCCGCACGAAAAAGTAGATAGTATAAAGGAGCTCCTATGTTGAAATTTAATCTAAATCGCTATAAAAACGGAGACAGCCTACCAACTCTCAACTCCTTATGAGAAGTCTGTTGGTGGAAGTCCCAGACAATCAAATATTTTTTAGACGAGGTTAGTATCTCGTCTTTTTGAGCAGTAGTTGGAAGTTTTTATTTTTAGAAAAAGAAAGTATGACTTAGAGGCTGTGAAATTTTCAGTTAGTTTTATTAGAAAAAATGATTCACTTGTGCTAAACTAGTGAGAGTGACTAAAATCAAGAATAAGTGAGTAAGATAAATGAAAAAAAATAAAGTATTATCCCTACTCTTAATTAGTGGATTAATCTTATCAAATAGTTCACCTTTGCTAGTCCTAGCTGAGGAAGCTACTCAGCATAGTTCAGTATTGCTAAGTGAGAGTACCAATGCGCAGGAAAATCAAGCCAAGACTGAAGAACAAAGCGATGAAACTCCTACAGAGGCTGCCCCTTCAGTAGACGAATCAAAAACGACAACTAGTACAGCAGAAACTACTGTCAACACAAGTGAGACAACCTCATCTCAAACAAGTGAAATCAGCGCAAGTTCTGAAGCTTCATCAGAGACAAATACAGATCGATCAGAGCAAACACAGTCTACTTCCTCCTCAGAAACAGCCTCTTCTTCAGAAGAAAAAAAAGCTACAGAAGCAAGTTCTGAAAGCAGTAAATCAACTGAAACAAGTAAAGAAGTAACCAAAACAGAAACTAAAACAGCGACATCAAGCGCCACTTCGGTCGCTAAAGCAGCCACTGCAAGCTCATCATCAACGACTGCCACTTCTTCTCAACAACCTACTATCTCAGCAGCTGTAGCTGGATTTGATGAGAATGTAGTCAACAGCGCAGTTACTGCAACACCATTTTATGTTGAGCATTGGTCAGGAAAAGATGCTTACACGCACAACATTTTAGCACACCGCTATGGTATTTCCGCAGAGCAGTTGGATGGCTTTTTACAAAGCACGGGTATTGCTTACGATAGCAACCGCATCAACGGTAAAAAGTTGCTTGAATGGGAGCGTAAAAGTGGTTTGGACGTGCGTGCGATTGTAGCTATTGCTATCTCTGAAAGTTCCCTAGGAACTGCGGGTGTCGCTCGTCTAGCTGGTGCCAATATGTTTGGTTACGGTGCTTTTGATAACAATCCTGAAAATGCTCAGAACTACAGCGATGAAGCTGCAGTGATGGCATTGACTAAGACTACTATCATCGACAATAAAAATGTTACTTTCAAAGTCCAAGATGATAAAGCTAAGAAATTGGCAGCTGGTCAGTTGAACACCGTTGCAGAAGGTGGTGTTTACTTTACAGACGCATCTGGTAGCGGAGAACGTCGTGCTAAAATCATGGAAAATCTTGACCGTTGGATTGACGAACACGGAGGCACACCAGCTATTCCAGATGAATTGAAGAATCTATCAACAGCTATGCTCGCAAATGTTCCGACAGGCTTCCAAGTCTCAGCATCAATGAATGCGTCAGCCTACACAGCATCAACCTACCCTTGGGGACAATGTACCTGGTATGTATATAACCGTGCCAAAGAGCTGGGCTATAGCTTTGGTGAGTATATGGGAAATGGTGGTGACTGGCAACATCAAGTTGGCTACGAAACAACCCACGAAGCAAAAGTTGGTTACGCGGTCTCATTTGCGCCAGGTCAAGCGGGAGCTGATGCAACCTATGGTCACGTTGCTATCGTAGAAGAAGTCAAAGAAGACGGTAGCGTCCTTATCTCAGAATCAAACGCTATGGGACTTGGCGTGGTATCTTACCGTACCTTCTCAGCATCCCAAGCCTCTCAATTGACATACGTTATTGGTCACAAGTAATCTGACTCTTGACGATCAAAAATGAAGTTCTTAGAATATTTTTCTAAGGGCTTTTTTGTTAGTTGTCGGATATGGGGTGAGAAAGATATTTTAAGATATTTCTCATCGAAATCTGTTTTTTTTTTTTTTTTTGAACACATGATTAGGGTAATGATACCAAAAAGATAAGACGTGGATTTGCATAAAATAATTTACATGAGCATATTACTTGAAAAATCCTTTTGGAAGTTGTAGACTTTATTTAAATAATGGGCTTCCCCTTGTCTATCATGGAAAATAGTATGAACGAAAAACAATTACGAAAATTACGTCGAACAGATTTGTTAGATTTATTGGTCTCCCAGGCACAAGAAATTGAACGCCTTGAAGCAGAGGTTGAATCACTTAAATCAGCTTTAAATGACAAAGACATCAAGATTGCCAAAGCAGGATCCATTGCAGAAGCAGCCTTGGAATTGAATGGAATTTTTGAAGCAGCCCAGAAGGCAGCTGACCAATATTTAGCCAATATTCAACAATTAAAAAAGTAAACTAGATAGGAATTCTTCGGTATGAGAAAAGAATCTCAGGAGAGTGAAAAAATAAATAGTATGAAGCCAACCCTAGCTGACTTGCCCAAAGCGGAAATCATGGCTAAAGAGTTGGCTAAGATAAAATATAGGCAACGTTATCGACGTACTTTGAAGAGTACGATTTTTACGTTAATCACTGTCGCAGCTGTCGCAGTGCTCATCGCCACGCTTTGGCTTCCAGTCCTTCAAATTTATGGTAGTTCAATGACCCCAACTTTAAAATCTGGTGATATGGTCGTATCTGTAAACGCTAAAAAGCTCAAGCAAGGCGATGTCATTGCCTTCTACTATAATAATAAGGTCTTGGTCAAGCGTGTGATTGCCACCTCAGGTCAATGGGTTAATATTGATAAAAAAGGGAATGTCAGCGTTGATGGCAAGAAAATCAAAGAACCCTACCTTTCTAAAGGTGAGAAGGCTTATGGTGAGACCAACATTAAATTACCTTATCAAGTCCCCGATGGGAAAGTCTTTGTTATGGGAGATCATCGTAGTGTCTCAATTGACTCACGGAATACCGCTGTTGGTACTGTTGGTGATGAACAATTAGTTGGAAAGTTAACTTTCCGAATTTGGCCACTTAATCGAGTGAGTTGGGTTCACTAATGGCTTTTTATGGAAAGGAATTGTGAGGAATGCGTATGAAATTACTACTTGATAAATTGGCTTTGCTACTTAGGCAAAGATTACGCGATAGCCGTTTGGCAAAAATAGCTCTAGCGGTGTCTATTGTGGTCGTTTTTTGTACCACCTACGCCTTAGTCTTGCCAGCTCTTACCTTGAGCAATAATACTAGTAGCTCAGTTTTACAGACGCAGGAATCCTCTTCGGGAACGCCTGTAACGGAAAAAGAACAAGACAGTCAGTCATCGGCTACAGAGGCAAACCATCAGGCGACAGAATCAAAAGCTAGTCAAACGGAGAGTACACCAGATGAAAGTTACCGCAAGGCAGGTAGCCTGTCAGCGGATACTGATGATGTCACCGTTAAGGTGGACTATGAGGCAGATACTTTTGCAGAAAAGGTTAACCTCAAGGTTACTCCGATCACTAATAGCCAAGCCCTCACAGACAAGATTCAACAAGTCTTAGATGATAGCAAACAAAGCTTACTTTCATCTTATTCTTACGACATTTCCTTTGTCAATGAAGCTGGCGCAGAAGTGGAACCAAGCAAAGAGGTTAAGGTTTCCATGAACTTCAAGAATGCAGTTGAAAGTTCAAACCTCCAAGATGGTTGGAAACTTTATCACTTCAAGAATAATGACGTCAACCAAATTGAAGATTTAACTGAAAAATCAGGTACAGATATTAAACAAGATGAACAGGAAAGCGTTACTAGTGTTGCCTTTAAGTCAGATACCTTCTCAACTTATACTATTGCGGGGGTTGAGTATGAAGACTTTAAACCATACCTTCAAAACGGTGGTTTTGAAGGGACAACTACTGAGACAACTACTGGAAATACCAAAACGTTATCAACTGAATTAAAGTTACACTATAATATTCCTTTGACTGAACTGAATAAGAGCAAGTCTTACGCCATTGAACTGCCAGCTGATACCACTTGGGATCCTAAGGTCAATGAAAATCAAGAATATATAGGCCAAGATGGTTCTAATGATGCCTACAAATATAAATTCGTTCAGCAAAATGGTAAGAGGTATCTAGTTTTAACTTTCTTGGATACTTATGTGGCCAATGCGAAGGATTATGTTAAAGGAGACCTAAAGTATGCTGCGTCTATCGGTCAAACTTATCGAAAAGAAACGGGCGACTACGAGATTCCGTTTACAGATAAAGTTACGATAACAGTGCCATCATCATCAATTGATAAGAAAGAAGAGCCTCAGCAAGCACAGTATGATGTTTCTAGTAATAAGTGGGGGAATGTCACTTACGATGGTGATAGTGCCTACTTGAACTATACTGTTGAAGTTTCCTCAAATAAGGGGACTAAAGATGTGGTCAATCTAACAGATACATTAAAGGTTGATGGTTTCAAGATTGAAAGATTTGAAAAATTAAAGGTTATTCGAACCAATAGCGACTGGTCAACAACAGATGTGACAAGTGGTATAAATCTGAATGAATCAAATGGTAAATTTACGACTCAGCTCCCTAAACTCGGTGCTAATCAGAAATATACGATAACCTATCGTTATAAGATTTCGGGTTTTCCAGCTGGGAAATCAACATATGTTGGAAATGGGTTAGATGTGACAACGCCAGATATTCCAAATCAACATAAAGATAATCAACTGGAACTTTATCGAAATAAAATTAGTAAGTCTGGTTCTTATGATAAGAATACCAACAAGGTCAAATGGACCATTATCGTAAATGAAAACCAAAACGACATTGCTGGTGCTGAATTGAAGGACGACATGATTGCTAAAGCAAGTGATGTTAAAATCTCACCAGCAGAAGGTGCGACAAAGACATCTACTGGCTATAAATTTACAGCAACTTCAGGTAGCAGAAATACAAATAAGTACACTATCACCTACACAACGGATGCCGGTGCAAAACCAAACAATTGGGCTGAATCCGCTAAAACATTTACTAATACGGCAACGATTACAGATGGAGGGGAAAACTCTAGTGCTTCTGCAACGGTCACAGGTAAAAATGATAAAACCGGTGGGCTAGATAAAACCTTTAAGAAAATGGAAGCAACCTCTGACTCGGATATCAAGGAATTGACATGGCAGTCTACTATCAAGGTGCCCGGAAGTGGTAAAATTCCGTCTGGTACAGAATTTGAAGATGTTTTAAGGGGAAAAGATGGCACCAACAACGGTGAACATTATTTTACAAGAGCCCAATTAGATGCTGTCTATAATAAATTAGTACAGGTTTTTGGCTCAGGAAATTTTGAATTCAACGTTTGGGAATCAGGAAATTCAACTTGGCAGTATACGCCATATAGCCAAATTAGCTCTGATAAGACTTATAGCAAATATAAGTTTAAGTTATTGAAGGCTTATCAAGGTTCAGATATTACCTTAGACTACCGGTCTACTATTAATAAATCTACAGTCATTTATTTCACCAATACTATATCAAGTAGCGGTTTCTCAAAAGAGGCTAGTTACAAATATGAAGAGACAGGTAAAGTCTTCAAGATGGATGGGAATAGTTATGCCTGGGATGGTCAAGCTTCTGAGTACAATACTAATAACACCGAACATGAGATTCAAAAAGATGGTACAATATTCTGGGTTGTCAAAGTTAAATTGGCTGATGACACGCAAACGGTGACGTTGACAGATACACCACCTTCCGGCTTGTCCCTGATAGGTTTCAGATATGGTCATGCGACGTATAGTCTAAATAGTGGCGATTTTACTGTCTCAGATGGTAAGATTACTTGGCCAAACCCATACTGGCCGGGTGGCTATGGTAATGATATTGATGTTACCGGTACTATTGATGAAAGCGGAGCTGTTAAAGTTACTTTTACAGCTAAAAATGGAAAAACATTAAAAGAAGCTCTAAACAATACTGGAACTCTTTATGCAGGTTTCTTCTTCAAAACAGACTTATCTCCGCTGGATAGCCCAATCACAAAAGCTTATACCAATAAGGTGTCAGCAACAATAAATGGTACACCTGCTGGTGAAGCTGAGCATACTCAAAAAATAACGGTCAAGCCAGGCAAAAAGATTTCTAAATCTGGTGAATGGAAAAATAATAACCGTGAGGTCAACTACAAACTGGATATTAACCCTGCTGCCGAAGATTTAGCTGCAGGCAAAGATAGCTACACTGTTACCGATACTTTGGAGTATCAAGAAGATCCCCTGACTAATTTGAGTTATGACCTGAAACAAGAATCTGTTAAATTGTATGACGTCAACAACCAAGAGATTGATAAAAGTCAGTGGTCTTGGACAGTTGAAAAGGTTCGTGATAGTAATGGACTTTACAAGAGTATCCTGAAACTTACTGTCCCGAATAATAAGAGACTGAAACTTGAGTATAAGTATAAAGTTACTAGAGATGTCGATGCAGATAATACTGCTCAACTAAGCGTTAAAAATACAGCAGAGATTAATGGTCTAAAAACTGGTAAAAGAGAAAAGACCACTTCCATTAGTTGGTCTAAAATGGCAACTAGTGGTACGGCCTCTACTGTTAAATTCTTTAAATTAATAAAAGTTGATGTTAATTTTGCCATCACTCTACCAGGTGCTAAATTTGAGGTGAGAGAAAATGTCACTGATAAAGTGGTAGCCACTTACAAAACGGCAGCAAATGGTACACTTAATATTACGAAAGATGGGAAAGAAGCTGTCAATAGTATTGGATCACTTGAAGATGGAAAAATGTACTATGTGACAGAGGTTCAAGCACCGTCAGGCTATCAATTACCAGAAAATGAAAAACGCTACTATTTCTACTTCTCTGAGACCGGGATTGCTCCATTGAATCTTGGAGGTTTAACAGACTTAACTTCAGCTGTCAATTTAGCAAAACAATCTAAGCAAGAATATGTTTCTAATACCAAACTTCCACCAACAACTTCTATCACAGTTGATAAAAAATGGCAAAAACCAGATGGCTCAGATACCAGTCGGACAGGGGGTTCGGTGACTATCCAATTGAAACGTCTTTCAGATCAAAACCCAACACCTGTAGATGTTGAGAATGGCAGACGTGACATTACCTATGATGGTGGTCATTGGTCAACGACCTTTGATAATTTGCCAACTGTTGGAGACAATGGTGAGGTTTACTCTTACTATGTTGAAGAAGTTGTGCCTGCGGGATATAGTGCTACTTATTCAAATGGTGTCACTGACTCATCCAAGGCTAGTGATGTGACGGCTACTTCTGGTACTATCACCATTACTAACAAGCAGATTAAAACTTACAACCTGCCTAAGACCGGTGGAATGGGTGTTGAACCTGTTTTATTCCTCGGTGCAATAGTGGCTAGCTTAGCAGCCCTGCTATTATCACTTAAACTTTATAAAGGTTTCCAAGGAGGTGGGCGCTTCTGATGGATCAATTCGCCATTAAGGGTGGTGATACTTACTGGTGAAGTATCTAACCTTTAAGCCTTCGGGCCTTGTTGTCGGTGCCTTTTAGGTACTATGCTTAAATTTAAAAAGGAGACTTAATATGAAAAGATTAAAATTAATTTTGGCGACATTTGTCGCAGTTTTGTTTGCCTTCACAGGTAGCAAGGCATTGGCGTATGACATCACTATCAATGGTGACACTACAGGTCATACTTACGAAAGTTACCAAATCTTCACTGGTGATTTGAATGACAATACTTTATCAAATATCCAATGGGGTAATGGTATTACTACTGATGGACAAACAGCTCTTCAAAATAAGTACAGTGTAAGTTCAGCATCTGCTCTTGCTGAAAAAATGGCAACATTCTCTGCAAGTCAAACAGAAGAATTCGCAAGCCTTGCAGGTAAATACTTGCAAAACCCAGGTGCTTTGACAGGTCTTAGTGCTGGTTACTACCTTGTTAAAGATAAAGACGGTTCTTTGAAAGGTGCTGAAAAAGCAGCATACACTTCTTACATCTTACAAGTCGTTAAAAATGTTACTGTAACACCAAAATCTGGTACACCAACTGTTGAGAAAAAAGTTAAAGACACAAACGACACAACTGGTGAAACTACTGATTGGCAAGATTCAGCTGACTACGATATCAACGATGACGTCCCTTTCCAATTGACAGCTACTTTGCCTGCAGAAAACTTTGATAAATACGAAACTTACTACCTTGAATTCTCAGATACAATGTCTAAAGGTTTGACTTTCAACAACAACGCTGTTGTTAAAGTTGGCGATAAGACATTGACAGCAGACCAATACCAATTAACTACAACTACTGACACAGATGGTTCAACAAAACTTACTATTGCTATCAATGATGTTAAAGCACTTGGTGGTGTTGCAGGTGGTAAAGTTACTGTAGATTACTCTGCAAAACTTAATGAAAATGCTGTTATCGGTTCAAAAGGTAACCCTAACGAAGTTGCACTCATCTACTCAAACAATCCAAATGAAAAGGGTACAGGTAAACCAAATGATACCGGTAAAACTCCAAAAGACACCGTTATTGTATTCACATACAAAACAGTTGTAAACAAAGTTGACAAAGATAAACAACCATTGAAAGGTGCTGGATTCACTCTTTACAAGATGGTTAAAGGTACAAAGACTAAAGTTAAAGAAATTACTGCTGGTGAAGCAACTAAATTCGAATTTAAAGGTCTTGACGATGGGGATTATGTTCTTGAAGAAACAACAACTCCTGCAGGTTATAATACAATCAAACCAATCACGTTCACTGTAGAAGCTAAACATGATACAGAAGCTGCTGAGCCTAAATTGACTAAACTTACAGGTACTGCTGCAAACGGTGAAATCACATTCACTCGTGCTGAAGCAAATGAAGATGCTTTGACTACTCAAGTTGTCAACAAGAAAGGTTCTATCCTTCCTTCAACTGGTAGTGTTGGTACTACAATACTTTACATTGCAGGTGCTATCTTAGTTCTTGGCGCTGGTATCCTTCTTATTACTAAAAAACGTATGGAAGCTTAATCAAGCTTAACAGAAAAATTTCTGTTGTTATAAGGTGAGGGGTGGTCTTGGCTACCTCTTTCTTTTGACAACAGTAAGGAGAGCTCTATTAATGATAGATAAACTAAAACAAAATTGGACCACTTTTTTATTAGTCTTTATATTGCTAATTGGGCTGTCCCTACTGCTGTACCCAACGGTAAGTGACTACTGGAATTCTTTCCACCAGTCAAAAGCAGTTGCGGCTTATGTCGAGAAGGTCGAAGACATGTCTCAAGAGGAGACCGACAAGATGCTGGAAGCTGCGCGTGCTTATAATCAGACCCTGCCCCAAGGAGTTATCCCCGATTTGAATTTATCAGCGGAGCAGAAGTCCACTTATAATCAAGTCTTGAATGTCACAGATGCGGGGATTATGGCCTATGTGGAAATTCCCAAGCTAAACACTACCATGCCCATCTATCACGGGACAGACGATGCTATTTTGCAGGTGGCTATCGGGCACATTCCTGGAACCTCTTTGCCAGTTGGTGGTAAAGGGACGCATGCTGTTATCTCTGGTCACCGTGGTTTGCCATCGGCTAAGCTTTTTACGGATATTGACCAGCTGGTGGAGGGAGATACCTTCCTTATTCAGGTTATGGACGAGACTCTGACTTATGAGGTTGACCAGATTCGGACAGTCACACCGGATGACGTATCTGCGCTAGCTATTGATCCAAAGCAAGACTATGTGACGCTGGTTACTTGTACGCCTTACGGGGTCAATACTCATAGACTCTTGGTGCGTGGTCATCGCATTGCTAATCAAGCCAAGATAGCTCGTGTGACATCAGATGCCAGTCAGGTTAAGCCAGTCATGGTAGCACCGTTTATTGCTATCCTGCTCTTTATTGCTTTGCTTATCTTCTGGTTTGCTTTTTACCGTTACAGAGATGAGGATTAAGTTTTGATAGACAAAGTCGTTAGGGATTAGCTCTAGCGACTTTTTGTTGGCTGTCGAGTGGGTAGGTCATATTATTTACAAATTGTGCTATAATAATGGGCAAGATGACCACTTATTGTGCTAAAGGAGAGAGCTGTGACTATTTACAATGTGAATTTGGGTATTAGATGGGCAAGTAGTGGTGTCGAGTACGCCCAAGCCTACCGTGCCAATGTTTTTAGACAATTGAATCGCAAGGCCAGATTTATTTTTACGGATATGATTCAGGCGGACAATATCGCTCATTTAACGGAGAATATGGGCTTTTTGGATGAGGAGATTATCTGGTTATACACCTATTTCACAGATATTAAAATCGCACCGACAACTGTGACAATTGCTGACGTCAAAAAAGGATTGCCACACACGGAGACACGGCAAGAACGAAATGGCAAGGTTGTCCGTTGTTTCTACGAACAAGATGATTTCTTTTTTACAGCCTATCTAACCCGTGAGGATAAAGATTATGTTGACCGTGTGGAGTATGTTTCGCGTGGAAAGTTGATACGAAAAGATTACTTTTCTTACACCAAGATTTTTTCTGAATTTTATAGTCCCAAGGACAATCGTGCCCATTTGGAAAAACGCCATTTCTTCAATGAAGATGGATCAGTGGCCTATGAAGAAATTATCAGAGATGGTGAAGCCAACATTTATCGTTTTCCTGATAAGATTCTTTTTTCAAAAGAGGCACTTATCGCCTACTTCATGGACTGTCTCAATCTGACTGAGAAAGATATGGTCATTCTGGACCGTTCAACTGGTGTCGGTCAGGCTGTTTTCCGCCATCATGGTCAGGCAAAGTTGGGAGTGGTCGTTCATGCAGAGCATTACAGCGCCAGTTCAACTACAGCTGACAATATCTTGTGGAATAACTATTATGATTATCAGTTCACCAATGCAGACGCGGTTGACTTTTTTATCACCGCAACGGATGCTCAGAAAAAGGTCTTGGCAGAGCAGTTTAAGGCTTATGCAGACAAGTCCCCTCGGATTGAGACGATTCCTGTTGGAAGTCTGGATAATCTTCTTTATCCTAAGGGTGCAAGGAAGCCTTTCTCCCTCTTAACTGCCTCAAGGCTAGCAACTGAAAAGCATGTAGACTGGTTGCTTAAGTCTGTTGTCCAAGCCCATAAAGTTTTGCCTGAGCTGACCTTTGCTATTTATGGTAAGGGCGGCGAGGAGGCTCATCTCCAAAAGCTCATCCATGATAATCAAGCGGGTGCTTATATTTTCTTAAAAGGGCACCAAGATTTAAAGACCGTTTACAGAGATTATGAGATCTACGTGACGGCTTCGACTAGCGAAGGTTTTGGATTGACCTTGATGGAAGCAGTAGGCTCAGGTCTGCCCTTGATTGGCTTTGATGTTCCTTATGGCAATCCAACTTTCGTCAAAGATGGCACAAATGGCTACTTAATTCCATACAGAAACGAGATGAATGAGACCAAGATTGTCAAAGAGTTTGCCAATCGAATCGTGGCTTACTTTACCAGTGCCAACACAGAAGCTATGCACCAGGTTTCTTACAAGCTAGCAGAGAACTATTTGACAACTGCTGTGGAAGCAAAATGGGAAAATCTATTAAGGAGTTTTGACCAGTGATAAATTTATTTGATTACTATTCTCAAGAAAGTTGGGATTTGCACTATTCCTTGCTGGTCTCAGGCTACAAACACCCAACGTTTGTCATCCATGACGACGGCTTTTTGCCTGACGATGTCCTCTCTCCCTATCAGTATATTACCGGATTTGACAAGGTCCAAGGAAAGCCACGCTACTTTAACCAGATAGAGGTTCCAGCCTTTTGGAAGATTAGCAGTAACAATCGCACAGGGCAGATTCATGACTATAGTCATCTCAGAGCAAACATCATCTACGCTTCACCGACCCACCAGCGTTTTGTCAAAGAGGTGGAATGGCTGGATGAAGCGGGAAAACGTTACAGCCTTGACCACTACAATAAACAGGGCTATCGTTTTGCCCAGACCGTTTATGGCAGTGACCAAAAACTAACAACAACGACTTATTATGATGCTCACAAGCGAGATGTCCTTGTAGAAAATCATAGGACAGGGGATATTATCGTCAATAAGGATAAGCAGTTGCTTGTTTTCAAGGATAAAGCTGATTTTATCATTTTCTATTTGAAAGAGATGGGGCTAGCAGCTGAACGTCTCATTTATAATTCTTTGTCAACACCACTGGCGGTCGCTAGAAAGCTAGCTCACCCTGGGAAGGATGTCTTATTCTGGCAAGAAGTAGCGCGTAGCGATGTTCCAGAAAATATGAAGGTCCTTTTGGAGGATGCCAAGTCTAACACACATATTGCGGTTCAAGACTGGCAAGCTTATCTTGCCTTGAGCCAACAACTCCCTCAAGAAACAGCCTTGTCTTACCTTGGTTATCTCTATCCTTTGCATCGTCAGAATCAAGCACGTCCCCAAGCACTGATTTTTACCAATTCGGACAATATTGAATCTCTGACTGAGCTTGTCCAAGGGCTTCCTCAGCTCACTTTCCACATAGCTGCCATAACAGAGATTTCAAGTAAATTGCTGTCCTATGCCAAGTACCCTAATGTCAAGCTCTATCCAAACGTCACAAGTAAGTTTAAGGATTTCTTGCTATCTAATTGTGATATCTATCTGGACATCAATCATGGCGATGAAATCTTGTCTGCGGTCAGAAAATCCTTTGAACAAGCCATGCTTTTGTTTGCCTTCAAGGAGACACAGCACCAAAGCAAGTACGTCTCTCCTCAAAATACCTTTGAAGCACAAGAAGTGCAGCATTTGATTCAAAAATTAAGCACCCTATTATCAAATAAAGACCTGTTCATAGAAGCCGTCTATAATCAGTACAATCAGTTACACTTGGGCAATAAAGACCTCTATCGTCAGTTGATTCAATGATAATCTTTTTCTGCATCAGAGTGATTCCACAGGAATCAGAAAAATGATGAGTAGAATGAAATCAAGCCATCCGCCAAAAAATCATTGGTTGGTCTCACGTTGGTCAACTTCGAGCTAAAAAATGTTTTTTAGGTTACTGATTGAGAAATATGAACCGAAAAAAGAATTTTTTAGACATTGATCGAGAAATATGGACCGAAAAATATTTTTTTAGGCCATTGTTTGAGAAACTTCGTATCAAAAAAAGATTTTTTGCCCCACTGTACAAAAGTTTTCCCCTAAACTAGAAAGCTTTGCCCAACAGCTGACAGGAACTATCTGATAGGATTAGTGGTTTGTGGGAAATTTAGAAAAAATACCTAGACAGCAGAGTAATTCTGACAGGGTTAGGCAAGGGCATCAATAACAGCATTTAATCACTGTCAGGATGTGCTTGCGAGCTTCTGTGATAATGCCAACAATTTTCTATTAGCTAATTACACATATTTATTGCTGGTGTCCAATTACTGTTACTGAAAAATCATTTGATACTTGAAAATCTTGTGGAAAGTTATACAATAAACTTGTAAACGAATTCACCAAAGAAAGGGAGTTACTCTTATGAAAATTAAAGCAGCTGTAGTTCCTGAAGTTGGAGCTCAATTTGAAATCCATGACAAGGTTGATTTGCATGAAGTAGGTCCAACGGACTTGCAAATTCACATGGTAGCATCAGGTATCTGCCACTCCGATGAAGCTATCCGCAAGGGTGATGCTTCCCTTGGTTACCCAGTTATTTTGGGGCATGAAGGTGCTGGTATTGTTGAAGCTGTCGGTTCTGAAGTGAAGAATTTTGAAGTTGGGGACCACGTTATCTTGTCATTCTATTCAGACGGTACGTGTGACAACTGTTTGAAGGGGGTGCCTACCCAATGTCGTAGCTACGCTAAGTACAATTTGTCTGGCGTGCGTGCAGATGGTGACGACCACTTTACAGAAGATGGTCATCATATCTCAGACATGTTCAACCAATCATCATTTACAACGACGACAGTTGTTGACCAACGTAATGCTGTCAAGGTGGATAAAGACCTTGACCTCCGTATTTTAGGTCCTCTTGGTTGTGGTTACGTGACTGGTTCAGGTACTGTCTTTAATACCCTTCAACCTAAACCTAGTCAAACCATTGCGGTCTTTGGTACAGGTGCTGTTGGTTTGGCTGCAATGATGGCTGGACGCATTTCAGGCTGTACCAAAGTTATTGCCGTAGATATCGTGCCAGAACGTTTGACCTTGGCTAAAGAGCTCGGTGCAACACATACCATCAACAGCAAAGAAGAAGATGCTGTTGCTAAAATCAAGGAATTGACAGGTGGCTACGGTGTTGATTGGACGGTTGATACGACTGGCTTGTCATCTGTTATTATGGATAGCGTCGCTGCCCTTGCTCAAGGTGGTACTTGCGCAGCCATCGCCGTAACGCCACATAATATCAACCTTTCAACTTGGAATGACCTCTGTGTTGACGACAAGAAAATTGTCGGTGTTAACATGGGTGACTCCATCCCACAAATTGACATCCCTCGCTTGATTGAATTTTACAAACTTGGTTGGTTTGATTTTGATAAAACGGAAAAATTCTATGATTTTGAAGACATCAACACAGCCAATGCCGATTCAGTATCTGGTAAGACCATTAAACCAGTTTTGATTATTGATAAAACTTATCAACCATAATATAAAAAGAAAAGCAGGAAATAAAAATTTTCCCTGCTTTTCTCTTGCCTTCACCTTATTTTTCCTGTATAATACTATCTTGTGAGCATTACCTCACTTACTCACGGGTAGACTCGTGAGTCATTAGACCAAAAGGAGGAACATATCAATGGCTAAATACGAAATTCTTTATATTATTCGTCCAAACATTGAGGAAGAAGCTAAAAACGCTTTGGTAGCACGTTTTGACTCTATCTTGACTGACAACGGTGCAACTGTTGTTGAATCAAAAGACTGGGAAAAACGTCGTCTTGCATATGAAATCCAAGATTTCCGTGAAGGACTTTACCACGTTGTTAACGTTGAATCGACTGACGCTGTAGCTCTTAACGAGTTTGACCGTCTTTCAAAAATCAACGGTGACATTCTTCGTCACATGATCGTTAAGCTTGACGCTTAAGAAGGTGTCTTATGATTAATAATGTAGTACTTGTCGGTCGCATGACCCGTGATGCAGAGCTTCGTTACACACCAAGTAATCAAGCAGTTGCTACTTTTTCATTGGCTGTCAATCGTAATTTTAAAAATCAAGCGGGTGAACGCGAAGCTGATTTTATCAATTGTGTCATTTGGCGCCAACAGGCTGAAAATTTGGCTAACTGGGCGAAGAAAGGTACTCTTATTGGGATTACAGGTCGTATTCAGACTCGTAATTATGAAAACCAACAGGGTCAACGCGTTTATGTAACAGAAGTTATCGCAGACAACTTCCAAATTTTGGAAAGTCGTGCTACACGTGAAAATAACGGTGGCTATTCAGCTGGTGGAAACTTTGGTCAACAAAGTCAAAACAACTTTAGCTCCACACCAAATAATAACTTTGGTGCACCTGCTTCACAATCTACACCAAACTTTGGCCGTGATGAAAGCCCATTTGGTAATACAAATCCAATGGACATTTCAGATGACGACCTACCATTCTAAAATGGACAGAATTTAAAATTATAAAGGAGAAATAAACATGGCTCAACAACGTCGTGGCGGATTCAAACGCCGTAAAAAAGTTGATTACATCGCAGCTAACAAGATTGAATACGTTGATTACAAAGATACAGAACTTCTTAGCCGTTTCGTTTCAGAACGTGGAAAAATTCTTCCTCGTCGTGTAACAGGAACTTCAGCTAAAAACCAACGTAAAGTGACAACAGCAATCAAACGTGCTCGCGTTATGGCTCTTATGCCTTACGTAAACGAAGACTAATAATCAAAAGAGGATTGGGAAACCAGTCTTCTTTTTCTTTATAGTTTTTAGTGAGGTTGGACTGAGTTGTAGTTGAAGGGGGTTAAAGTGGGTTAATTAGGTTAAAAGATGAGCTAGATGACTATAGCTATGAAAATATTGGTCAGATTTTCATGGTCAAAAGGCTATAATTCTTGTATAATAATAAGGTATGGATTTATCAGATTAAGGAGGTCTAGCTTTGAAACAAATATTTCTTTCAACAGCCTTAGAATTCAAAGAAATAGAAACATTCGAGCCGGGTGCTTGGATTAATCTGGTGAACCCTTCCCAGGAGGAGTCTGTCAAGTTAGCAGAGCAATTTAACATTGACATTACGGACCTCAGGGCTCCTCTCGACGTGGAAGAAACTTCCCGTATTTCGGTAGAGGATGATTATACCTTGATTATCGTCGACGTTCCTATTTATGAAGAGCGTAATAATAAAAATTACTATGTGACCATCCCGATGGGAATTATCGTGACAGAGAATGCCGTCATTACGACTTGTTTGGAAAAATTAACGCTTTTTGATAATTTTTACAACCGTCGGGTGAGGAATTTCTACACCTTTATGAAGACGCGTTTTGTTTTTCAACTGCTTTATCGTAATGCAGAGCTTTACCTAGCTGCCCTTCGTTCTATCGACAGACAAAGCGATAAAATCGAAGCTCAACTGGAAAATGCCACTCAAAATGAGCAGCTGATTGATATGATGGAGCTGGAAAAATCTATCGTCTACTTGAAAGCCTCACTGAAATTCAATGAACGTATTGTTAAGAAGTTGACGTCGAGTACCAGCAGCTTGAAAAAATACATTGAAGATGAGGATTTGCTGGAAGATACGCTCATCGAAACCCAACAGGCCATTGAGATGGCAAACATCTATGAAAATGTCTTGAATGCCATGACCGAAACGACAGCTTCCATCATTGGTAATAACCAGAATACGATTATGAAGACACTGGCCCTGATGACCATGGCTCTCGACGTTCCGACCGTGATTTTCTCGGCTTACGGGATGAACTTCAAGAATAACTGGATGCCTCTGAACGGGCTTCCGTATGCCTTTTGGTACATTATTTTGATTGCTGCGGCACTCAGCTCGGCAGTTGTGATTTATTTTATTCGAAAAAAATGGTTCTAAGAACTGACTAGGAGATACTATGACTGAATTGACAAAGAAAAATCAAGAATTTGTTTACATCGCGACCCATCAACTTCAAGCTGATGGCAAAACAGAAGCTGAAATCAAGGAAATCTTTGACCAAGTGATGCCAGAGATTGTGGAAAATCAAGAAAGAGGTATTCCAGCTCGTAACTTTTTAGGTGCTCCAACGGTTTGGGCAGCTTCATTTACTGAAAAAGCTAAACAAGAAGCGATTGCTAAGGAAAATGAGAAAAATACAAATCCGTGGTTGATGTGGTTGGATACTTCCTTGCTATTCATGGGATTGGTGACCTTGTTTAACGGCTTTATGATACTTTTCGGCACTAAAGGTACAGAATCTGGTCTTCTATCGATTCTTGCTATTAGTTTCGGTGGTGGTGCGGTTATGTATTCGACTTATCACTTCATTTACCGCCACATGGGTAAACCAAAATCAGAGCGTCCAAGTTGGGTCAAGACCATTCTTGTCATGGTAGTAGCAACAATTCTTTGGGTCCTTGCCTTCACCGTCGTATCCTTCTTGCCAGCAGTGATTAACCCACAATTACCAGCGCTAGTTCTCTTTGTTCTTTCAATCCTAGCATTTGGAGGACGTTACTGGCTTAAAAAGAAATACAACGTTCAAAACGCCTTGAGTCCAACTACTCAATTGCCAGAGAAGAAATAAAATCATAGCAGAGCTAGAAAACAGCTCTGCTTTTTAGATATCTAAGTAGTCATTTTCCATATCAAATACAGGAATTGGTTTTTAAATTCTGATATAATGGTAAAGATATGAACAGGAGGAGTGCAGTCTTTTGAAGGGATTGCGCGTAGAAAATGCAAGATAAATTAATGATTCGTGGGGCGCGTGCCCATAATTTGAAAAATGTTAACGTGGATATTCCGCGGGATAAATTGGTTGTTGTGACGGGCTTGTCTGGGTCTGGTAAGTCTAGTTTGGCTTTTGATACCATCTATGCCGAAGGTCAACGTCGCTATGTGGAAAGCTTGTCGGCCTATGCCAGACAATTTTTGGGCAATATGGAGAAACCTGATGTGGATTCCATTGATGGTCTCAGCCCTGCCATTTCCATCGACCAAAAAACCACTAGCAAGAATCCCCGCTCAACCGTAGGGACAGCGACGGAAATCAATGATTACCTCCGCCTGCTTTATGCTCGGGTCGGGACGCCCTACTGTATCAATGGTCACGGGGCTATCACGGCTTCGTCTGTGGAGCAGATTGTGGATAAGGTCTTGGAGCTGCCAGAGCGGACTCGGATGCAGATTCTAGCGCCCATTGTTCGTCGTAAAAGGGGGCAGCACAAGACGACTTTTGATAAGGTTCAAAAGGATGGTTATGTGCGCGTGCGCGTGGACGGCGAGATTTACGATGTGACTGAGGTTCCTGAGCTTTCTAAGAGCAAGATGCACAATATTGAGATTGTGGTTGACCGTTTGGTTCAGAAGGATGGCATCCGCTCACGTCTCTTTGACTCCGTTGAGGCTGCGCTTCGCTTGGCAGATGGATATGTGATTATTGATACCATGGACGGGAATGAGCTACTCTTTTCTGAACATTATTCTTGTCCAAAATGTGGTTTTACAGTGCCAGAACTTGAACCTCGTCTTTTTTCATTCAATGCTCCATTTGGCTCATGTCCAACCTGTGATGGTTTGGGGAGCAAGCTAGAGGTGGATTTGGACTTAGTTGTTCCAGATAAGTCCAAAACACTTCGTGAAGGAGCGCTAGCCCCATGGAATCCAATCTCATCTAACTATTACCCAGCCATGCTTGAACAAGCCATGACGCAGTTTGGCATTGACATGGATACACCGTTTGAAAACTTATCGGAAGAAGCGCAAGAGCTTGCACTTTATGGTTCGAGTGACCGAGAATTCCATTTCCACTATGTTAATGATTTTGGTGGCGAACGAAATCTAGATTTGCCGTTTGAGGGGGTTGTCAATAATGTTAACCGCCGTTACCATGAGACCAACAGTGATTACACCCGCAATGTCATGCGCGAGTACATGAATGAGCTCAAGTGTACGACCTGTCATGGTTATCGTCTCAATGACCAAGCCCTATGTGTGCGCGTGGGTGGTGAAAAAGGGTTGAACATCGGTGAACTGTCTGACCTGTCAATCGCCGACCATTTGGAACTCTTGAATCACTTAACCTTGACGGAAAACGAAGAAATCATTGCGCGTCCTATTGTCAAAGAAATTCATGACCGCCTCAGTTTCCTCAATAATGTGGGGCTCAACTACCTCAACCTTTCAAGGACTGCGGGAACACTTTCTGGGGGGGAAAGCCAGCGTATTCGTTTGGCGACTCAGATTGGGTCAAATCTCTCTGGTGTCCTCTATGTCCTCGATGAACCTTCCATTGGGCTTCACCAGCGCGACAATGACCGCTTGATTGACAGTCTCAAGAAGATGCGTGATTTGGGTAACACCCTCATTGTCGTGGAACATGATGAAGATACCATGATGGCTGCTGACTGGCTTATTGACGTGGGACCAGGAGCTGGCGCTTTTGGTGGGGAAATCGTTGCCTCTGGCACGCCCAAGCAAGTTGCCAAGAACAGCAACTCCATCACCGGCCAATATTTGTCAGGTAAAAAATCCATTCCAGTCCCAACTGAACGCCGTTCTGGAAATGGTCGCTTCCTAGAAATCAAAGGTGCAGCTGAAAATAACCTTCAAAACCTAGATGTTAAATTCCCGCTGGGTAAATTCATCGCCGTGACAGGTGTTTCAGGGTCAGGAAAATCAACCTTGATTAACAGTATTTTGAAAAAAGCTGTCGCTCAAAAGCTCAATCGTAATTCTGAGAAACCGGGTAAACACAAATCGCTTGAAGGTATTGAGCATCTTGACCGTTTGATTGACATTGACCAAAGTCCAATTGGACGTACGCCACGGTCAAACCCAGCGACTTACACTGGTGTCTTTGATGATATCCGTGACCTCTTTGCTCAGACCAATGAAGCTAAGATTCGTGGCTACAAGAAAGGACGTTTCTCCTTTAATGTCAAGGGCGGACGCTGTGAAGCTTGTTCTGGTGATGGAATTATCAAAATTGAGATGCACTTCCTTCCAGATGTCTACGTTCCTTGCGAAGTTTGTCACGGCACTCGTTATAACAGTGAAACGCTTGAAGTGCATTACAAGGAAAAAAATATCGCTCAAATTCTCGATATGACAGTCAATGACGCGGTTGAATTCTTTGGTGCTATTCCTAAGATTGCTCGTAAATTGCAGACGATTAAGGATGTGGGTCTTGGCTATGTGACCCTAGGTCAACCAGCCACAACTTTATCTGGTGGTGAAGCACAGCGTATGAAATTAGCGTCTGAACTCCACAAACGCTCAACTGGTAAGAGTCTCTATATCTTGGATGAGCCAACAACTGGCCTTCACACGGATGATATTGCGCGTCTGCTTCGTGTGCTTGACCGCTTTGTGGATGATGGCAATACCGTTCTTGTCATTGAGCACAATCTTGATGTCATTAAGACGGCCGACTATATCATTGACCTTGGTCCAGAAGGTGGTGTCGGTGGCGGGACTATTGTTGCGACTGGCACACCAGAAGAAGTAGCTGCTAACCCAGCGAGTTATACGGGTCATTATTTGAAAGATAAATTGTAAACTGAAAAACAGCCGTGAAGGGCTGTTTTTTTGTTTATTTCGTGCTAAAATGTAGGTAATTTAAGTCTTTGGAGGAATAAAATGGTATTTGAAGCGCGTGTTGACAAGTTTGTAGCTGCTATGGAGAAAACAAACTGCGATGGGGTTTTGGTGACTAACCTGACTAATGTTTATTACCTAACTGGTTTTCATGGGACAGCTGGGACGGTCTTTATTTCTGGAAAGCGTCGTCTCTTTTTAACGGATTCGCGTTACACTTTGATTGCTAAGGGTGTGGTCAAGGGCTTTGATATTGTGGAAACGCGGGATGCTCTGACTGAGATTGCTAAGATTATCAAGGAAGACGGTCTCAAGACCATCGGATTTGACGGTGAAATAGTGTCTTACAACTTCTACAAGACCTTGGAAACTGTTTTTGCGGATTACAAGCTGGTTGCCATGACTAATTTCCTTGAAAATCTGCGTATGATTAAGGACAACAGTGAGATTGCTACCATTCGTCAGGCTTGTGCCATCTCTGACCAGGCCTTCCTAGACGTGCTTGACTTCATCAAACCTAATGAAACCACTGAGATTCAGGTGGCTAATTTCCTTGACTTTCGTATGCGTGAGCTGGGTGCCCAAGGGCCTTCTTTCGAGTTCATCGTGGCATCTGGTGAACGCTCTGCTATGCCCCACGGGGTGGCTAGCGACAAGGTTATCCGCTCTGGTGAGAGCTTGACCATGGATTTTGGCTGCTACTACAACCACTATGTCAGCGACATGACCCGTACCATCCACATCGGACAGACGACGGACGAGGAGCACGCCATTTACGACATCACCCTTCGCAGTAATCAGGCGCTTATCGATGCTGTTAAGCCTGGCATGACCCGTGTGGACTATGATAAGGTGGCGCGTGACATTATTGTTGAGGCGGGTTACGGTGATTTCTTTACTCACGGCATCGGGCATGGCATCGGGCTTGATATTCACGAAATTCCTTACTTTGGCAAGTCGCAGGAGCTGGTTGAGGTGGGCATGGCTATCACTGATGAGCCTGGGATTTACCTTGACGGCAAGTATGGCGTCCGCATCGAAGACGACCTTGTGGTGACAGAGGAAGGTTGCCAAGTCTTGACATTGGCGCCTAAAGAGTTGATTGTTTTGTAGGCTTTTGGCAAATAGCAGAGCTGATGAGAAGGAGAGGATGAGATGACAGATAGACTTTCATGGCAGGATTATTTCATGGCTAACGCGGAGCTGATTTCCAAACGCTCCACCTGTGACCGCGCCTTTGTCGGCGCTGTTCTAGTCAAGGACAAACGCATTATCGCCACAGGCTACAATGGTGGGGTTTCTGACACTGATAACTGCAGTGAAGTGGGGCACCAGATGGAGGATGGTCACTGCATTCGCACCGTCCACGCCGAAATGAATGCCCTCATCCAGTGTGCCAAGGAAGGCATTTCCACTAAAGACACCGAAATTTACGTGACCCATTTCCCTTGTATCAACTGCACTAAGGCTCTTCTGCAAGCAGGCATTAAGAAAATCACCTACAAGACTGCCTATCGCATTCACCCCTTTGCTATCGAGCTCCTAGAAGCCAAAAATGTCCCTTACTTCCAACACGATGTGCCTGAGATAAGGCTGGGTGTGGAAAAGTAGGTCTTAGACAAATAAACGATGAGCCTTGCTTCGCTTGAAGTAGGGCTTTTCTTGTCTCAGGATGGTCATTGTAGCCAGACAAGGAGTCGTATTTTTCTCTGCTATGTCTTTTGTCAGCTGACAAGAGCTATTTCCCAGTCAGAAAATCTCCGTCGAACGAAAACAAAAGGGTTCAGCTCCCTTGAAAAGTCTACTCGTATGAGAACAAGAAAGGTTAACTGATTTGGGAGGTCCTCTCGAACAAGGACAAGAAGGTTGGTTGTAGATGAGGAGTATTCTCAAATGAAAACAAGAGAGGTAATCGCAGTTGAGAACCCTTCTCGAACAGGAACAAGGAGGCAATCTTGTTTGGAAAGTTCCCTCGAACGGAAACAAAGAGAGAAATCTTGGTGGACAAGTCTCTTCAAATGAGAACAAAAGGGCTTAACCTGTTTGATAATGCTTCTCGAACAATAACAAGAGCGGAAATCGCAATAGAGAAGTCCCCTCGCATCGATCCGAGGAGGTAACGCAACGCCAGTTGAAAATTCTTTTCGCACGGAAACGAAGGAGCTTATCAAGTTTGAGAAGTGCCATCGTACGAGAACAAGGGAGTAATTCTGCTTGAAAAAACTCATTGTACGAAAACAATTGGAGGAATTCTAGTCGGAACTGTCCTTTGTACGTGAATAATGGGCTAATTTTGTTTGAGAATAGCTCTCTCTTGTTCGCAAACAATGGGACTCATTTTGCTTGGGAACCCCCATTGTCAGCTGACAATGGTATTTTTCAAGATGGGGGAGACCTTTTGTAGGCGAACGATGGCAATTGTCAGCTCTGCCATTTTCCCAAAAAAGTCATCATAAATAGACCGCTTCTTGCTGGAAGTTTAAAGAAATCGAATACAGAAAGGCTAAAGGGCTGAAAACATTTGAGCATCTTTGCGTTTTATGATAGAATGAAGTGATAAAATTTTTAATTAAAAAGAGGTATTGATAAAATGATCGAAGCAAGTAAGCTTAAAGCAGGTATGACTTTTGAAACAGCAGATGGAAAATTGATCCGCGTTCTTGAAGCAAGCCACCACAAACCAGGTAAAGGTAACACAATCATGCGTATGAAATTGCGTGACGTGCGTACTGGTTCAACATTTGATACAAGCTACCGTCCAGAAGAAAAATTTGAACAAGCTATCATCGAAACAGTGCCAGCGCAATACCTTTACAAGATGGATGACACTGCCTACTTCATGAACAACGAAACTTACGATCAATACGAAATCCCAGTTGCAAACGTTGAACAAGAATTGCTTTACATCCTTGAAAACTCAGATGTTAAAATCCAATTCTACGGAACAGAAGTTATCGGTGTGCAAGTACCAACAACTGTTGAATTGACTGTCACTGAAACTCAACCTTCAATCAAAGGTGCAACTGTGACAGGTTCTGGTAAACCAGCAATTCTTGAAACAGGTCTTGTTGTTAACGTTCCAGACTTTATCGAAGTAGGACAAAAATTGGTTATCAACACAACAGAAGGAACTTACGTTTCACGCGCCTAATAAGATAGTATCAGAAGTGAGAGTGTGGGCAAGGACTTGCCCCTCTTCTTTACGATTTTCGTGAAAACACGATGGAAAGGATAGGCTATGACAACTGAAAATATCGGTGAAATCGTCATTTCACCACGTGTCCTTGAAGTAATCACAGGGATTGCTGCAACAAAAGTAGAAGGTGTGCATTCTCTTCGCAATAAAGCAGTAACAGATGGCCTCAGCAAAGCCAATCTCAGCAAAGGTGTTTACCTTCACACTGAGGAAGATGGAACCGTAACTGCTGATATTTACGTCTATCTTCAATATGGCGTTAGCGTGCCAACTGTTTCTATGGAGATTCAACAGGCCGTTAAAGCAGCCGTTTATGATATGGCAGAAGTAACTATTTCAGCAGTGAACATCCATGTTGAAGGCATTGTCCCAGAAAAAACACCAAAACCAGATATGAAATCACTTTTTGACGAGGATTTCTTGAATGACTAATCTATTTAAAAACTCAAGACGCGACCTTCGCGAACGTGCATTTCAAACCTTGTTTAGTCTAGAAACTGGCGGTGAATTTGTCGATGCGACGGCGTTTGCTTTTGTCTATGACAAAAATATTGGTGAAGATACCGAAGTAGATGTTCCAGCATTCTTGCTTAACTTGGTTAACGGTGTTGTTGACCACAAGGACGAGTTAGACAAAGAAATTTCTGACCATTTGAAAGATGGTTGGAGCTTGGACCGTTTGACAACTGTTGATAAATCATTGCTCCGCTTGGGATTGTATGAAATCAAATATTTTGATGAAACACCTGACCGTGTAGCTTTGAACGAAGTTATCGAAATTGCTAAGAAGTATTCAGATGAAACATCTGCAAAATTCGTAAACGGGCTTTTGAGCCAGTTTGTAGTAACATCCGAAGAAGAATAACAACAAGCTATTGAGTCTATGCTCAATGGCTTTTTAAGTGCATAAAGAAAACTGTAGATTTGGTGTCAATCTACAGTTTTGTCTTAAATGCTATTTCCAGGATGCAGGCTCACTGGTAGAATGTAATCTTTGCTGGTTTTCTCACAATTAATTTTTTTAAGTAAGACATCAACCAAAAGTTTAGCAATTTCGCTGATGGGTTGCTTGATAGTGGTTAACTGTGGGAAGAAATCCTGTATGAACTGGGTGCCGTCGTAGCCGATGAATTTGATATCGTCGGGGATACGGAGCCCCATTTGACCAGCAACCTTCATGGTGAGCAGGGCTGTCAAATCATCCGAGGTGAAGACACCATCAGGTTTTCGAGTAGCGAGGATTGATTTAATCTCCATTTCACGACGGATGTTGGAGAGGTTATTTGGAATGTGAATAACTTCTGCTTCCTTATTTTGGAAATTGAAGCCTAGTTTTCGGAGTCCTGTTGGGGAGTCGGAGTTATCATTTCCAGTAATCATGATGATTTTCTCACAGCCATTCTTTTGCAATGTCCGCGCAGCCATTTTTCCCCCTTCAAAATTATCCGAAGAGACGATGGGCACGTTTGGTGCGAGGTTGCGGTCGAAAGCGACGATGGGAGCCTCAACGCGCTCGTAATCATCAATCCCAAGGTTGTGGCTACTTGAAATGATGCCATCCACCTGATTGGCTTCTAACATTTCGAGATACTCTTTTTCCTTGATGGGATCGCTCTCGCTATTGCAGATGATGGTTTTATAGCCATGCTGAAAGAGCTCATTTTCAAGATGCTCAATCAGCTCCGCATAAAAAATGTTAGAGATATTTGGAAAGATGAGCCCGATGAGTTTGGCAGATTTTCCTTGAAGTCCTCGAGCTAGGCTGTTGGGCTTGTAACCCAACTCTTTCATAGCATCTTTGACTTTTTGAATTGTTTTTTCCGAGAGATAGCCTTTGTTGTTAATGACCCGAGAGACAGTAGTGGGACTAACACCAGCTAGCTCAGCGACATCAGTTAGTTTAGCGACCATATTAGTAATTCAATTCGTAGTAAGTTCCTGAGATAGAGCCTGATTTGACAGTGATTCCTGTTTGGTCAGTATCTGGGAAGACACGGCTGGTGAAGACTTTTTCACCCTTGTTAACAAAGATTTCAACGATTGATTTATCGACGAAGATGTTTAAAGTGATGTCATGATTGTCAATTTGACAGCTACGGCTTGTTCCAAATTCAGTAGCGTATTGTTGGCCAGCTTGAGAACGATCGAGGACGACTTGACCATTTTCTGTATCGACAGTCAATGACAATCCTTTGCCGTCTTTATCAGCAAAAAGGATAAGTTCAGCTTTGCTGTTAGCCTTAACGGTCACTTCAAGTTCGTAAGTGTTGTTTGTTTGGGCTTTATCAGCTAAGTTTTCTGCTTGCCCACGGAGCTCAGCCATTGCTGCGACAGGGTATTGGTAAAGTTTGCCATCTTTCAGTGTCAATTCTTTAACCAAACTCATAGCGCCTTGGTAGTCGTATTGGTCAGTTGGATAATCTACATCAGGAAGCCCAATCCAGCTCACAATCAAGGCACGTCCGTCAGGCATGTTGAAGCCTTGAGTAGCATAAGCCTCAAACCCGTAGTCGAGGTTGTGGATTTCTGAAGCACCTAGGAGTGCAGGTTTCTCTGTGTCAAACGCTTGACAGATTTTATAAGTGTTGGGATAAATGTTATCGTAGTTGAGTTCTGATTTATCAAGTCCTTGAGGGCTGTAAAGAAGAACTGGTTTGCCATCAACGAAGACTAAGTTAGGACATTCAATCATGTATTCTGAACCAGTGCCACCGAAGTCTAAGTCACCGACCAACTCCCAGTTATGAACGTCATTACCAACAGCTTTATAAAGTCTGATAAAGCCTTGTTTATTAAGATTTTGTGCCCCAATGATAGCGTAAAACTGACCTTGGTAAACAAAGATTTGAGGGTCACGGAAGTGTTCTGTGACGTCTGATGGTTGTTGGATGAGCACTTGGTCAAATTTTTCAATATTGCCATCTTTGTCCATCCAAGCCCCGACTTGAAGAGGGTCGCGAACCCAGTTTTCATCACGAACATTTCCTGTATAGAAGATGAAAAGTTTATCGTCAATCGGATAGGCGCTACCAGAATAGGCACCGTGGCTATCATGTGGGTTATCAGGTTGAAGCTTAACACCTGTTTCTGTAAAATGCACCAAATCTTCAGATTCAGTATGGACCCATTGTTTCAAACCGTGTGCCGCACCAAATGGCCAATTTTGATAAAAAAGATGAAACTTACCATTAAAGTAAGAAAATCCGTTAGGGTCATTTAGCAATCCAGTTTTTGGTTCCAAATGATAAGTCGCATGCCATGGTGATTTGGCTACATTTTCTTCAATATGTTTGATTTCATCAGCTGTCCAATCAGCGTAAGGACGGTAACGAACTTCTGTAGGTAAATTCATTGATTCAGTCTCCTATAACCTAATATTCTATACTAATATAGTAAACGTTTTCGGTTATAAAATCAATTATTTCCCAATAAAAATAAAAATTTCTGCAAAGCGCTTGACATATTTTAAGACAGCATGATAAAATAATAGAGTAAAGAGAGTGAAACGCTTTCAGAACTCAATATTCAAAAGGAGAAGTTTTGCAAATGGACAACACACAAATTGCAAAAGAAGTCATCAAGGCTATTGGTGGTCTTGATAACGTCAACAGCGTAGCTCACTGTGCGACTCGTCTTCGTGTCATGGTCAAAGATGAAAATGCTATCGACAAAGACGCTGTTGAAAACATCGAAAAAGTCCAAGGGGCTTTCTTCAATTCAGGTCAATACCAAATCATTTTTGGTACTGGTACAGTTAACAAAATTTATGATGAAGTTGTATCGCTAGGTATGCCAACAGCTTCAAAAGAAGAACAAAAAGCTGAAGCTGCTAAACAAGGTAACTTCTTCAAACGTGCTATTCGTTCATTTGGTGATGTTTTCGTTCCATTGCTTCCTGCAATCGTAGCGACTGGTTTGTTCATGGGTATCCGCGGAGCTATCAATAACGACACTATCTTGGGTCTCTTTGGAACAACTTCAAAAGCCTTCTCAGCTTCAAACTTCTATACTTATACAGTTGTTTTGACTGATACAGCCTTTGCCTTCTTCCCAGCCTTGATTTCATGGTCTGCCTTCCGCGTATTCGGTGGTAACCCAGTTATCGGTTTGGTACTTGGTTTGATGATGGTTAACTCATCACTTCCAAATGCTTGGAACGTTGCTTCTGGCGCAGCAAAACCAATCTACTTCTTCGGTTTCATCCCAGTAGTTGGTTACCAAAACTCAGTATTGCCAGCCTTCTTCGTAGGTCTTCTTGGTGCAAAACTTGAGAAAAAACTTCACAAAATCATTCCAGATGTTCTTGACCTCTTGGTAGTTCCATTCTTGACATTCCTTATCATGTCAATCTTGGCACTCTTTGTCATTGGTCCAGTCTTCCACTCTGTTGAAAACTATGTTCTTGCAGGAACTAAATTCTTGCTCAACTTGCCACTTGGTCTTTCAGGTCTTATCATTGGTGGACTTCACCAAGTTATCGTGGTAACTGGTGTTCACCACATTTTCAACCTTCTTGAATCACAATTGATTGCTGCTGATGGTAAAGACCCATTCAATGCAATCATCACTGCCGCTATGACTGCCCAAGCTGGTGCAACTCTTGCCGTTGGTGTGAAAACTAAATCTGCTAAATTGAAAGCTCTTGCTTTCCCAGCTGCTCTCTCTGCTGGACTTGGTATCACTGAACCTGCTATCTTCGGGGTTAACCTTCGTTTTGGTAAACCATTTATCATGGGTCTTATCGCTGGTGCTGCTGGTGGTTGGTTAGCTTCAATCTTTAACCTTGCTGGTACTGGTTTTGGTATCACTATCATTCCAGGTACTCTTCTTTATCTTAATGGTCAAGTTCTTAAATATGTCATCATGGTACTTGCAACTACAGCTCTTGCCTTTGTATTGACTTACATGTTTGGTTATGAAGAGGCTGAAGAAGCTGAAGAAGCTGAAAAACCAGCTGCTGAGCCAGCACCAATTGCTACACCAGCAAAAGCAGAGGCTGAAACAATCGTTAGCCCACTTGATGGTGAAACAGTAGCACTTAACACTGTTAACGATCCAGTCTTCTCTTCAGGTGTTATGGGTAACGGTATCGCTATCAAACCAAGCGGAAAAACAGTTTACTCACCAGTTGATGGTACAATCCAAATCGCTTTTGAAACAGGTCATGCTTACGGTATCAAATCTGATAACGGTGCTGAAATCCTTATCCACATTGGTATTGATACAGTATCAATGGATGGTAAAGGCTTTGATCAAAAAGTTAAAGCAGAACAAAAAGTTAAAAAAGGTGATGTTCTTGGAACATTTGACTCAGCAGCAATTGCTGCCGCTGGTTTAGATAATACTACGATGGTTATCGTAACTAATACTGCTGATTATGCAGAAGTTAAACCAGTTGCTGAAGGAACTGTTGCACACGGTGCTAACCTTCTTGAAGTGAAATAATCACTGAGTAATAAAGACCACAGAGGTTGGAATAGGAATTCCAGCCTCTGTATGTTTGTAAAGCCTTAAGTTACTTGCTTTATAGACCCGAATTTTTTATAATAAATATAAAACAAATCAAACTAATTAAGGGGATAAGATATGCCAAAATTATACGGAAGCGTGGAAGCTGGTGGGACAAAATTCGTTTGTGCGGTTGGCGATGAAAATTTCCAAGTTGTTGAAAAAGTACAATTTCCAACAACAACACCTTCTGAAACCATAAAAAAAACAGTAGAATTTTTCCAACGATTTGAAGCTGATTTGGCTGGTGTTGCTATCGGTTCATTCGGTCCGATTGATATCGACCAAAATTCAAAAACTTATGGCTACATTACTAAAACACCAAAACCACATTGGTCAAATGTCAACTTGGTTGGTGAAATTTCTAAACATTTTAAAGTGCCATTTTACTTTACAACAGATGTAAACAGCTCAGCTTATGGTGAATCACTTGTTCGTAAAGGCGTTGAAAACCTTGTTTACTACACAATCGGTACTGGTATCGGTGCTGGTGCTATTCAACGTGGTGAATTTATTGGTGGAACTGGTCACACTGAGGCGGGTCATACTTACGTGGCACTTCACCCACAAGATGTTGCCCGTGAGTTTAACGGCACTTGCCCATTCCACAATGGCTGTTTAGAAGGCTTGGCTGCAGGTCCTTCACTTGAAGCTCGTACAGGGATTCGTGGGGAACTGATTGAGCAAAATTCTGATGTCTGGGATGTTCAAGCTTACTATATTGCTCAAGCAGCTGTCCAAGCTACGCTCCTTTACCGTCCACAAGTCATCGTGTTTGGTGGTGGAGTTATGGCTCAAGAACACATGCTTAAACGTGTTCGTGAAAAATTTGATAGCTTGATGAATGGTTATCTTCCAACACCTAATGCTAGCGAGTATATTGTGATACCAGCTATCGCTGAAAATGGCTCAGCGACTTATGGTAATTTTGCCTTGGCAAAAAAAGTATCAGAACGTTAAACTATTAAAAGAGTTGTGTTGAGCACAGCTCTTTTTGCTATATCTTTGGCTAATAAAGCCTTTACAATTTGACTTAGCGTGTTATAATTAAAGGGAATTTTAAGAGGAATAGGTGATCTAATGGCAGAACCATTATTTTTACAATCAACAATGCACAATAAAATCTGGGGTGGCACAAAATTAAGAGATGTCTTTGGCTACGATATTCCAACGGAGACGACTGGGGAATATTGGGCGATTTCAGCGCACCCAAATGGTGTATCTGTCATCAAAAATGGTGCTTACAAGGGGCAGGCCTTGGATCATCTTTATCAAGAACATCCAGAATTATTTGGCAATCCTAAAGAAGCTGTTTTTCCTTTACTGACCAAAATTTTAGATGCCAATGATTGGCTAAGTGTGCAGGTTCACCCTGATAATGAATATGCCAGAATTCATGAAGGAGAGCTCGGTAAGACCGAATGTTGGTACATTATTTCAGCTGAGGAAGGTTCTGAGATCATCTATGGGCACAATGCTAAATCCAAAGAAGAACTTCGTCAGATGATTGAATCTGGTGACTGGGATCATCTATTGACACGTATCCCGGTGAAGGCTGGGGAGTTTTACTATGTTCCAAGCGGTACCATGCATGCGATTGGGAAAGGGATTCTCATTTTAGAGACGCAGCAGTCAAGTGATACGACCTACCGTGTTTATGATTTTGACCGTCCAGATGCTTCTGGCAATTTACGCGAGCTTCATATCGAAAAATCAATCGATGTGCTGACCATCGGACAACCTGCAAATAGTGTTCCTGCTAAGTTAGCCTTGAAAAATCTTGAATCTACCCTACTGGTGTCCAACGAATTTTTCACTGTTTACAAGTGGCAAGTGGCTGGAGAAGTGCAATTTGAACAGGTTGCACCTTACTTGCTAGTCAGTGTTTTATATGGGGAAGGGCATTTGACGATTGACAACCAGATTTATCCTATTAGAAAAGGTCACCATTTTATTCTTCCAAATGATGTCAAAGCGTGGAAATTCGATGGTGAATTAGAAATTATTGCCAGTCATGTAGCAGTCAATTAGTTGTGTATGGGAAGTCAGATTTAGCCTGACTTCTTTTTGTTAGCGCGGGGTCATTTCTTGAAAAAATAGCTGTATTATGTTAGAATATAGCGATACAGATTATCGAAAGGAATTGTAATG
Organism: Streptococcus sp. HF-1907; assembly: GCF_015594605.1. Taxonomy (GTDB): domain Bacteria; phylum Bacillota; class Bacilli; order Lactobacillales; family Streptococcaceae; genus Streptococcus. Next base: position 53,145 of record NZ_JADNQT010000004.1, on the reverse strand, counting down.
GCAAATATCCTACGTACCGTTATTGAAAACGATAAAGGTGAAATTAAAAAATTAGAAAAAACAGCTAAGAAAGTTGAAGCTTATGCCGACCAAATGGCCGCTTTGACAGATGACGAATTAAAAGCAAAGACTCCAGAGTTTAAACAACGTTACCAAAATGGTGAAACGCTTGATCATATGCTTCCAGAAGCGTTTGCGGTTGTCCGTGAAGCGGCTAAGCGTGTTCTAGGGCTTTTCCCATACCGTGTTCAAATTATGGGTGGTATTGTCCTCCACCATGGTGATATTCCTGAAATGCGTACTGGTGAAGGGAAAACTTTGACAGCTACTATGCCCGTTTACCTAAATGCGCTTGCTGGCGAAGGGGTTCACGTTATCACTGTTAATGAATACTTGTCAACACGTGACGCGACTGAAATGGGTGAAGTTTATAGCTGGCTTGGACTTTCAGTTGGTATTAACTTGGCAGCCAAATCGGCTTTTGAAAAACGTGAAGCTTATAACTGCGATATCACTTACTCTACCAATGCTGAAATTGGCTTTGACTACCTTCGTGATAATATGGTTGTTCGTCAAGAAGACATGGTTCAACGTTCCTTGAACTTTGCACTGGTCGATGAGGTCGACTCTGTTTTGATTGATGAAGCGCGTACACCATTGATTGTCTCAGGGGCAGTAAGTTCTGAAATGAGTCAGTTGTATGGTCGTGCTGATAAATTTGTGAAAACCTTGGTTGAAGAGGACTACATCATTGATGTGCCAACTAAAACCATCGGTCTTTCAGACTCAGGGATTGACAAAGCAGAAAGTTACTTTAACCTGGCTAACTTGTACGACATTGAAAATGTTGCTTTGACACACTATATTGACAATGCGCTCCGTGCTAACTATATCATGCTTTTGAACATTGATTATGTGGTTAGTGAAGACCAAGAAATCTTGATTGTCGACCAATTTACAGGTCGTACCATGGAAGGACGTCGCTTCTCAGACGGTTTGCACCAAGCCATCGAAGCTAAAGAAGGTGTGCCAATTCAAGAAGAATCTAAGACGAGTGCCTCAATTACCTACCAAAACATGTTCCGTATGTACAAGAAATTGGCAGGTATGACCGGTACTGCTAAAACGGAAGAAGATGAGTTTCGTGAAGTTTATAACATGCGTGTTATTCCAATTCCAACCAACCGTCCTGTGGCTCGTATTGACCATGCTGACCTTCTCTATCCAACACTTGATTCTAAATTCCGTGCGGTTGTTGCAGATGTTAAGGCTCGTCATGAAAAAGGCCAGCCTGTCTTGGTGGGTACCGTTGCTGTTGAGACCTCTGACTTGATTTCTAAAAAATTGGTTGAAGCTGGAATTCCACACGAAGTTTTGAATGCTAAAAACCACTTTAAAGAGGCCCAAATCATTATGAACGCTGGTCAACGCGGTGCGGTTACTATCGCCACCAACATGGCCGGTCGTGGTACGGATATTAAGCTTGGTGAGGGTGTTCTTGATCTTGGCGGACTCTGCGTTATCGGTACAGAACGTCATGAAAGCCGTCGTATTGATAATCAGCTCCGCGGACGTGCTGGTCGTCAAGGGGACAAGGGTGAGTCACAATTTTACCTTTCTCTTGAAGATGATTTGATGCGCCGTTTCGGTTCAGAACGTATTAAATCAGTACTTGACCGTATGAATCTTGCTGAAGAAGAGACAGTCATTAAATCACGTATGTTGACACGTCAAGTAGAGTCAGCTCAAAAACGTGTTGAAGGTAACAACTACGACACCCGTAAACAAGTCCTCCAATATGACGATGTTATGCGTGAACAACGTGAAATCATTTATGCTAACCGTCGTGATGTCATCACCGCCAATCGTGACCTCGGTCCTGAGATCAAGGCTATGATTAAACGTACCATTAACCGTGCCGTTGATTCTCATAGCCGTAGTGATAAAAACTCCGCAGCAGAGGCTATTCTTAATTTTGCTCGCTCAAACCTTCTGCCAGAAACATCAATTGGTTTATCAGATATTACGCGCCGTAAGGACAATGAAATCAAGGATATGCTTTATGAGCGTGCTATGGACATTTACCAACAACAAATTTCAAAATTACGAGATGAAGAAGCGGTTATCGAATTCCAAAAAGTCTTGATTTTGATGATTGTTGACAACAACTGGACAGAGCATATTGATGCCCTTGATCAATTGCGTAATTCGGTTGGTTTGCGTGGTTATGCCCAAAACAACCCAGTCGTTGAATATCAATCTGAAGGTTTTCGTATGTTCCAAGACATGATCGGAGCTATCGAATTTGATGTCACACGTACGATGATGAAAGCTCAAATTCACGAACAAGAACGTGAACGTGCTTCAGAACATGCGATAACAACGGCTGAGAAAAACATTGCTGCGCAGTCTATTGATGCTGACCCAGCAGAACTTGATGCTGTTTACCAAGGTGTCGGTCGTAATGAGCTCTGCCCATGTGGTTCAGGAAAGAAATTCAAAAACTGCCACGGGAAGAAGTCAATTTAAATAAACAAGAAAATTCAGAAAATTTCTTTCAATTATTTCTTGAAAGTGATATAATAGCAATACTATCAGAATTAGGGAGTCCTATTATGTCATTTAAATCAGTAAGTGGAAAAATTAATATTGAAGAAGTGCGTAGTCTGTCTAAGTTGACGGGCGAAGCTTTGGCAAAAAAAGAAGCGCGTGATCGTGAACTCGAAGCAATTATAAAGGGTGAAGATGACCGCCTTCTTTTGGTTATTGGTCCATGCTCATCAGATAATGAAGAAGCTGTTCTTGAGTATGCAAAACGCCTTGCTAAATTGCAAGAAGAAGTGAAAGATCGCGTCTTTATGGTGATGCGAGTCTACACAGCTAAGCCACGTACTAACGGTGACGGTTATAAAGGCTTGATGCACCAACCTGACACAGATGCAGCCCCAAGCCTTATCAATGGAATCAAGGCTGTGCGTAACTTGCACTACCGAGTGATCTCTGAAACTGGTATGACAACTGCGGATGAAATGCTCTACCCAGAAAATTGGCCATTGGTTGAAGACCTTGTGTCTTATGTGGCTATCGGAGCGCGTTCTGTTGAGGACCAACAACACCGTTTTGTAGCGTCAGGATTTGATGTGCCTACTGGTATGAAAAACCCAACATCTGGTAACCTTAATATTATGTTCAATGGGATTTACGCAGCTCAAAACAAGCAATCTTTCCTTTTCAATAACGAAGAAGTAGAAACAAGTGGTAACCCATTGGCACATGCGATTTTGCGTGGTGCCACAAACGAATACGGTAAAAATGTGCCAAATTACTACTATGACGATGTTCTTGACGCCATTGCCCTATATGAAAAACATGGCTTAAAAAATCCTATGATTGTGGTTGATACTAACCATGACAACTCAGGTAAACAGTATTTGGAACAAATTCGTATCGTTCGTCAAACATTGATTAATCGCGATTGGAATGAAAAGATTAAAAGATATGTTCGTGGCTTCATGATTGAATCTTATTTGGAAGATGGTCGTCAAGACCAACCTCAAGTCTTCGGAAAATCAATCACAGACCCATGTCTAGGTTGGGAAAATACAGAAGTGCTAGTGCGTGAAATTCATGAAACGTTAGGAAAATAAGTATGGGAATTCATCAACGAAGTGAAACAATCGATATTGCAAAAGTTAAGGAACTATCAAAATTAGAAGGTGATTTTCTTGCTCGCAAGGAGACCCGTGATGCCGAATTGGCTAAGATTATCAAGGGTGAAGATGACCGTCTGCTCTTGATTATTGGCCCATGTTCATCAGATAATGAAGAGGCTGTCCTTGATTATGCAAATCGTTTGGCAAAACTTCAAGAAGAAGTGAAAGATAAAATTTTCATGGTTATGCGTGTTTACACAGCTAAACCACGTACCAATGGCGATGGTTATAAAGGGCTCATGCATCAGCCAGATACATCTAAATTGCCAGATTTAATCAATGGTATCGCAGCGGTGCGTCATTTGCATTACCGTGTTATCACCGAGACTGGTTTGACCACAGCGGATGAAATGCTCTATTCTGCCAACTATTCATTGGTTGATGATTTGGTGTCTTACCACGCTATCGGTGCTCGTTCGGTTGAAGATCAAGAGCACCGCTTTGTAGCTTCTGGAATTGATGCTCCGACTGGCATGAAAAATCCAACTTCTGGTAACCTGAATGTCATGTTCAATGCGGTTTACGCAGCACAAAATAAACAAAATTTCATGTACCGTAGTGCAGAAGTTGACACGGATGGAAATCCGTTAGCACACGTTATTTTGCGCGGTGCTACCAATGAACATGGTGAAAATGTTCCGAATTATTACTACGATGATTTGTTGAAGGCTATCGCTAAATATGAAAAAATGGGACTTCAAAATCCATTTATCGTCATCGATACTAACCATGATAATTCAGGTAAACAGTTTTTGGAACAGATTCGTATCGTCCGTCAGACCTTGATTAACCGTGATTGGAATGAAAAAGTTAATCAGTACGTTCGTGGATTTATGATTGAATCTTATTTGGAAGATGGACGTCAAGATAGTCCAGAAGTTTATGGAAAATCAATCACAGACCCATGTTTGGGCTGGGATAAAACAGAAAAAATGATTCGTGAGATTCATACAACATTGAGTCATGGTCATTTGAAGCATTGATTTCTGAAAACTAGACAGTTTATAGAAAATAGGGAGTGGGAGAAGGATGGAGACGCATTGGTATCAAAATCCTACCCACTCTTTTTGAGGAGAAGAGAATGATTCTTGGACATGGGATTGACCTGCAAGAAATTAGTGCTATTGAGAAGGCTTATAGAAGAAATCAACGGTTTGCGCTCAAGGTGCTGACTCCTAAAGAATTGGCAGTATTTAATCATTACAGTGCTATGAAGCGTAAAATGAGCTATTTAGCTGGGCGATGGGCGGCTAAAGAAGCCTTCTCAAAAGCTCTAGGGACAGGTATTGGAACGGTTGGCTTTCAGGATATTGAGGTCTTAACGAATGATAAAGGAGCCCCAATCATCACCAAGTCCCCTTTTGAGGGACGCGTCCACATCTCGATTTCTCACAGCGGTGATTTTGTTCAAGCAAGTGTAATTTTGGAGGAAAAATCATGATTTCATCATATCGTCGTCCGACTAAGGCTCTCATTGATTTGGAAGCTATTTCGGCAAATATTTCTGTAGTGCAGGCGCACATTCCACAAGGGAAAAAGACCTTTGCTGTCGTTAAGGCAAATGCTTACGGCCATGGTTCGGTGGCTGTGTCGCAGCATATTAAGCATCAGGTGGATGGCTTCTGTGTGTCCAATATGGATGAGGCCTTAGAGCTCCGCCAGGCTGGTATTGCCAAGATGATTCTGGTTTTAGGAGTTGTCATGCCTGACGAAGTGGCGATTGCTAAGGATTATGATATTACTTTGACTGTTGCTAGCTTAGAATGGCTGGCGCTGGCTGAGAAGCTGGGTGCTAATCTGGCAGAACTTAAAGTTCATATTAAAATTGATTCAGGTATGGGTCGAATTGGTTTCCGTAGTCTTGAAGACGCTAATCAGGCTATTACTCAACTGACTGAGGCTGGCGCCAAGGTTGAAGGTATTTTTACCCACTTTGCGACTGCCGATGAAGCCGATAACCGTAAATTTAACCAACAATTAGTGACTTTTAAAGCCATTATTGATGGTCTTGATGTTTGTCCCGAACTGGTTCATGCGTCTAATTCAGCGACTAGTCTTTGGCATAGTGAGACAATTTTTAATGCGGTTCGACTTGGAATTGTCATGTATGGTCTTAATCCAAGTGGCACTGATTTGGAATTGCCTTATGATTTGAAGCCAGCTCTCAGCTTAGAATCAGCGCTTGTCCATGTTAAGGAGTTGTCTGCTGGTGACCAGGTCGGTTACGGTGCAACTTATGCTTCCCAAGAAAGTGAATGGCTTGGTACGGTGCCGATTGGTTATGCGGATGGCTGGACCCGTGATATGCAAGGTTTTTCGGTCTTGGTGGATGGTCAAGAATGTGAAATCGTTGGTCGTGTGTCTATGGACCAGATGACCATTCGTTTACCGCGCCAGTACAAGCTTGGTAGCAAGGTGACTTTGATTGGGCGTCAAGGCAATCAAGAAATCACAGCGACAGCTATTGCCCAAAAACGCGGAACTATCAACTATGAGGTGCTCTGTCTTTTGAGTGACCGCATTCCGCGGATGTACGATGATAAATAAGATGGGTGGCGCAAGCTGCCCTTTTAGGTGGTAGGATGAATGTAAGAGAACCTTTGTCGGTCTTGAAGGGATTTGGACCAAAGTCGGCGGAAAAATTCCAAAAGTTAGGTATTTATACGCTGGAAGATTTGCTGCTTTATTATCCTTTTCGGTATGAGGATTTTAAGTCTAAGTCGGTCTTTGAGCTCATTGATGGCGAAAAGGCGGTTATCACTGGGACCGTGGTGACCCCAGCTAATGTCCAGTATTATGGTTTTAAGCGCAATCGACTGGGCTTCAAGTTGAAGCAGGGAGAGGCTGTTGTTAGCGTCAGCTTTTTTAATCAACCTTATCTGGCCGATAAAATTGAATTGGGTCAGGAAATTGCTGTTTTTGGAAAATGGGATTCAGCTAAACAATCCATCACTGGCATGAAAGTCTTAGCGCAGGTTGAAGATGATATGCAGCCGGTTTATCGGGTGGCTCAAGGTATCAGTCAGGCCAGTCTCGTTAAGGTTATCAAGGCAGTTTTTGATACTGGTGTGCATTTAGAATTGAAGGAGACCCTGCCTCAGGTTTTGATGGATAAGTATCGTCTGATGACTCGAAGTCAGGCGACAGCTGCCATGCACTTTCCAAAAGATTTGGCGGAGTATAAGCAGGCGCTACGACGGGTTAAGTTTGAGGAGTTATTTTACTTCCAGATGAATCTTCAAGCTCTCAAGGCTGAAAATAAATCTGAGTCAAATGGACTGGCCATCGCTTATGATGAGCAAAAAGTCCAAGATAAGATTGCTGCTCTGCCATTTCCTTTGACAGGAGCCCAAAAGCGCTCACTGGATGAAATCTTAGCAGACATGCGCTCAGGCGGTCACATGAATCGTCTGCTTCAAGGAGATGTAGGGTCAGGTAAGACCGTTATAGCTAGTCTGGCCATGTATGCGGCCTACACAGCGGGGTTTCAATCTGCCATGATGGTGCCAACTGAAATCTTGGCTGAGCAGCACTACCTGAGTTTGCAGGAGCTATTTCCAGACTTGTCTATCGCAATTTTGACTTCTGGCATGAAGGCTGCGGTCAAGCGCACGGTTCTATCTGCCATTGCGGACGGCTCCATTGACATGATTGTGGGAACACATGCGCTCATTCAGGATTCGGTGGTCTACCACAAGTTGGGCTTGGTCATTACCGATGAGCAGCATCGTTTTGGGGTCAATCAGCGGCGCCTTTTTCGAGAGAAGGGGGAAAATCCTGATGTTCTCATGATGACTGCGACTCCTATTCCGCGGACGCTGGCTATCACAGCTTTCGGTGAGATGGATGTTTCCATCATCGATGAATTGCCGGCGGGGCGTAAGCCTATTATCACACGCTGGGTCAAGCATCAGCAGCTGGATTCTGTTTTAAATTGGGTCAAGTCAGAGCTTGCCAAGAATGCCCAAGTCTATGTTATCTCTCCCTTGATTGAGGAGTCAGAGGCTTTAGATTTGAAAAATGCTGTTGCTCTACACCAAGAGTTGTCTGAGTATTTTGCGGGTCAAGCCACAGTCGCCCTCATGCACGGTCGCATGAAAAATGATGAGAAAGATGCCATCATGCAAGACTTCAAGGATAAGAAGAGTCAGATTTTGGTGTCAACGACCGTTATCGAGGTTGGTGTCAATGTTCCAAATGCGACAATCATGATTATCATGGATGCCGACCGATTTGGGCTTAGCCAGCTTCATCAGCTGCGCGGTCGTGTTGGTCGTGGCAGCAAGCAGTCTTATGCTATCTTGGTAGCCAATCCTAAGACAGATTCTGGGAAAGAGCGCATGAAGATTATGACCGAAACCACGGACGGATTTGTTCTGGCAGAGGCGGATCTGAAAATGCGGGGTTCAGGTGAGATTTTCGGAACCCGTCAATCTGGTATTCCTGAATTTCAAGTGGCGGATATCGTAGAAGACTATAATATTTTGGAGGAGGCACGCCGTGTCGCTAGCGAAATCGTCAAAGAAAAAAACTGGCAAACTGATGAGCAGTGGGCACCCATTGTCCAAAACCTCAAGGAAAAAACAGATTTTGACTAGTTAAGTTTTGAGCAAGTTTTCTCTAAGTTTAGCTTAAGCTTTGCCCCCTATAATAAAAGCATCAAAAGAAAGAGAGGTCGTTCATATGACTCTATCAATTAAAGTAACCTATAAAAAACATTTTGATGTTAAACAAGACCAAAAAGTAGCTTACGGCGCTTAAATTAACTCCTCGGTAAGACTTAATCAGATAATGAAAATACGACAATCAGAAGCTAACTTCTGGTTGTTTTTTGATATAAAATACTATTTTTCTAAAAATAAATAAAAAATTATCGAAAAAGAATAAAAAAGTGTCGCAAAATAGAAAACTTATGATATACTAAATATATCGAAAAACAATGATTAAATATTGAAAAAAACTATTGTTTTTGATAAAGATAAAAAGCGCTGATTATCACTACTAAACAAAACTGGAGATATTATCATGAAAACTATTCTTAACTTTGCTAAAACACTTATCAACCTTGTTATTGCCTTTGCTATTTTCGCTATCGGACTTCAATTTATCCTTGTCCTAATAATTCCTTTTCTTGATTTAGCAAATTTTGCTGCGACACCTCACTCGATGCTTAATTGGGCGGTCAGCTCTAGTTTGCAAAATAGCCCGCTTTTGATTCTACTAGTCGCTGCTTATGATGGTCTTGCTATTTTTGGACTTTTAAAATTACGTCGCTTTGTTAAAGCATTTACTTTGAACCCCCCCCTTGGCTGATAGTACTTACAAGTTTGTTAAAAAAGCGACAGCTTTTACTTTCTTACTAGCAATTCCACAAAATATTTTATACAACCTTGGTCAAACCAACCACTTCTTAATTGACCTCAATCTAACAGGCTACTTCTTCACAGCTCTTGTTATCCTCTATTTTGTTCGTAAGGTCAAAGCTATCGCTTAAAAATAGTGTATAATAGTAGGTGATTTGAATAGAAATGAGTGTACCATGAACAAAGAAATGCCTTACCTTAAATATGTGATTGTAGCTGTTAATATCGGGATTTTTCTCTCGATTTCAGCCCTCCTTGTGACGACCTCCTATAATCTTTTAGGACTAGCAGGAGGTCTTGACCAGCTCAATGCTAGGTTAGCTAGTAAGACGCCTCAAGGGACAAGTTTTAACTTTAATGTAGAAAAAATGTCCTTGTGGTTGGCGCTAGCTGACTTTATCCACAATCTGGTGACAGCCTGCCTCTTGATTTGTGTCCGCCTTTTCTTGAAGAACATCATGGCAGATGAGATTTTTATTGAGCAGAATGTCCGCTTGGCGCGAATGGCTGCACTGATGTTGGTCATTGGGGCTGTTATCACTAGTAACGGAGCGCTTAGTGCGGAGCTTGGTAGTCTGAAAATTTCTATTTTTGATTTGACTTATCTGCTATCAGCTGTCTTGGTTTGGACCATTTCTAAGGTTTTGGAAAAAGCTAACGCTATCGCAGAAGAAAATGAATTTACCATTTAGGAGGTCAGCATGATACGTGTTAATTTAGATGTGGAGCTGGCCAAGAAAAAAATGCGTTCTGGTGAGTTAGCAGAACGCATCGGTATTACTAGTGCCAACTTATCCATCTTAAAAACTGGCAAGGCCAAGGCAATTCGCTTTTCAACGCTAGACGCCATTTGCCGAGAATTAGGTTGTCAGCCAGGGGATATTTTAGAATATGTGCCAGATGATGAGATTTGACCAAGAAATAAGTAAAATCCCTCGGAAAAACTGAGGGATTTTAATGTTTTAGAAAACCTTTTCATGCTATTCTTGTTATAATAAAGCTAGGTATTTTCTGATAGGAATAGAAGAGGTAAATCATGTTACAAGAAATCGGTCAAACTGGTGTGCAGGGCTCACGTATTGCCCTGGGTTGTATGCGAATGGCTGCGATTGATCTTGCGCAAGCTGAGCAGGTGATTGGAACAGCGATGGCGCAAGGTATGACCTTCTTTGACCATGCTGATATTTATGGTGGCGGGGAGTCTGAAAAACGTTTTGGCGAAGCCGTCAAAAATCTTGGTTTAGCGCGTGAGGATATGATTTTACAATCCAAATGTGGGATTCAGCAGGGCTATTTTGATTTTTCTAAGGAACACATTTTGCAGTCTGTTGATGGCATTTTAGAGCGTCTGGGGACTGATTACCTTGACTTTCTGGTCCTCCATCGTCCAGATGTTTTGGTGGAGCCAGAAGAGGTAGCAGAAGCTTTTACTCAACTTAAGGGTTCTGGCAAAGTCAAGTATTTTGGAGTCAGCAATCAGAATCGCTATCAGATTGAACTCCTTCAAGCCTATTTGGAGGAGCCCTTGGCGGTTAATCAGATGCAGCTGTCGCCAGCCCACACACCTATGTTTGACGCAGGGCTCAATGTTAATATGAAAAATAGCGCAGCCATTGACCGTGATAATGGTATAGTTGAATACAGTCGTCTTCATAAGATGACCATCCAAGCTTGGTCACCTTTTCAAATTGACCTCGGAAAGGGCCTCTTTGTAGGGCATCCGGACTATCAGCTATTAAATGAGACCATTGCTAAATATGCTAGTCAGTATGGTGTTTCTGATGAGGCGATAGTCATCGCTTGGATTCTTCGTCATCCAGCTAACATGCAGGCGATTGTTGGTTCCATGAATCCTAAACGTCTAAAACGAATTGCTGCCGCTGAGCACATCCATTTGACGCGTCCTGAGTGGTATGATATTTATCGCAGTGCAGGCAATAGCCTTCCCTAACAAAAACTCCCATCTTGCTTTATGACAAGGTGGGGGTGTTTTTGAATGATGATGTATTATTTTGACTTGATTTAAGGATGGTTTGAATAAAATCAGTTGAGCCATTGCTAACCACAAGTTATCCTTCAATATATTCTTTGAGTTCATTTCCTCTCAAGCCAGCATTTAAGGCAATCAACAATTTGAGGCGAGCTTTTGGTGCATTGAGTTCTTTGACAAACATGACGCCAGCTTCTTGCAGCTTGACGCCGCCACCCTCGTAGGCGTAAACAGGCTCTGCGATACCGTTAAAACAGCGAGACACAAGAACGACTGGTACGCCTGCGGTCATCAAATCTTCCACTTCCTGAGCAGCCTTAGGTGGTAAATTTCCAGCACCAAGGGCTTCAACGACTAGCCCTTCAATGTTATCAGGAGACATGAAGCTGATAATGCCACTATCTCCCATACCAGCGTAGGCCTTGACAATAGGAACGGTTCCTGAAATGTGGTCCAAATCAAAACGGACACGCGGTTCAGCTGTCTTAAAAAAGAGAATGTCGTGCTTCATGATGATACCCAGCGGTCCGTGAGTCGGTGTTTGGAAGGTTGAAACGTTGGTAGTGTGCGTTTTGGTGACGTATTTTGCGGCATGGATTTCATCGTTCATGACGACTAGAACACCTTTATCAGCTGCTTTATCATGACTAGCAACTCGCAAGGCGGACAGGTAATTATAAACGCCATCACTTCCTAATTCGTTGGCTGAACGCATGGCTCCGGTAATGACGATTGGCATCTGGGGCAGCACCATGGTATCTAAAAAATAAGCGGTCTCTTCCAAAGTGTCAGTCCCGTGAGTAATCACGACTCCGTCGTAACGCGCAGCATTTTCCTTAAGATACTGATAAATCTCAAGCATGTGGCGAGGAGTGATGTGGGGGCTGGGGAGGTTAAAAAAGTCAAGGATGGTTAGGTCCAGATTGTCTAATCCAACTCCTACCTGATTCATGGGATTTTCGTCATTGGGTGTCACATTGCCATCATTGTCGGCTGACATCGAAATTGTTCCGCCGGTATGGAGGACAAGGATTTTTTTCATTTCAGTCAAAACTTCTTTCCAAAATTATGATATAATCTATTTTAACATAAAAGAGGGGGGAGCAAGTGGCACTTGGCAATTAAAGCAGTTTTTTTTGATATTGATGGCACCTTATTAAATGACCGTAAACGTGTGCAAAAATCCACCCTTCAAGCAATTAAGAGCTTGAAGGAGCAGGGCGTTTTTGTTGGTGTGGCGACAGGACGTGGTCCTAGTTTTGTTGAACCATTTTTGGAAAATTTAGGGCTTGATTTTGCAGTGACCTACAACGGGCAGTACATTTTTACGCGGAACCAAATTCTGTACAATAAACAATTACCCAAAGCGACCATTTATCGTGTCATTCGCTATGCTAGCAGTAAGCGGCGTGAGATTTCTCTGGGAACCTCTTCAGGTTTAGTTGGTTCAGGGATTATCGGTCTTGGAACTAGCCGTTTTGGTCAAGTGGTCTCGTCAGTTGTTCCTCGAAAATGGGCTAAGGTTGTTGAGCGATCCTTCAAGCATCTGATTCGTCGCTTTAAACCACAAAATATGGACAGTCTTGTGACCATTATGCGCCAGCCCATTTATCAGATTGTCTTGGTGGCAACTGAGGGAGAGACAGCTCGGATTCAGGAAAAATTCCCTCAGATTCATGTGACGCGCTCAAGTCCTTATTCAGCAGATTTGGTTTCTAAAGGACAATCTAAAATCAAGGGTATTGAGCGTTTAGGAGATCTATTTGGTTTTGAATTATCGGAGGTGATGGCTTTTGGTGATTCAGACAATGACATCGAGATGCTGTCAGGTGTTGGTGTTGGAGTTGCTATGGGCAATGGCTCTGCTACCGTTAAAGAAAGAGCCCACTACACAACCGCCAGTAACAATAATGACGGGATTTCTAAAGCCCTATCCCACTACGGTCTGATTCATGTAGAGACTGATAAATCCTTTAAGAGCAGTGATGATAATTTCAATAAGGTCAAGGACTTCCACCATGTCATGGATGGCGGTACCATTGACACTCCGAGATTGTACGATAGCCTAGAAGCAGGGCATCGTTCGGACTTCAAAGTTGAAGAAATCGTTGAATTTCTCTATGCTGCCAGTCAGGGCAACCAGGCTGTTTTTCAAGAGTCGGTCGAGGCCTTGCATAGGGCTGTTGATAAGGCTGCTCATAAAGTTACCTCGAAAAAACATCCTGAGACACCCTTGGTTGGTGAAGTGGATGCTTTGACAGACCTGCTTTACTTAACTTACGGTTCCTTTGTTCTTATGGGGGTGGATCCTAAACCTTTCTTTGATACGGTTCATGAAGCCAATATGGGGAAAGTCTTTCCAGATGGTAAGGCGCATTTTGACCCTGTGACACATAAAATTTTGAAGCCAGATGACTGGGAAGAGCGCTTCGCACCTGAACCAGCCATCAAACGGGAACTGGATCGTCAGATTCAAAAATCATTAAAAAGACAATAAGAAAAAGGCTGAGCTTTAAGTAACTCAACCTCTTTTTATTAACAGACTAAAATGTTTTTTCAGTATCACGAACGATGAGCAAGTCAACCTTGGCGTGACGGAGAATGTATTCTGATGAAGAACCAATAAGGAGACGTTCGAAAGTATTAAGACCAGTCGCACCGACCATAATCAAATCAACTTTTTCTTTATCAGGAATGTCACGTGCGAGCAAGGTCTTTGGATTACCAAATTCAATAACTTGGCGGATGCTTGTAAGCCCTTTCTCTCTAGCTTGTTTTTCATAGTCAGCTAAAACATCCTTAGCTTCTTGCTCCATTTTTTCATAGATATAGCTATCAAAGGTTGCTACACTTTGAAGTGCGCGTGTATCAATAACGTGGGTTAATAACAACTCTGCACCATTACGAAGGGCGACATTGACCCCTTTCTCAAATGCAAGTTCTGATTCGTAAGAACCGTCAATGGCTACTAAGATACGTTCATATTTTTGTGACATAAAATTGCCCTCCTTGACTAACTTTAAGGCACATAGGTCGCTGATTTTTGCCAATCAATAGCTTATCTTGAAAGATAAGTGACCTCCAACCTTCTACAAGGTTATTATACTCTTTTAACCTGAAAAATGAAAGCGATTTATAGAAAATTTCTGAAATTTTTCAATGGGAAAAGCGATATCAAAACCTAATTTAGCAATATTGTGAGGAAAATCTTTAATTTTTGAAAAATTTAGTATATAATCAATTTACGAGGTAAAGTTTGAAAAAAATAAGGACTAATTGATTTATTGTTTACCCTGATTTTGAGCACACTAAAGAGAGGTCTTGAGACCTGATTTTTGACCTTAATTGACATTGAATCCGTGTTGTTGTGCAAAACGAATAGCATCTTGAATAGACATTGTTTTGTCAGGATTTCGTATTTCGGTTAGCCCTTGTAGAAGAGGATTGTAGTTTTCTTGCTTTAAGAGGACTTGGTAGATAGAGACCAGTAATTTGCGACAGATAGCGATGATAGCTTTTCGGTGTCCACGGCGCTTCTTGAGTTTAAGATACTTATTTCTCAATTCTGAATGCTTGTCAGACTTGACGACAGCGTTGGCAATTTGAACAAGGAAGGGTTTGAGGTATCTACCACCTTTAGAAATACGAGTAGAATATTTCCTCCCAGCACTTTCATTGTTAGTTGGGACTAAACCTGCCCAAGAACAGAGTTTACCAGCTGAGTCAAAGACGGTCATATCTGCTCTAAATCCTCTTTACAAATAGCGAGAGCATTGTAATGAAACTTTGTGATAACTCTGATTTTCTCAGCTTGTTCGGGTGTCACATCGCCATCCATAGCGATTTCCAAGTCTTGAACTTTATTCTTCATTCTCTTGTGAACCAGCTGCTCAATATTTGGCTTCTCTTCAGGGCTGTAAGGATGCTCTTGATAATAGCTTGAGCACTTTTTCCGAACACATCGGAAACGACACTTGCAATTTGAAGGTTAGACCAAGTGAGACAATTCTGATAGCGATTTTTCTCACTGACTTGAAGTTGTGTTAACTTCATGCGATAGCAAAAGAGGTCGGTCATCCATTGAGCATCTTTCTTGTCGGTCTTCTTTCCTCAAATCGCTTTGACATACTTTGGGTGAGCCAAGCAGATAGAGCAGGCTTCTTCGAGGATATTGAAAACAGAAATCCAGTACTTACCAGTTGATTCCATACAGGCATCGAAGCAGGAATAATACTCCAACCAATCGCGTAGCTGAATGAGACCATTGGTAAAGGTTGAGAAGCGTTTACGATGGTGCTCAGTGATGCCTTGCTTGTTGGTGATGGCAATAACCGCTACGACAAAGATTTTATGGACATCAATCCCACAACAATTAGGGTAAACAAGATTAACATGAGGGGTCTCCCTTCACTAAATAATTGAGAAGCCCCTATCCCTTGACTGTTCTTCCTTTTCACAAACGAGTCGTTTATCCAAGTATAAGTTTACGTGCTCTTAGTCACAGTTAGTTGTGCTTGATGGAATGGGCTACACCTATAAGAATGCGAGGTAGTGGCTATACCACTCACTTATTCACCTCCCCGTGATTTGTAGTAGTGATAGGGCTTCTCCTTATATTATAGACAAAAACAAAAAGCACAACACCTTTTCATTCGGTGCTGTGCCTTGAGTGAAACGAAAGGAATGAATTATAAGTATGAAAACATTTGATAAATCATCAAAACTAGAGCACGTTGCCTATGATATTCGTGGACCAATCTTGGAAGAAGCGGACCGTATGCGTGCCAACGGCGAGAAGATTTTACGATTGAATACCGGTAACCCCGCAGCCTTTGGCTTTGAAGCGCCAGACGAGGTCATTCATGACCTTATTATCAATGCCCGTGATTCAGAAGGTTATTCTGATTCTAAGGGGATTTTCTCAGCGCGTAAGGCCATTATGCAGTATTATCAATTGCAGGATATTCATGTCAGCATGGATGATATTTACGTGGTGAATGGTGTCAGTGAAGGAATTTCCATGTCCATGCAGGCGCTTTTAGATGATGGTGATGAGGTTTTGGTTCCCATGCCTGATTACCCTCTGTGGACAGCTTGTATTAGTCTAGCTGGCGGTACGGCGGTGCATTATGTCTGTGATGAGGCTGCCGACTGGTATCCTGATATTGCAGATATTAAATCAAAAATTACATCTAACACAAAAGCGATTGTGCTGATTAACCCCAATAATCCGACGGGTGCAGTTTACCCACGTGATATTTTAGATGAAATTGTTGAGATTGCTCGTCAAAATGACTTGATTATCTTTTCTGATGAGGTTTACGACCGCTTGGTAATGGATGGTAAAAAGCATATTCCGATTGCATCGATTGCACCAGATATCTTCACCGTAACCCTTTCAGGTTTGTCTAAATCACACCGTATCTGTGGTTTCCGTGTTGGCTGGATGGTCTTGTCAGGTCCTAAGACTAATGTCAAAGGTTATATCGAAGGGCTGAACATGTTGTCTAATATGCGACTTTGTTCCAACGTGCTGGCGCAGCAGGTCATTCAAACCTCACTGGGCGGACAACAATCTATCGATAAGCTCTTATTGCCAGGTGGCCGAATTTATGAACAAAGGGATTTCATCTATAATGCCATTAAGGATATTCCAGGACTTTCTGCGGTCAAACCTCATGCAGGCCTTTACATCTTCCCTAAAATTGATACTGAGATGTACCGAGTTGATGACGACGAGGCCTTTGTCTTGAACTTCTTGAAGCAAGAAAAAGTGTTGTTGACGCATGGTAGTGGCTTTAATATGAAGACGCCTGACCATTTCCGAATTGTCTATCTTCCACGTGTCGATGAATTGAGCGAGTTACAAGAAAAAATAACACGCTTCTTGAGTCAATACCGTTGTTAATTTGGAAAGCAATGTTTTTGGAAAATTGCACACAATTGTCTAAAAAGTAAAGTAATTTTCTGATAATTATTTGCGGTAATATCATAAATTTGTTATAATCAAGATTGCAAACTATGTAAAGGAAGAAAAATGTTAAGTTTACTAGAAAAAACAAGAAAAATTACGTCTATTTTGCAACGTTCTGTTGATAGCTTGGAAACAGTCCTTCCCTACAACACAATGGCTGCACAATTAGCTGACATCATTGACTGTAATTCTTGTATTATCAACGGTAGCGGTAACCTCCTTGGTTATGCCATGAAATACAAAACAAACAATGACCGTGTAGAAGAATTCTTCGAATCAAAACAATTTCCTGACTACTATGTCAAGGCTGCTAGTCGTGTTTACGATACCGAAGCCAACTTGTCTGTCGATAGTGATTTGACTATTTTCCCAGTTGAAAGCAAGGAAGAATTTGCGGATGGCATCACAACCATTGCTCCAATTTATGGTGGCGGTATGCGTCTTGGCTCATTGATTATCTGGCGTAATGACCACGATTTCGATGATGATGACCTGATTCTGGTTGAAATTGCTAGCACAGTAGTTGGTATTCAATTGCTTAACCTTCAGACAGAAAATCTTGAAGAAAATATCCGTAAACAAACAGCTGTAACGATGGCAATCAACACCCTTTCTTATTCAGAAATGAAAGCTGTCGCTGCTATCTTGGGAGAACTTGATGGTCTTGAAGGGCGTTTGACAGCATCTGTCATTGCTGACCGTATCGGTATCACACGTTCTGTTATCGTTAATGCCCTCCGTAAATTGGAATCAGCAGGTATTATCGAAAGCCGTTCGCTTGGTATGAAGGGAACATACCTTAAAGTTATCAACGAAGGTATCTTTGACAAATTAAAAGAATACAATTAAGATTGATTGACAATTGAAAGGAGACTGAGCGTGTTTGCCCAGCCTCTTTTCATCTAAAGGAGTAAAGATGACTAAAGCATTGATTTCAATTGATTACACTTATGACTTTGTTGCTGATGATGGGAAATTAACAGCTGGCCAGCCAGCGCAAGCTATTGAGAATTCAATCGCTAGCCTGACCCAAAAGGCTTATGATAATGGGGATTACATCTTCTTTGCTATTGATGGCCATGATGAGGGTGATACCTTTCATCCAGAAACCAAACTTTTCCCACCCCACAATATCAAAGGAACATCGGGTCGCGACCTTTACGGCGAATTAGCTGATGTGTACGAAGCTATCAAGTACGATAGCCGTGTTTTTTGGATGGATAAGCGTCATTATTCAGCCTTTGCTGGAACGGATTTGGACATTCGCTTGCGCGAGCGCCATGTGACTACGGTTGTATTGACAGGCGTTTTGACAGATATTTGTGTTTTGCACACGGCTATCGATGCTTACAATCTAGGTTACGACATCGAAATTCCAAAATCAGCAGTTGCTAGTCTGACCGAGGAAAATCACCAATGGGCGCTTAATCATTTTGAGCATGTGCTTGGGGCTAAGATTGTAGACTAAGAACAACAAAAATAGAATTTTAAGTCAAGGAATGTGATATTAAGGGCAATCCTAGCTGGGAGATAAGCTATGAGTAAGAAAGTTTTAGTTATCGACATTGGTGGTACCAATATCAAATATGCCATCATGACCAAAGATGCTGACATGTTGTCATCTAGTAAAATCCCAACACCGGATTCCTTGGAGGCATTTTTAGAGAGCCTTTATGGTTTGGTTGATACTTACCGTCAGGAGATTGAGGCAGTTGCTATTAGTGTTCCGGGAAAAGTGGACACCCTGTCTAGAACGGTTTATTTTGGCGGTTCGTTGACTTATTTGGATGGTCTTAATTTCAAGACTGCTTTGGGCGATAAGTATCAGCTTCCTGTGGCTGTGCAAAATGATGCCAAATCGGCTGCGCTAGCAGAATTATGGTTGGGCAGTTTGAAAAATGTCAAAGATGGTGCTGTCATTACGCTTGGAACGGGTGTCGGTGGCGGTATCGTTTTAGATGGCAAGCTGCGACTAGGTTCGCATTTTCAAGCTGGTGAACTGAGCATGTCCATTCTAGATGCTGATCGTCCTGGAATGGTAAAAACGGTTGGCTATCTTGGTTCAGCTGTGCGGATGATTAGTCAAGTTAATGAAGCTGTTGGTGAAAAGGACTTGAGTGATGGCATCAAGGCTTTTGAGCTTATCAATAAGAAAGATCAACGGGTTTATCCTATTTTTGAGGGTCTATTGCTTACTTGATTTTGAATTTACAGGCTTATTATGATTTGACGACTTATGCTATTGGTGGTGGCATCAGCTCTCAGCCAATCTTGATTGAAGAGATTAAGCACCAGTTACAGGCCTTCATTGATGAAAGTCCTATTTTGAAATTGAATTTTCCAGAAATTGCTATTGTCAAGGCTCAGTTTGAAAATGATTCTAATTTGTATGGAGCCTTGTATCAATTATTGCAGGATTAGATTGGGCGTTGTCGGAGAAAGAAGATGTTGATCTTCTTAACCGGCAATGCTTTTTTATGCTCTGCTATTTTCCAAAAAAGCCTAAATTGTGGTATAATTTGAAAGACTATGTAGAATTTACAGAGGAGAAAGGAATTGAACCCGAATGGAAAGCTCGGTATTTAGATAAGTCAGTAAAAAATCAGGATTTTCCCTTGACTTCCTAAAATACAGTCGCTTTCTTGGCGTTCTAGGTATCTTAAACATGAAAATTTCTGAAGAAGAAGTGCGTCATGTGGCCAATCTGTCTAAGTTGGCATTTTCAGATGAAGAAACGGCTGAATTTGCAACAACTTTGTCTAAGATTGTGGACATGGTAGAGCTTTTGAACGAAGTTGATACAGATGGTGTGCCAATCACAACTACGATGGCAGATCGCAAAACGGTTATGCGTGAAGATGTGGCGCAGGCTGGTGATGACCGTGAGGAACTTTTTAAAAATGTCCCTCAACATGAAAATCATTACATCAAAGTACCAGCAATTCTTGAAGATGGAGGAGATGCTTAATGTCATTTAATAACAAATCAATCGACGAGTTGCACGACCTTCTTGTCAAGAAAGAAATTTCAGCGACCGAACTGACACAAGCCACTTTGGATGATGTACATGCGCGTGAAGAAGCTATTGGTTCTTTCATTACGGTTGCAGATGAAGTAGCGCTAGCTCAAGCTAAAGCCTTGGACGAAAAAGGAATTGACGCTGGTAATATCATGTCAGGAATTCCTTTGGCGGTTAAAGATAATATATCAACAAAAGGGATTTTGACAACAGCTGCTTCAAAAATGCTCTACAATTACGATCCAATCTTTAATGCGACTGCTGTTGAGCAACTTTACGGCAAAGATATGATTGTCATCGGTAAAACCAACATGGACGAATTTGCCATGGGTGGTTCAACTGAAACATCTTATTTCAAGAAAACCAAAAATGCTTGGGACCAAACTAAGGTTCCTGGTGGGTCATCTGGTGGTTCAGCGACTGCTGTTGCTTCTGGACAAGTCCGTTTGTCACTTGGTTCAGATACTGGAGGGTCAATCCGTCAGCCAGCTTCATTCAATGGTGTTGTTGGGATGAAACCGACTTATGGACGCGTGTCGCGTTTTGGTTTGATTGCCTTCGGTAGCTCACTTGACCAAATTGGGCCATTCTCACAAACCGTTAAAGAAAATGCCCAGCTCTTGAACGTTATTTCAGGTCATGATGCCAAAGATTCAACCTCTTCAGACCGTGCAGTTGGTGACTTTACGTCTAAAATTGGTCAAGACATCAAAGGCATGAAGATTGCCCTTCCAAAAGAATACCTCGGTGAAGGTATCGCACCTGCTGTTAAGGAAACAATCCTTAATGCTGCTAAGCAATTGGAAAAATTGGGTGCAACCGTTGAAGAAGTTAGCCTTCCGCATTCAAAATACGGTGTAGCGGTTTACTACATCATCGCTTCATCGGAAGCGTCATCAAACTTGCAACGTTTTGACGGTATTCGTTACGGCTACCGCACAGAAAACTACAATAACTTGGATGACATCTATGTCAACACACGTTCAGAAGGTTTTGGTGACGAGGTTAAACGCCGTATCATGCTTGGAACTTTCAGCTTATCTTCAGGTTACTATGATGCCTACTTCAAGAAAGCTGGTCAAGTGCGTACCCTTATCATCCAAGATTTCGAGAAAGTCTTTGCGGACTATGATTTGATTTTGGGACCTACTGCACCGACAGCTGCCTATGACTTGGACAGTCTTAACCATGACCCAGTTGCTATGTACCTTGCGGATATCTTGACCATTCCTGTCAATTTGGCAGGGCTACCAGGTATTTCAATTCCTGCAGGATTTGACCAAGGTCTCCCAGTTGGGATGCAATTGATTGGTCCAAAATACAGTGAAGAAACAATCTACCAAGTAGCAGCTGCTTTTGAAGCAAGCACTGATTACCATAAACAACAACCTATCATTTTCGGAGGTGAGAACTAATGAACTTTGAAACAGTCATTGGACTTGAAGTCCACGTTGAATTGAATACCAATTCTAAAATCTTCTCACCAACACCAGCCCGCTTTAGTGAAGACCCAAATACCAACACCAACGTGGTTGACTGGTCATTCCCTGGTGTGCTTCCAGTCATGAACAAGGGTGTTATTGATGCTGGTATCAAGGCTGCGCTAGCTTTGAACATGGACATTCACCAGCACATGCACTTTGACCGTAAAAACTATTTCTACCCTGATAATCCAAAAGCCTACCAAATCTCACAATTTGATGAGCCAATCGGTTACAACGGCTGGATTGAAGTCGAATTAGAAGACGGTTCAACTAAGAAAATCCGCATTGAACGTGCCCACTTGGAAGAAGATGCTGGTAAAAATACCCACGGTACAGATGGTTATTCATACGTTGACCTTAACCGCCAAGGTGTGCCATTGATTGAAATCGTGTCTGAAGCTGACATGCGTTCACCAGAAGAAGCTTATGCTTACTTGACTGCCCTTAAAGAAATCATCCAATACACAGGCATTTCTGACGTTAAGATGGAAGAAGGGTCAATGCGTGTGGATGCCAACATTTCGCTTCGCCCTTACGGTCAAGAAGAATTTGGTGTGAAGACTGAGTTGAAAAACTTGAACTCATTTAGCAATGTGCGTAAAGGTCTTGAATTTGAACAAGAACGTCAAGCGAAAATCTTGCGCGCTGGTGGTCAAATCCGTCAAGAAACACGTCGTTACGATGAGGCTAACAAAGGTACAATTCTTATGCGTGTCAAAGAAGGTGCTGCTGACTACCGTTACTTCCCAGAACCAGACCTACCACTCTTTGAAGTGTCTGATGAATGGATTGACGAAATGCGTGCAACCCTTCCTGAGTTTCCAAAAGAGCGCCGTGCTAAATACGTGTCACAATTTGGCTTGTCTGATTACGATGCTAGCCAGTTGACAGCAACAAAAGCAACCTCTGATTTCTTTGAAAAAGCTGTCGCTCTTGGTGGTGATGCTAAACAAGTCTCAAACTGGTTGCAAGGTGAAGTGGCTCAATTCCTCAACAGTGAATCTAAGACTATCGAGCAAATTGGCTTGACACCAGAAAACTTGGTTGAAATGATTGGTTTGATTGAAGATGGTACTATTTCATCTAAAATTGCCAAGAAAGTCTTTGTTCACTTGGCTAAAAATGGTGGTTCGGCCGAAGAATACGTTAAGAAAGCTGGTTTGGTTCAGATTTCAGACCCTGAAATCTTGATTCCAATTATCCACCAAGTTTTTGCGGACAATGAAGCAGCTGTTGCCGACTTCAAGTCAGGTAAACGTAATGCTGACAAGGCCTTCACTGGTTTCCTCATGAAAGCTACTAAAGGTCAAGCTAACCCGCAAGTTGCCCTTAAATTGTTGGCACAAGAGTTGGCTAAGTTGAAAGAAGACTAATCTCTTTTAGAAGTTGGGGTATCCTAACTTCTTTTTTTGTACTTGACATTCAGATTTTTACTGCTATAATTACGTTAGTAAGCTAACAAAAAGGAGGGCTTATGACTGATAGTTATGGTCGCTTATTAAAGCAAGCTAGTAATCAAATGGGGCGGCGGTTTGATTATTTTGCTAAGAAGAATAACTTAACTGGTACACAGATGTCTGTCATTGATTTTTTAAGTAGGCAAGAAAAAGAGGACTATTTTCAAAGAGATATTGAACGAGAATTCAATATTCAGCGGTCAACTACGACTGTTTTACTACAAAGGATGGAGACCAAGGGGCTTATTAGCAGAACGGTTTCTAAAAAAGATGCTCGGCAAAAGTCGGTCATTTTGACGGATAAGGCTAAGAGTCTGGCACAGATTAGTCAAGATTATCTTGAAAAAGAAAATGAAGACTTGCATCGTCGTTTTTCAGTTGATGAGCTGAACACGTTTAAAGCAATCTTAGATTATTACATTTACAAGGAGGACGAGGACTAATGAATGGACAGAAAATCTCAAAAAAATTATTAGGAGCTATATTAGCGACTGGGTTACTATCATTTTCTGGGGTTATTGTGGAGACAGCCATGAATATCACTTTCCCGACTTTGATGAAGACTTTCCATGTCAATACAGCCACTGTTCAGTGGATGACAACTATTTACCTTTTGGTCGTAGCCATGGTGGTTCCCTTATCTGCTTATATCAAACGCTCTTTTAAGACAAAATCAGCCTTTCTAATGGCAAACTTTTTGTTTATGATTGGTCTTGTTATTGATACAGTGACACCAAATTTTAGTATTTTATTGCTGGGTAGGGTCATTCAAGGAATCGGTGTCGGCATTGCTCTTCCTCTGATGTTTAATATTATTCTTGAGCAAGTACCTAAGTCAAAAATCGGTATCATGATGGGGGTGGGGACCCTAATTACCGCTGTTGCGCCAGCTATTGGTCCTACCTTTGGAGGCTTCGTCGCATCCAGTCTTGGTTGGCGGTACATCTTTTGGTTGCTCTTGCCAATTCTCATCCTCTCTTTAGGGATTGGTCTAGCGACAATCGAACAAAAGAGCGCTGTGTCTAGGTCATCCTTGGATATGTTAAGTGTGCTGGCTATTATTATTACTTTTGTCGGTTTGATTTTGGGAATCAATCACTTGGCTGAGCATGCATTCTTTAGCTTTTCAGTTATTGGCTGGTTGATGATTGGTTGTCTTGGCTTAAGTTTACTTGTTCTTAGAAGTCGCTCGATTGACAATCCGATTATTAATTTATCTGTCTTGGCAAATCGTGCCTTTTCAGGACATGCGATTGCCTTCTTCCTCTTCCAATTAGGAGCGCTAGCCATGTCTTACCTGTTACCAAACTACATTCAGCTGGTCAATGGCTCAACGTCAACAGTTGCAGGGCTCTTGGTCTTGCCTGGTGCGGTAATCGGTGCCTGCTTTGCCCCATTTAGCGGAACAATTTTGGATAAATTGGGCGCACGTAAACCAATTTTAACGGGGGCGAGCTTGGTTCTCCTTGCTCACCTGCTTTTCAGTATCTTTGGGATGCACTTGTCAAATGCCCTCCTAGCTTCACTTTACATCGTCTTTATGCTAGGGGTCGGTATGTCTTTTGGAAATATCATGACAAGCGGCCAACAGTCAGTCTCAAAAGTCGAACAAGCAGATGCCAACGCTATTTTTAACACCTTGCAACAATTTGCTGGCGCTATGGGAACAACAGTCGCTTCCTTGATTGTAGCCATGAGCCAAACAAATACTTTAATGGCATATACCAAGGCAACAGCCCAAGGCTCACAACACGCTTTCATCTTGCTTTTCGTTCTAGGTATCTGTCAGCTGGTCATCTTAGCTAAGGTGGTTAAGAAGGCTGACTAGATTTTGAATTAGCCTAGTTTGTCTGCCAACAAGCCATTTTCTTAAGCCGAAAAGTCCACAATCTCTTTTCTCTATAGTAAAATATAAGTAGTCATATCATTGGGAGGGGAGATGCTGTGTCGAAGAAAAAGACAAGTCCGAAAACGAAAAAATCCATTAAGCGGTCTAAGCCTGTCAGTAGAGTTTGGTGGGGAAATTTAGATAAGCCCTTGCGTGCTATTTTAGTACTCTCTGTGGTTTTGGTGCTTATTGCTAGTTACTTTTTCCTAGCCTATGCTCCGCTGGACCAATTTCCAAGTTCATATCAAAAAATGGTCAGCCAGCTACAATCAAAAATAAGGCTTGCAGAGAGCGAACATTCTAGCAGACAGGTCATCAAGGGCATCGGTGAAATAGACACTTGGCAATCTGTAGATGCACCGGTGACCTCGCTCCCAAATGACACTGGTAACTGGACGCTTGAGAAATATCCCAACTACTACCGAGTTATCGGCAAGAGTGACATGGACGAGACGCAGTTTCCGCTGACAGAGACGGTTTACCGTGACTTCGATGATAATGCCTCAACGCCCAAAACAGCTTCAACTATCGGTAAGATTGACTACACAGGCTTGGATGAGCTGGGACGGACGCAGACTGTTCGTGCGACGCTGACTTATGTCAACGTCTTTGATTCTTACGGCACTCGCCAGACTTTTGCTAAGGATGCAAACCCCGCTGGTTGGGGGCACAACGACAAGGTAACCATTTCTTGGGTCAATGGCAGAGCTTATCATGGTTACTTCTGGAATCGCAGCCACCTAGTAGCGGATAGCTTGGGAGGCGCAGCCATTCGCCAAAACCTCATCACTGGAACCAGAACGCAAAATGTCGGAGGCGTGGACCAAAATGGAGGCATGCGCTACACGGAGAAAAAGGCTCAGAAATGGCTGGAAGCCAATCAAAATGGAATTCTCTACTATGAAGCAAAAACCATCTATTACGGCAAGGAGCTAGTTCCTCGCTCAGTCATGGTGTCCATGAAGTCGTCAGACGGCGTTATCGACGAACAAGTGGAAGTTTTCAATGTTGCCAATGGCTTCACCATCGATTACAGCACGGGAACTTACAGCAAAAATAATTAGAAGTCGCTAGTCACTGACTAGTGATTTTTGTTATAATAGAGCCACTAAATCATCAAGGAGAGTTTATGTCAAAAGAACTTAAAGGAAGTCTTGTGGTCCTAATTGCAGGGTCAGCCTGGGGCATTTCAGGGGTCAGTGGACAATATCTGATGAGCCATGGCGTGTCGGTCAATCTACTGACCTCTTTACGCCTGCTTATTTCAGGAATTATTTTGATAGCCATTGTGGCTTTTCAGCAACCAAAGGAACTTAAAAAAGCTGTCAGAAGTAAATCATTTGTCCTTCCAACGATTATGTTCAGTATTTTCGGTTTGGTGATGAATCAATACGCTTACTTGCAAGCCATCAACCACACCAATGCTGGTACAGCAACGGTGCTCCAATACATGACCCCCGTTCTCATCTTGGCGCTAGTCTGTTTGAAAAATCGCACCTTGCCGACAACAGTCGAAGTTGGTGCGATTATTCTAGCTATTGCTGGGACTTTCATTATGTCGACTCATGGGAAGATTGGTAGCTTGGCTATCACGCCACTTGGTCTCTTCTGGGGACTGGGTTCTGCGGTCACCTATGCGGCCTACATCCTGATTCCAGTCAAGGTGATTCGCGAGTGGGGGAGCTTGATGACTATTGGCAGTGCCATGCTTATTGGTGGGGTCACCTTCTCCCTCGTGACGCGCGCCTGGACCCTAAGCACATCCCTAGATGCCAAGATTCTCCTAGCCTACTTCGGGATTATTGGTGTCGGTACCGTCTTTGCCTACACCATTTTCCTTATGGGAGTTACCATGATTGGAGCGGTCAAGGGAAGTCTTCTCGCCTCCATCGAGCCCGTCGCTTCCGTCATCCTCACCGTCCTCATCATGGGCGCTCACTTCTATCTCAGCGATTTTTTGGGGATGCTTTGCATCCTCATGGCGGTGCTCTTAATCAGTTTGAAAGACCTGGTTGCCACTAGCAAAATGAGCAAGAACTAACCCAAGTCAGATTCGAAAGAGTCTGACTTTTTTTGCTACAAAATTGCTCCTAAGTGCGAAGATTTAGTTAGAATTTTTAAGAATTCCTTCTGAATCTTGGAAATTAGACTTGTCTTTTCAGAAATTCTTACTCAAGCACCAGGATTTAGTCTTAATTTTCAGAAATTCTTCTTAAATCGTCAAGATTTATATAATAACGTTCGGTATTTGCTTTAAATCGCGGAGATTTGGATTGACTATTGCTTGTAGAGCCAGTGTACACTTGAAACTAAAAAAGAACTACTGTCCCAAGCTCTGCTATTTTCTAGAAAATATGGTAAAATAAATAGTAAAATATATTTTTGGAGATAACATTGAGTATAGATGATTATAGGCCGACCTTCGTGGTTGAGGCAGTTTATGATTTAAAAGCGGAAGATTTGTTGCGTCACGGGATTCGTGCGGTTTTGGTGGATTTGGATAATACGCTTATCGCCTGGAATAATCCTGATGGAACGCCTGAGGTGCGGGCTTGGTTGGATGCCATGACGACGGCTGATATTTCGGTTGTGGTGGTGTCTAACAACAAGCATTCGCGTGTGGAACGTGCGGTAGATCTCTTTGGTGTGGACTTTGTCAGTCGCGCCATGAAGCCTTTTACACGAGGCATCAACATGGCTATTGAGCGCTACGGCTTTGACCGCGATGAAGTCATTATGGTCGGTGACCAGCTCATGACTGATATTCGTGCAGCTCATCGCGCTGACATTAAGTCGGTGCTCGTTAAACCACTGGTCAAATCGGATGCTTGGAATACGAAAATTAATCGCTGGCGTGAACGTCGCGTTTGGAAAAAAATCGAAGAAAAATACGGAAAAATCAAGTATCAAAAAGGAATTTAATGGAAGAATTATTTTGTATTGGCTGTGGTGCCAAAATTCAAACAGAAAACAAGGAAGTAGCGGGTTACACGCCCCAGTCTGCTCTTGAAAAGGGGCTAGAAACCGGTGAATTATACTGTCAGCGCTGTTTCAGACTACGTCACTATAATGAGATCACAGACGTTCACATCACCGATGATGAGTTCTTGAAACTCCTTCACGAAGTGGGCGACAGCGATGCTCTTGTGGTTAACGTTGTGGATATTTTTGACTTTAACGGTTCAGTTATTCCAGGGCTTAGCCGTTTTGTTTCAGGAAATGACGTCCTTCTTGTGGGGAACAAGAAGGATATTTTGCCTAAGTCTGTCAAGGACGGTAAGGTGACTCAGTGGTTGACCGAGCGCGCTCACGAAGAGGGACTTCGTCCTGTGGATGTGATTTTGACTAGCGCTCAAAACCATCATGCCATCAAGGAATTGATTGACACCATCGAGAAATTGCGCAGGGGTCGCGATGTCTATGTGGTTGGTGTGACCAACGTTGGAAAATCAACCCTTATCAACGCTATCATCCGTGAAATTACTGGTAACAGAGATGTCATCACGACTTCGCGTTTTCCAGGAACAACCCTTGACAAGATTGAGATTCCGCTTGACGACGGTTCTTACATCTTTGACACGCCAGGGATTATCCACCGCCACCAGATGGCTCATTATTTGACGGATAAGAACCTCAAGTACATCAGTCCTAAAAAGGAAATCAAGCCAAAAACCTACCAGCTCAACCCAGAG
Source organism: Streptococcus sp. HF-1907 (assembly GCF_015594605.1). GTDB lineage: Bacteria > Bacillota > Bacilli > Lactobacillales > Streptococcaceae > Streptococcus. Next base: position 24,565 of record NZ_JADNQT010000004.1, on the reverse strand, counting down.
CAAACCCTTTTCTTAGCTGGTCTGGCTCGCTTCGATTTTGTTTCAGGACAAAAGCAGGGCTTCACAGCTTATTTTGACAATAACTTGAACCTCCACCGTACCAAGCTTGAGGGAGCTGGTGCTTTTTATGAAAAGCACGTTGGAAGCCTATTAACACCGCCAACTGATAAAGAAGTCAAAGACTTCCCTAAACTAGTCCGCCACGAATTTACCATCAAAGACAAAATGGACATCGTCTATTCAGGTCTAGGATGGATTCGTGTCAAAGCCAGCGCCGACCAACCAGTGGTCGTTGCCGCCTGGGCACCAGAAGGCGTAGCAGTGGTTTTACGCAAAGCCTTGATTTAATAAACAGCTCTGCCATTGCGAACGCAGTGAGCACACACCAAATACTCTTCGCCGTAGTGGCATTGACCTTAAGCATTTTTGATTAAGGTCAACGGAAACCTTGAGACTTAGGTTCAAGGTTTAGCAATGGAACTCCGCATGAGGTCGCTTGCGTCCACACTACCTAAGAGGAGTATGACAAAACAGAAAAAGGAAATTTATGTTAACATCAAAACAACGTGCCTTCTTAAAATCAGAGGCACACACAATGAAACCCATCATACAAATCGGAAAAAATGGTCTTAACGACCAAATTAAAACCAGCGTCCGTAACGCTCTTGATGCCCGTGAATTGATCAAAGTTACTTTGCTTCAAAACACAGACGAAGATATCCACGAAGTCGCTGAAATCCTAGAAGACGAAATCGGCTGTGACACCGTCCTAAAAATCGGCCGCATCCTAATTCTCTACAAGGAGTCAAACCGCAAAGAAAACCGCAAACTCTCAGTAAAAGTCAAAGCTATCAAAACAAACTAATAGCGAGAGTAGCTAAAACAAGCACACAGCGCCAGCCATCGCGAACGCAGTGAGCCCAAACAACTTTCTTTTCGCTGTGGTAAATTTCATAGTAACAACGAAGTTGTTACTATGAACGGAACTTTGGAGACTTCGAAGGAGGTCGCTTGCGTCCGCCACCACCTAAGAAAAGGAAATACAAAATAAGAATAATTTGTTCATGGAGGACCTATGGCACTCGAACTGCTTACACCATTTACAAAAGTTGAATTAGAAGAGAAAAAACGTGACCGCAACCGCAAGCAAGTCGGTATTTTGGGAGGAAACTTTAACCCTGTTCACAATGCTCACTTGGTTGTAGCTGACCAAGTGCGCCAGCAATTATCCCTTGATGAGGTCTTGCTCATGCCTGAGTTTACACCGCCACATGTGGATAAAAAAGAAACCATCGATGAAAAGCACCGCCTCAAGATGTTGGAGCTTGCTATTGACGATGTTGCTGGGCTTGGCATTGAAACCATTGAGCTTGATCGCAAGGGTATCAGCTACACCTACGATACCATGAAGCTTTTGACGGAGAGGAATCCTGATGTAGATTATTATTTCATCATTGGCGCTGACATGGTGGACTATCTTCCTAAATGGCACCGCATTGACGAGCTCATTCAGATGGTGCAGTTTGTGGGTGTTCAACGTCCCAAGTACAAGGCGGGCACCTCTTACCCTGTCATCTGGGTGGACGTTCCTCTCATGGATATCTCGTCTAGCATGGTGCGCAGCTTTATCAAAGATGGTCGCGACCCCAACTATCTCCTCCCTAAAACGGTGCTAGACTACATCAAGGAAGAAGGACTCTACAAATGACCTATGAATCTTACACTGGCATGAGCCGTGAGGTGCTTTTGGAAAAAGTGCAGAGCGTCATGTCTGACAAGCGTTTCCGCCATGTCCTAGGTGTGGAAAGGGCTGCACAGGAATTGGCTGAGCTTCACAACTATGATGTGGAAAAGGCAGGACTTGCAGGTCTGCTGCATGATTACGCTAAAGAAGTGGCTGACGCTGATTTTCTGGCTCTCATTGACAAGTATGACTTAGACCCAGACCTGAAAAACTGGAACAATAATATCTGGCATGGTGTGGTTGGCATTTACAAGATTCAAGAGGACTTGGGGATTTCAGATCCTGAAATCTTAAGATCTATTGAGCGCCATACCATTGGAGCTGTTGACATGACCACTCTTGAAAAGATTGTTTATGTGGCGGATTACATTGAACATAACCGAAACTTCCCTGGGGTTGATGAGGCGCGTGTGATAGCGCAAGCTAGTCTCGATAAGGCTGTGGCTTACGAAACTGCCCACACAGTGGCTTTTCTAGCTAGCAAAGCGCAGCCCATTTACCCTAAAACAATAGAAACTTACAATGCCTACGTGCATTGCTTACATGAGGATTAATATGACTGAAAAAGAACTTTTGCAATTGGTTGTTAAGGCCGCTGATGAGAAGCGTGCTGAGGATATGGTAATTTTGGATTTGCAACCGGTGACTAGCCTTGCAGATTACTTTGTGATTATGAGCGCGTCAAATAGTCGTCAGCTTGATGCTCTTGCGGAGAATATTCGTGAGAAAGTCAAGGAAGCTGACGCTTACGTTGCCCAACCAGAGGGCGACAGCAGAGCGGGTTGGGTTCTCCTTGACCTAAACAGCATCATCGTTCACATCTTCTCAGAAGACGAGCGCGAGCACTACAACCTTGAAAAACTTTGGCATGAAGCACCAATGCTTGATGTTGAGGATTTTTTGAAATAGAGCAAAAAGAACCTTGTCAAATGACAAGGTTTTCGTGAAAGAAGGGGAGTTTTATGTGTTTAATTTGTTCTCGGATTGAGATGATAGCAAAAAATCAAAATCCTTATTTTGTCAAAGAGTTACGGACAGGTTATGTTGTCTTAGGAGACCACCAACATTTTAGGGGCTACACACTTTTCTTAGGGAAAAATCATATTACCGAGCTAGACCAACTTGATAGAGAAGAGCGTAATCTATTTTTATCTGATATGGCAGATGTTGCTGAGGCTGTTAAAGTTGCTTTTGGTGCGGATAAGATGAATTGTGAGTTGCTTGGAAATGGGGATGCGCATGTTCATTGGCATCTATTTCCGAGACGATCAGGTGACTTAGGAGAATATGGTCATGAGGGAAAAGGACCAGTCTGGTGGTATCCTATGGAACTTATGTATGATGAGGATAAGAAACCGACAGCAAATGACTTGGCTTTAATGAAGCAGGACCTTCTGAACGCATTAGAAAAAATTGGAGTATAACCATGGCAACTTATGAAACTTTCGCATCGGTTTATGATGCGGTGATGGACGATTCTTTGTATGACAAGTGGACGGACTTTTCGCTCCGACATTTGCCAAAGTCAAAGGATAAAAAGAAACTTTTGGAGCTGGCTTGCGGGACTGGGATTCAGTCCATTCGCTTTGCGCAAGCTGGCTTTGAGGTGACTGGACTTGACTTGAGCGCTGATATGCTCAGGATTGCTGAGAAACGCGCAGCTTCTGCCAAGAAGAAAATTGACTTCCTCCAAGGCAATATGTTGGACTTGTCGCAGGCTGGCAAGTACGACTTTGTGACCTGCTACTCGGACTCAATCTGCTATATGCAGGACGAGGTTGAGGTTGGCGACGTCTTCAAGCAGGTCTATGACGCCCTCAATGACGACGGCGTCTTCATCTTTGACGTTCACTCAACCTACCAGACTGACCAGGTCTTCCCTGGCTATTCTTACCATGAAAATGCTGAAGAGTTTGCCATGCTTTGGGATACTTATGAAGATGAGGTTCCGCATTCTATCGTGCATGAGCTGACCTTTTTTGTGCAAGAGGCGGATGGCAGCTTTACGCGCCATGATGAAATTCATGAAGAACGCACTTACGAGGTCTTAACTTATGATATTCTCTTAGAGCAAGCGGGGTTTAAGTCTTTCAAACTCTATGCAGATTTTGAAGACAAAGAGCCAACTGAAACGTCTGCGCGTTGGTTCTTTGTGGCGCAGAAATAAGTCTGCTTTAGTTGTTGACAGTAAAAAGTCTATTTTGACAGATAGACAGGAATTTGATAGACTAATTAAAAAGGTGTTGAGCGCCAACTCAACACCTTCTGTAGAACTGCTTAACAGTGATTCATAGTTAGTTGGTTAAAAAATAACCGTCAGAACTGTATTAAAGTTTGCTGACGGTTATTTTTTGTCCACGATTGCTAAGATGATAACGATTATTAAGCTAAGCAAGTCTAGTAATAAACTGGCGAAAGCTATGATAACCATTACGACATCAGCTAACAAAATGCTCCTCCGATGGCACAGTTGGCGAAACGATATTTTTCGCCAACTGAGACTGGTGCGAGGCATAGCCAATCTTCCATAGAAGTTGGCGTAAATGCCTAGCCTTTCTGTTAGATTTAATACTTATTTCCATAAGCAAACGAAGGAGGAGAGCGAAGCTCTCCCTATTTCCCACCTTTCAAAGTCCCCCAGACTTTGAAAGCCATACAGAAACTTCGGAACCACGTAGTGGATACTAAAAAATGGCTAAGATTGCCATCTTGCCATTTTAAGTATCTGTAGCATGCGTATTTCTAACTCGCTTTGCTTCGTAGAACTACGTCACGTCGTAACAGGTCTACAATTTATTATTCGTAATGAGTTCTAAAAATGTTTTTTTATCTAAGAAAACTACTAAAGAAAATATTAACTGCTAGATAATGGGTTTCCTTGAAGTATAGAAAACTAATTTCCAACCGAATTTGATCTTTCCTAACTGCTGTGGAGTAAATTTCCGCGCGCCCTTACTCTTCCTGAGTGGCTAGGGAACATATTTCCGCGCGCCGTCAACTTCCCTGAGCGCTAGGCAACATATTTCTGCGCACCGCCAACTACCCCAAGAGCTAGGCATCTCATTTCCGAGCGCCGCCACTCTCCTTAAGAGCTAGGCACCCCATTTCCGCACGTCGCTTCTTTCCTCGGCTACCGAACTAATTCATCTTCTTATGCCACCAGCCCTCTTCCCTTCTCTCTGAAAATTAAAACGATAGGTTCTTAACTTTCCTGCTTCTTGATTGGTTTTGGGGCTTGTTGTTGACAGGTCTCATTTTCATTTTCCACTTGATGGAAACCCGACTAAAGATAGAAAGTAGATGACAATGCACGATTACCAAATTGCACCATTACATTTGACGAAACTTGATAATGCGAGTCTTGCCCAACTGATGATTGAGAGCAGCTCTGCCATTGCCACCTTTGCGACAAAGGAAAGAGAGTCTCTCTATGCGTCCAAAAATGAAACTCTTAAAACTCTCCTTGCCGACTTTCAAGCAGGTTTGCACAAGTCTCGTAGCAGCCAGTTTGCTAAAGACTTGGAAAAAGCGGATAAGAACAGAGATGATGCGCTGACGACTTTGACGAGTCTGGTGGCTGCCTTCTCTTGCGTCCAGCAGGAGAGTATGGCTAAGGCCTACAAGCTCTTAGCTGACCTCTTTAAAAACTACAAAAACGTTACTGTTGCCGCTTATGAGAAAGAGACGGAAAACATCAACCACCTCTTAGCCCAGCTGGATAAGGAAACCTACCAGCCGGCACTTGAGGCCCTTAATTTGACGCCTCACCTTGAACAGCTCAGACTGACCCAAGCTAAGTTTGAAGCCCTTTATAAGTCTCGCTTGCAGGAGCAAAAGGGTACGGTTAGGTCAAATAGCAGAGCCTTGCGAGCTGACATGATTGAAGTCTATGATTTTCTGACTGATTTCACAGCTATCAATGCTTACGCCTATCCTGATAAATCCAAGTATGCCGACCTACGAGACCAGCTAAATACTATCCGTAGCCGTTACCGAAAAACTACTAGCAAGCAAAAGACAGTCAAGTCTGATAATCTTGACAGCAAAAGCTAGATAGCTCAGACAAAGACGCCTAGCCCAACTTAACCTAATGAGCCAGTCACCCCCTGACCAATCACAACCAAGACAGTTAAGAGCCTACCGTTTTCATTTTCAGATAGAGAAGAACGAAAACAATCTTCCAACCGATGTTGGAGGTTTACTAAAATGTTTCCCTTTTTAAACGGGAAGCATTTTTTGTTTGAATTGACATGTTATAATAAAAGAAATAAAAAGGAGTTTCAAATGACAGTCACAGGAATTATCGCCGAATTCAATCCCTTCCACAACGGGCACAAGTACCTCCTAGACCAGGCAAAGGGCGTGAAAATCGTTGCCATGTCAGGCAATTTTATGCAGCGGGGGGAACCTGCCATCGTTGACAAGTGGATCCGCGCTCAGATGGCGCTGGAAAATGGGGCTGATTTGGTGGTTGAGCTTCCTTTTCTGGTCGCCGTCCAGTCGGCGGACTATTTTGCTGAGGGCGCCATAGATATTTTGGCTAAGCTAGGTGTGGATAACCTGACCTTCGGCACCGAGTCCGTCCTTGATTACAACCTCATTGGGGACATCTATATAGAAAAGGCTCAAGAAATGGCGACTTTTCTAGAGAACCAGCCAACTCACCGCTCTTATCCACAGAAGACCCAGGCCATGTGGGAGCATTTTGCAGGCATCCAGTTCACAGGCGACACCCCTAATCATATTTTGGGGCTTGCCTACACCAAGGCAGCAAGCCAAAAGGGCATCCGCTTAACCCCCATAGAGCGTCAGGGCGCAGGCTATCATTCCAAAGAAAAAGATGTTGCCTACGCCTCAGCAACCAGTATCCGCCAGCACAAAGCTGACAAGGATTTCGTGAATGCCTTCATGCCCAATGCAGAGCTGCTCTTAGGAAGTCCACAGGTGTCATGGGAGAACTACTTCCAGTTGCTCAAATACCAAATTCTCACAAACCCAGACTTGACGCAGATTTACCAAGTCAACGACGAAGTCGCCAATCGTATCACAAGCAACATCCGCCATGTGGAAACAGTGGAAGAACTGGTGGATAAAGTCGCTACAAAACGCTACACTAAAGCGCGCGTGCGACGGATTTTGACTTACATTCTAGTAAACGCTGTGGAAAAATCACTGCCAGAGGCGGTTCATATCCTTGGTTTTACACAGAAAGGCAGAGAACACCTCAAAACTGTGAAAAAGTCAGTGGATATCGTCGCACGAATTGGGGCGGAGCCGTGGGATACAGTTACTCAGCAAGCTGACGCTGTTTATCAGCTGGGGGGGGAAGGAGTAGCAGAGCAGACTTGGGGACGAGTGCCGATAAAAATGTAGCAAACCCTTGACCCTTCCGCCACGTCATAGCTTATACTCCTAGTAGAGAGGTAACCATGAAGACAGTTAAAGACATGAGCGCCATTGCTGGTATCAGCGTGCGCACGCTCCACTATTATGATGAGATTGGCCTATTGTCACCTGCTTTTGTAGGGGAAAATGGCTATCGCTACTATGATGACGACAGTCCAGTTAGATTGCAGGAGATTCTCCTCTTTCGAGAACTGGAGTTTCCTCTCCAAAAACTAAACGACTATAAAAGAAATCATGGACAGCCCAAACTATTGACCGCAACCAAGCCCTAACTGACCAAATCACTTGGTTAGAACTGAAAAAACAACACTTGGAAGCAGTCATTAGTCAGGCTAAAGACATGCAAGGAGGACTAAAAATGACTGATTTTACAGCATATGATCAAGCAGAACTAGATGCATTTCAAGAGGAAGCCAAGGCACGTTGGGGACAGACATCAGCCTATCAAGCATTTGAAAGCAAACACAGCGCTAGCGATTTTTCAAAAAAACAAGAGAAAATGAACCAAATTCTGGTGGTCTTCGGAAAAATGAAGGACCGGCCAGCGTCAGACAACAAGGTTCAGGAACAAGTCAAGGTCTTGCAAGACTTCATCACCGATAACTTCTACCCCGGTACCAAGGAGATTTTGGTAGGCTTGGAGAAAATGTATGTCGCTGATGAGCGCTTCACCGAGAACATTGACAGTGCAGGTGGTCAGAGAACAGCAGAGTTTATAACACAAGCTATTGAGATTTATTGTCAGTGAGGTTGGGATTGGTAGCTGTCTTTTAAGGTTTATTTAAGAGAAACTTCGTATACTATAATCATCCTAAAAACTTTCACCGAAGGCAAGCTTCGGTATTCGTCACTGTAGTGAATTAAAGTTCAAACAGTGAACGTATCTTTTTTCATGGCAGTGGCTACTAGTCATCTTTTCACGGCTTTGCCGTTCAATCTGACAGTAGCCGTTGCATATGTATTCGTACGACCTGAAGGTCTACGACTACGGTAAAATCTCCGAGATAAGCCCTTGAGTAGTAGCAAGAGCTTATCTTTTTGTGTTTAGTGATAATAGTTGAAAAGAAAGGTTCGATTGTACAAGTGCTGTTAGTTTGATAGATTAGGGTGCAAACTTAGAGTAAACTTTTTACAGAAGACAGGCTTTGGTATCCCCGTATCTGTAAGCAAGAAACTTTTAGCAGCTACGTATCATAACGGTGTTCTTTCTTTTATCTTGAAAGTTTTTAATGAGTCATAGGTGATAGTTTGTTTTGAAAACCTTTTCTGATATAATAAAATAAAAACTATGGAGGTGTCTTATGCAAGAGACATTATTTATCATCAAGCCCGATGGCGTTGAGCGTGGTTTGGCTGGTGAGGTCTTACGTCGCATTGAGCGTCGTGGTTTTAAGCTAACCCGTATCAAGATGCTACAAGCCAGCAAGGAAATTTTAGCGAAGCACTATGAAGATTTGCTTGAGAAACCTTTTTACCATCAAATCGAGACTTATATGCTAGAAGGACCAATCATCGTTGGAACTTTCACTGGTTCTGATGCGGTAAAGACTTGGCGTAAAACAATGGGGGTGACTAACCCAGCTGAAGCAGAACTAGGTTCTATTCGTGCTGACTTTGCTCAAGGTCCAGATGAAAATGGCGACATGCGCAACATGGTTCACGGTTCAGATTCCGTAGAAGCAGCTAAACGTGAGATTGAAATCTGGTTTGGAGAATAGAAGCGAAAAAGCATATCAATTTTAGGTTTGTTTGAGTATGACTTTATATCATATGAGTATCCTAGCGGTAGCTGTTGCAAGTATGTTCGTATGACTGGAAGGTCAATTATTAATTTTGTCAACTAAAATAACCTCTCAGAAAGTCAATGAACTCTCTGGGAGGTTATTTGTTAAAGCATACCGAGTGCTAGGTTGTAAAGTAATGCTCCGAGGATGCCACCTGCAATTGGTCCTAGGACTGGAATCCAGGCATAAGACCAATCAGAATCCCCTTTGTTAGCAATTGGTAAAATGGCGTGCATAATGCGAGGACCGAGGTCACGAGCTGGGTTGATAGCATAGCCGGTTGTTGGACCAAGTGAAAAACCGACAGCGATAATAACAAGGCCAACGATAATCGGACCGAGACCGGAAGCTACCTTATTTGGGCCAATCGCCATAATGGTGATGACAAGAATGGCTGTTCCAAGGGCTTCGCCCAAAAAGTTAGACGCCGTGTGGCGGATGGCTGGACCAGTTGAAAAGCTACCTAAAATAGCGACTTGGTCCTTGGTTTCAGCCCAGTGTGGGTAGTAGTGAAGCCACAAGACCACAGCGGCAGCCATAGCTCCAAGCATTTGTGCTAGGATGAAGGTGAAAACTTGGTTCCATGGCAGAGATCCTGTTGTAGCCATAGCTAAAGTGACGGCAGGGTTTAAGTGAGCGGGACTGAAAAGCCCAGCAACGTAAACGGCAATAGTACAAGCAATTCCCCAACCAAATACAATTGGAACCCAACCAGTACCTTCTTCCTTGGTTTTCCCAAGAACATTACCGGCAACTACACCGTCACCAAGGAGAACTAAGATGAAAGTTCCAATAAATTCTCCAAAAAATTGAGTCATGATAATCTCCTTTACTTATTAATTTTTAACTCCTCTAATTGTGTTTCAATGCTGTCAAGGTCAGCGCCAGCTTGCAAGAGCGCTGCAGCCGTATAAGCCCCTTCCACAATTGGTACTGAGTTAATAATGATTTCTTTGTCTGAAAAATCAGCTACCATTTCCAGATTCATTTTGGCAGAACCCAGGTCAAAGAAAGCTAGTAGTGTATCCTTGTCATTTTGATCAATCACAGCCTGAACCTGGTCAAATGAGGTGCCGATGCCACCGTCTTCAGTTCCACCGACATAAGTGATGGAAACGTCTTTAGCCACTTCAGAAATTAATTCAATAACACCTTGAGCAATATACTTTGAGTGAGAAACGACAACCATTCCAACATCTGCCATTTAGACCCCTCCTACTTCAAGAAGGGATTTAAAGAGCAAGCCTGAAGAGAAAGAGCCTGGGTCGATATGTCCAATAGACCGATCCCCCACATAAGAAGCCCTGCCTTTGGTTGCTTTCATGTCTTTGGTTGCCTCAACCAGATTGTCGATAATTTCTTCGGTTAAGGTAGCCTCTTTGACTGCTGTAACAACACCGGTCCAGACATCGACCATGGTTTTTTCATTAATCTGCGCCTTACCACGCTTTTGAATCATCTCTAAGCCGCTAGCCAAGACATCTGCGATGCCAGCGCCAGCTTGTTCTGCCTTAGTCATGCCCATAAAAGCAGAGCCGTAAAGGGGACCAGATGCTCCGCCCACCTTACTCAAAAGTTGCATAGACACCATTTTTAGGACATCAGCTGCGCTGGCAAAATCAGCACCGTCCATGTTTTCCATAACGGCAGTCATGCCCCGAGCCATATTGCCACCGTGGTCGCCGTCTCCGATAGGAGTGTCGAGTTCTGATAAGTAATCTTTATTTTCTTGGATTTTAGCGTTGAAGGCTGTTATCCAAGCTTTTGCAGTTTGTACATCCATAGTTTCCTCCTATCCCCAAGCAATAGTTGTCACAGGGCTTTCAAGAGCAGCGCGCCAGTCTTCATTTTCCAACTTAATCAAAGTCAAGGACAAGCCAGCCATATCAATAGAAGTCATGTAGTTGCCGAGTTTTTTGTAGGTAATATCGAGATCTTTTTCGGTCAATAGCTGCGCGACATCGTTGGCAAAGATATATTGTTCCATTAACGGAGTAGCACCCATGCCGTTGATGAGGATACCGAATTTATCTCCAGCTTTAGCATCAAATGAGTCAGTCAATTTATCAACTAATTCCTTGGCTAGGTCTTTAGAAGACTGCATTTTTTCTTTGCGATAGCCTGGTTCACCATGTATGCCAATACCAAATTCAATTTCGTCATCTGCAAGGACAAAACCTGGTTTACCAACTTCAGGAACCGTTGCTCCACTGAGGGCTAGTCCTACAGTGTGGATATTTTTAACCAATTCATCAGCGCAAGCTTTAATCTCATCAAGTGATTTACCAGCGCGAGCCATTTCTCCCAGAATCTTATGAACAAAGATAGTGCCAGCTACACCGCGACGTCCTTGGGTGTAGAGGCTGTCCTCAACAGCAATATCATCGTCAACGATGACGCTAGCAACATTGATGCCTTCCATTTCAGCCATATCTTGTGCCATTTCGAAGTTCATGACATCACCAGAATAGTTCTTGATGACCATGAAAACGCCTGCGCCTTCATCAGCTTCTTTGATAGCTTGAAAAACTTGGTCAGGAGTAGGCGAAGTGAAAACGGCTCCGCAGATAGCAGCGGACAGCATGCCATCACCGACAAAGCCTGCGTGAGAAGGTTCGTGACCACTACCACCGCCAGAGATAATACCGACTTTGCCAGTTTTTTCAGCATTGCGGGCAATGATGTCAAAGCCTTCCACACGATGCACAAGGTCGCTGTGGACAAAGGCAAGACCATTAAGCATTTCAGGAAGCACATCTGTTGGTTTGTTGATAATTTTTTTCATGAGTCTAACTCCTTTTGTTATTTTTCGTCTTCATTATAAAACTTTAATGGATATTTGAGAATGGACAAAAAATTAGTTCTGTCCTCTTTGAAAAGGTTTGCAATGCTGTCAAAAGGTGTTAAACTTATAGAAGAAACTAAAATACGATTCTCATAATCTATAGCTTATCTCTAACTTAATAGTGGGAAAGCTAAGTAGATTTGCTTTTAGGCTTCTTGTCAGAAGAGAATCAGCTAATACTATTACGGGAGGAAAAATGGTCTCCTCACTTATTACTAAAAAGCGTATTGCTAAGGCGTTTAAGAAAGTTTTTGTGTCGCAACCTTTTGATAAAATTAGCGTTAGTATTATTATGGAAGAAGCAGGTATTCGCAGGCAAACTTTCTACAATTATTTTTTGGATAAGTATGAGCTACTAGAATGGATTTTTCAGACCGAGTTGAGTGAACAAATCACAGATAATCTAGAATACATTTCTGGCTTTCAACTGATTACTGAGCTGTTTCATTTTTTTCAGGTCAATGCTGCTTTTTACAGTAAATTATTTCAGATTGCTGATCAAAATGATTTCTCATCATATTTTGAAGGCTATTGCCAACAGATTATTTGTAAAATTATTGATGATTATGAGCATAAACCGTTTGCGACGGCGGAAGAGCGCCAATTATTTGTTACTTATCATAGCTTGGCCTTGGCCAATTTGATTAAACATCATTTGACAAGTTCAGCTCGGAGCTGTCAACTAGATAGTCAAGCTGTGATTCACTATATTCAAACAACTTTAAAAGACGATTAGGGTATAAATATGGTACATATTTACAATCAAGGAATGGATTATGTGCAAGAGAGCATTGCAGCTATTGTTAACATTCATCCTCATCTCAAGCAAATTAAGGACTTGCCAGCAATTTATAATAGTCAAGCATCTGATCAACAGATACCTATTTTGTCAGGTGGTGGCAGTGGTCATGAGCCAGCCCATTTTGGTTACGTTGGTGAGGGCATGTTGACGGCTGCCATTAGCGGACCGCTCTTTGTTCCTCCTAAGGCAGCAGATATTTTAGAAGTGATTCGCTTTCTTAATCGTGGCAAGGGTGTCTTTGTCATTGTCAAGAACTTCGAGGCAGATTTGCACGAATTTGGTCAGGCCATTCATGACGCGCGTGCAGAAGGGATTCCAGTCAAGTATGTGATTTCTCACGACGATATTTCAGTGGAGACATCAAACTTCCAGATGCGTCATCGTGGGGTTGCAGGTACCATTTTACTCCATAAGATTTTAGGTGAAGCTGCACATCGTGGAGCTAGTTTGGATGAATTGGAACAAATTGGGCTATCTTTATCAACATCTGTTGCGACATTAGGTGTTGCAACTAAGCCCGCAACTCTGCCTTGGGATCAGCAACCAATGTTTGAATTACCTGAGGGGCAAATTTCGTTTGGGATTGGTATCCATGGTGAACCAGGTTACCGTACGGTTCCTTTTGAATCATCTGAGGTCTTAGCTAATGAATTGATCAATAAATTAAAAATGAAATTTAAGTGGCATGATGGGGATTCTTTTATTCTGTTGATCAATAATCTTGGTGGCAGTTCAACCTTGGAAGAGCAGATTTTTACTAATGATGTTCTTGAATTTTTGGCATTAGATGAGCTAAATATTGTTTTTACGAAGACTGGTCATCTTATTACTAGCTTGGATATGGCAGGTCTTTCCATCACACTTTGTCTCTTACAAGATAAGATTTGGTTAGACTATTTACAAGCACCAACTAATGCCTTTGCCTGGTAGAAGAGGAAAAATTTGTCATCAGTTTAGATTTATTTAAGCATCAGCTTATATACTATAACCATTCTAAAACTTTTCTTTTTCATAATCTCCTGCAAGAACCTTGATATATCAAGGTTCTTGCTTTTTGTGTTCAGCTGTGTTGATGACGCGTTAACAGGTGAGGATGAGATTGTTCCCCAAGTGGTTATAGGGTTAGGTCTTTAACAGATAGGTTTCTATATTTTATTTTTGGTCAAAGAATTTCCATTTTACGATTTCTTATCAAAGTGCTATAATAATAGAGATATTGTAAAGTAGCTCTGCTATTTTCAAAATAAGAAAAATCATACAAGAGGTGAATCCCATGGGACGTAAATGGGCCAATATTGTTGCTAAGAAAACTGCTAAAGACGGTGCAAACTCTAAGATTTATGCTAAATTTGGTGTTGAAATCTATGTTGCTGCTAAGCAAGGTGAACCAGATCCAGAGTCAAACTCAGCTTTGAAATTCGTTTTGGAACGTGCAAAACAAGCGCAAGTACCAAAACACGTTATCGATAAAGCCATCGACAAAGCTAAAGGTAACACTGATGAAACCTTCGTTGAAGGTCGTTACGAAGGCTTTGGTCCTAATGGCTCAATGATTATCGTTGATACCCTTACTTCAAATGTTAACCGTACAGCTGCTAATGTCCGTACTGCTTACGGTAAAAACGGTGGTAACATGGGTGCATCAGGTTCTGTATCATACATGTTTGATAAAAAAGGTGTTATCGTTTTTGCTGGCGATGATGCTGATGCTGTTTTTGAGCAATTGCTTGAAGCAGACGTTGATGTTGATGATGTTGAAGCAGAAGATGGCTCAATCACTGTTTACACTGCACCAACTGACCTTCACAAAGGTATTCAAGCTCTTCGTGATAATGGTATCGAAGAATTCCAAGTAACAGAACTTGAAATGATTCCACAATCAGAAGTGACCCTTGAAGGTGAAGATTTAGAAACATTTGAAAAATTGATTGATGCTTTAGAAGCAGATGACGACGTTCAAAAAGTTTACCACAATGTGGCAGATTTCTAAGAATGATTGCACAGCTCGACAGAATATGTCGGGCTTTTTTATTTTGTAATTTCGACTGATAGAAAATGTTAAAGTTTTGATAGAAAATCTCTATTTTTCAATAAGCCCAATAGGTGTTATGATATTGAAAAAGATTAGGAGGTCAGTCTTATGAAAAAAGGAATTATTGTGGCGGGAGCCATCTTATCAAGTCTTGTAGCAACGACTGTTTTTGCTGCAGACAAGGAAATCGTCGTTGCTACCGCTGGTGATGTGAAACCCTTTGATTTTGTGGATAAATCTGGGAAAATTACTGGTTATGATGCGGAAGTACTAAAAGCAGCAGATAAGCTGATTGATGGTTATAAGGTTACGTTCAAAAAGACAGCCTGGAAATCTATTTTCCCGGGAATTGATAGTGGGCGTTATCAAGCAGCAGCCAATAATCTTAGTTACACTGAGGAGCGTGCTAAAAAGTACAGCTATTCTCTACCGATTGCTAAAAATCCATTGGTCATTGTGTCGAAAAAGGGCAGTGCTATCAAAGATTTAGCAGATATCGCTGGAAAGACGACGCACGATGACACAGGAACATCTACGGCTCAAATTGTAGAAGAGTGGAATAAAGCGCATGCTTCTAAAGCATCAACGATTGATTATACTGGAGAAGATGTTTCCAAGCGCTTGTTTGATTTGAATAATGGCAATTTTGATTATCTCATCTTTGATAAAATTTCGGTCAATACTATCATTAAGCAAAAAGGATTGTCAGAATTACAAGTCACAGAGTTAAAAACAGACCAAAACACCAACAACTACATCGTCTTTTCAAAAGACAGCAAGGACTTTCGTCAACGATTTAATAAGGCCGTCAAGACATTGTATAAAAATGGGACTTTAGAAAAATTAAGTCAAAAATTCTTTAAAGGATCATATGTCCCAGATAAAGCAGATTTGGAGAAATAGCGCTTGCGATAAAGAAACCTAATCACCTGATAAGAAATCAGTATTAGTCAAATTGACCAAAGAGGTATAAAATACTAATATTAAGAAATCTGAAAGTGAGGAGCTCAAATGAAACCAGTCATTGTTGGAATTACAGGAAATGAAAAGGAGATGCCAGTGATGTCAGGTCTGGTATTTGATGCTGTCTCACGCAGTTTATCGGATGGTGTCAAGGAAGTTGGTGGTATTCCCATTATTTTGCCGGTCGGAACACCGAATTTAGCCAAGGCTTATGTGGATATGATTGATAAGCTCATTTTATCAGGCGGTCAAAATGTGGATCCAACCTACTATGGTGAGGATAAACTTGTGGATAGCGATGATTACTCTCCAGAACGCGATGCCTTTGAATTTGCCTTGGTTAAAGAGGCTTTGAAACAAGGAAAACCTATTTTCGCAGTTTGCCGAGGGATGCAACTTCTCAACGTCGCTCTAGGTGGTACCCTCAATCAAGATGTGGACAATCATTGGCAAAAGGACTTAGAAGGAACTGCCCATGAAGTGGTTGTTGCGAAAGATAGTCGAGTAGGTAGCCTAGTTTCATCAGGAGTTCGCATCAATTCTTTTCATCACCAAAGTGTCAAAAAGCTAGCGCCTGGTTTGGTAGCGACAGCTAGAGACCCTCGTGACGGCACCATTGAAGCCTATGAAAGTACCCAAAATCTCCCAGTTTTGGGCATCCAATGGCACCCAGAATTACTACTAGAAAAAAGAGACAGCAAGCGCATCTTCAATTACTTGGTGCATCAGCTCTAAGAGGATTTTATCATGAATGACTTTTATCAAAAATTAGCGGCTATTCGCCATGATATCCACCAAAATCCAGAAATTTCTGAGCGTGAATACAACACGACCGAATTTCTAAAGGGTTACTTGGCAGAGCTTGACATTCACATCGTTGAAGATGATTTGAAAACAGGAGTCATCGCAGAAATCGGTCACGGTTTGCCGGTCATCGCTCTACGCGCAGATATTGATGCCTTACCTATTAAAGAAAAAACAGGTCTCGATTTTGCTAGCCACAACGGCGCCATGCACGCCTGCGGTCACGATTTTCACCAGACTAGCCTGCTTGGTGCGGCCGAGATTTTAAAGGGAATGGAGCCCGACCTTAAAGGGACGCTCCGCCTCTTTTTCCAGCCCGCCGAAGAGGTTTCAAAAGGAGCCTATCAAGTCATTGAAGCTGATGGTCTCAAGGACGTTTCTGCGGTTATCGGCTATCACAATTACCCTCATTTTAAGCCGGGGCAAATTGGCTTGCGCTCTAAGGCGATAATGGCAGCGGTTGAAAAATTCACTGTCCGAGTATCAGGAGTCAGTGGCCACGCCGCGCGACCAGACTTGGGTTCTGATACCGTACTTGCCATCACGACAATGATCAACAGCCTCCAAGCCATCGTTGCCTGCATGACATCACCCTTCGAACCAACGGTTTTATCCGTAACGCACATTGAAGTCGGCTCTACATGGAATGTTATGCCTAAAGACGGCTTCTTCGAAGGAACCATTCGCAGTTTTGACCCAGCAGGCCGTGCAACCCTACGCCAGCGATTTAACAAAATTGTCGAAAATACAGCTGACCAATTTGGTGTTGACGTTGCCATTGATTGGGGACGTACTCCGACTGTGACTTATAACGATGAGACCTTGACACCGCTAATTTTTGAAAACTCCAAACGATTTGCGGATGTTTTTGAAGTTGAGCCCTTGTCCATTGGTGAAGACTTCGCTGCCTACCAAGAGCAGGTTCCTGGCGTTTTTGCCTTGATTGGAAGCAATGGTGATGAGGGAGCTGCTGACCTCCATCACGATACTTATACAGTCAAGGACGAGGCTCTGGAAACAGCAGTCACCTATTATGTTGAAAATGCGCAATTATTACTGGACTATTTTGCACCAAAAGGGTGATATAAATTTTCTATCACGACGATAGGTACAAAGTATTGGTACTTGTGAACCAAACATGTTAAGATAAATTTATGAACATCAAAGGAGATTATTTTATGTCATTTAAGAAAATTCTAGGTTTTGCTGGTGTAGCAGCCGCAGCGACAGTAGTATTTGCTACAGCTACAACTACACAAGCTGCTTCAAAAGAAACGGTTAACTTTGCGACAGTTGGAACAACAGCACCATTCTCATATGAAAAAGATGGAAAATTGACTGGTTACGATATTGAAGTTGCCAAAGCTGTTTTCAAAGGTTCAAATAAATATACGGTTAACTTCCAAAAAACAGAATGGTCATCAGTTTTTACAGGGATTGACTCAGGTAAATATCAAATGGGTGGTAACAACATCAGCTTCTCAAGCGAACGTGCTCAAAAATATTTGTTCTCATATCCAATCGGTTCAACACCATCAGTTTTGGTAGTGCCAAAAGACAGCAAAATCAAAAAATATAGCCAAATCGGTGGTCATTCAACACAAGTCGTTCAAGGAACAACAACTGCAAAACAATTGGAAGACTACAACACTAAACATAGTAGTAAACCAGTTGAGTTGAAATACACTAGTGAAAATATCACTCAAATCTTGACTAACTTGTCAGATGGCAAAGCTGACTTCAAGATTTTCGATGCCCCAACAGTTAACACTGTTATCAAAAACCAAGGTCTTGATAACCTTAAAACAATCGAACTTAAATCAGAAGAGCAACCATACATCTACTTCATTTTCGGTCAAGACCAAGATGATTTGCAAAAATTTGTCAACAAACGTCTTAAAGCTCTCCAAAAAGATGGCACTTTGACAAAATTGGCTAAAGAGTACCTTGGTGGTGACTATGTTCCTGCAACTAAGGACTTGAAAGTACCATTAGCAGACTAATAATCAAGAGTAAGGTTGAGCTTAGTATCAGCTTTATTTTTTAAACAATCTTGTCATGTTATAGTTTAAAACTATAAGGAAACCTTGTTTATAACAATTTGATTCCTATAGCTACTTATGGGATAATAAATTCATCAAAGAAAAAGAAGAGGAAAAGAATATGAAATTGAAAAAAGTATTAACAGGACTTGCTCTTGCTACAACCGTTTTGGGACTTGCTGTCGCTAGTCAATCAGCCGTTTCAGCTGATTCTAAGAAAGATGTTAAAGTGGGTGTTATGACCTTCTCTGACACTGAAAAAGCACGTTGGGACAAAATTAAAGAATTGGTTGGAAGCAAAGCCAACATTGAATTCACTGAATTCACAGATTACAGCCAGCCTAACCAAGCTGTTGCCAACAAAGATATTGATATCAATGCCTTCCAACATTATAACTTCTTGAACAACTGGAATAAAGAAAATAACCAAAATCTAGTTGCCATTGCAGACACTTATTTGGCTCCAATCCGTCTTTATTCAAATAAAATCAAGAGCATCAAAGAACTTAAAAAAGGTGCAACTATTGCTATCCCTAACGATGCAACCAATGAAAGCCGTGCCCTATACGTTCTTCAATCAGCTGGTTTGATTAAATTGAACGTTTCAGGGACTGAAGTGGCAACACCATCTAACATTAAAGAAAACAAGAAGAAAATCAAATTTGAAGAGCTTGATGCTAGTCAAACACCACGTTCACTTTCTGATGTGGATGCAGCTGTTATCAATAATACTTACATCGAACAAGCTAATCTAACAACTGACGATGCTATCTATGTTGAAAAGAAAGACGCTAACTCAAAACAATGGATTAACATCATTGCTGCTCGTAAAGATTGGAAGAAACAAAAGAATGCAGGTGCTATCAAAGCTATCATCAAAGCTTACCACTCTGATGAAGTGAAAAAAGTCATCAAAGAAACATCATCAGATATTCCACAATGGTAAGATAGTAATGAAAATCTTAGTTTTGAACAAAAGGCAAGAGATTGCTCGAAAAGTCAAGACGAAGCAACAATAAGAGTGAGGTTGGGATAGCTGTTCCAACCTTAACTTGTTTTTATAGTTATTTAGCTTATCTTTTATTACTTCCTTAACTCGGTTTGTCGTCGTTTTGAGGAAAGCTAAACTTTCCTTATTTCCAACCTCCGACGCAAGCCATAGCAGTCTTTGCTCCTGCTAAAAGCAAACTAAATAACTATATCGTAGAAAGGATGATCATGGTATTTTCGACAGAAACTGAGCAGATTGAAAAATTTCAAAATGATGAGGTGGCTCAGCACTACTTTGAGGTTTTGCGGACGCTCATTTCTAAAAAATCGATTTTTGCTCAGCAGATTGGTCTCAAGGATGTGGCTAATTATTTGGGGGAAATTTTTACGGCAGCGGGTGCCCATGTTATTGTGGATGATACCTACACAGCGCCTTTTGTGATTGCTGAGTTTAAGTCCTCAAATCCTGATGCTCCGACCATTATTTTTTATAATCATTATGATACGGTTCCTGCTGACAATGACCAGCCTTGGACAGATGATCCTTTTACACTTTCAGTGCATTATGGTATCATGTATGGACGGGGCGTTGATGATGATAAGGGGCATATTACCGCACGTTTATCAGCGGTTCGGAAGTACATGCGAGCGCATGCTAATAATCTTCCGATCAATATTACCTTCATCATAGAAGGAGCTGAGGAGTCGGCTTCAACTGATTTGGACAAATATTTGGCCAAGCATAAAGAACGATTGCGTGGTGCTGAACTTCTAGTTTGGGAAGATGGTCCTAAAAATGCTCAAGGACAGTTGGAGATTGCTGGTGGCAACAAAGGCATTGTGACCTTTGATTTATCCGTACGGTCAGCTGATGTAGATGTCCATTCCTCTTTGGGTGGTGTTGTTGAATCAGCCAGCTGGTACCTTATCCGCGCTCTTTCGAGTCTGCGTGATGAGACAGGACGCATTCTGGTTGACGGCATTTATGATAAGATTCATCAGCCTAATGAGCGTGAACTTGCGCTTATCAATAAATTTGCCAATCGCTCTGCTGAAAGTGTTGCGGAGCTTTATGGTCTTAAATTGCCGATCTTGAAAGCGGAGCGTCAAGCCTTCTTGAAGAATTTATTCTTTGAACCGTCGCTTAATATTGAAGGGGTGTCATCTGGTTATCAGGGACAGGGTGTTAAGACGATTTTGCCAGCGACAGCTTCTTGTAAGGCTGAAATGCGCCTAGTACCTGGTCTGACGCCTGACGGTGTTATTGAATTCTTGCGCCAGCATTTGGACAAAAATGGCTTTGATAAGGTTGAGGTAACCTACACTCTTGGTGAAATGAGCTACCGCAGTGATATGTCTGCGCCAGCCATTCTCAAGCTCATCAATCTTGCAGAGCAGTTTTATGAGGCTGGTGTTTCAGTGCTGCCGACTTCGCCAGGGACAGGTCCAATGCACACCGTCTATGATGCTTTGCGTGTGCCGATTGCTGGAATGGGAATCGGGCATGCCAACAGTCGTGACCACGGTGGCGATGAAAATGTTAAAATCGCAGATTATTACACACATATTGAATTAGTGGAGGCTTTAATCGAATCTTATGAGTAAAGAAGCAATTATTAAATTAGACAATATTGATGTTACCTTCCATCAGAAGAAGCGTGATATTAAGGCTGTTAAGGATGTGACCATTCACATCAACCAAGGTGACATATATGGTATCGTTGGTTATTCTGGTGCTGGGAAATCAACCCTTGTTCGTGTCATTAACCTTCTTCAGGTGCCCTCGGCTGGGAAAATTACCATTGATGGCCAAGTGACTTATGATAACAAAGTGACCTTGAATGGTGGTCAGTTGCGTGAACAACGTCGTGAAATCGGGATGATTTTCCAACATTTCAATCTGATGTCACAATTGACAGCTGAGCAAAATGTGGCTTTCGCGCTCAAACATTCAGGCTTATCAAAAGAAGAAAAGGCTGCTAAGGTGACAAAGCTGTTAGACCTAGTTGGTTTGTCAGACCGTGCTCAGAACTATCCTTCACAATTGTCAGGGGGACAAAAGCAACGTGTGGCTATCGCGCGAGCCCTTGCCAATGACCCTAAAATCCTGATTTCAGATGAGTCAACATCAGCTCTTGACCCAAAAACGACCAAGCAAATTTTGGCACTCTTGCAGGATTTGAATAAGAAGTTAGGCTTGACTGTGGTGCTCATCACTCACGAAATGCAGATTGTCAAGGACATCGCTAATCGTGTGGCTGTTATGCAAAATGGCGAATTAATTGAAGAAGGCTCAGTTTTAGAAATTTTCTCTCATCCTAAGCAAGAATTGACCCAAGACTTCATCAAAACAGCAACTGGTATTGAAGAGGCCATGGTTAAGATTGAACAACAAGATGTGGTGAAAAATCTTTCTGCTGGAAGTCGCTTAGTGCAGTTGAAATATGCTGGTACAAGCACAGACGAACCAATCTTGAATGACATTTACAAGCGTTTTGAAGTGACAGCCAATATTCTTTATGGAAATATTGAAATTCTAGATAATGTGCCTGTCGGTGAGATGGTTGTCGTACTCTCTGGTGATAAGGCTCGTCTTGAGCAAGCTTGCCAAGCCATTCTCGCTGCTGGCGTTGAATTAACTGTCTTGAAAGAAGGAGGACAAGCATGATTGACTGGATTCAAACACATCTGCCCAACGTCTATCAGATGGGATGGTCAGGAACTTACGGTTGGCAAGTAGCCATTACCCAAACCCTTTACATGACTTTTTGGTCATTTGTTGTGGGAGGTCTTTTAGGTTTGCTGGGAGGTCTTTTCTTAGTATTGACCAGTGAGCGTGGTGTTATTAGCAACCGCCTTGCTTTTAATATTTTGGATAAGATTGTCTCTGTTTTCCGCGCCCTTCCTTTCATCATTCTCTTGGCTCTGATTTCGCCAGTGACACGTGTCATTGTGGGGACTACTTTGGGGTCAAAAGCTGCGCTGGTTCCCTTATCTTTGGCAGTTTTTCCATTCTTTGCCCGCCAAGTTCAAGTAGTCTTGGCAGAGCTTGATGGCGGCGTTATCGAAGCGGCTCAAGCATCAGGTGGAACACTTTGGGATATTATCCTTGTTTACCTTCGTGAAGGTCTTCCAGATTTGATTCGTGTGTCAACCGTGACCTTGATTTCTCTTGTTGGTGAAACGGCTATGGCTGGTGCTATCGGTGCTGGAGGTCTTGGTTCTGTTGCCATTACCAAAGGTTACAACTATTCTCGTTACGACATTACGATTACAGCTACCATTTTGATTGTCATTTTAATTTTTGTCATTCAATTTGTCGGCGATTTCTTAACGCGTAAACTTAGTCATAAATAGTAAAAAGCAGTAGTCTTTGTAACAGACTGCTGCTTTTTTAGTATTAAAAAGGGGATGGGGAAAAAGTCTAATATAAACAAAACCGCATGAAATCTTTCGTTTACAAACGTTGATTTCATGCGGTTTCTTGTTTCGAAAATTTGAAAAAATCAATGAGATTTTGACTTTTTGCTCAGCCCCTTGATGGTTATTTCTTTAATTTACGGACAATCAAGCTAATGATAAATCCGCAGATAGCGAAGCTAATCCAGCCCATTGAATATTGACCGAGCGGGACTGTTTTTGTGAAAAAGTTGGTGATAGACTCAGCGATGGTAAAGAGTCCAGTCATGTTTGAGAGAGTCGAAAGGGCATCGTAGAGCCCAGCAATTGCTGTTGCAGCAATGGTGATTTGGTAAACTAGCTTGTCCCCGTGGAAGAATTTACTTAGGAAAACAAGGGCGATGAGAACCATCGTCAATGGGTAAAGCAGGTAGAGTACTGGAAGCGACCACTTAATCAATTCGGATAGCCCTCCGAAGTAAAAGACAGTAGCGATTAAGGTGAAAATGGTTGCCCAAGCGACGTGCGATACCTCTGGAACTAATTTATGGAAGTATTCTGAGCAGGCTGTAATCAAGCCGGTTGCTGTGGTTAAACAAGCTAGGAAAATGGTAATGGCTAGGACGGATTGACCAAGGTTACCAAGGTAGAAATGGGCTGCCTGTCCAAGAACATTTCCACCATCGATAGCAGCGTTTTTCAGCAGGAATTGTCCATTTGAAAAGGTAAATAGGCTCTGTGATGTTGCTCCGATGCGACCGACGAAGATGTAGATGAGAGCAAGGAGTACAGTCGCAACCAAACTAGATTTAAGTGTCATTGAAGCGACCTCCGTCTGTGTTTGGGCACCGTATTGCTTGCTGGCATTGATGACTAGGATGGCAAAAGCAAGGGAAGCAAGAGCATCCATGGTTCCATAGCCCTGAATGAGCCCTGCTACAAAGGGAAGGTCCTTGAAGGCATCATTGACAGCTGGCGAGGCATTATGAGCAATTCCGATGCTGTCTGCAGGGTGGATAAATGATGCTACAATCAAAATGGCTAAGACCAGTAGTAGGAAAGGTGTTAAATATTTTCCGATAGCGTCAGCGATTTTATTGGGACGAACAGCAAGCAAGTAAGAAATGCTAAAGAAAATCACACCATAAATAATCTTAACAACCAAACCGTCACCAAAGATTGGCTGAATTCCTACAGAGAAAGAAGTAGCACCTGTCCGAGGGATGGCAAAGAAGGGTCCAATGGATAGATAGAGCGCTATGGCAAAGATAATCGCAAATTTGCTAGAAACAGGTTTGGTAAAGGATTCGACATCCGTTGTTCCTGAATAAGCGACAGCGGCCACTCCGAGAAGAGGAAGAGTTACACCTGTTAGGCAGAAACCGAGGACAGCCAAGGCTAGATTGCTTCCTGAGTAGATACCTAGAAATGCAGGATAGATGAGGTTACCCGCACCGAAGAAGAGGGCAAACAACATCAGGCCAATAATGATGTATGTATTTTTAACTTTCATTAAAATACCTTTCTTTTTAATAAATTGCGTATAATTGTATGACAATTTATTATAGCAGAGGTGCTAGGTTAGAGTCAATAGCATTTCACGACAAACACATGAAGAAACTATTGAGGTAACTTCGCAAAGTAAGTTCCAGTCCTCTAGTCAAACTGGAAGTTAGTCTGAAACGTGTTTTTATGGTGGAAGTAAGTCTGAGACTTTTCGTTTAGAAAGAGGTCAATATGACAACTCAAAAATA
>NZ_JADNQT010000003.1 GCF_015594605.1 Streptococcus sp. HF-1907 | reverse complement strand
AGTTTTCCCTTACCACTATGTCAACCAGTCCGTAACTATAGAACACGTATTTTTGATGGCTTGGCAGACATTGGTTACAATGCCTCCAAGAATCTATGGTTCTATGGGTTCAAAGTTCATATGCTAGTCACCCTATCAGGCTATATTCTAAACTACGTTGTGACATCAGCATCTGTTCACGATACTAGAGTAGTTGATGACTTATTGGAAAACTGCCATCACCCGTACATTTTGGCTGATTTGGGCTATCTTAGTCGTGAACTTAGAAATAGTTTGGAACAAAAAGGGTATCATCTTTGGACTCCTTTGTAACTTTGGAGGATGCCTTGGAAGGCTTACCTCTCGAAGCTGATGATGTCTTTGATTCTGACTATTCCTCAATGTATATGAGCCGAAATCGTAAAAAAACTTGGCAAGATCAGAGCTTCACTATTCAAGCTAGTGGACGACAAGCTCCCCAACATCCATATGGTCAGCCCATGATTAAATTGGATAAGGATAAGTGGAAATTTCAAGGAGACTTTAATCGCCGTCTATCCGTTCGAGAGTGTGCCAGAATCCAAACTTTTCCTGATTGGTTTGAATTCTCGGATGGTGATAAGAAGCAGGTAACTAAAAATCACCGATTAAATGAGCAATACAAGCAGATTGGGAATGCTGTTCCAGTTTTGCTGGCAGAAAAAATATCTCGACCAATTATTGATTTTCTTTTAATCTATAAACACTTGAAAAAGTAATCGTTCGCTTGACGATTACTTTTTTATGGAGTGATATGCTATAATCAAGGTAACACAAATATAGAAAAGAGATTAAAAATGGCTAAATATGGATTCTTATCAGTACTCGAGGAAGAGTTGGAGAAACACTTAGATTTTGACTTTGCCATGGATTGGGACAAGAAAAACCACGCTGTAGAGGTGACTTTCGTCCTTGAAGCGCAAAATCAAGGGGCGGTTGAGACCATTGATGACAAGGGTGAGGTCAGCGATGAGGACATCGTCTTTGAAGACTATGTCCTCTTCTACAACCAAGACAAGTCGAAGTTCGACGCAGAGGACTACTTGGTGACCATCCCCTTTGATGCCAAAAAGGGCTTGTCTCGCGAGTTCTTGGAATACTTTGCTAAGGCCTTGAACGAGGTTGCGACGAAAGGTTTGGACGACCTCATGGACTTCCTGACAGATGAAACTGCTATTGACTTTGCTTTGGAGTGGGATAAGGAGGCTTTTGAAAATGGCAAAGCTGAACTTGTAGAGACGGAGTTTTATGGGTATCCGAGATATTAAAAATAAAAGCGAACGAAGTGAACTCAAACCTGATAAGTATTTTTTACTTGTGAAGCAAATACGGCTTTAGAACTAAACTCAATATAAAAGGAAAGGCGACCTTTACTTTATTAACCAAGGCAAGATGTGGTAAAATAAGATAGGCTTTCTAGGTTTTTATGCCTCGGGAGGGATTAGAGCTAGGAGATTCTCATGACAGCAGGGCAGGTGCAAAAGAGCATGGATAAGCAGGAGATGGCTGACATTCTCAACCGTCGCTTTCCTTTTTCGGGCTGTAAAGTTGCCCTTTTGCTAGGCAACCAAATCCTCATCAGCTTGCGCGATGACTTTCCCACCATTCCTCATCCTAATATGTGGGACTTACCCGGCGGTGGACGAGAGGGGGAAGAGACGCCTTTTGAATGCCTAAAGCGTGAAGTCATGGAAGAACTATCTCTTGAGCTAAAGCCAGAAGCAATCAGCTGGGCAAAAATCTACCCCAGCATGCTACATCCAGAAGAATTGTCCGTTTTCACAGTCGCTAGCATCAGCCAAGAACAGTTTGACCAGATTGTCTTTGGCGACGAAGGGCAGGATTATAAGTTGACGCCTGTTGGAGACTTTTTGGTAGATGAAAAAGTTATTCCGCAGTTGCGGGGACGGGTGAAGGATTATATGGAAGAAATCAGTGGCAAAGGGTAAGAACATCAATCTATTTCTCATGGACGGAGAGGTTACGGGAAAGATAAAATGTACCCTGTCCAACTGGACTGGTGTCATCTATAAAATTCCTAGACATCAGTTGAGTCAGGTCAGAGACCGACAGGAGTTGAAACAGACTGGCATTTACTTTCTTATTGGAAAGGATGATGCTTGTCAGCAAGATACGGTTTATATTGGTCAAGCGACTAGCCGAAAAAATGGTGAGGGCGTGCTCTTGCGTGTTCAAGAACATACTAGAGATAGCCATGCTGACTATTTCAATGATGTTTTGATTCTGACAACGCAAAATAATTCCTTTGGACCAACAGAAATTTCTTATTTAGAAAATACCTTTACCAATTTGGCACGTGAAGCAGGGCGTTATTTGGTCAGAAATGGCAATGAACCCAATTCTGGCAATGTAACAGAGGAGAAACAATCAGAGTTGGATGAAGTTGTTGAACACACTGCGACGATTATTGGTAGTTTAGGTTACAAATTATTTGTTCCTTTGGTGAAAGAAACCATTCCGACACCTGAAGAGACAAGTGATGACCAATTTTACCTAAACCGAAAAAGTCGCAAGTCCAATCAAGTTATTGAAGCTAGTTGTCAACGAACTTCAGAAGGATTTGTAGTGCTGAAAGGTAGCATGATTGACATCATAGACTCTGATAGTCTGCCGACTTCTTTGGTAGAATTGCGACAAAAACTTCAAAGCTCTGCTATTATTAAAAAAGGCATTTTACAAGAAAATCAACTGTTTAGTAGTCCCTCCTATGCCTCAGCCTTTGTCTTAGGCATGAGCTCAAATGGACGGACAGATTGGAAGAATAAACAAGGACAATCCCTAAAAGATTTGGAGAATAACACAGATAATTGAAGGTTTGAGCATTATCTCAAGCCTTTTTGTTAAGCAAAAAACCACCTGATTCAGATGGTTAGAGTAATTGCTCCAATTGACGTTTGGCGTAAAGAATCCAACGAACCTCCATGGTATTACCGATAAGAACATAGAAAATCGTATAATGTTTAACGTGGATGGTATAGTAGGGATTGGGTCTATTTTTGGTCGTTTTGTAGTCGGGGAATCCCGCGGGACTTTTTAGACGGTGTAAGATCGCCCTTTCGACATCATTGACAAGCTGGTGGCTACCCTTGGATTATTCAGATTGATCCTGATATAGTCAACAATCTGGTTGAGGTCATTTTCAAAGAGAGGAAGGATGGCTAAGTTGTCGTTTTTGTTTTTAGTCATTATCAATTCTTTCTCTGACTCTATCAAAGACTTCTGGGCTTGAAAAACGTTGACCTGTTTGACTGGCTTGCAAATCAGCTTCATCAAGTTTTGATTCGATAGGATTGATGAGTTGGTCATACTGATCCAGACTCATAAGAACCATGGTGCCATAGCCGTTCTTGGTTAGAAAGACTGGTGCATTTTCTTCAACAACAGTTTCTTCAATTTCCGAAAATTTATTACGGAGATCAGAAATAGGACGAATTGTAATCATAAAGTTCCTCCTAAGTTATCAATATATTATCAAAATAATGATAATTCATCAAACAATAATAGTTTCAATTAAAGTAGTATCAGACGTTTGAAAAACCAAATATGATATAATAAACTCAATGAAAACCATAAACGAGGTAAACAAATGGACAAATGGCAAGAACTAACTATCACGGTTAATCGTGAGGCGGAGGAAGCGGCTTCTAATATTTTGATTGAGTCGGGGAGCGCTGGTGTGGCGATTGATGATAGCGCAGACTACATCGGTCAGGAGGACCGTTTCGGGGAGCTTTACCCTGATATTGAGCAGTCTGACATGGTGACCATCACCGCTTACTACCCAGAATCTACGGACATTGCTGCCGTCAAAGCTCAGGTTAATGAGCGCTTGGCAGAATTGACAGGATTTGGTGTTGAGACGGGGAAAATAGCTGTCGCTAGTCAAGAATTAGTGGAAGAAGACTGGGCGGAGAACTGGAAGAAATACTACGAACCAGCTCGCATCACCCATGATTTGACCATCGTGCCAAGCTGGACAGAAGATTATGTGGCGTCAAGCAGTGAAAAACTCATCAAACTCGACCCAGGCATGGCCTTCGGAACAGGCACACACCCAACCACAAAAATGAGCCTCTTCGCCCTTGAACAAATCTTGCGAGGAGGTGAAACCGTCATTGACGTAGGGACAGGTTCTGGCGTACTTTCTATTGCAAGCTCCCTTCTCGGTGCCAAAGACATTTACGCCTACGACCTCGACGACGTGGCGGTGCGCGTGGCACAGGAAAACATTGACCTCAACGACGGCACAGAAAACATTCACGTCGCAGTGGGTGACCTCCTCAAAGGCGTGGATATTGAAGCTGAGGTTATCGTGGCAAACATCCTAGCCGACATCCTCATCCACCTGACCGACGACGCTTACCGCTTGGTCAAGGACGAGGGCTACCTCATCATGTCTGGTATCATCGCTGAAAAGTGCCAAATGGTTATTGATGCGGCTGAAAAAGCTGGTTTCTTCCTTGAAACTCACATGAAGCAGGGCGAGTGGAACTGCGTCATCTTCAAGAAAACTGACGACATTTCAGGCGTTATCGGAGGCTAGGATGCAGCAGTATTTTGTAAATAGCAAAGCGGAAAACCCAGTCACCATTACAGACAAAGACACGGTTAAACACATGTTTAACGTTATGCGTCTGACCGAGGGAGACGAGGTAGTGCTGGTCTTCAACGACCATATCAAGCGTTTGGCAAAAGTATTGGACAGCGCAGCCCACTCCTTTGAAATCATCAAGGAACTCACCGATAATGTAGAACTACCAGTGCATGTGACCATCGCATCAGGTTTCCCAAAAGGAGACAAGCTAGAATTTGTAGCCCAAAAAGTAACCGAGCTAGGCGCAGCAGCCCTCTGGGCATTTCCAGCCGACTGGTCAGTGGTCAAATGGGACGGCAAAAAGCTAGCCAAACGTCAAGACAAGCTGGACAAAATCGTCCTCGGAGCATCCGAGCAATCCAAACGCAACTTGGTTCCAGAGGTGACTTTATTTGAGAAGAAAGCAGACTTTATTAAGGCACTCGCAGACTTCGACAAGATTTTCATCGCCTACGAAGATTCAGCTAAAGAAGGTGAGCAGTCTGTGCTGGCGCGTGAATTAGCGACAGTTGAAGCTGGTCAGAAAGTCCTTTTCATCTTCGGACCAGAAGGAGGCATTTCGCCAGCTGAAATTGAAATTTTTGAAGCAGCAGGAGCCCTCAAAGTTGGCTTAGGACCACGCATCATGCGGACAGAAACCGCACCGCTCTATGCCCTATCCGCAGTCAGCTACGCTTTGGAATTAAATTAAAAACTATCTAAGCAATGAAGAACAGCACCCCAAGTGTTAGATAAGAATCTAATGATTGGGGTATTTTTGGGTTTTAGATACTCGTGGTGCTAGTTAATTTCAAAATATCTTAAATTGTAGGCCAGTACAATCTGCTCTATTCTCAATTGCACTCCTGTTTTTGCTCTAGCTAGTGTTTGCTCCATATCGAAAAGGGTACAAAGTTCTGAAAAACGTGTCTCAATAGTCCTCCTCATAGCTATTAGTTTCCAATGATTATGTTGCTTAGCTCCTATCATATTTTGACGTAAGGGAGTTCAAAGGTGATAACCTTTTTGCTCCAAATGTTCTCTGAGCTTACGACTAAGATAACCTAAATCAGCTAAAATGTATGGTTGTCGGCAATTTTCTAGTAAGTCCTCAACGGCTCTAATATCGTGAACAGATGCTGGTGTCACAACGTAGTTCAGAATATAGCCTGATAGAGTGACCAGCATATGCACTTTGAAGCCATAAAACCACAGGTGTTTTGAAGCATTGTACCCAATGTCTGCCGTTACTTCAAAAATTTTTGCTTGATGATTGCGAACAGATTGACAAAGTGGCAAGGGGAAGCTATCTATGATGACAACTATATCAGGAGATAATTGGTTATTCATAGCTTGACGAATGATTTGAATTAACCAGATTAACTGTTTCGATCGTCGGTTAAAACGACTTCTTTCTAGTCGTTTCCCACAGGGAAATAGTTGGCAGATACGATAGAAATGACGTTGGGATTTTATACCTAATTTAGCCTGTAAGAGAACTAAGACTAGCAGTGACTCATCCGAAACTTTAGACAAGCTAACATTACGACGATACTTGAAGGCATCAGGACAATAATCATGATAGAGTTTTGAACAAATTTTTGATAATTGTTTGATATTCCATTGTAAGTGATGAAATTTAGCAGTATAGTCCTTTTGGGCTTTTTATGGTATTTTGAAATTAACTAGCACCACGAGTAGAAATATATAAAGGAGTTGGAAACAGTTGTTCTAACTTCTTTTGTATGTCAGAAAAAGATGAAAAATTTAACAGTTTTTCAGGGAGACAGAATATTCTGACAATGCTATAATATTATGAAAAAGCTTAACTTTCTCAAAAAAAGTTCTAGAAAGGGTTTACAAACGAAAAAATAGTGCTATAATAAAAGCAAGAGTTGCGCAAACGGTTGCGCGACAAAAGAAAATTTTTAAAGGGGAATCTCATGAAAGAGAATATCAAACAACTCTTTAGCTTTGAATTTTGGCAAAAATTCGGTAAAGCTTTGATGGTCGTTATCGCGGTTATGCCAGCCGCAGGTTTGATGGTAAGTATCGGTAACTCACTACCTTTGCTTAACGCTAACAATGAGCTTTTGGCTCGTATCTCTAATGTCATCGCCCAAATTGGTTGGGGAATCATTGGTAACCTTCACATTCTCTTTGCTTTAGCTATCGGTGGTAGCTGGGCTAAAGAACGTGCTGGTGGTGCTTTTGCTGCAGGTATTTCATTTATCACATTAAACCTTATCACAGGTCACTTTTACGGTATTACATTGGCAATGATTGCTGATGATAAATCTTACGTGAAAAATGTCTTCGGTGGTAGCATGCACGTTTCAGACTACTTCATCAATGTTCTAGGGCAACCTGCTCTTAACATGGGGGTATTCGTTGGTATCATCGCTGGTTTCATCGGTGCAACAGCCTACAACAAATATTATAACTACCGTAAACTTCCAGATGCTTTGTCATTCTTCAACGGTAAACGTTTCGTACCATTCGTCGTTATCGTTCGTACAATAATCGTTGCTCTTATCATGTCAATTTTTTGGCCACTTATCCAATCAGGAATCAACGGCTTTGGTATGTGGATTGCCAACTCACAAGATACAGCTCCAATCTTAGCACCATTCATCTACGGTACTTTGGAACGTTTGCTCTTGCCATTTGGTCTTCACCACATGTTGACTATCCCAATGAACTACACTCAATTGGGTGGTACTTATACTGTTCTTACTGGTGCTACTAAAGGAACTCAAGTACTTGGGCAAGACCCGCTTTGGTTGGCTTGGGTGACTGACTTGATTAACCTAAAAGGTGCTCATCCTTCACAATACCAACACTTGCTTACAAGCGTTACACCTGCTCGTTTCAAAGTTGGTCAAATGATTGGTGCTTCTGGTATCTTGATGGGTCTGACTTACGCTATGTATCGTAATGTTGACGAAGACAAAAAATCAAAATACAAATCAATGTTCGTCTCTGCAGCTATTGCAACATTCTTGACTGGTGTAACTGAACCAATTGAATACATGTTCATGTTTGCTGCCCTCCCACTTTATCTTGTTTACGCCCTTGTTCAAGGTTGCGCATTTGCTATGGCTGACCTTGTTCACCTACGTGTTCACTCATTTGGTAATATTGAGTTCTTAACACGTACTCCAATGGCTATTAAAGCTGGTCTTGGTGGTGATGTCTTTAACTTTGTCTGGGTTACTATTCTTTTTGCAGTCATCATGTACTTCATTGCAAACTTCATGATTAAGAAATTCAATCTGGCAACAGCAGGTCGTAACGGTAACTATGATAACGAAGATGTAGAAGCTGACACACAAGCACCAGCAGGTAGCTATGGTGGTACAGCAGATGCCAACTCACAAGTTGTCCAAGTCATTAATCTCCTTGGCGGACGTGACAATATCGTTGATGTTGACGCATGTATGACTCGTCTCCGTGTAACCGTTAAAGATGGTAACAATGTTGGTGATGAAGCAGCTTGGAAAAAAGCTGGTGCTATGGGTCTGGTTATGAGAGGCAATGGTGTCCAAGCTATCTACGGACCAAAAGCTGACGTTCTTAAATCTGATATCCAAGACCTTCTTGATTCAGGTGCTGTTATCCCAGTTGTCAATGTTGAAACTGGTGGCACAGTCACAGCAGAAGCTGTTACTTACAAAGGTGTGACTGAAGCTGTTGAAACAGTTGCTAATGGTAACGTTATTGAAGTTACAGAAGTGAGCGACCCTGTCTTTGCACAGAAAATGATGGGTGATGGCTTCGCTGTAGAACCTAGCGATGGCAATGTTTACGTTCCAGTATCTGGTACAGTAACAAGTGTCTTCCCTACAAAACATGCTTTCGGTCTTTTGACAGATAGCGGCTTGGAAGTCTTGGTTCACATCGGTCTTGACACTGTTTCACTTGAAGGAAAACCATTTGATGTTAAAATCTCTGATGGTCAAAAAGTTAAAGCTGGGGACCTTGCGGTCGTTGCAGACCTTGATGCTATCAAAGCAGCAGGTAAAGAAACAAGCATCATTGTTGTCTTCACTAATGCAGCTGACATCAAATCAGTTACACTTGAAAAACAAGGTCAACAAGCTGCCAAAACAGTTGTAGCGAAAGTTGAATTGTAAAAAATAAGCAGTCGCAGTCTAAACAATTAAACAGATAAGAAGTTGGGGCGGAGTTGTTAAGAAAGTTGACAACTTGGTCCCACTTCCTTATTTATAGGAGAAATCATGACTAAGGTACTAACACTCAACACACACTCTTGGATGGAAGAAAATGGTCAACAAAAATTTCAGGACTTGTTGGATGCCATTTTAGCTGAAAACTACGATTTGATTTGTTTGCAGGAAGTCAATCAAGAAATCACTTCTGATTTGGCTAACTATATGATTCATTACGCAGGTCTAGAAGATGCGCCAGCCATTCACCAAGACCACTTTGCTTTGAAATTGGTAGAGGCTTTGGATGAGGCTGGTCAGGTTTACTATTGGTCTTGGGCTTATAATCATATTGGCTATGACCGCTACAATGAGGGGGTTGCTATCCTGTCTAAAAATCCGATTGAAGCCAGCTCAGTTTTAGTATCGGATGTTGATAATGAGTATGATTATCATACACGCAGAGCCTTGGTTGTCAGAACACTCTTGGGAGACCAAGAAGTTTTGGCGGTCAGTACACATCTTTCTTGGTGGGATAAGGGCTTTAAGCGCGAGTGGTCTAAATTGGAAAAAGCCTTACTTGCGCAAGACCTTCCGGTACTTATTATGGG
The DNA here is from genome assembly GCF_015594605.1 of Streptococcus sp. HF-1907. Classification (GTDB taxonomy): domain Bacteria; phylum Bacillota; class Bacilli; order Lactobacillales; family Streptococcaceae; genus Streptococcus. Next base: position 149,904 of record NZ_JADNQT010000003.1, on the reverse strand, counting down.
AGACTTCAACAATCCTCAAGGTAATGAAGGTTATCAACTGGTCTTGGCAAGTCCTTTGAAACTCCGCGACAGTCATGTTAACGCCAGTCAAGTCATCGGTGACCACACGATTAAGGCTGATATTGACGGTTGGGAAGGCAATGAGCATAATTTCAAGGTTGACTATGCTTTTACTAATCTGCCTGTTGCTATTCAGAGGTCGCGTGTTGTTTTTGATGGTCAGCACTATCCAGTGGTGAGTGACCACTTTGGGCTGGATGTTACTTGGTAAGCCCTAAGTCAGGAGGAAGCTCATGGTAAAATGTTTAACACTAAACGCTCATTCTTGGATTGAATCTCTTCCCTTGAAGCGTTTGTTTGATATTGCAGAGCATATTTTAGAAGAAGATTATGATTTGATTTGTCTTCAGGAAATCAATCAGAAAATGTCAACGCCAGTGGCGGAAAATTTAGTAGACTTCACGAAATTATCAGATTTCCCAGCGGTTCATGAGGATAATTACGCTCTTTATTTGGTCAATTATTTGCGAGCAAAAGGGCGCAGATATTATTGGTCATGGGTTTACAATCACATCGGCTACGATGAGTACAACGAAGGTGTGGCTTTATTGTCCAAGACACCTTTTAAGGCTGAGGATGTCCTAGTTTCAGACAAGCATGACGAATTTGACTTTCATACACGTCATGTCTTGATTGCCCAGACAGAAATCAATCAGGTTCCCATAACAGTGACCAGCCTTCACTTGTCTTGGGAAGGCAAGGGATTTGAAGAGGAATGGCTTCGCTTGGAAGACAAACTAAAATCTTACCCACGACCTTATGTCTTAATGGGAGACTTCAACGCTCCGACAGACAGCAAGGGCTATCAAATGATTTTGTCCAGTCCGCTTGATTTACAGGACTGTCACGTTGAAGCGGGTGATAGTAAAGGAAGTCACACGATTTCAGCTGATATTGACAGCTGGGAAGCCAACGAAGCTGACTTGAAGGTGGACCACATTTTCATCAGTAAGGAACTGACGGTGAAAACATCACATGTTTCTTTTGATGGTGGTGCTGCGCCGATTGTCAGTGACCATTATGGCATTGCAGTTGAAATTGAATAAACAGAAACCTGCGAGGATTGCCCCGCAGGTTTTTGCCTATCTAGGATGTTAGTCAGCTCTCAAGTTAGCGAGAATGATTTGTTTAGCTTGGGATAGGCTGAGATTTGCTGAAAATAGCGTTTCAGGGATGACTGTCAGGTAATCTTTTTCTAACCACCATCGCCTCAAGGCCTCTTCTCCGAATTCAAGAGACTTGGCGCGTGTTTGGTGGCGGGCAACGGTCTCTTCAAAGGAAAGGTAGTAGTAATAAGCCTGGCAATCTTCGCCATAAAGCTCTGCTATTTTTTCAAAAATAGGAGCATACCAGCCAGAATGCAAGATACCTTCCAAAATGACAACGGGATACTGTCGGTAGCCATGCTCCAAGAGCGTTAAGAGCAGCGGAATGGTCGGGCTATCAAAGCCATCGTGGGCATGAAGCATGTCCCTGCGGAGACTATCTTGTGAGAGGAGAAGCGTATTTTCTCCCAATTCGGCTTGCAGTAGCTTTGTTAAGCTGGTTGCCACTAGCCGCATTTCCTCTTATGAGGATGAGTTTTGGTGCCATAAGTTATCCTTTTAAGTCATTAGTAAGTCTATAGGTTCACTTAAAAATCCCAAGATCAAGGACCTTAGGACTGACGTGCTGGGTGCACAGTTGATTCCTAGTAGTGGGAAGGTTTAGTTTTTGGTAAAATCAGCTAGCGCTTCAACGATGACTTTAGCCAGGCGTTCGACATCGCTTGATGTGCCCCGCAACTCAAAGTCACCTAGCATAGGAAAGCCAAAACGCTTAGCGTATTGCTTGGCAGTTAGGCAGTACTGGTTGTTAAAATTGCGGTTTCCTGAACCGATGATACCAAAGCAGTGCTGGACATTGCCGTGTGCAGCGATGAAATCTCCAAGTGGATTGGTCAGTATTTCTTGGTCGCCGTTGTCCACCCCATTTCCCCCTTCCAAATAAGTAGGAAGCAGAGCGACAAAGGGTTCTGTAACTGGGAAAGTTTGGTGGTTGAGTTCCTTGATGTTGATGGTCTTAGGGGTGATGTCATACCAAGTTGTCAAGTGCTCCGAGAGACGTTTGACAAAGCTCTGCGTATTGCCACTAAGACTAATGTAAACCAAGGCAAGTTCTTGAGACATAATTTCTCCCTTATTTTATAGTTTGTACCCGTTGGTCATGAGTGATAACGGAGACTTTGATAGGTGCCGAAGATATCCATATGAATGGCCCTTACAGAGCGATAGAGATCAACTAAGACGCCAAAATGGGGTAGGTCAGGATTTTCTAGAACCAATTGAAACAGCTGTGTTGACTGGCAAGTTTGAACCACATAATCAATATCTGACAACCAAGTGGGAACGATATCTAGCGAATAATCCATCAGCCGAAAGGATGGCTCATCATACCAAACGATAGACCGAACGATTGTTTTTTGTTTTTCAAAACCACCTAAGGTCTCCGCAATTTGTCGAAGGTCTGATAGGATAATATCAGATGGAATCGGGCCTTGCAATAAATGAGGTGTTTGACTGACTAGAGCGACCTCATCTTTAAAAAGGGTTAAATAGTGAACACTAACAAGTAATTGTTGGACAAGAAGTGAGTAGGTAGTGGATGATTTCATGGCGCCCTTTCTAGTGAGGATAAGTGTGATTTTAGAATCGTCTTAGTACGGGAAGATAATGCTTGTTACTATTTTATCACAAAGTAGTAACCAATAGCTAAAACTAATGACACAAAATAAATAAGTTTTTAGTTTGAATGGAAATGTTGAGGTGATTTAGCTATTTAAATAGCTAAAGCTATCTCATTTATTGCCTAGGTGCTCAAAGAGAGAATCATCGGAAAGAGTTTTGTCGCAGTTTTGCAAGAGGCTCTCGCTGCTAGCGACGGCTTGTTGCAAGTTGGCAGGACTGTCTGATGGATGCGATGAGGAAAATAAGGGAGATTGGTGAGGTTAATATCGTCCAGACTGACTTTTTCTACGTTTGTGATAAGGTGTACTAGCCTGATTTTATAATGGTTAGGCGTGGCTTTCTTTTGAAAACAGTTTAATATTTCAACTTCTTTTATTTTTAGCTTAAAAAGTGTTAAAATAGTAGCAATATCAGCACAAGGAAGAGGTATTCATGGTTAAAGAAGTCAATCTAACAGGTCAAGAGGTTGTTGACATAGCAGCTCAGTACATGTCTGAAAAAGACGTGGAATTTGTCAAATTTGCCTTAAACTACGCAACAGCTGCTCACTATTACCAAGCTCGTAAGTCTGGTGAGCCCTATATTATTCACCCTATTCAGGTAGCGGGTATCTTGGCTAATCTGCATCTGGATGCTGTGACCGTGGCTTGTGGCTTCTTGCACGATGTGGTTGAAGATACTGAGATTACCCTAGATGAGATTGAGACGGATTTTGGTAAAGATGTCCGTGATATTGTCGATGGGGTGACCAAGCTCGGTAAGGTCGAGTACAAATCACACGAAGAGCAGCTGGCAGAAAATCACCGTAAAATGCTTATGGCCATGTCTAAAGACATTCGCGTTATCCTTGTCAAATTGGCTGACCGTTTGCATAACATGCGTACGCTTAAGCACTTGCGTAAAGACAAGCAGGAGCGCATTTCACGTGAAACCATGGAAATCTATGCGCCCCTCGCCCACCGTTTGGGGATTAGCCGCATCAAGTGGGAGCTGGAAGACCTTTCTTTCCGCTACTTGAATGAGGTTGAGTTTTACAAGATTTCGCATATGATGACGGAAAAACGTCGTGAGCGCGAAGCCTTGGTGGATGAAATCGTCGCAAAAATCAAGACTTACACCGAAGAGCAGGGGCTCCACGGAGATGTTTACGGTCGTCCTAAGCACATCTACTCCATCTATCGCAAGATGCGTGATAAGAAGAAGCGCTTTGACCAAATCTATGACTTGATTGCCATCCGCTGCATCATGGATACAGCTAGCGACGTTTACGCCATGGTTGGCTACATCCACGAATTGTGGCGTCCAATGCCTGGTCGTTTTAAAGACTATATCGCTGCACCAAAAGCCAACGGCTACCAGTCTATCCACACCACGGTTTACGGTCCAAAAGGTCCTATCGAGATTCAAATCCGCACCAAAGAGATGCACGAAGTGGCCGAATTCGGGGTTGCCGCTCACTGGGCTTACAAAAAAGGGATCAAGACTAAGGTCAATGAAGCAGAGCAGGCAGTCGGCATGGAATGGCTCAAAGAATTAGTTGAGTTACAAGACCAATCAAACGGTGACGCGAAAGAATTTGTGGACTCTGTCCGTGAAGATATCTTGACGGAGCGCATTTACGTTTTCACCCCAACAGGTGCTGTCCAAGAATTGCCAGTTGACTCAGGACCAATTGATTTTGCCTACGCCATCCACACCCAAGTTGGAGAAAAAGCAACAGGTGCCAAGGTCAACGGCCGCATGGTACCATTGACAGCTAAGTTGAAAACGGGTGATGTGGTTGAAATCATCACCAACCCAAATTCATTCGGACCAAGCCGTGACTGGATTAAGATTGTCAAGACAAATAAGGCCCGCAACAAAATCCGTCAGTTCTTCAAGAACCAAGACAAGGAAATGTCCATCAATAAGGGTCGCGACATGCTGGTGGATTATTTCCAAGATCAGGGCTATGTTGCTAACAAATACCTTGACAAGAAACACATTGAAGAAATCCTGCCACGCGTCAGTGTTCGTAGCGAAGAAGCACTCTATGCGGCAGTCGGATTTGGTGATATTAGTCCCGTTTCTGTCTTCAACAAATTAACCGAAAAAGAACGCCGTGAGGAAGAACGTGCCAAAGCCAAGGCTGAAGCTGATGAGTTGGTCAAGGGTGGTGAGGTCAAGACCGAGAAGAAGGATGTCCTCAAGGTCAAAAGCGAAAATGGTGTCATCATTCAAGGCGCATCTGGTCTGCTCATGCGTATCGCCAAGTGCTGTAATCCTGTCCCTGGCGACCCGATTGAAGGCTACATTACCAAGGGTCGTGGTGTTGCCATTCACCGTGCGGACTGCAACAACATCAAGAGCCAGGAAGGTTATGAGCAACGCTTGATTGAAGTTGAGTGGGACGACGCCAATTCGGCTAAGGACTACATGGCGGAGATTGACATTTACGGTCTCAATCGTTCAGGTATCCTCAATGACGTCTTGCAGATGCTTTCTAACGCGACCAAGATGATTTCTGGTGTTAATGCCCAGCCAACCAAGGACATGAAGTTCGTCAATATGCACATCAGCTTTGGCATTTCAAACTTGACAGAGTTGACAAGCATTGTTGACAAGATTAAGATTATCCCAGACGTTTACTCCGTTAAGCGTACCAACGGTTAGGAGCTTGATATGAAGATTATTATCCAGCGCGTGAGTCAAGCTTCGGTTTCCATTGATGGCAATGTGGCTGGCGCTATTGACCAGGGTCTTATGCTACTAGTTGGTGTCGGACCTGATGATATAGCAGAGGACCTAGCTTACGCTGTCCGCAAAATTATCAATATGCGTATCTTTTCAGATGCCGATGGTAAAATGAATCTGTCCATCCAAGACATCAAGGGAAGCATTCTCTCCATCTCCCAGTTCACCCTTTTTGCCGATACCAAGAAAGGTAATCGCCCTGCTTTTACAGGCGCAGCTAAACCTGATCTGGCTAGTCAGTTCTATGATGATTTCAATACCGAACTAGCCAAAACAGTCCCAGTTGAAAGGGGGGTCTTCGGTGCTGACATGCAAGTCAGCCTAGTTAATGATGGTCCAGTCACCATCGTCTTAGATACCAAGAATCGTTAACGAATAGCTAGTAAAGAGTCCTCGGATGTAACTGAGGGCTCTTTCTTGTCAATGAAGATTGACGAGCTGATGAAGGGAGAACTGGTTAGCAGGAACTGATAGAGAGCAAATTTGTAGGTGATATTTACAGTTAACTTTACAGACTTGACAAAATACTTGTCACCATTGTCAATCAAAGCTGTCTGAGGATATTGCGGGATAGCCAAGCTAAAAATCGTTTTTACGGCTTTGGATTTTGATAAGCACACAACTTCAACTTGTTTGACCTTGATAAATTTTCCAAAGTTGTCACTGTCCCTATTTTTCAAATTAGCCTCAGTTAGCAGACAAGTTCTTAAATCAGTGATTGGGATAGGCTGGTAATTTTTTTGATGGCTAGCATAAAAGTTGCGGGAGGTCGTCAGCATTGCTGACAGTTGATTTTCAATGTGCGAGAGGTCGTTAGAACTTCAGACAGCCGTTTTCCAAGTAGAGAGAACTTGTCGTAGTCTCAGACGGTCGTTTTCTGAGTAGCGGGAAGTCGCCCGAGTCTCAGATGAGTCATTTCCAAGTTGCAGGAGCTTGTCCGAGTTTCGGACGGTTGTTTTCCAAGTTGCAGGAGCTTGTCCGAATTTCGGACGTGCTGTTTCTAGACAGTGGTAGTTTATCCGATGAGTCAGTTATAGTAACCTGACTAAGATTCTTCTGAAATAGGAGTTACGCTATTCTGGCGAGGGAGTCATTTCCGCAAGAAAAAAGCCAAGCAGGATTGCTCAGCTTTGATGTGAAATGATAGAGGTCTGTTTTTTCTATCTAACCTTATTTCAAAAATGGTTTCTTGCCTGTTGCTTTAATAATCTCTTCTTTTTCAGGGAGTTTTTCGTAGATGATGAAGCCTCGGATGGCAAAGAAGAGGCAGATGGTTACGACGATGTAGTACCATGGGTTGGCGCTGAGTGAGAAGTAGTCTGGTGCGATGGCTTGCCACATGTTGAGCCATGGGTTGAAGGATACGATAGCGACGCAGATGAAGCAGATGTTGAGCCAGCGACTATTCCCTCAACGGTAGCCGCGTTTTTCCAGCACAGGGTCTGGTGCGATGGTGATGAGGACTTGGGTGAAAATCCAGAATTTCCACATGGTGCTGTCATGAAGTTCAAAGCGCAGCAGATTGAGCCCGACAAAGAAAATGACAAGTTAGAAGATGATGTCGCGAAGCATGACTTTTGTAGGTGTGCCGGGTTTCCAGTTGATGTCCTTTTCGTAGGCCATGGCGCGCTTTAGGCTGTAGATTTCCATGAGGACCCAGATGGTTTCGCCAAGGCTGAGCAGTCCAAAGATGTAGAAGTGGTCGTACTTGAGCCAAGCGTCTAGAAAGACCCAGATGCCCATGAAGTCGGCGGCGCAGTAGAAGGTGTGCATCCAAAGGAGGTAAGGACCCTCGTGCTCAGTTTCATTGAGGATAATGGGGTAAATATAAACCAAAAGTCCAAATACTACTGCCAGCAGAACGGGAATGAGGTTCATGGCAAATCTTGGTGTTCCAGGCGTCAAGTGGTCAATAAAATTCTGCGGTGTCACGTCAACAGAAGTATAGCCTGAGACGAGTTTTTCGATGATGTTCATGAGTTTCTCCTTTAACTAACTCCATCATAATGAATTTTGGTGTGAAAGACAATCACAATAAAGTCAAAAAGTGTGAGATAAGTAACACTATGCTATAATAATGTGGATTAAAAGGAGTGGCTATGGCAAACAGTGACCGACGTGTGTTAAGAACCAAACGTCATATTCGTGAAGCATTTGTGCAATTACTAGAGGAAAAGAGTCTGACTGATATTACGGTTACCCAGCTTGCAGACTTGGCAGATATTGACCGCAAGACTTTTTATGCCCATTATCAAAACGTGACGGATGTTTACCTTGAATTGAGCAAAGAGGTGGCGGAGCAATTACGTGAGGTTTTGATTGATGTTGATAGTTTTGAGGTGGATGATTTCTTGGAATCCCTGAATGACATCATGCTTGCTAACCTGTCCTTCTTCAAAATTATTACCAGCAAGTCGGCTGACAAGTTCTTTTTGACTGACTTTATCTAGCTATTAAGAGAGACGCTCCTGCTTCGATACTCAGAGCTGACCTTTACTAGCGCCAGCTTTTTGTCCCACGGTATCATCGGTGCTTACGTGGATTGGCTGAACGGAGAGAACCAGTCGACCTTGGCTGACCTCAAGGAATCCTTGGGAAAATTGCTGCGCTTTTATAAGGATGCTTTGTAGGGTGGTGTGAGTTGAGTGAATAGAAAAGTGAGGTTTTGAGGTCTCACTTTTTTATGTTATTCTTGGTGGTTTAGCTCTTTTCGGTAACGGCTAGGACTGGTGCCAAACACTTTTTTGAAACTTTTACTGAAAGCCAGGGGGTCGGGAAAGCCAACCGAGCGCGCAATTTCGCTGATGTTGAATTGAGGATTGGCTAGGAGCTCCAAACTTTTATCCATTTTAACATGGAGAATGTATTCTTTGAGGGAGGAGCCAGTCTCTTCTTTGAAAATCTTATAGAGATAAGAGCGGTTGAGGTTTAGTTGGTCGGCAATATCACAGACTTTCAGCTGGCGACCGTAATGGACATGGATAATTTTGAGCGCTCGTTTGACATAGTGTTGAACCATGTCGCTTTCGCTGGTTTCCGCTGGAAATTCTTGAATGAGCAGAGCTAGTAAATGGTAAAGTTCACCTGTTAAATTGAGTTCATCGCTGATGGCTGTGAGATTTTTGGTGTACCCAACCAGACCTAACATTTGCTCCAAAATAGGAGAGTCCAGATTAGAATGCACGAAACATTTTTCCATAAGTTGCGTGCGGTTGAGGATATTATTTGCCTTAGGACCGCTAAAACCCACCCAAATATAGGACCAGGGCTTGTTTGCATCGGCCTGATAAAAGGTCACTTCTTGTTTGGGAAGAAGAAAGAGATCGCCAGCTTTTAAGGAAGTTGTCTCTCCTCTGACAGTAAGGGTTCCGCACCCGTCAGTGATAAAATGTAGGACATAATCATCCCGAACAGAGGGACCGAAAGCATAATTACTGGCGCAATTTTCAGACCCGTAATGGTCAACATTAAGGTCAAATTGATTATAATCAAACTCTTGATAGGTGTTCAGAACGTTCATAGCCATCAGTCCTTTCTTATAGGAAACATTATACCATATTTAAGCAACAAAAAAGCATATCAAAGCGCTTTCTTTTTTAGTAAACTTTAAGTAAAGAAACTTTTAGGAGAAGACTATGAAGCACTTAATCATTGTAGATGAAGCTGAAAAAGTTTTTCATTTGACCAATGGAGATATTTCCTACCTGCTTGCTGTTGAAGAAGGTGGCTTGTTAGCTCATTTGTATTTTGGAAAAGCGGTAAAAGACTATCATGGACAGCGTCGATACCCACGTATTGACCGTGGTTTTTCAGGAAATTTACCTGACAGCTTAGAAAGAGGCTTTTCACCAGATACCCTACTTCGCGAATATGCTGGAGCAGGTGAGGGTGACTATCGTCTGCCTGCTATCCTAGTGGAACAGGCTAATGGCAGTCAAGCTACGCAATTTGTCTATGACCGCTACGAGGTGCTTGCAGGCAAGCCGACTTTAGAAGGGCTTCCAGCTTCATATGTGCTTGACGACAGTGAAGCTGAGACCTTGGTGGTTTATTTGAAAGATGCTGTCGCTGGTTTAGAATTGGCGCTTAGCTACACCATTTATGCTGACCGTCCAGTGATTACACGCTCTGCACGTCTTGACAATCAATCTGATGCTTCAATCAAGATTGAAAAAATGGCTTCAATGACCGTTGATTTTCCAGCGCAAGCCTTGGACCTTATCAGCTTACCAGGTGCCCATGTCAATGAACGTCATATCAACCGCGAAGCACTCAGCTATGGTCAAAAACGCCTAGCAAGTCGACGCGGAACGACCAGTCATCAGATGAATAATACTATGATTTTGGCGCAACAAAAAACGGATGAATTCACTGGTGAAGCTTATGGTTTTGGCTTGGTTTACTCTGGAAATCACGCCCTTGAGATTGAACGCGATCAAATTGAGCAAACTCGCGTGGTTATCGGAATTAACGAAGAACAGTTTTCTTGGGAATTGACAGCGGGAGCACATTTCCAAACACCAGAAGTGGTTATGACCTACTCACATCAAGGCCTAAACGCTCTTAGCCAGGCCTTCCACAGCTTGATTCGTGACCGTGTAGCGCGTGGCAAATACCAACATGCCCTTCGTCCAATCTTGGTTAACAACTGGGAAGCGACTTATTTTGATTTTGACGAGGCTAAGCTCCGTCCGATTGTTGATGAGGCTAAGCAACTTGGTATTGAAATGTTTGTTTTAGATGATGGCTGGTTTGGTCATCGTGACAATGATGACAGTTCGCTGGGTGATTGGTTCGTTGACAAGAATAAGTTTCCAAATGGCTTGAATGGCTTTGCAGACTATGTGCATAGTCAAGGTCTTAAGTTTGGACTTTGGTTTGAACCAGAAATGATTTCTGAGGATTCAGAGCTTTTCCGCAATCATCCAGATTATCGTTTGGCTGTGCCGGGGCGCAAGCCATCACCAAGTCGTCAGCAGTTCGTTCTTGATTTGGGACGAGAAGAAGTTCGTGAGGCTGTGCTTGTTCAGGTGGAAGCCTTACTTGACCAGGGTTATATTGACTACATCAAGTGGGACATGAACCGTCATTTGTCAGATATTTTCTCTGCAAGCTTGCCAGCGGGTCGTCAGGGCGAGGTTTTCCATCGTTACACTTTGGGACTTTATGATATGCTTGAGCGCTTGACTAGCAAATACCCAGATATTTTGTGGGAAGGTTGCTCAGGTGGTGGTGGTCGTTTTGACATCAGCTTCGCTTACTACATGCCTCAATCATGGACCAGTGATAATACAGATGTGGTAGCGAGACTTGGTATTCAGTACGGCACATCGCTAGTTTACCCACCGTCAGTGATGACATCGCATGTTTCAGCGGTGCCAAATCATCAAACTGGTCGCATCACACCTTTCAATACACGTGGTGATGTAGCAATGAGTGGTGTTCTTGGTTACGAGCTAGATTTGACAAAATTAACCGAAGAAGAGAAAGAGTTGGTAAAAGCTCAGGTAGCAGTTTACAAAGATATCCGTGAATTAGTACAGTATGGAAACTTCACGCGACTCAAGAGTCCTTTTGAAGGAAATGAAACAGCTTGGATGTTCACTAATGCCGACAAATCAGAAATTCTTGTCTTCACCTTCCTAGTTCTTAACAGCGCTCAGCAGTCAATCAGTCAAGTGAAATTGACTGGACTCGATTCGGATAAGATTTACGAAAATGTAGAGACTAAAGAAATCTTTGGCGGAGATGAGCTAGAGCACATGGGTTGGTTTGAAGCGCCAGCTGACCACGATTTCCTTTCTCGTCGTTATCATTTTAAAGCAATCAAATAGGAGGAAAGCCAAATGAAATGGTATCAGAAACTTGCGGCTGTTGGCTTCTTGTCAGCGACTGTCTTGACCTTAGCAGCTTGTGGTAAAAGCAATGACACAAGTTCAGATGGTAAAGTAACGATTGAATACTTTAACCAGAAGAAAGAAATGGATGCCCCCTTGAAAGAAATCATTAAAGATTTCGAAAAAGCAAATCCAAAAATTCACGTTAAAATGACTAGCGTTCCAGATGCAGGTACTGTTTTGAAAACGCGTATGCTTGCGGGTGACGCCCCAGATGTCATTAACCTTTATCCACAAAACATGGACTTCCAAGAGTGGGCTAAAGCTGGTTACTTCTATGACATGACTGGTAAGTCTTACTTGAACAACCTTAAAAATCATTACGCTAATAAATACGCCATCAATGGTAAGGTTTACAACGTTCCACTAACAGCCAATGTTTCAGGGATTTATTATAACAAGACAAAATTTGATGAACTTGGTCTTGAACCTCCAAAAACTTGGAATGAATTTGTAGCCCTAGTTGATAAAATCAAGGCCGCAGGTGAAACACCATTTTCAGTAGCAGGAACAGAAGGTTGGACCTTGAATGGTTACCATCAGTTGTCATTGATTACCATCACAGGTAGTGCGGATAAGGCTAACGATTACCTCCGCTTCTCAAAACCCAATAGCATTTCAGCTAGCGACAGTATTCTCAAAGAAGATGCTAAACGTTTGGACTTGCTAGCTGCTAAGGGTAATCAACAAGCTAACTGGGAAGGGGCTTCTTACAACGATGCAGTTGTAGCCTTCACATCAGGTAAAGCCTTGATGACTCCAAATGGTTCTTGGGCGCTAGCAGCTATGCGTCAACAAAATCCTAAATTTGAAATTTCAACCTTTGCTTTCCCAGGTAAAAAAGCTGGTGACAGTGCAACCGTTGGTGCTGGTGACTTAGCCATGTCTATCTCATCTAAGACCAAACATCTTAAAGCATCTGAAAAATTCGTAGCTTACATGACAACAGCTAAAGCTATGCAAAAATACTATGATGTTGATGGTTCACCAGTCGCAGTTAAAGGTGTTAAAGAAGATAAAAATTCACCATTTGTAGCCTTGAACAGACTTGCCTTCACAGATAAACACTATGTCTGGATGGCACAACATTGGACAAGTGAAGATGACTTCTTCTCTGCAACAGCTAACTACTTGATGACACAAGATCGTAAGAATTTAGCAGACGAATTGAACGCATTCTTCAACCCAATGAAAGCAGACGTTGATTAGGAGGACACAGTAATGAGAAAAGTTTTGAATAAATATTGGGGTTGGGTCTTTCTAATTGTACCGCTCATTCTGCAAGCAGTATTCTTCTACTTCCCAATGTTCCAAGGTGCCTTTTACAGTTTGACTAACTGGACAGGTTTGACTTACAATTTTGAATTTGTTGGGCTTAATAACTATAAAATCTTGATGACAGATAGCAAGTTTATGAAAGCTATCGGTTTTACACTCATCTTGACAATTGCCTTGATTGTTGGGGAAATTGTTCTTGGTATCTTGATTGCGCGCGTGCTCAATTCAAAAATCAAGGGACAAACCTTCTTTAGAGCTTGGTTCTTCTTCCCAGCAGTGCTTTCTGGTTTGACAGTTTCATTGATTTTTAAACAAGTCTTCAACTATGGACTTCCAGCTATCGGTAGTGCTCTCCACATTGGTTGGTTAGAGACAAGTCTTTTGGGAACAATGGGCGGAGCGGTTTTCGCAGCAGTCTTCGTTCTCTTGTGGCAAGGGGTGGCTATGCCAATCATCATTTTCTTGGCAGGGCTTCAAAGTATTCCAAGTGACATCACAGAAGCGGCAGCCATTGATGGTGCCAACAGCAAGCAAACCTTCTTCAATATTGAATTGCCTTACTTGCTTCCAAGTATTTCAATGGTCTTCATTATGGCGCTTAAAGCAGGTTTGACAGCCTTCGACCAAATCTTCGCTTTGACTGGTGGTGGTCCAAGTAACTCAACAACCTCAATTGGTCTCTTGGTTTACAACTACGCCTTCAAGAGCAACCAATATGGTTATGCCAATGCCATTGCATTGATTCTATTCATCGTCATTGCTATTGTGTCAATCCTTCAAATTCGATTGTCACGTCGCTTCGAAATTTAGGAGACTAGGCTAATGAAAAAAGAAGAACGCTATAATAATATTTGGAAATACATCCTTTTAACAGTCGGGTCAATCTTGATTTTGATTCCTCTACTAGCGACTGTATTCTCATCTTTCAAATCAACCAAGGATATCATGGGGCATTTCTTTGCCTTCCCAAATCCTGCCACAATGGCTAACTATACACGCCTACTTGCAGATGGTATCGGTCATTATTTCTGGAATTCAGCCGTTATCACGGTTCTATCAGTAATCTTGGTAACCCTCTTCATTCCAGCGGCAGCTTATTCTATTGCCCGCAATATGTCTAAGAAAAAAGCTTACGCTATCATGTATTCACTCTTGATTCTTGGGATTTTCGTTCCATTCCAAGTTATCATGATTCCCATCACTGTCATGATGAGCCGTCTTGGTTTGGCAAATATGTGGGGACTTATTCTCCTCTACCTCACTTACGCTGTGCCACAAACCCTCTTCTTGTATGTGGGCTATATCAAATTGAGCGTACCAGATAGTTTGGACGAAGCAGCCATGATTGATGGTGCAGACCGTTTCACAACTTATCGTAAAATCGTCTTTCCAATGTTAAAACCAATGCATGCTACAACTTTGATTATCAATGCTCTCTGGTTCTGGAATGATTTCATGTTGCCATTGTTGATTTTGAACAAAAATTCAAACATGTGGACTCTTCCCCTCTTCCAATACAACTACACCGGTCAATACTTCAACGATTACGGTCCAAGTTTTGCTTCCTACGTCGTTGGTATCATTACCATCACCATCGTTTACCTCATCTTCCAAAAGAATATCATTGCTGGTATGAGTAACGGTGCGGTTAAATAAGAGTCAAGAGTAGCTGAGACCACACTCTGAGTTTTAAACAAAAGTTGTAAGGCTGGCTGTTCCTAGTCAGTCTTAGTCTTTACAAAATGGAGACCCCTATTATGACTATTACAAATAAAACCATGTTAATCACTTACTCAGACAGTTTGGGTAAGAATTTGAAAGAGTTGGATGACAATATGACCAAGTATTTTGGCGATGCGGTTGGCGGTGTGCACTTGCTGCCTTTCTTCCCATCGACAGGAGACCGCGGTTTTGCACCGGTTGACTATGATGAAGTAGATGCCGCTTTTGGTGACTGGGATGATGTCAAGCGTCTGGGTGACAAATACTACCTTATGTTTGACTTCATGATTAACCACATTTCTCGTCAATCCAAGTATTACAAGGATTTCCAAGAGAAAAAGGATGCGTCTGAATACGCAGGTCTCTTTCTTCGTTGGGAAAAATTCTGGCCTGAAAATCGTCCGACGCAAGCTGACGTAGACCTAATCTACAAGCGCAAGGACAAGGCACCAATGCAGGAAATCGTCTTTGCAGATGGTAGCAAAGAACACCTCTGGAACACTTTCGGAGAAGAACAGATTGACCTTGATGTGACCAAACAAGTGACCATGGACTTCATCAAAAAGACCATCGAAAACTTGGCAGCCAACGGTTGTGACCTCATTCGTCTGGACGCTTTTGCCTACGCTGTGAAAAAATTGGACACCAACGATTTCTTCGTTGAACCTGAAATCTGGGATTTGCTAGATTCTGTTCAAAAAATTGCCAATGAAGCTGGCGCAGACATTTTGCCAGAAATCCATGAGCACTACACTATTCCTTTCAAAATTTCTGATCACGGCTACTTCGTTTACGACTTTGCCCTGCCAATGGTGACCCTCTACTCGCTTTACAGTGGCAAGACCAACCAGTTGGCTAAATGGTTAAAAATGAGTCCAATGAAGCAGTTCACAACGCTGGATACGCACGATGGTATCGGTGTGGTGGATGTCAAGGACATCTTGACAGACGAGGAAATTGACTACACCTCTAACCAACTTTACAAGGTTGGTGCCAATGTCAAACGCAAATATTCCTCTGCTGAGTACAATAATTTGGATATTTATCAAATTAACTCCACTTACTACTCAGCTCTGGGTGACGATGACAAGAAATATTTCCTCGCTCGCCTCATTCAAGCCTTTGCACCAGGTATTCCGCAGGTTTACTATGTTGGCTTCCTAGCTGGTAAAAATGACCTAGAGTTGTTGGAAAATACCAAGGAAGGTCGCAATATCAACCGTCACTATTATACTAGTGAAGAAATTGCCCAAGAAGTTGAGCGTCCTGTTGTCAAAGCACTCTTGAAGCTCTTCACTTACCGCAACCAAAGCGCAGCCTTTGACCTAGATGGCGGAATTGAAGTGGCAACGCCAGATGCCAATACCATCCTTATCACGCGTCATAATGCGGACAAATCTGTGGTGGCAGAAGCGACAATTAACTTGAAAGAGTTGACTTACACTGTGACTGAAAATAATCAAGTCATCAGTTTTGACTAAGAAAATAATCAGTGAGTCCTAGGGTTCGCTGATTTTTCATGTCATCCAAGTCCCCACTATGTTATAATTTGAACAAGGAAGAAGGGAGGCAATATGTCGATTGAAGAAATATTTCCTGGGGCAGTTCTAGGACAGAAGCCTGTGGAAGGTGATTGGGTGAGTATTGAGCGTCATAATCAGGTGATTTATTTGCCTGCTGGTGAGCTGACGGAGCGCGAGCGTTATTTGCTGGGGATGCTTGACGAGGAGAGCAAGGACACTTCTTTGAAAGACCCTTGGCTGGCTTATTTTCTGGGTGAGAAAGAGGTCATGCCTCTTGATTTATCAAAGGTTCAGCTGGTTTACATCGAGCATCAATTTCCTTTCTCAGCAGAGCTGGTGGAATTGATGGAAGGCTTGCTGGCAAATGTTGTAGCTATGCCCAATCTCACTCCGACGCGTAGCCTTATGATTCTGGACCAGACCAAGGTCTTGGATGCTAGAGTTATCATAGAAGACCTGCTTCCGACCATCGAGAGTGATTTTGCCATGAGTCTTACGGTCGCCTTTGGTAATACTTGGTCCAATGTGCGCGGCAGTGACCTTCAGGCTTATTTTGCGGACGAGAATCGGCTTTTTAGCGATTATCTGATGCACCGGGGGGAGACGCAGACTGTGACTTTTGCCTCGCTGGCTTTATGGGCTTTGGTCAATCAGCTAGCGCAGCCATCCATCAAGAAAAAAGTGCTCCAGCAGATTGGGTCGATGGAAGATATGTCCGATGTGATCACAAGGCTGTGGCAGGAGCATGGCAACCTCATGCAGACCGCGCAACACCTTTTTATCCATCGTAATTCGCTTCAGTATAAGCTGGATAAATTCCAAAGTTTGTCGGGTCTTAATCTGAAAAATTTGGATGATTTGGCTTACTGCTATCTATTGATTCAAGAAATTTAGGTAATTTTACCAAAATTTGTGCAAGTTGCCTAAAAAGATTGGACGCCTTGCATCTATTTTGCAACCGTTTTCTTTGTTATACTATCTTTGTTAAGAAAAATAAAAGAGGAAACAATCATGGTAGAATTAAACCTTAATCACATTTACAAAAAATACCCAAATGCTAGTCACTATTCTGTAGAAGATTTTGACCTAGACATTAAAGATAAAGAATTTATCGTATTCGTTGGACCTTCTGGTTGTGGTAAATCTACAACGCTTCGTATGATTGCAGGTCTTGAAGATATCACTGAAGGTGAACTTAAAATTGACGGCGAAGTGGTTAATGACAAATCACCTAAAGACCGCGACATTGCTATGGTTTTCCAAAACTATGCCCTTTACCCACACATGACCGTTTACGATAACATGGCCTTCGGTCTTAAATTGCGTAAATTTTCTAAAGAAGAAATCGACAAACGTGTCCGTGAAGCAGCAGCTAATATCGGTTTGACAGAATTCCTTGACCGTAAACCAGCTGATTTGTCAGGTGGTCAACGTCAACGTGTTGCCATGGGGCGTGCTATTGTCCGTGATGCCAAAGTATTCTTGATGGACGAACCTTTGTCAAACTTGGATGCTAAACTCCGTGTATCAATGCGTGCTGAAATCGCGAAAATTCACCGTCGTATCGGGGCAACAACTATCTACGTTACCCACGACCAAACAGAAGCTATGACTCTTGCTGACCGTATTGTTATCATGTCTGCTACTAAAAACCCAGATGGTGATGGTACTATCGGACGTGTGGAACAAGTTGGTTCACCACAAGAACTTTACAATCAACCGGCTAATAAATTCGTTGCTGGATTTATCGGAAGCCCAGCTATGAACTTCTTCACTGTTAAGGTTGAAAATGGCTGCCTTGTCAGCAAAGATGGCTTGAACATCGCTGTTCCAGAAGGTCAAGTGAAAATGCTTGAAGCCAAAGGTTACAAGGGCAAAGAAGTGATTTTTGGTATCCGTCCAGAAGATATTTCAAGTAACCTTGTCGTTCAAGATACTTATCCAAATGCAACTGTTGAAGCAGAAGTTGCTGTTTCTGAATTGCTTGGTAGTGAAACAATGCTTTACATGAAACTCGGTAACAGCGAGTTTGCATCACGTGTGGATGCGCGTGACTTCCACAATCCAGGTGAAAAAGTAACTCTTACTTTCAACGTTGCTAAAGGACACTTCTTCGACGCTGAGACTGAAAAAGCTATTCGCTAATCAAAAGCTCCTAGAGAACAATCAGAGCTGGGAAGAATCTTCTCAGCTCTAATTGTTGATATAGACTTGGGATAGACCTATCAACTACACTATTTTGAGGGTGGCGTAGATGAGTTTTTGACTCAATTCATCTATCAGCCCTCTTTTGCTAACAAAACACGCAAGCGATTGCGTATAAAACGAAAGGAGACACTATGGAAAAACATTGGTGGCACAAAGCGACAATTTATCAAATTTATCCTCGTTCATTTATGGATTCAAACGGTGATGGCATTGGGGACATCAAGGGGATTACCAGCAAGCTGGATTACCTTCAAAAGCTTGGTATTACGGCTATTTGGCTCTCTCCGGTCTACCAAAGTCCCATGGATGACAATGGTTATGATATTTCGGATTATGAGGCTATCGCTGACATCTTTGGTGACATGGCCGATATGGATGAGCTACTGGCACAAGCCAATACCAGAGACATTAAAATTATCATGGACCTAGTGGTCAATCATACGTCTGATGAACACGCTTGGTTCGTTGAAGCACGCCAACATCCAGATAGTTCAGAGCGCGATTTTTACATCTGGCGCGACCAGCCTAATGGCTTGACTTCGACCTTCAGTGGCTCTGCCTGGCAATATGACGAGGTTTCTGGGCAATATTACCTCCACCTTTTCAGCAAGCGTCAGCCTGACCTTAATTGGGAAAATGAGACCCTTCGCCATAAAATCTATGATATGATGAATTTTTGGATTGATAAGGGAATCGGTGGCTTCCGTATGGATGTGATTGATTTGATTGGGAAGGTTCCTGACCAAGAAATTACTGGTAACGGTCCTAAATTGCACGATTATTTGAAGGAAATGAATCGTGCTAGTTTTGGTAAGTATGATTTGTTGACAGTTGGGGAGACTTGGGGGGCAACACCTGAGATTGCTAAGCAATACTCTAACCCAGACAATGACGAATTGTCTATGGTATTCCAATTTGAGCATATCGGTCTCCAGCATAAACCTGACGCACCAAAATGGGATTTTGAAAAAGAATTGAATGTCCCAGCCCTAAAAGCTATTTTCAACAAATGGCAAACAGAACTTGAGTTGGGTCAGGGTTGGAATTCCCTTTTCTGGAACAATCATGACCTTCCTCGCGTATTGTCCATCTGGGGAAATACAGGAGAATATCGCGAAAAATCTGCTAAAGCGCTAGCCATCCTTCTTCATCTCATGCGCGGAACGCCTTATATCTACCAAGGCGAAGAGATTGGTATGACTAACTATCCTTTCCAGACTTTGGACGAAGTCGATGATATTGAGTCGCGTAATTATGCAGCAGAAGCTCTAGAAAATGGAATGCCGATTGACGACATCATGGATAGCATTCGTATGATTGGTCGTGATAATGCCCGCACGCCGATGCAGTGGACAGCAGGTAGCCAGGCAGGATTTACAACAGGTCACCCATGGCTTCCAGTCAACCCAAATCATGAGCGAATCAATGTTGAGGCAGCATTGGCTGATCCAAATAGTATCTTCTACATTTATCAACAACTGGTCACACTTCGCAAAGAAAATGACTGGTTAGTCGACGCAGACTTTGAACTGCAAGAAACTGTGGATAAAGTATTTGCCTATATCCGCAAGACAGCAGACGATGCTTACCTTGTAGTTGCTAACCTATCTAATCAACAGCAGACATTTGATCTACCAGTCCAAGTGGCAGATGTGGTAATCACTAACACCTCTGCTCCACAAGCCTTAGCAAGCAAGAGCCTAGAGCCTTGGGATGCTTTCTGTGTGAAATTGGCTTAGCCTATAAAAGTTAATATTTCATTTTTGACCAGATTTGTTCTGGTCTTTTTTGCGGAGATAAACTTTACAAAATTTTACTAAAATAGTAAAATTTAACCGTATACAAAAGGAGGATCTTATGGAAATAGAAACTCAAGTTGTTGAAACAATAGAAGGTCAACCGATTACGCAGATTCGCTTGATGAATGATCAAGATGTTGAAGCTACCTTTCTCACCTTAGGAGCAACCTGGCAGTCATTTTTGGTTCCAACAGCAACTTCTGAAAAGAAAAATCTTGTGTTAGGGTTTGAACGACCAAGTGATTATCTCAAAAATTCGCTTTGTGCTGGTCAGTCAATCGGTCGAGTGGCTGGGCGTATTGATGGAGGAAAGGCGAAAGTTGGTGGCAAGGAAATCCAATTACCTCAAAATGAAAAAGGCAATTGCCTGCATAGCGGTTTCAAAGGATTTCATAAGCAAGTTTGGCATTACGAAACCTATCAAGATCCTGATGCTGTTTCTGTGAAAATGACTTACTTAGCAAAAGAAGCTGTAGATGGATTTCCTGGAGATATGACGGTGGAAGTAAACTTTACTTTGGATAATACGAATAAACTTGACATTACTTACCATGCCTATAATATTACCGCAGATACTTTGTTTAATCCGACTAGTCATGTTTACTTTAATTTGAGCAGACATCAACATTTAAAAACGCAGAGCCTTACTTTGCAGAGTGATGCCTATCTTGAAAGTA
Source organism: Streptococcus sp. HF-1907 (assembly GCF_015594605.1). Lineage (GTDB taxonomy): Bacteria > Bacillota > Bacilli > Lactobacillales > Streptococcaceae > Streptococcus. The sequence continues at coordinate 129,281 of NZ_JADNQT010000003.1, read as the reverse complement.
GGGAAGATGTTGTGCCTACTGGCAAGGTGCTAGCCGTGGAAGGAACAGGCTATGACTTCAGGACTGGGCAAAACCTAGAGCAAGCTCTTGAGAGAACAGGCGGTCTTGATGATGCTTTTATTGTTTCACCTTCTTTAGAAGTGCCACAGGTGACTTTGAAAGATACTGAAAGTGGCGATTGCATTAAGATGTATTCCGATCGAAATGCATTTGTAGTTTACACTATGAACAGTGTTGAGTCAGGTGTTTATCCTTCTAGAGATGCAGGACAACAGGCTAAAGCCTACGAAGCAATTGCATTAGAAGCGCAGACATTGCCTGATGCGATTAATCATGAAGGGTTTGGGGATATAATGATCAAACAAGGGAATAATGTTGCCTACACTATCTCTTGTTTGTATTCTAACTCTATTGATGGTAGTGGGTAGCTATCTGTAAAAATCAAACAAATATAAAATGTGAGTACTAATTAGCTATTTCAGCTAGTCGGTACTCACATTTTTTGTTTAATCAGCAAGATGGAAGTCAGTTAGATGATCAAATTTTTCTTTGACCTTTTTTGAGATTTTTGAATCGGTGATGGTATAGTCAATATTTTCTAAATGATAAAAGTCATAATCTATATGATCGCTTAATGATTCATTTTACTTATCTAGTCGATCGTCTGGAGTCTAATCAGCAAGACAATTCAAGTCTGATACATTTAGAGGAACATGTCAAAAAAGATTATCCAGATGCTTATCGAATTGGTCAAGAAATTTACACAAGTATTGAAGAACATCTAAGTATAGAATTGTCACGCAGTGAACGTGTTTACCTTGTGATTCACATTCAACGCTTATTGAAGTAAGAAATAAGGAGAAAAATATGTATAAATTACCAGAAGATTTTATTTTCGGTGGGGCAACAGCTGCCTACCAAGTTGAAGGTGCTACTAAAGAGGGCGGTAAAGGTCCAGTAGCTTGGGATGATTTCTTAGCAGAACAAGGGCGTTTCAGTCCAGACCCTGCTAGTGATTTTTATCATCAATATCCAAAAGACATTGAACTTTGTGAGAAATTTGGAGTTAATGGGCTTCGCTTATCCATTGCTTGGAGCCGTATCTTCCCAAATGGTACTGGTGAGGTCAACCAAGAAGGAGTTGATTATTACCACAAAGTGTTTGCGGAATGTGAAAAACGTGGGATTACAGCTTTTGTAACGTTACATCATTTTGATACACCAAAAGTATTATTTGACAATGGTGATTTCTTAAATCGTGACACGATTGAAGCTTTTGTTAACTATGCAAAATTCTGTTTTGAAGAATTTACAGAAGTTCGCCATTGGAGTACCTTCAATGAAATTTACCCAGTAGCAACCAACCAATACTTACTTGGTATTTTCCCACCAGGAATCAAATATGACCTGTCAAAAGTCATTCAATGTCTGCACAATATGATGTATGCGCATGCGCGTGTGGTTAATTTGTTCAAAGACGGTGGCTACCAAGGTGAAATCGGTGTGGTACATTCTCTTGAAACAAAATACCCAGCAACAGATAGCGAAGAAGATAAACACGCTGCTTTCTTAGATGATGCTCTTTCTATTCGATTCTTACTGGATGCAACTTATCTAGGTTATTATTCAAACGAAACAATGGAAGCGCTTAAGGAAATCTGCGCGGCTAACAATGCCAGCTACGACTTCCTTGATAGTGACTTTGAGGAAATGAAAAAAGCCAGTCACCGCAACGATTATCTTGGTATCAATCATTACCAATGTCACTTTGTTAAAGCCTACAATGGCGAAAATGCCATTTATCACAACGGTACAGGTGACAAAGGAACATCTGTTTACAAAGTTAAAGGTATTGGCGAACGCGTTTACAAAGAAGGTATTCCAAGAACGGACTGGGATTGGATTATCTATCCAGAAGGCTTGTATGACTTGCTTCTTCGTATCAAAGCGGATTACCCACACTACAATAAAATCTATATCACAGAAAATGGTATGGGCTATAAAGATGAATTTGATGATGGTATCATCATGGATCAACCGCGTATTGATTATTTGAAAGTTTACCTGCAATCTCTTGCTAAGGCAATTGATACTGGTGTTAATGTTAAAGGCTATTTCCTTTGGGCATTGATGGACTTGTTCTCATGGTCAAATGGCTATAACAAACGCTATGGCTTGTTCTATGTCGATTTTGAAACGCAGAAACGTTATCCGAAAGCATCTGCTTATTGGTACAAGCATGTAAGTGATACTAAGATTGTTGAATAGGGGGTAAAAATGAATAAAAAAGAATTACAAATGCTCGGGTTTGAAATTTTGGCTTATTCTGGTGATGCCAGAAGTACACTTTTACAGTTGTTAAAAGAAATGAGGGCAGGAAATTTTGACAATGTTGAAACTGCTTTGAAGGACGCTGATGAAAATTTGAAATTAGCTCACAACGCACAAACGCAGCTATTAGCTCAAGAAGCTGCAGGTGAAGACCTAGAACTTGGCTTTATATTTATTCACGGTCAAGACCATTTGATGACAACACTTCTACTGCGTGACCTAGCTCAAGATTTCATTGAACTGTATAAAAGACGCTAATGAAAGTTAGTGTAATAAATTATCTTTACGGTTATTATTAAATAATATAAGGAGAAGAATCATGAATAAATTGATTCAACAAATTGAAAAAGGGAAACCATTTTTCGAAAAAGTTTCTCGTAATATCTACTTAGGCGCCATTCGTGACGGTTTCTTAGCTGCGATGCCAGCAATCTTATTCTCAAGTATTTTTATCTTGATAGCATCTATTCCGGATGTTCTAGGCATTAAGTTACCAGAAGATTTTTCAAATTGGCTTTGGAAGGTTTACGGTTATTCTATGGGTGTGGTTGCCCTTCTTGTTTCAGCGACAACTGCGCGCTGCTTGGCAGAATCCGTTAACCGTAAGATGCCAAATAATAAGAAAATCAATGCGGTATCGGTCATGCTTGCCTCAATCGTTAGTTTTTTGCTTTTGAGTGCCGATCAAGTTAAAGACGGTTTCGCAAACGGTTACATGGGGACGAAAGGTATTCTGGCAGCTTTTGTAGCAGCCTTTATCACTGTTAATGTTTATAAATTCTGTGTGCTTCGCGACATCACCATTAAGATGCCAAAAGAAGTACTAGGTACGATTTCTCAAACTTTCCGTGATATTTTCCCATTCTCATTTGCTGTGTTTGCAGCTGTTATCATTGATACATTGATTCGTCAATTCTTTGGCACATCATTTGCGCAAGCTGTTATTACCCTTCTTCAACCATTGTTCACAGCAGCTGACGGTTATCTTGGAATTGCTATTATCTGGGGTGCTATGGCGCTCTTCTGGTTTGTTGGCGTGCATGGTCCATCAATCGTAGAACCAGCTATCGCAGCTATTATCTATGCGAATGTTGAAACGAACCTTCAATTATTTAAAGCTGGTGAACATGCTTCAAACGTTTTAACTGTTGGTCTTGGTAACTTCGTTGGTACTATGGGTGGTACTGGTGCTACCTTGGTCGTTCCCTTCCTATTCCTACTTTTTGCAAAATCAAAACAATTGAAAGCTGTTGGTAAAGCATCCTTTATCCCAGTCAGCTTCGCCGTTAACGAACCTTTGCTTTTTGCAACACCAATTATTCTTAACCCTTATTTCTTTGTTCCATTCCTTTTGGCACCAATTGCCAACGTTTGGATTTTCAAATTCTTTGTTGATGTTCTTAAAATGAACAGCTTCATGTATGTTCTTCCTTGGGCAACTCCAGCTCCAATCGGGCTTATTCTTGGTACAGGTGTTAGTCTCTTAGCAGTTGTTCTTGTCTTTGTTTTGATTGTTGTAGATGCGATTATTTACTTCCCATTCATTAAAGCCTATGATGCTTCACTTCTTGAAGAAGAGGCAGCCAACGCAGAAGAAGGAGTTGAAACTAGTGCTTCTGCTACAACTGTAGCAGAAGCAAAACCTACTGTAACAGTAACAACAGATAAAAATATCAATGTTTTAGTTCTTTGTGCAGGAGCGGGTACAAGCGCTATGCTAGCTAATGCCCTTACTGAAGGTGCTCAGGCGACAGGAGCAAACATTACAGCATCAGCAGGAGCTTACGGATCACACTATGAAATCATGAAAGATTTTGACATGATTGTGTTAGCTCCACAAGTCAATTCCTTCTATGACGATATTAAAAAAGACACAGATGCTCTTGGTATTAAATTAGCGGCTACTAAAGGAGCTGAATACATCAAATTAACTCGCGACCCAGAAGGTGCTGTAGCTTTTGTAATGTCATACTTTGCTTAGTATTGTTAAGAAAATATCATTATAAAACTCATGTAGCCTCCATCACGAGTTACCAATGGGCAATGTGAATTTTGAGTGTATGTTAATTCCACTGCTAACAAGTGGTTATCTGTGGATAATGTCAGATTGATTTAAGTTGATTAGAAAATCAAACATTGATGAAATAAAATAAGCCTCCTAGTGATTGGAGGCTCATTTTATTACAAATATCACTTAATAACTTCTCTACAAACTAGACTCCCTCAAAGTCAACTGCGTTGCTAGGCGGGTCATGCTTGGGATGGTTGTTGGGTCATTGAATTGGCGGTCGAGGATGTCTACTGCCGTTTTGCCCATTTCCTCAGTGTGAACGGTGACGCTGGATAGGGCAGGGAAAACTTGCTGTGTTAGCGGTGTATCGTTGAAGGAAACGATGCTAACGCGGTTTGGGACAGCGATGCCGTTTTCCTGCAAGGCTCTCAGTGCTCCGATTGCCAGAGTATCGTTAGCAATGAAAAAGGCATTTGGAAGTTTATCATCTAAGGTTTTGATAGCCTCTTGCATCAATTCATAGCCTGCTTGCGCAGAAAAATTTCCAATAAAAGTATTTTCTGCTTTGTAAAGTCCTTGTTCAATAGTGTAATTTTTAAAGGTACGAAAACGAGAGTCAATAAGGGTTTCTAGGCCATCAGTAGTTTTCTCCTCACCAGCAATCATACCAATATTTGAAAAGCCTTTATCTATAAAATAATCAACGACAGTGATAACAGCATTGTCAAAATCAGCTGTCACACAAGGATAACCAGCATTCAAGGTATCACTATCAACAAAAACAATCTTTTTAGTAAATTTTTCTAACTCTTTAATTTGTTTGCGGCTAAATTTACCAATGGCAATGACACCAGCTAGTTGCTGTGGAATCTGATGAAAATCATTGTTGAAAAAGGTTTGTGTGTCATAGCCGAGCTCGGAAGCGCGTTTTTCAATACCGATACGAATAGCGTAGTAGTAAAGGTCGTTGAGCTCTTCTTGCCTGCTGTACCACTGGACAATAGCAATCTTAGGGGGAGTATGTTGTTGTGGTTTTGTACTTGTTTTTTGATGTTTAGTATAGCCAAGTTGATTAGCGCTAGCAATAATCTTTTCTTTAGTTTCAGGACTGACAGACAGGGTATCGTCCTGATTCAACACTCGAGAGACGGTTGCTGGCGAAACATTTGCCAATTGGGCGATATCTTTTAATGTAGCCATAGGAACCTCCTGAATTTTCTTACTATTTATTGTATCATACAATGCGAAAAAATGTGTAGCAAAAGGCGCTATTTATTTGAGTAAATTTTTAGTAAAAATATATTGACATTTTCCTTTTTTAGGAGTAAATTATAATTATAAAATCATTTATCAAGGAGACCTCTTATGGACACTCAAGAATTAAATCAAGCTTTCACAAAAGTTTTTGGCACTGAAGCCGATGCTACTTTCTTCTCACCAGGTCGTATCAATTTGATTGGTGAGCATACCGACTATAATGGTGGTCATGTTTTTCCAGCAGCTATCACTCTGGGAACTTACGGAGCTGCCCGCAAGCGCGATGATAAGACTTTACGCTTCTACTCTGCAAACTTTGAAGATGCAGGTATCATCGAGGTTGACTTGGACAATCTAGTTTTTGACAAAGCTGATAGTTGGACTAATTATCCTAAGGGCGTCATCAAGTTCTTGCAGGAAGCTGGTCACACTATTGACACTGGTTTTGAACTTTATGTCTATGGCAATATTCCCAATGGTTCTGGTCTGTCATCATCTTCTTCACTGGAATTGCTGGTGGGGATTATGGCAGAAGAACTCTATGACCTCAAATTGGAGCGCTTGGATTTAGTAAAAATTGGTAAACAAACCGAAAATGATTTCATCGGAGTCAACTCAGGTATCATGGATCAATTCGCCATCGGTATGGGTGCTGATAAACGTGCCATCTACCTCGACACCAACACGCTTGAATATGACCTAGTGCCACTTGACCTTGGCGACAATGTTATTGTCATCATGAACACCAACAAACGCCGTGAATTGGCGGATTCTAAATACAATGAACGCCGTGCTGAATGTGAAAAAGCGGTGGAAGAGCTGCAAGCTAAACTTGCTATCAAGACCCTTGGTGAGCTTGACGCACAAACCTTTGACGAATACAGCTACCTCATCAAAGATGACAATCGCCTCAAACGCGCCCGCCATGCTGTTTGGGAAAACCAACGTACCCTCCAAGCTCGTAAAGCGCTAGAAGCAGGAGAGTTGGAACAGTTTGGTCGCTTGGTCAACGCTTCTCACGTCTCACTGGAACACGACTACGAAGTTACTGGTATCGAACTTGACACCCTTGCCCACACCGCTTGGGAACAAGAAGGCGTCCTCGGTGCCCGCATGACAGGTGCAGGATTCGGTGGCTGTGGCATTGCCATCGTTGCCAAAGACAAGGTTGAAGCCTTTAAGGAAAATGTCGGCAAGGTTTACACCGAAACCATCGGCTACGCGCCAGCATTTTACATCGCCGAAGTCGCTCAAGGTTCACGCGTACTTTCAAGGAAATAAGCTATGACAAGTCTAGTAGATGCCTTCGTCGCTAAGGTGATTGAAAACAGCGACTATACTACAGAGGACTACTTTTATTTGCGTAACCGTGTGCTCGCCCTAGTGGGCGAGGATGGGGCAGAGCAAGAAACAAGTCTCACAGAGCTCATCGCTCTAAAAGATGCCCTTGTTGAACTGGCAGTCAGCAATGACAAATCAGGCCCCTTAGCAGAAGAAAAAGACTGCCTGGGTGCTGAGTTGATGAATTTCATTACGCCAATACCAAGTGTGGTCAATAAACATTTCTGGGATACTTATGCACAATCTCCTCAGCAAGCTATCGCAGATTTTTACGACCTTAGCCAGCGCAACGACTACATCAAGGTTGCGGCTATTGCTAAAAACATTGCCTTCACAACACCGTCCGAATACGGGGATATTGAGATTACCATCAACCTCTCAAAACCCGAAAAAGACCCAAAAGCTATCGCAGCAGCCAAGAAAGCCAAGGCTTCATCTTATCCTAAATGCCAGCTCTGCATGGAAAATGAAGGTTACCAAGGCCGGATTAACCACCCAGCCCGCGCTAACCATCGCATTATCCGCATGAACTTAGGCGATGAAAAATGGGGCTTCCAGTATTCCCCTTACGCTTATTTCAACGAGCACTGCATTGTTCTCAATACGGAACACGTGCCCATGGTCATCAGTCAGGACACCTTTGCTCAGTTACTGGACATCGTGGACATCTTTCCTGGCTATTTCGCGGGTTCCAACTCCGACCTGCCCATCGTCGGCGGTTCTATTTTGACTCACAATCACTACCAAGGTGGTCGTCATACCTTCCCTATGGAAAAGGCAGAACTAGAAAACAGTTTTACTTTCAAAGACTTCCCAGATGTAACGGCAGGCATTGTCAAGTGGCCTATGTCAGTCATCAGACTAAGTGCTGAGGACAAGTCTCGTTTGGTTCAATTAGCAGAAGCTATCCGTCAAACATGGCGAAGCTACTCTGATGAAACTGTGGATATCCTTGCCTTTACTGGTGAAGAGCCTCATCACACCGTGACCCCTATTGCCAGAAAACGTGGCGGGAAGTTTGAACTAGACTTGGTGCTCCGTGACAACCATACCACAGCTGAATTTCCAGATGGTGTTTACCATCCCCACGCAGATGTGCAACACATCAAAAAAGAAAATATTGGGCTCATCGAGGTAATGGGCTTGGCTATTTTACCGCCCCGCCTAAAAGACGAACTGGCAGAAGTTGAAAAATATCTACTAGACCAGTATAATAAAGTAGCAGACTATCATAAAGAATGGGCTGACGCTATCAAGGCGCGTGCGGTTATTTCTGAGGAAACAGTGCATGATTTAGTGCAGGAAGAAGTCGGAAAAGTTTTTGTGCGTGTGCTTGAAGATGCAGGCGTCTACAAACGTGATGACAAAGGGCAAGAAGCCTTCAAGCGTTTTGTAGAAACCGTCGGAATAGAGGAATAGGAGAATCAAATGGCAGTTCTTGTTTTAGGTGGTGCTGGTTACATCGGTTCCCACATGGTGGACCGCTTGGTCGCACAGGGTAAGGAAAAAGTCGTCGTTGTGGACAACTTGGTGACAGGTCACCGTGCAGCGGTGCATCCAGATGCAGTCTTTTATGAAGGCGACCTTTCAGATAAAGATTTCATGCGCAAGGTTTTCAAAGAAAATCCAGATGTGGATGCAGTTATTCACTTTGCGGCTTTTTCATTGGTTGCAGAATCAATGGTTGATCCGCTTAAATATTTTGACAACAACACAGCGGGTATGGTCAAGTTGCTTGAAGTCATGAATGAATGTGGTGTTAAAAACATTGTTTTTTCATCAACAGCAGCAACCTATGGTATTCCAGACGAGATTCCAATTTTGGAAACAACGCCTCAAAAACCAATCAATCCATACGGCGAAAGCAAACTCATGATGGAAACTATCATGAAATGGGCTGACCAAGCCTATGGTATCAAGTTTGTAGCCCTCCGTTACTTCAACGTTGCAGGTGCCAAACCAGACGGTTCCATCGGTGAAGACCACGGTCCAGAAACACACTTGCTTCCAATCATCTTACAAGTAGCTCAAGGTGTCCGTGAAAAAATCATGATTTTCGGTGACGACTACAACACACCAGACGGTACCAATGTACGTGATTACGTTCACCCATTTGACTTGGCTGACGCTCATATTTTGGCTGTGGATTACCTCCGCAAGGGCAATGAGTCAAATGCCTTCAACCTCGGTTCATCAACAGGTTTCTCAAATCTTCAAATCCTTGAAGCAGCTCGTCGCGTGACTGGTAAAGACATTCCTGCTGAAAAAGCTGACCGCCGTCCTGGTGACCCAGATACCTTGATTGCGGCCTCAGACAAAGCTCGCAAAGTTCTCGGTTGGAAACCAGAATTCGACGATATTGATAAAATCATCGCCTCAGCTTGGGCATGGCATTCTAGTCATCCAAAAGGCTACGATGACCGCGACTAATCATCCTAGAGTGGGAGCTTTCCCGCTTTTTTTGCTGAAAAATAGCTGGCGCTAGCACTCAAACTCCCAAGACAATTCAAATCCTTGAACTCATCTCGAATTTCAGTTATGATAAAGAAAATTGAAGTGAGAGGTATCAGCATGCAAGAATTTGCGGAAATCATCAAACATTTTGACGAGGTCACTGCGGAGGCAGTATCAGAAAGAATAGCTAATCAGGAAAATCTTATCTTGTTCATTGGTCGTGCGACCTGTCCTTATTGCCGTTTGTTTGCACCTAAATTGGCTCAGGTAGCTAAGAATAATCATTTAAAAATTGCTTTTTTAGACAGCGATAATTTTCAAGACTGGGAAGCTATTGAAGACTTGCGTAGAACTTATCAGGTTAGGACAGTGCCGGGACTCTTGGTAGCTAATCAAGGTAAGGTTAGAGTCGTTTGCAATTCCCAACTGACTCAGTCAGAAATTTTAGAATTTATTGAAGCCTAGCACAGCTGATTCTTGCAGTGAGGCTATAAATTTGATATAGTAAGGTTCGATTGAATATTTTTAGGTAAAAGGAGCTAATTATGGCTGGAATTATTATGATTGTTGTGATGGTGGGGATGATTTTCTTCATGCAACGTCAACAAAAGAAACAAGCAACAGAACGTCAAAATCAGTTGAATGCTGTGAAAAAAGGTGATGAAGTTGTGACTATCGGTGGTCTTTATGCTACTGTTGATGAAGTGGATTTGGATGCTAAGAAAATTGTCCTTGATGCAGACGGCATCTATTTGACATTTGAACTATCAGCAATCAAGTCTGTTGTAGCAAAAGCGTCAGCTGTGGAAACTTCTGAATCTAGCGAAAAAGCTGTGGAAGAAGTTACTGAAACAGAAGCGTTAGCAGTTGAATCAACAACTGAAGAAACAGAATCAGCAATCGAAGAAAACTAAGCTTTTCTTGGAAAATGCTGTGAAAAAGGTGGAGTTAGCTAAGTCTAGCTCTGCTTTTTTGCTTTATAAGTAGGAATAAAGGGGATAAATCGTTTAAAGTATGGTAAAATAGTGTAATGTGGGGTTTAGTCCCTAAAGTTGGTCAGAGTGCCAATGAAATAGACGAACTTGTCGTAAAAGTTAAGGATGACTATGTTTACATTATTTAAGAGAAAAAAAGAGGCTGCGCCTGTTAACATGGACAAGATTCCTGCCCATATCGGAATCATCATGGATGGTAACGGTCGCTGGGCTAAAAAGCGGTTGCAACCGCGTGTTATGGGGCACAAGGCTGGTATGGATGCTCTTCAAGAGGTGACCATCGCTGCCAATAATTTAGGTGTCAAGGTCTTGACCGTTTATGCTTTTTCAACGGAAAATTGGTCTCGTCCTGAGGATGAAGTCAAATTTATCATGAATCTCCCCGTGGAATTCTTTGATAAATACGTGCCAGAATTGCACAAGAACAATGTCCGTGTGGAAGTTATCGGGGAAACCGAGCGTTTGCCTAAAGAAACTTTCGATGCTATGAAGCGTGCCTGTGAGCAAACCAAGTATAATTCAGGCTTGATTTTGAATTTTGCTTTGAATTACGGTGGACGTTCTGAGATTACTCATGCGGTCAAAGAGATTGCTCAGGAAGTCTTGGACGCTAAGTTAAATCCTGGTGATATTACTGAGGATTTGATTGCCAATCATTTGATGACTAATCATTTGCCTTACCTGCACCGTGACCCAGATTTGATTATCCGCACGAGTGGAGAGTTGCGTTTGAGTAATTTTTTGCCTTGGCAGTCTGCTTATAGTGAGTTTTATTTCACGCCAGTTTATTGGCCTGATTTTAAGACAGAAGAGTTGCACAAAGCTATTTTAGAATATAACCGTCGTCATCGCCGTTTTGGTGGTGTCTAGAAAGAGAGACTCATGAAAGAACGTGTTATTTGGGGAGCAGTAGCCCTTGTTATTTTTATTCCCTTCTTGCTCTTGGGTGGTCTCCCCTTCCAATTTTTTGTTGGTGTGCTAGCCATGGTTGGCGTGTCTGAACTGTTGAAAATGGCGCATTTGGAAATCTTTTCGTTTGAAGGTGTCCTCGCTATGATTGGAGCTTTTGCCTTGACAGTTCCTCTTGACAGCTACTTGTCTTTCTTGCCAGTTGATGCTAGCTTTTCAGTGTTTGGTATTATTGCTTTTTTGATTTTGGCAGGAACAGTTTTGAATATCGACCATTATTCTTTTGAAGATGCAGCTTTTCCGATTGCGTCTAGCCTTTATGTGGGTATTGGTTTCCAAAATTTGATCAATGCGCGCGTGTCAGGGCTCGATAAGGTTTTACTTGCCTTGTTCATCGTGTGGGCGACAGATATTGGTGCTTACATGATTGGACGTCAGTTTGGGAAGCGCAAGCTATTGCCAAAAGTATCACCTAACAAGACCATCGAAGGTAGCATTGGTGGGATTATTTCAGCCATTGTAGTAGGCTTCTTCTTCATGCTATTTGATAGCTCAGTTTACGCACCGCATTCCTTTTTTATCATGCTGATTTTGATTGCTTTGTTTAGCGTCTTTGGTCAATTTGGTGACTTGGTTGAGAGTGCTATCAAACGCCATTTTGGTGTCAAAGATTCTGGAAAATTGATTCCAGGTCACGGTGGTATTTTGGACCGCTTTGATAGTATGATTTTCGTCTTTCCAATCATGCATTTCTTTGGCTTGTTCTAAGCCAGTGAGGTAGTTCATGTTAGGAGTTATTACATTTATTATTATTTTTGGCATTATCGTTGCTGTACATGAGTATGGGCACCTCTATTTTGCTAAAAAATCAGGGATTCTAGTCCGTGAATATGCTATCGGTATGGGTCCAAAAATTTTCTCTCACATTGCCAAAGATGGCACGGCTTATACTATCCGTATTTTGCCCCTAGGTGGTTATGTGCGGATGGCTGGCTGGGGCGATGATGAGACTGAAATCAAAGTCGGCACGCCGGCTAGCTTGACGCTAAATGCTGACGGGCAAGTGACGCGAATCAATCTATCAGGTAAACAGTTGGACAACACCAGTCTGCCAATGAATGTCACCTCTTACGATTTGGAAGACAAGCTGGAAATCACTGGTCTAGTGCTAGATGACACCAAGACTTACTCTGTTCACCATGATGCCACGATTGTGGAGGAAGACGGCACAGAAATCCGTATCGCACCGCTTGATGTGCAGTACCAAAATGCAACCGTCTGGGGACGCTTAATCACTAACTTTGCAGGTCCCATGAATAATTTTATTCTGGGAGCAATCGTCTTCGTTATTCTTGTTTTTGCGCAAGGTGGCGTTTCAGACTTGTCTAGCAATCATGTTCGTGTTGCTAGTAACGGTGCTATTGCCAAGGTCGGAGTCAAAGATAATGACCAGATTTTGAAAGTCGGTAGTCAGAAAATTGCTAACTGGGATGATTTAACTGCAGCCGTTGATAAGTCAACAGCCAATTTGAAATCAGGTGACTCGATTTCCGTTCTTGTCAAATCAGGGTCAACAACTAAGACGGTATCAGTTGTGCCTAAGAAATCAAATGGTAGTTATGTTATCGGTGTCATGCCTGCGCTAAAAACGGGCTTGTCAGATAAACTTGTTGGCGGGCTTCAGATGGCTTGGATGAGCGCTTTTGCAGTCCTCAATGCCCTCAAAGGCTTGATTGCTAACTTCAGTCTGGACAAATTGGGCGGCCCTGTTGCTATGTATCAGGTAAGTAGTCAGGCAGCTCAAGCTGGCTTGACATCGGTGCTATATTTGCTTGGAATGCTTTCAATCAACCTTGGTATCATGAACTTGATTCCTATACCTGCCTTGGATGGTGGTAAGATTGTCATGAATATCTTGGAAGCCATCCGTCGCAAACCCCTGAAACAAGAAACAGAAACCTATATCACGCTTGCAGGTGTTGCTGTCATGCTTGTGCTCATGATTGCCGTCACTTGGAATGATATCATGCGTGTGTTCTTCTAATTATATTTTTGGAAAGGAAGGAGCGGTGCTCTGCTATTGGCTAGCAGCATCGTATCTCAAATTATGAAACAATCTAAAATGCTTATCCCAACGCTTCGCGAAATGCCAAGCGATGCTCAAGTTATCAGCCATGCGCTTATGATGCGTGCTGGTTACGTTCGTCAAGTCTCAGCGGGTGTCTATGCCTATCTTCCACTGGCTAACCGTACCATTGAAAAATTCAAGACCATCATGCGTCAAGAGTTTGATAAAATTGGTGCTGTGGAAATGCTGGCGCCAGCCCTTTTGACAGCTGACCTCTGGCGTGAGTCAGGTCGTTACGAAACTTACGGTGATGACCTCTTCAAACTCAAAAACCGCGACCAATCAGATTTCATCTTGGGTCCAACTCACGAAGAAACCTTCACCAGCTTGGTGCGTGATGCGGTCAAATCTTACAAACAATTGCCGCTCAACCTCTACCAAATTCAGTCTAAATACCGCGACGAAAAACGTCCTCGTAACGGACTTCTACGTACCCGCGAATTTATCATGAAAGACGGTTACAGCTTCCATAAAGATTACGAAGATTTGGACGTGACTTACGAAGATTACCGTAAGGCTTATGAAGCTATCTTTACCCGTGCTGGGCTTGATTTCAAGGGTATCATCGGTGATGGCGGAGCTATGGGTGGTAAGGACAGTCAAGAATTTATGGCAGTTACACCAGCTCGTACAGACCTTAACCACTGGTTGGTTCTTGATAAATCAATCGCTTCACTTGATGAGATTCCTGAAGATGTCATCGAAGAAATCAAAGCTGAGCTATCATCTTGGTTGGTATCTGGTGAAGATACCATTGCTTACTCAACAGAATCAAGCTACGCTGCCAACCTTGAAATGGCAACTAACGAATACAAACCATCAACTAAAGTAGCGACTCAAGAAGAAGTGACTAAAGTTGAAACACCAAACTGCAAATCAATCGATGAAGTCTCTGCTTTCTTGAATGTTCCAGAAGAACAAACCATCAAAACCCTTCTATTCATGGCAGACAATGAGCCAGTCGTTGCTTTACTTGTCGGTAACGACCAAGTTAACGATGTCAAATTGAAAAACTACTTGGCTGCTGACTTCCTTGAACCAGCAACCGAAGAAGAAGCTGTTAAAGTCTTTGGAGCAAACTTTGGTTCGCTCGGTCCAGTGAATTTGCCAGAAAACGTGAAAATCATTGCTGACCGCAAGGTTCAAGATGTTGCTAATGTCGTTGTCGGTGCCAACGAAGACGGTTTCCACTTGACTGGTGTCAATCCAGGACGTGATTTCACAGCGGAATACGTTGATATTCGCGAAGTCAAAGAAGGCGAAATCTCACCAGACGGTAAGGGAACACTTAAATTTGCGCGTGGTATCGAAATCGGACACATCTTCAAATTGGGAACACGTTACTCAGATAGCATGGGTGCAACCATTCTTGATGAAAATGGTCGAGCTGTTCCAATTGTTATGGGATGCTATGGTATCGGCGTTAGCCGTATCCTGTCAGCCGTTATCGAACAACACGCTCGCCTCTTTGTGACAAAAACACCAAAAGGTGCTTACCGCTTCTCATGGGGAATCAATTTCCCAGAAGAATTGGCACCATTTGATGTGCACTTGATTACCGTTAATGTCAAAGACGACGAAGCACAAGCCCTAACCGCTCAAATCGAATCTGATTTGATGGCTAAAGGCTACGATGTCTTGACAGACGACCGCAACGAACGTGTCGGCTCTAAATTCTCAGACAGCGACCTCATCGGTCTTCCAATCCGCGTCACAGTTGGTAAAAAAGCTTCAGAAGGTATTGTCGAAGTGAAAATTAAAGCTACTGGCGACTCAATCGAAGTCCATGCTGACACGCTTATTGAAACATTGGAAATTTTAACTAAAAAATAGTGAGCGAAGAGCTTCACATCCCTAGAGAACCGATTTGGTTCTCTTTTTTATGGCAAAAAGCAGAGCGCTGATTTGATTATGGAAAAGTATCTTACTATTTGTAGCCCTACGAAAAGCTCATGCAGACCTACAATTGCTTTTTCAAGTCTGCAAAATAGTTCCGTAGCCCTCCAAATAGCTTGTGCAGCTCTGCAAGTTATAATTGTAGTCCTACAACCGCCTCCTGCAAGCCAGCAAAACGTTTCTGTAGGGCTACAAAATTGATTAGCGGATTATTATTTGTCATTCATAGAAGAATGCAAAACTATTTCTGTGGGATTATGACTAGTCGTTGTCTATTACCAGAAAACTTATCTTCCTACCCTATGCTAAAGTTGATTAAAGACCGTTGATGAATTATTTTCAAGCCAGTTTGATAGTAAATCTGATATAATGGACATATGTACAAGACAAATAGACATAAAATGACGAAAAGATTATCTAAAAAACAACGTCGTCTGCTTTTGCAGGTAATGTCTCTAATGACAGTTGTTGGGATTGGGGCGACAGCCTTGATTACTAAATTTCAATCAACGCGGGCAGACACTCAGACCGAAGTAGTGACAGACAGCACTGCTTCATTTATCAATAGTATCGCTGGAACAGCTAGTCAAATCGGTCAAACTTATGACCTTTACGCTTCTGTTTTGATGGCGCAAGCTATTTTAGAATCAAATAGCGGTCAATCTGAGCTGGCTTCTGCGCCTTACTATAATCTTTTTGGGATTAAGGGCGACTACAATGGCAATTCGGTGACCATGAAGACTTGGGAGGACGATGGTTCTGGCAATACCTACCAAATTGATGCGGCTTTTCGTGCTTACGGTAGTTATGCCGAGTCTCTCTATGATTACGCGGCTGTTTTGAGCTCATCGACCTATGCGGGCGTTTGGAAATCCAACACAAGCTCCTACCAAGATGCTACGGCAGCCTTGACAGGACTTTATGCCACAGATTCTAACTATGCGGCTAAGCTAAATAATATCATTGCGACCTATAATTTGACTGCTTATGACACAGCTAGCGCGGCAACAAGCAGTGCAACGACAAGTGGGACTGTGTGGAACAGTCACCGTGGCACTTACACGGATACAGCAACCTTAGCAGAAGACGAAGCCTGGGCTACGCAAGCACAATCAGAATAAAACATCAACGCTCAGGTCATGCTTGGGCGTTGATGTTTTATTCTGATTGTGAACAATTACTTGAAAAATGGTGTCGGAGCTATTTTGTGAAGGTCAGTCGAGGGGTCGTCTGCCATTTTCCAGTTTTCCGCAGGACCAACTTCCGGGTCGACTGAGCTTTTTCGCGAACAAAGTGAGCCAAACCTGATATTTTCGCAGTAAGTGGTATTATCAGTGACAAGGAAGTGTCACTGATAACGGAATCTTTGAGAGAGTAACAGTCCAGCGGACTGTTACTGCCTGAGCCTAAAAATAAAAAGGCGAAGGTAGCTAGGTAAGTTGCCATAGCGATTACCGTAGTTTATCAGTGATTGTTAATCGCTGATAAACTTGCTACGCTGGAAAATATCAAGAACCAATTTTGAAGATAATGAGCTGTTTCTAACGGCTGACATGAGAAAAGTGTCAAAAGTTTCAATTTGTGCTAAAATAGAGAAAGTAATTTCAGGAGAAAAGTATGTCAGATTTGTTTGCAAAACTTATGGAACAGATTGAAATGCCGCTTGACATCAAGACGTCGAGGGCTTTTTCATCTGCTGATATTTTAGAGGTCAAGGTGCACTCGGTCTCTCGCCACTGGGAGTTTCACTTTACTTTCCCAGAGATTTTGCCGATTGAGCACTATCGCGAGCTGCATTACCGTCTCATCAAGACCTTCCAGCAGGCTGATATTAAGGCGACTTTTGACATCAAGGCTGAGACCATTGATTTTTCAGACGAGCTTATTTCTGCTTACTATCAAGAAGCTTTTGAGCACGCTCCTTGCAACAGCGCCAGCTTCAAGTCCTCTTTTGCCAACCTGTCCGTTTCTTATGATGGGGAGAAATTGCTGATTGCAGCACCGCAATTTGTCAATAACGACCATTTTCGTAAGAATCATTTGCCAAATCTGGCAGAGCAGATGCGCCAGTTTGGTTTTGGCAAGCTAGCTATCGACATAGTTTCAGACCAGGTCAAAACGCAGGAAATGAAAGAGTCCTACGATGCCAAGCGCGAGCAGATTATCGAAAAAGCCAACCAAGAAGCAGTGCAGGCTATCGAGGCGCAGAAGTCCTTGGAAGCTTCCATGCCACCGCCAGAAGAAGCACCGCAACCAGCCTACGACTTCAAAGAACGTGCCAAACAACGCCAAGCTGGCTTTGAAAAAGCTGAAATCACACCCATGGTCGAGGTCACCATGGAAGAAAACCGCATCGTCTTTGAGGGGATGGTCTTTAATGTTGAGCGCAAGACCACCCGAACTGGTCGCCATATCATCAACTTCAAGATGACCGACTACACTTCATCCTTTGCTCTGCAAAAATGGGCTAAGGACGACGAAGAACTGAAAAAATACGACATGATTACCAAGGGTGCTTGGTTACGCGTGCGTGGAAATATCGAAAATAACCAGTGGACCAAGACCTTGACCATGAATGTTCAGGATGTCAAGACCATTGTTCACCATGAGCGCAAGGACCTCATGCCAGAAGGGCAAAAGCGGGTTGAGTTTCATGCTCACACCAACATGTCCGCTATGGATGCCCTGCCGACTGTTGAAGACTTGATTGACACAGCAGCCAAGTGGGGACATCCAGCTATTGCTATCACTGACCATGGCAATGTGCAGAGCTTCCCACACGGTTATCACAGAGCTCGCAAGGCTGGTATCAAGGCTATCTTTGGTTTGGAAGCTAATATCGTTGAGGACAAGTCTCCGATTGCTTACAATACCAAGGACATGGACTTGCACGAAGCGACCTATGTGGTTTTTGACGTGGAAACGACAGGACTTTCTGCAGTCAACAACGACCTGATTCAGATTGCGGCGTCTAAGATGTATAAGGGCAATATTGTTGAACAGTTTGATGAATTTATTGATCCAGGGCATCCGCTGTCTGCCTTTACAACTGAATTGACGGGGATTACCGACAATCATGTGCGTGGCGCCAAGCCCATTTTACAAGTCCTCCAAGAATTTCAAGCCTTTTGCGAAGGGACCATCCTAGTTGCCCACAACTCGCCTTTTGACGTGGGCTTCATGAATGCTAATTACGAGCGGCACCATCTGCCCCTCATCATGCAGCCAGTCATTGACACGCTGGAATTTGCCCGCAACCTTTATCCGCAGTTTAAACGTCATGGTTTGGGACCTTTGACCAAGCGTTTCCAAGTGTCTTTGGAACACCACCACATGGCCAATTACGATGCCGAGGCGACAGGGCGCCTGCTCTTTATTTTCTTGAAAGAAGCGCGTGAGAATCGTGGTATCAACAACCTTGCTGATTTGAATGACAGATTGATTGCATCGGATTCTTACCAAAAAGCGCGTGTCAAGCATGCGACCATTTATGTGCAAAACCAGACTGGGCTCAAAAATATTTTCAAACTGGTCAGCCTGTCTAATGTCAAGTATTTCGCAGGTGTGCCCCGTATTCCGCGTTCTGTCTTGAATGAGTATCGCGAGGGACTTCTTTTAGGAACAGCTTGTTCGGAGGGTGAAGTCTTTGACGCGGTCATTACAAGTGGTATCGACAAGGCTGTTCAAGTGGCGGAGTATTACGATTTTATCGAAGTCATGCCTCCAGCTATCTATGTGCCATTGCTAGCGCAGGGAACAATCAAGGACGAGGCGGGCATTCAGCAAGTCATCCGAGATTTGATAGAAGTCGGGCGCCGTCTCAATAAGCCAGTCCTTGCGACTGGAAATGTC
Source organism: Streptococcus sp. HF-1907 (assembly GCF_015594605.1). Taxonomy (GTDB): domain Bacteria; phylum Bacillota; class Bacilli; order Lactobacillales; family Streptococcaceae; genus Streptococcus. The sequence goes on along the minus strand of NZ_JADNQT010000003.1, from coordinate 110,107 downwards.
CATTACATCGAACCAGAACAAGAAATCTATCGGGAAATCATTGTCCGCAGTCTTGGACAAGGTGCCATGATTAACCGAACTATCGGTCGTGGCGAAGGTGCTCAACCGGCGCCGCTACCTAAAGCACATTTCCGCACGACCAATGAGATGATTGACGAGTTTTCATTTTTAGGTGAAGACTTGGCTTATGAACTGGTTGTGACCAATACCCAAGCTTTCGCTGAGCGTTTTGAGGATGTAGAAGTGGTTAAAAAAGACCTCTACACGCCTTTCATCGACCATTCGGAGGAAAAGGTTGCCGAGATGACCTATCAAAAAGCTTTCGAGATTTATGGCAATCCCCTACCTGACTTGGTGGACCGTCGAATCGAACGTGAGCTCTCGTCCATTCTTGGTAATGGCTTCGCCGTGATTTATTTAGCGTCGCAAATGCTGGTGCAACGGTCTAATAAGCGGGGCTACTTGGTTGGTTCGCGTGGATCTGTTGGGTCTAGTTTTGTGGCAACCATGATTGGGATTACCGAGGTTAATCCTCTGTCACCTCACTATGTCTGTCCAAACTGTCAGCACAGCGAATTTATCACAGACGGCTCAGTCGGTTCAGGTTATGATTTGCCTGATAAAGACTGTCCTGAGTGTGGTACACGATATACCAAGGATGGGCAAGATATTCCTTTCGAGACCTTCCTAGGTTTTGACGGGGACAAGGTTCCCGATATTGACTTGAACTTCTCTGGGGATGACCAACCGTCAGCTCACTTGGATGTTCGTGATATTTTTGGTGAAGAATACGCCTTTCGTGCGGGTACCGTTGGTACGGTTGCTGAAAAAACAGCCTTTGGATTCGTCAAAGGTTACGAACGTGACTACAATAAGTTTTACAACGATGCTGAGGTTGAGCGCTTAGCCATGGGAGCCGCAGGCGTCAAACGCAATACTGGTCAGCACCCTGGTGGTATCGTTGTTATTCCAAACTACATGGATGTTTATGATTTCACGCCGGTGCAATATCCCGCCGATGATGTGACGGCTGCTTGGCAGACTACCCACTTCAACTTCCACGATATTGATGAAAACGTCTTGAAACTTGATATTCTGGGACATGATGACCCGACTATGATTCGTAAGTTGCAGGATTTGTCTGGGATTGACCCTAAAGCCATTCCAGCTGATGACCCTGATGTTATGGCGCTCTTCTCTGGCACCGAAGTGCTCGGTGTGACTGAGGAACAAATTGGCACACCAACTGGTATGCTTGGAATTCCTGAGTTTGGGACTAATTTTGTTCGCGGAATGGTCAATGAAACCCATCCGACAACTTTTGCGGAGCTCCTGCAATTGTCAGGACTATCCCACGGAACGGACGTGTGGCTTGGTAATGCCCAAGATTTAATCAAGGAAGGTATTGCCACCCTATCGACCGTTATCGGCTGTCGTGATGACATTATGGTTTACCTCATGCATGCGGGTCTGGAGCCTAAGATGGCCTTCACCATCATGGAACGTGTGCGTAAAGGGGCTTGGCTCAAGATTTCTGAGGACGAACGCAACGGCTACATCCAAGCTATGCGCGACAATAACGTGCCTGATTGGTACATTGAGTCCTGTGGAAAAATCAAGTACATGTTTCCAAAAGCCCATGCGGCAGCCTATGTTCTCATGGCCCTTCGTGTGGCTTACTTCAAGGTGCATCATCCGATTTATTATTACTGCGCTTACTTCTCCATCCGTGCCAAAGCCTTTGAGTTGAGCACCATGTGCGCAGGTCTTGAAGCGGTTAAGGCGCGTATAGCAGATATTACCGAAAAACGCCATCGCAATGAAGCCTCTAACGTGGAAATTGACCTCTTTACGACACTCGAAATTGTCAATGAAATGCTAGAGCGTGGCTTCAAATTTGGCAAACTTGATTTGTATCGCAGTGATGCGGTCGAATTTCTCATTGATGGCGACACCCTCATCCCGCCATTCATTGCTATGGATGGACTTGGGGAAAACGTTGCTAAGCAGATTGTCGCTGCGCGTGAAGAAGGCGAATTCCTATCTAAGATGGAACTTCGTAAACGTGGTGGCGTTTCAGCGACCTTGGTTGATAAAATGGATGAGATGGGCATTCTCGGCAATCTTCCAGAGGATAATCAGCTCAGTCTGTTTGATGATTTCTTTTAAAGGATAAATCTCTGCTTGCTCTCAGGCAGAGATATTTTTGCTTATGGCTTGAAAATACAACTAACTAGTGATAAAATAATAACAGCAATAAAAGACACGACCAAGGAGGCTGAATGGCAGAATTTAAGAATGCAGCAGTAAAATCAATGGTTGTTATGCGCAAGGCATTTCGTACTATTGACAATAAAGTTTCAGAATCGTATGGCCCTCACAATCTAACAGCGACTCAGTTTGGCGTTCTCGATGTGCTTAATGCCAAAGGGTCAATGAAAATTGGCGAACTCATCAATAGCATGTTAGCAACGTCAGGCAACATGACGGTTGTCATTAAGAATATGGAGAAAAAGGGCTTGATTACCCGTGAAGCCTGTCCTAACGACCGTCGTGCTTTTATGGTAAGTCTGACAGACCAAGGAAAAGCCGTTATTGATTCGGCACTTCCTGACCATATTGAGCGCGTGGAAGAAGCTTTTTCAGTTCTAACTGAGCAAGAACAAGAGCAGTTGATTGAGCTTCTAAAAAAATTTAAAAATCTCTGAGCATTCCAATTGATATTATTACGATATAGTAATATACTAGAGCATGTAGCTGAGAGATGTATAAAATAAAAATACAAAAACTTAACTAACAGCGCAACTTTAGAAAGAGGAACGCCATGTCATTCTGGACATCACTAAAAAATATCTTTAAAAAAGAAGAGGAACAACCAATGAAAAACGTATTATTTGTAGTCGGATCACTTCGTGAAGGATCATTCAACCACCAAATGGCTCAACAAGCAGAAAAAGTTCTTGAAGGTAAAGCAAACGTTACTTACCTTGATTGGAAAGAAGTGCCATTGATGAATCAAGACCTTGAAACACCAGTACTTCCTGCTGTTCAAGCCGTTCGCGATGCTGTTAAGGCTGCAGATGCTATCTGGATTTTCTCACCAGTTTACAACTTCTCAATCCCAGGTACAGTGAAGAACTTGCTTGACTGGTTATCACGTGCGGAGGACCTTTCAGATACAACTGGTAAATCAGCTATTGACTCAAAAGTAACAACAGTTTCACTTCTTGCAGGTGGTGGTCAAGAGCAAGCAGCAGCTATCTACCGTGACTTGTTGCCATTCATCCGTACAAACTTTGTGGACGAATTGACTTTGGCTAAAATCAACGATTCAGCTTGGGCAGATGGTCAATACGTACCAACTGACGAAGTCCTTGACAGCCTCAACAAACAAGCAGCAGCAGTATTGGCAGCTGTAAAATAATCTGAGAAAAGCATTCTTTAGTGAGCATATCACTTGAATGCTTACTCTTTTACTAATATACTACTATATAGTGTTAATATAATTATTTTAAGGAGACTAACCACATGTCATTTGTAGAAGCATTGAAAAACCGTCGCTCAATCTACGCACTAGGCCGTAATGTTGACGCATCAAACGATCAAATCGTTGCCCTTATCAAGGAAGTTGTTCGTGAATCACCATCATCATTCAACAGCCAAAGCTCACGTGCTGTTATCCTTTTGGACGATGAAGTATCAGCATTCTGGAATGAATTGGTAGCAACAGATCTTGAAGCTACAATGAAAAAACAAGGTGTTCCTGCAGAAGCTATCGAAGGAACTAAAGCTAAGTTGGCAAGCTTCGGTGCTGCTAAAGGTACTGTTCTTTTCTTCGAAGACCAAGATGTTGTTAAAGGTCTCCAAGAAAACTTCCCATTGTACGCTGAAAACTTCCCATTCTGGTCAGAACAATCAACTGGTATCGTTTCAGTGAACACTTGGACTGCGCTTTCAGCTGACCTAGGTCTTGGCGCAAACTTGCAACACTACAACCCAGTCATCGATGCATCAGTAGCAGCTAAATACGGTGTTCCAGTTAACTGGAAACTCCGTGGTCAATTGAACTTTGGTTCAATCGAAGCACCAGCTGATGACAAAGAATACATGGCTGACGAAGACCGTTTCAAACTATTTAACTAATTTCTAAATATATTAAACTCCTAATTTATAAAATATTCCTAATAACTTTTCAAACAAGAGACGCTCCCTCATCCATCAAAGGGGCGTTTTATGTTGCCTAAAAATAGGTATAATAGTTAATGCTATCAGATAATTTTGAACATTTTGATAAAACACTCAATTTTCACTTGCCAAATCCATTTTTTTTGTTTACAATAATTCCAATACAGAAAACGTTGAGAGAAAAAGTTTAAGACAACAGACAGAGAGCGCCTAGGGGTGAGATAGTGTGCAATCCTTAAACGACACATTCTTGAGTGCGCAGGCGAAAGGGCGACTGATTAGTCTGCGACGGGTGGTTCCGTTAATGACCCGAAGTCACGTACTTCATGAGAGAGTGTCTGGTGACAGTCACTCTAAATTAAGGTGGAACCACGTTTTAAACGTCCTTGCAAAAAGTTATTTTTTGCGAGGATTTTTAATACTCTCAAAGATTAGGAAGGACTAGCTATGATAAGAGGACTACGACAAATTGATGCCTACGTAGCGGGTGCTCAGCCCCAAGGCGACAAGATGATTAAATTGAATACCAACGAAAATGCTTACTGCCCAAGCCCTAAGGTTTTAGAGGCCTTAGCCCATTTTGATGGTAATAGCTTGCGCAAATATTCAAGCCTAGACCAAGCTGCGCTCCGTGAGGCATTATCTAAGCAGCTTCAAGTTCCAGCAGACCAAATCATCGTCGGAAATGGTTCAGATGACATCTTATCTATGGCCTTTCTTGCTTTCTTCAATGATGACTTACCAGTGCTCTTCCCAGACTTGACTTACGGTTTTTATAAGGTTTGGGCAGACCTTTATCACATCAATTATCATGAAATCCCGCTTAATGAGCAATTTGAGATTAAAGTGGCGGACTATATTGCGGATAATGGTGGCATAGTCCTTACAAATCCTAATGCTCCGACAGGCATCTTCAAGCCCTTAGATGAGATTGAAAAAATCATTCAAGCTAATCGGGACGTAGTGGTGGTTGTGGATGAGGCCTACATCAATTTTGGCGGGCAGACAGCTTTGCCTTTGATTGATAAATACGATAATCTCTTCATCACGCGTACTTTCTCAAAAGATGCTGCTCTTGCTGGTTTGCGGGTTGGTTATGGTATCGGCAGCCCTAAGCTCATGGCGGTCATCAATGCTATCAAGAACTCTGTCAATCCTTATAATGTTGATGCACTTGCTGAAAAGTTGGCTACAGTTGCCGTGGAGGATTGGGAATACTATGAGGGGACTTGTCAGCAAATCATGGCAACACGTGATTGGTTCGCACAGGGATTATTAGACTTGGGCTTTGAGGTCTTACCGAGCCGGACCAACTTTGTCTTGGCTAAGCCTCAGACAGTTAGCGCCAGCTATTTGTTCCAAAAATTAGAAGAAAAAGAAATCTATGTCCGCTACTTTTCAAAGGTGGTGAGACTTAAGGACTACCTCCGCATCTCCATCGGGACGCAGGCGGAAATGGAAGAGGTATTAGCAGAAATTGGAGGGATTTGCTGATGAAGAAGACGACCTTGCCTCAGGGCATGCATGATAAATTATTTAAGCGAGCGCGGGTGACTTACAAGATTGAGCATGCTATCAGCGATTTGCTCATGGAGAAGGGCTTTAATCGCATTGAGACGCCAACTTTGGAGCACTTTGAGGTCTTTTCTGACCAAGTGGTGCCAGACAATTACAATCTTTTTGACCATGAGGGACAATTGTTGAGCTTGCGTCCTGATATTACGAGTCAAATCGGACGTGTCATTGCTTCAACACGAGTGGAGACACCAGTTACATTTTCATATTCTGGAAAAGTCTTTCACTACAATGAAGAAATGCGTGGTTTGACTAACGAACACAGTCAAGCCGGTGTTGAAATCGTTGGTTTCCCAGTCCAAGAAGCGGTTGAGGAAGCCTTGGTATCAGCCAATGAAGCTTTGATAACAGCCAAGGTTGGGCATTACAGTTTTGAATTATCGCATGCAGCTGTACTACAAACGATTTTTGAAAGTTTGAACTTGTCCAAGCAAGAGAGAGTTCTTCTGAGAGAAGCCATTTTGGAGAAGAATATTACCAGACTCAAGGAATTTACCTTGGCACATCCAAGTGAATTTGATGGTTTTATCAGTCAGCTTCCTTTCTTGTTCGGCGATTGGAAAGAAGTACTGGAGCAGGCGCACAAGCTTATCAATCATCAAGGTATTTTATCGGCACTTTCTGATTTGGAATTGACCATCTTACGCTTGGGTGACCGTCTGCCTAAGATAACGCTTGATTTGGGGCAATTACCAACGGTGCCCTACTACACTGGGCTTATGTTTAAGGTCTTTGGCGACAAGGTGTCTGATGCCTTTGTTTCAGGTGGGCGTTATGACGAGCTCTTTGAACGTTTTGGTGCCAAGGAATTGACAGCTGTTGGTTGGGCTATTGATATTGACTCGGTCTATCAAGCGGTGCATGATAGTTTTGAAAGTGAGGTGGCGCATGACTAAGCCAGTAACTATCGCTCTGACTAAAGGGCGGATTGAAAAATCGACGATTGACTTGTTGGAAAAAGCTGGTTTTGACATGACTTTCATGGCAGATAAGGGGCGTCATTTGATTTTTGATAGCCCAGACGGCAAATTTCGATTTCTCTTGGTCAAGGCTCCTGATGTGACCACCTATGTGCGTCATGGGGTGGCTGACTTGGGAGTAGTCGGTAAAGATGTCCTCATCGAACATCCGACGGGCTATCTTGAAATGTTGGATTTGAATTTTGGTCTTTGTAAATTTGCGGTGGCTTCAACTGCTGACTATGACTCGTCTGACCATAAGCGCAAGCGCATTGCTACCAAATACCCGACCGTGGCAAAAAATCACTTTGCTCAGAAGGGTGAGGATGTGGAAATTATTTCCATCCAAGGGTCGGTTGAGATTGCGCCTGTCATCGGGCTAGCGGATGCCATTGTCGACATCGTGGAGACTGGCTCAACCCTTGTGGCTAACGGTCTAGAAGTTTACGAAGATATTTGTCGGATTTCAGCTCGGCTTATTGTCAATAAGGCTGCGCTGAAAAATAATGCAGCAGTTTTGACTTTCATTAAGACTTTGGAGGGCTTAGTGGGAGATAGAGAGGTGGCTTTCAAATGAAGCGATTAAGTGGAACAAACCAAGAAATTTCAGCCATTTTGGCGCAAGAACAGCTGGAACTCAGCCGTCAAAATGAAGATGTCGAAGCAATCGTGCGTGACATTATCGAGGCGGTTAAGACTCGTGGTGATGAAGCTTTGCGTGAATACAGCAAGCGGTTTGATGGCATTGATTTGACTGACTTTGAAGTGGGTCAGGATTTGATTGACCAAGCGTTTGAAAATGTGGATCCAGCAGTCTTGTCAGCCCTTGAAAATGCCAAGGCTAATATCGAATCTTATCACCGCCAGCAGTTGGAGACTGGATTTGAAGACCAACCTTCTGACGGGGTCATCCGTGGACAAATGATTCGTCCTATCGAGCGTGTGGGGGTTTATGTTCCAGGTGGAACGGCAGCTTATCCGTCATCTGTCCTCATGAATGTTATTCCAGCCAAGATTGCGGGTGTCAAGGAAATCATTATGATCACACCACCGCAGGACACATTTGTGCCAGCTATCTTAGTTGCGGCAAAACTTGCTGGTGTGGACAAGATTTACCAAGTTGGTGGCGCTCAAGGGGTTGCAGCGCTAGCTTACGGCACAGAGACTATTCCCAAAGTCGATAAAATCACTGGACCTGGTAATATCTTTGTAGCGACAGCCAAGAAGCAGGTCTATGGACTGGTCGGTATCGACATGATTGCGGGACCTTCAGAGATTGGCGTTATCGCTGACAGCTCTGCCATTCCTAAGTATGTTGCAGCTGACCTCTTGTCTCAGGCTGAACACGATAAAAGAGCGCGAGCTATTTTGGTAACAGATTCGGAAGAATTGGCAGAGCAAGTAGAAGCTGAAATTGACCGCCAACTTTTGGACCTTCCTCGTCAAGAAATCGCGCGTGCGTCTGTGGAAAATAATGGACGTGTCATCATCGCACCAGATGCGGACAGTATGTTTGATCTCATGAATCAAGTCGCCCCAGAACACTTGGAAATCGCTATGGAAAATGCCTATGACTACTTGGACAAGGTGGAAAATGCAGGTTCAATTTTCCTTGGGCACTACACCAGTGAACCAATCGGAGACTACTATGCGGGTGCCAACCATGTCCTTCCGACAACAGCGACCAGCCGCTTCTCATCAGCTCTAGGTGTGCACGACTTCGTCAAACGCATCCAGTACACCCAATACAGCAAGGCAGCCATCAACGCATCAGAAAAAGACATCACAACCCTAGCCTACGCAGAAGGTTTGCAAGCCCACGCCAAGGCTATTGAAGTCAGAAACGAGGACTAACATGAGACAAGCATCAATCGAACGAAACACTTACGAAACAAAAATCAAGCTCTCGCTCAACTTGGATGCGCAAGAGCCTGTTGACATTCAAACTGGGGTCGGCTTTTTTGACCACATGTTGACCCTTTTTGCACGCCACTCTCGCATTTCCCTTGTGGTGAAGGCGGACGGTGACCTTTGGGTAGACAGCCACCACACGGTGGAAGATGTGGGCATTGTTCTTGGGCAGGCTATCAAGGAAGCCCTCGGAGACAAGGCTGGTATCAACCGCTACGGGACTGCTTTTGTACCTATGGATGAAACGCTTGGTATGGCTAGTCTTGACCTATCTGGACGTAGCTATTTAGTCTTTGACTGCGATTTTACCAATCCGACCCTAGGCAATTTTGATACGGAGTTGGTGGAAGAATTCTTCCAAGCCCTTGCTTTCAATGTTCAGATGAATCTGCATTTGAAGATTCTTCATGGGAAAAATAATCATCACAAGTCTGAATCTCTCTTTAAAGCAACTGGTCGGGCCCTCCGCGAAGCCATTACCCTAAACCCTGAGATTCATGGTGTTAACTCAACCAAAGGGATGCTCTGATATGAAGATTGTGGTGATTGATTACGACGCGGGGAACACGGCAAATGTCCTGCGGGCGCTGAGACAAATTGGCTTGGAGGCGGTCTTGTCGGCGGATGCTGAGGTTATCGCTCAGGCAGATGGCTTGATTTTGCCGGGTGTGGGCGCTTTTGCAAGCGCAATGGCAGAGCTGGACAAACGAGGTTTGGTGCCTGTCATCAAGCAAGCAGCGGCAGCGGAGACGCCCCTCTTAGGCATCTGCCTAGGTATGCAAATCTTGGTGGAAACTGGTTTAGAATACGGTAAGACAGCAGGTCTGGAGCTCATTCCAGGTGTCTGCCGTCCTATTGAAGCCAAGGCCGGCTACCCAGTGCCTCACATGGGTTGGAATGATTTGAAAGTGGCGCAAGAAACAGAATTGACAGCTGGTCTTGACGGTCAGTCGGTCTACTTTGTTCATTCTTACTTCACAGATGTTCCGCAGGAATTTATCGACGTGACAGCAGATTACAGCCTAGCGGTGCCAGCCATGATTCATAAGGATAAGGTCTTCGGCGCTCAATTTCACCCTGAAAAATCTGGTGAGGTTGGCTTAGGCATTCTAAAAGCATTTTCGGAGGTGGTTTATGCAAATTCTTCCAGCAATTGATATTAAGGATGGTCAGGCGGTTCGTCTCTTTAAAGGTGACTTTGCCCAGAAAACAGTGGTCAATCCTGACGTTTTAGAACAGGCTCGCATTTTCAAGGATGCAGGGATTGATTTCATTCACGTGGTGGACTTAGATGGTGCGCTGGACGGTTGTGCTACTAACCGCGATTTAATTGCGACGCTCAAGGTGGCGACGGGTCTCGGCGTTGAGGTCGGCGGCGGCATTCGCACGCTGGAGCAGATTGCGGATTACCTTGCGGTTGGCATTGACCGTGTTATTATCGGATCCATGGCAGTCAAAAATCCAGCTTTTGTTAAAGCTGCGCTGGAGCAGTTTGGAGCAGACAAGATTGTGGTCGGTATTGATGCCAAAAATGGCTATGTGGCAACAGAAGGCTGGCTGGAAACCAGTACAGTTGACTACATCAGCTTGGCCAAAGAAATGGAAAAAATGGGTGTCACACTCTTTGTCTACACAGATGTTGACCGTGATGGCACTCTGACTGGACCAAATATTGAACACTACAAGCTCTTGACAGAAAAATTGACCACAGCCAAGGTCATTGCTTCTGGTGGAATCGCAAGCAGTCGTGACCTTGAAGAGCTCAGCCAACTTGACCTAGCGGGTACCATTATTGGTAAAGCCTACTACAATGGTAATATCAGCTTGGCAGAGTTGAAGGCGTTTGGAGGCTAGTCATGTTTAAAAAACGAATTATTCCATGCTTGGATGTTAAGGATGGGCGTGTGGTTAAGGGCGTCAATTTTATCAATCTGACGGATGTCGGTGATCCTGTGGATTCAGCTCGTGCTTATTATGAAGCAGGTTGTGATGAACTGGTCTTTCTAGACATTACCGCAACGCATGAAGAACGTGACACGACAGTCGATATGGTGCGGCGCGTGGCTGAACAGGTCTTTATTCCTTTTACAGTTGGCGGTGGTATTCGCACGGTTGAAGACATGAATAAAATGCTCAAGGCAGGAGCAGACAAGGTGGCTGTCAATTCCTCAGCGCTAGCCAATCCCCAGATGATTGCAGATTGCGCGCAGAAGTTTGGTAGCCAGTGTGTTGTGGTGGCTATCGATGCCCGCAAGGAAGAAGACGGCACTTGGCATGTCTATGTAGCTGGTGGCCGCAAGGATACGGGGCGTGATTTGATTGAGTGGGCGCGTGAGGCGGTGAGCCTTGGAGCTGGCGAGATTCTCTTGACCTCCATGGACAAGGACGGCACCAAGTCGGGCTTTGACATCGACATGCTCAATGCCGTGGCTAGCGTGGTTAATGTCCCTATCATCGCGTCGGGTGGTGCAGGCACTATTGACCACATGGTGGAGGTCTTCCAGCAGACTCCTGCGACTGGAGCGCTAGCTGCTTCCATTTTCCATTATGGGGAAATTGCTATCGCTGATACTAAGAAAGCTATGGCAGAAGCAGGTTTGGAGGTGCGATTATGACAGCTATCAAACTAGATTTTGACAAGCAAGGCGGTTTAGTTCCTGTTATTGTGACCGACCATGAGACCAAGCAAGTCCTCATGCTGGCCTATATGAATGAGGAAGCATTTCAGTTGACCAAAGAGACCAAACAAATGCACTACTGGAGCCGCTCCCGCAATGAAATTTGGCACAAGGGTGCAACCAGCGGTCACTACCAAGATGTGGTCAGTCTGAAGACAGATTGCGACCAAGATACGCTCTTAGCAGAGGTTGTTCAAACAGGAGCTGCCTGCCATACTGGAGCTTATTCCTGCTTTTTCAATACTATTGACCTCGACTAGAAAGGACGATTATGTTAGAAACATTATACAAAGAAGCACAGGACCGAAAAGCCAATCCTAAGGAAGGGGCTTATACCAACTATCTATACAACAAGGGCTTGGATAAAATTCTCAAGAAAGTCGGCGAAGAAGCAACAGAGGTTGTCATCGCAGCCAAAAATGCAGACAAGGACGAAATTGCTAACGAAACAGCAGATGTTCTCTATCACCTAGCCGTCATGCTGGTTGAAACTGGCGTAACACTAGATGATGTAGAAACTGTCTTACAAGCCCGCCAAGGTAAGCAAAGTAACATCCACGACCGTGCGGAGATTACGGATTATTAGACAGAAGAAATATCCTCAAAGTTAATGCGTACTAGTCTCATTTTTGACAGTGAGACAGCATTTTGTTAGAATAATAAAAAGGTGCTGAGCTCCAACTCAACACCTTTGTAGAACTGCTTAACAGTGGTTCACAGTGCTTAGATTAAAAATAACCGTCAGAACTGTGTCAAAGTTGTCTGACGGTTATTTTTTGTCCACGATTGCTAAGATAATAACGATTATTAAACTAAGCAAGCCTAGTAATAAACTTACAAAAGCTATGATAACCATTACGACTTCAGCTGACAAAATGCTCCTCCTTCCTAATAGATTTGCTACTTACTCTCATAAGCATCACCTCCCATCAGAAACTTCGGAACCAGCGTCATAACAGGTCTACACTAAATTATTCGTAATAGAGTTACAAAATTTCTCTGGATAGAGATAGCGCTACCTTCTCCGAATCATAAAATATATCAGTTATCTAGATAGTCAGAGAGCCTACCCCGGCTGTTTCGTGTATTTATGGCTTATTGCTAAGTGGGAAAGTTCGTCTCTCATGTTGTCAGGCTGCTGTAGATTTGCAGGAAGCCGTCTCATGTGTTGTCGGGTTGCTGCAAGCCTGCAGGAGCCCGTCTCACGTGTTGTCGAGTTGTCGCAAACTTGCAGGAAGTCGTCTCAGTTGTTTCCAGCTAGCCTAGAAGTTTAGGGGAGTCTTGGGAGTCCGTCTCATCTGTTACCGACTTGCTCAGAAAGTTAGGGGGCCTGTCTCAGCTCTTGCCGAACTTACTAATTCTTTGATGCAATCAATAAGCTAGTTTTTCTTAAAAAGCCTACAAGAAAACCACCAGCAAGACTGGTGGTCAAACAGTTTAGTGACTTGGTCTAAAGAATCATATCCTCCGTAATGCCAAACTCGTCTAGCAATGCCTGAATGCGTGGGAATTCCAAGCGGAAGTGGTCGAGTTTGTGTCCGTCTGAGCCGATGGAGTATTTCTGGTAGCCAAGGTCTCGTAATAACTCCAAGGCGTAGTGGTAGAGGTGTTCGTGGTTGTAGAGGTACATGGACTTGCTGTTGAGCTCAAAGGCGAGGTTGTGGTCTATCATTTTTTGGAAAATGCTGCGGAGCTGGTCTTCATACTGACTCATCTCTTCTACCGAAAGGTCAAATTTGCGAAAGCCATAGTCGAAGTGGGCTAATACATGAGCATCAACGCGTCCGATAGCATATTCTAGCATGGGCAGGTATTCCTCGATGACGGCGAATTTATCCATATCAGCCACTTCGTCGTCCAGGTAGTCATTGACACCGTTGTGGTGGACGGAGAGGAGTTTGAGGTCAAAGTCCTTGTCAGCCAAATAGGCTAGGATATCATTTTCTCGGGGTTGATAGTAGCCAATTTCAATCCCTTTTTTGATACGAGGACCGTAAGTCTCAGTCAGCTCTGCAATTTTTTTGCAATAAGCCTCATAATTAGGAACATCATCCTGACCCGAGTAGGGGTTTGACAGGTCGAAGTGTTCGGTCGTGACGATTTCGCCGTCAAAATGGTCCAAGTAATCTTCAAAGTTGGCGTCAGCATCGTAGGAAAAATAGGTGTGTAAATGATTATCGCGCATGGCAAGACCTCCTTTTTCCCTTATTTTAGCAAGATGTAGAAGCAGGGTCAAGCCAATTTCTTCTCCTTATTTTTTCAAAAGACGAAGCGTGTTGAGGAGGACTAGTAAGGTAGACCCCTCATGGAGGGTGACACTGGCAAGCACGGACAGATTTCCCCAGAAAGTTAGACTAACGAGGAGAATAACCACGAGGAGAGAGAAAATGAGGTTCTGAGCGACATTAGCCTTGAGGCGTTTTGAGAGTTTGTGAGCTAGGGCTAGTTTGCTGAGGTCATTTTGCATGAGAACGACATCGGCAGTTTCGATGGCGACATCTGTCCCGTCCCCCATAGCAATACCGATATCTGCGGTCACTAGGGCTGGTGCATCGTTGACACCGTCTCCCAGCATGGCAATCATGCCGGTACTTTCTTGCTCTTCCTTGATGACGCGTGCCTTGTCTTCTGGCATAACGTTTGCGACAACGTGGTCAATTCCTAGCTCGCGTCCGATAGCTTGTCCGGTCAATTCAGCATCGCCGGTAATCATGATAGTCTTAACACCGGCTGATTTGAAGTAATCGATGGCAGCCATGGCTGACGCTTGCGGACGGTCTTGGATGGCAATGTAGCCGCCTACTTCATCATCAATAGCAACGAAGATAAGGGTTCTACCAAGGCTTTCTTCCTTAGTTCTGATGGCTGTCCACTCTTCTGAAATAGAAGCGAAGCTGGTTGGTTTCCCAATTTGATAGCAGTGGCCCTCATAATCAGCCACGATCCCTTGTCCCAAGCGGTTTTCGATGGTGATTGCAATCTCATCCTTGTCTTCTTCAAAACGGTCAACAATGGCTTGGGCCAGTGGGTGATTAGATTGTTTTTCCATAGCAACGATGAGCCCCAGAAGTTTATCTTCATCCAAGCCCTGCTTTTTAAAACCAAAAGAAACCACTTGAGGTTTGCCTTCGGTCAAGGTGCCCGTCTTGTCAAAAGCTATGGCTTTGAGGTCGCTGAGGTTGGCAAGGAAGCTACCGCCCTTGAAGAGGACACCCTGCTTAGCTAGGTTGGAAATACCTGCCAAGGTCGCTGGGACAGCAGAAACCGCAAGGGCGCAAGGTGAGGCAGAGACGAGAAAGGTCAGGCTGGTCGCAAAGGTGTGTGCCCAGCTCCAACCAAGAAGGTTAGGACCAAGTGCTACAAGCAGAATGAAAATCAAGAGCACAGCCTTAACATAGTAGGGGTCCACTTGCCGAATACGACTGGCGGTTGGGGAAAGCTGACTTTGAGAACTCTCAACCAGTTGCAAAATCTTTGAAAAGACAGTGTCGGAGCTGTCCTTGGTCACTTCCATGATGAAGCTAGTGTTGCCGTTGATGGTGGCACCGAAAACGTCATCGCCGATAGTTTTTTCACGCGGAATAGACTCGCCACTGATATTGGACTCGTCGATAGTTGCCTCGCCTTCTAAAATACGACCGTCAGTAGGAATTTGCCCACCGTTTAAGACTTGCACGCGGTCGCCGATGGCTAGTTGGTCAACGGTGACGATTTCCACCTTGCCATTAGCAGTCAAGCGACGGGCTTCGGTTGGATTGAGTTCGAGTAATTTAGTGATTTCACGTTGGCTGCGCCCTTCGACATATTCTTCCAGAAAATGAGCGCCAGCAAAGATGAAAATCAAGAGGGCAGCTTCACTAGCTTCCCCCAAAAGCACAGCACCGACAGCAGCCATGGTCATGAGGATATGGGTGTTAGGAATGAAACGCTTTTGCCTGCGACTTTCCTTGATGGTATCCTCAATGCCCTCCCACATGACATGATAGCCTGAGACCAGCATGGCAAGGGTAGATAAGATTTGCTTGCTGCTGGCATTTAGGGGCAGGATAAGTCCTAGAAGGAAGATAATAATACCAGAAAAGTAAAGAATAACCTCGATAGGTAGTTTCTTACAGTCTTTATTTGTCACTGTTTCTTGATGGTTAGCGCACATGATGATGACCTCGTTTCTTTAGTCTTGTAAGGACTTGTCATCCTTGTTATACTTATACTATAAACTATACCGTCACAGTAAGGTCAAGCAAAAATGAAAGATTTCTCACACTTATTAACCATCGGGCAGTTGAGCAAGCTATCCGATATTCATGTCAAGGCGCTCCGCTATTACGAAAGCATAGGGATTTTAACCCCCAGTTTTGTGGATCCGGGAAATGGCTACCGCTACTATTCACACATGCATATCACCTATGTGCAGATCATCAAAATCTGCGCCAGCTATGGGCTACCGCTAAAAGAATTCACCAAGTACCTCATAGACGACCAGCAGATTGATATGATGGCTATCCTGAAAGCAGCAGGGCAGGAATTGGACCGACAGGCTGAGCAACTCAAAAAAGACCGAGATTATCTGAGAAATCTCGATCAGCAGGTGCAATTATCAGAACATTTGGACCACAGTCAGGAGCGGCATTTGGGGCATCAGGAAGAGTATTTTCTCCTGGTGGATTTTGACGGGGATATGTTGTCAAAGGCTTACTATCAAGCAGTTCGAGAGCAACTAGCTAATTTTGAAGAGCAGGGCATTCGTTATGCTGACCGCTTGGGCTGCTACTACGTCTATGAAGCTGAAGAGCTGCATCAGTATTTGGCTTTCAGGGTGTCCCCCATAGCAGATTTTCAGGCACATCAGATATTAGGCTTGCAGTACCAACACCTCCACGCCCAGCACATCAGCCAAGAGGCCATTCATGCCCAGCTTGACCATTATCATAAAGAACAAGGGCTGACCCGCTTTCTCATCCTAGAAACCTTTGAAAGCCCCTTGAAGTTAGCTGATCCGCATTTGGAATTGCGGTATTTTCTGGATTAGAGGATAAAAATAAGAGAGCGTGACAGAAATGGGTAAGATAAAGTCTTCGATTTCCTTGCCACGCCTTCGCATAGTTGAGATTCGTTAGACAAAATAAAGAGAGGTTAGGAATTTTTCCCAACCTCTTACAATACTATTCAATAATCAACATGCCATCTTTGATAGCAAATGGATTGTCTTTGTTGATGCGGTCGTAGAACATGATACCGTTGGTGTGGTCGATTTCGTGTTGAACGACGATTGAGTTGTAGCCCTTGAGTTTGATGCGGTGTTTTTCGCCAGTCTTGTCAAAGTATTCAACAGTCACGCGTGAGTGACGGACAACGTAGCCAGGCACTTCGCGGTCAACAGACAAGCAACCTTCGCCATCAGACAGCGCAGCATCTTGAACAGAGTGTGCAACCACTTTAGGATTGTACATGACTTCACGTAAACTGTAAGCTTCTTTGGGTGGATTGCCTTCTGTGTCTTCAGGATTTGGCACCAGAACAGCGATAATGCGTTTTGAGATATCCAACTGAGGTGCAGCGAGACCAACACCACCGCGCAAGCCCATTTTTTCAGCCATAACAGGGTCTTGAGAGTTAACCAAGAACTGCATCATTTTTTCCCCAAGAATTTCTTCTTCAAGTGATAGTGGGAAGGTCACATCTTCAGCCACCGCACGAAGCGTTGGGTTCCCTTCACGAATAATGTCATTCATATCAATCAAATGACTAGCTTTAGTAAGTTTTTTAATAACAGACATTGAGATTTCCTTTCGATTTGAGCAGATTCGCTTCCTCTAGTTTAGCACAAAAGGAGCGATAGATAAAGTTAGAGGGTCAGTCCTCGATGCGCCACCGTTCCAGCTCTTGCCGGTTTTTGATATGGTAATAGGGCTTGCGCTTCTCAAGGATGCCTTGGCTGGTCAGTTCACTCAGAACCCTAGTCAGATGTCGGTAGCTGACGCCGAAAGAATCCGCAAGGGGTGCCAATTCTAAACGGCAATAATTATCAGTCTCCACAGCCAAAATATGAGTTGCTAAGCGTTCCTTGACCGTGTAGGTCAGATTGGTAGAAGCACGAATATTTTGGTCGTAGAGCGACTGAGCCAAGCCCTGACCGAGTTTTAAGAGCACCCGTGGGTCTTGCAGAAGCTCTGCCTTTCTTCCCAAAAGAGGCAATTGAATCAGCCAAGAATCCTCTAAAGCAACCACCGATGAAACGGTCGTCTGGTCGGTGAAAAGCTCGATGTCACCAATCAAGGTAGGCTCCTCTTGAATGTTGAGGATGTATTCTTTGCCGTTGAAAAGCCTTCGAACGATTTTCAGTTTGCCTTTGATAAAGTAAGACAGAGCGACCAAATCTTCTCCCTGCTGACAAACGCTCTGACCAGCCTTGACCTTGGTCAACTGCAAGTCCTGAAAATAAGAAGTCGGAAAAATATTTTCCAGCTGATAGCCCTGAATACAGGTTTCTAAGTTCATTTTCAAAAATCCTTTGAAGCATTTAGGACATATGTCCTATTTTTCTTATCCATTAATGATTATACTCTTTTTATAGTGAAAAAACATAACAGAAACAAAGGAAAATACATGAAAAAGACAATGGAAAAGGTTAGTCTCTTATCGCTATCCCTGATGCTGGTCTCGACCTTCTCACCATCGACGGCTCTGCCTCAGATGATTACTCACTTTAAAAGTCAGGGAGTATCTGCTTCTCAGGTGGAATCACTTTTTTCAATCTCCTCATTCGCCATTTTAGGTATGCTGGTTTTAACGCCTTGGCTTAGCAAGGTCTTATCTGAACGCTTGACGGTCATCTGTGGTCTGGTCTTGATTGCCTTCGGCGGGAGTATGCCATTGGTCTGGCAGTCCTATCCCTTGATGCTGGTCTCACGGATTTTACTTGGAGTTGGGATTGGTTTTATCAATGCGCGAGCTATCAATATCATCAGCGAAAACTATCAAGGACAGGAGCGCGTGCGACTGTTAGGGCTCCGCGGTTCTTTTGAGGTTCTGGGAAATGCCATTTTAACAGCCTTGGTCGGTTTCTTGATTGCTTTTGGTTGGTCAAAGGCTTTTGTCATCTACCTTTTTGCTCTTCCTATTTTGGTGCTTTACCTAGCCTTTGCACCGCGTCATTCGGTGAAAAAAAGTGAAGATAGCGAGCATCCAAAGGCGCGCTTTACAGCAAAAGACTTGCTTTATATTATTGGGTTGGCTCTGCTAGCTGGTTTTGTTATTAATGTAAATAGCGCCAATAGCCTGCGTATCCCGGTTTTGGTGGACAGTCTCAAACTTGGAACAGCCAGTCAAGCTAGTCTCGCTCTCAGTGCCATGATGCTCATGGGAATTGTAGCTGGCGTTTGCTTTGGCCCTTTGATGTCAGGTCTGAAAAAATACTTGACGCCACTGGCACTCATTTTCTTTGCGGGGAGCTTGCTCCTCATCGCCAAGGCTCCTAACCTTTTGCTCCTAACAGCTGGAGCAATGTTATCAGGCTTTTTATACAGCTTGGTGGTGACCTCAGCTTTCACTTTGGTTTCTGAAAAAATGGCTGCGCCCCTGATTGGAACAGCGACAACCATCGTGCTTTTCTTCTGTAACTTAGGGGGAGCCAGCGCAGCTATTGTCCTAAAACTCTTCAAATACTTGAACCCAAACCCTAGTGCAGCTTTTCTTTACTATGCACTCATCAGTGTGGTGATTGGAGTTATTTATCTTCTCACACAGCTAGTGACAAGTCGTAAAACGTTCAAAAAAGCATGATGCTTCCTGTTGAAAGGAAACCCCATGCTTTTTTGTCTATCAATTACTCTTCTTCTGGGTAGGTAAATTTCCATTCTTTTCGCAGCTGGGTCATGATGGTCATGACGTCTTTGGTGTAGTCTAGGTACATACGGTTTCCGAGACCAGCAACAGCTTCTTCCATATCAGCAACTTCATACTGGAGGGCGTCTTGAGTTTGCCCTGATTTAATTACTTCTTGGTGTCCATCTTCGGTGTAGGTGATTACAGCCTCCTGTCCTCGAGGGTATTCAAATAGCTCGATATAAGCTTTATCATAGGCGATGGTAGCTCGTTTGGGCTGTTTAGCGTGAAGGCTAAGGCTGACGGTTGCCATTTCACCAGCTGAGTTTGATAATAGAATTCCAACTTGTTCATCGACACCACTTGGTGCAAATGTTACTTGTGAGCTAACTTGATTTGGACTTTCAGACATAAACCAACGGATGCAGGATAGGGCGTAAACACCAATGTCTAAAAGAGCTCCACCAGCCAAGTCACGATTAAAGAAGCGATTCGTCATGTCATACTCTTTATAGCTCCCAAAGTTCATCTGAATCATCTTAAGTGGACCGAAGTTCCCACTGTCTACTAAGCTTTTAAGTTGGCGATAGATTGGCATATGGAAAATGGTCATGGCTTCAGCAAGAACCACATGATTCTTTTCGGCCAGGTCAATAGCTTCTTGTAATTCATCGCTATTTAGTGTAATAGATTTTTCACAAAGTACGTGTTTCCCATTTGCTAGAGCCTTACGTAAGAAGGGAATATGTGTATTGTGAGGAGTAGAGATATAAATGATATCTACTCCGGGGTCTTCAAACACCTCATCCATCCGTTCGTAGACTTTTTCGATCCCGTACTTATTAGCAAAAGCTGAGCCCTTGTCATAAGTACGATTGGCTACAGAATAGAGCTTCTGACCGCGTGCCTGCAAAGCTTGCGCCAGCTCATTAGCGATAACTCCAGTACCAAGTGTTGCCCAGTTGTAATGTTTTTCAGTCATAATGACCTCCTATATGCTTGAGTAAATCACTTTATAGTAACATTTATCTTATCTTCTCTCAGCAATTATAACACTTTTTTGATACAATGTAAGAGATTACAAATTGAAGGAGATTTTCATGACACGATATCAAGATGATTTTTACGAAGCTGTCAATGGCGAATGGGCTAAAACAGCGGTTATCCCTGCTGACAAACCCCGTACAGGTGGATTTTCAGACCTAGCAGATGAGATTGAAGAGTTAATGTTGACGACGACAGACCAATGGTTGGAAGGAAAAGATGTACCAGATGACCCAATCTTGGCAAATTTTGTCAAATTGCACCGCATGACTGCCGACTATGATAAGCGTGAAGAAGTTGGTGTGGCACCAGTTCTTCCTTTGATTGAAGAATACAAGGCGTTAGGATCATTTACCGAATTTGCTAATAAAATTGCCGACTATGAGATGGCAGGCAAACCAAATCTCTTCCCGTTTGGTGTGGCACCAGACTTCATGAATGCCCAGCTTAATGTCCTTTGGGCAGAAGCACCAAGCATCATCTTGCCAGACACAACCTACTATGAAGAGGGCAATGAAAAAGGGCAAGAATTACTTGCTACATGGCGTAAATCAGAAGAAGAGCTTCTTGCAAAATTCGGCTTCTTAGCAGAAGAAATCAAAGACTACTTGGATAAAATCCTTGAACTGGATGCCAAATTGGCTAAGTACGTTTTGTCCCGTGAAGAATCTTCAGAGTATGTTAAACTCTACCACCCGTACAAGTGGGAAGATTTCACAAAATTAGCACCAGAATTGCCATTGGATGCTATCTTCAAACAAATCTTAGGACAAGTGCCAGACCAAGTTATCGTTCCTGAAGAACGTTTCTGGACGGATTTTGCGGCAGACTATTATTCTGAAAAGAACTGGGAGCTTATCAAGGCAGACCTTATCGTCTCAGCTGTGACTAGCTTCAATAGTTATCTGACAGATGAGATCCGTGTCTTGTCTGGTGCATACGGCCGTGCTCTTTCTGGAACACCTCAAGCCATGGACAAACGTAAAGCTGCCTACTATTTGGCGCAAGGTGCTTACAGCCAAGCCCTCGGACTTTGGTATGCGGGTGAAAAATTCTCACCAGAAGCTAAGGCTGATGTGGAGGCCAAAGTGGCGACTATGATTGATGTCTATAAATCACGTTTAGAAACTGCTGATTGGTTAGCGCCAGCCACACGTGAAAAAGCCATCACAAAACTAAACGTCATCACACCACACATCGGTTATCCAGAGAAATTGCCAGAAACTTATGCTAAGAAAGTCATCGATGAAAACCTTAGTTTGGTGGAAAATGCGCAAAACTTGGCAAAAATCTCAATCGCTCATTCTTGGAGCAAGTGGAACCAGCCAGTTGACCGTAGCGAGTGGCATATGCCAGCTAACATGGTCAATGCTTACTACGACCCTCAACAAAACCAAATCGTTTTCCCAGCAGCAATCTTGCAATCGCCATTCTATTCATTGGAGCAAAGCTCATCAGCTAACTACGGTGGTATTGGTGCGGTTATCGCCCACGAAATTTCTCACGCCTTTGATACCAACGGCGCGTCATTTGACGAACATGGAAGCCTCAATGACTGGTGGACAGAAGAAGATTATGCAGCCTTCAAAGAACGTACAGATAAGGTGGTTGACCAGTTTGACGGTCTGGACTCTTACGGTGCCAAAGTCAATGGTAAATTGACCGTGTCTGAAAACGTAGCTGACCTCGGTGGTGTAGCCTGCGCACTTGAAGCAGCAGAGCGTGAAGCAGATTTCTCAGCCCGCGATTACTTCATCAACTTTGCAACTATCTGGCGTATGAAGGCGCGCGACGAATTCATGCAAATGATGGTCAGCGTCGATGTCCATGCTCCAGGCAAATGGCGTACCAATGTTACTATCACAAACTTTGAAGAATTTCATAAAGAATTTGATGTCAAAGAAGGTGACGGCATGTGGCGTGCCCCAGAAGACCGTGTGATTATTTGGTAAATTATTTAAATAAAAACAACCTGTCGCTTCATAAATCGGTGGCAGGTTGTTTGTTTTACTCTTCAATTTTAAATGTCATAGTCTCAGTATCCACAGTCATCTCGGCACCAATAGTTACGGTAAAGAGTGGCTGTGTGTGGGCAAAATCCATGTCATAAACAACAGGAATCGTTTTGAGAATGGGGTGTTTGGACAAGATGTAGTCAAATAGCTCAGGCGTCATACCACATTCTTTTGGAAAACGCCCGATGAGAATAGCTTGTGGGTTTGGATAGGCTTGAAGGATGGCTGCAAAATGTCTATCAAATTCATAAAAATCATCTTCCTCAGCCTCCTCAACTAATAAAATGTAATTTTTAGGTCGGGGGGCGTAAGGCGTGCCACGAAGCAATCCAAAAGTTGAGAGATTTCCTCCGATGATGGTTCCTTTGGCTTGACCGTGATTGTAAACTTTCCATTCGGTTGGAAAGAAGTGACGGGGCTGACTTGGGTCATACCAAGGGTCGCTGGACCATTTCTCACTTGGGACAAGGTTGTACTCGGTTTCAGTCATGGCAGTCAACCAAGACTTGGTTTGATAAGCCTGTCCCTCTTTCATTTTAAAGCTGGAGTATGACGGTCCCATGTAGGTCTGAATGCCCGCTTTAGCAAAGATGGCGTTGAGAAAGGCAGTCGAATCGGAATAACCACAGATAATCTTTGGATGCGTAGCCATTAAATCATAGTTTAAGTAAGGTAAAAGTTCATTTGAGTTAAAACCACCGATAGTTGCCAAAACGGCGTCCACAGAATCATCAGCGAAAGCCTCATGCAAATCTGCAACACGACTCTCAATAGAAGCGGAGTAAAGCAGGTCATTCTCCAAGTAATGTTTAGAAAATGACACCTGAAAACCGAGTTCCTCCAAAGCTTCCTTGGCTGTTAAATTTTCCTCAAAACCACCCAAGCGCTCGATAGATGAAGAAGGACTCAAGACGCGGATATGGTCACCAACTTGTAATTTTTTCATCAGCAAACCTCCTAAATGTTTAAAGTTACCCTATTTTATCACAGGACCAGTCTAGTCACAAGATTTTATCTGGAAAATACGAAACCTCCCCTACAAAAACCACTTTTCAAATGCTATACTAAACCTAAGATTTTCTAACGATTAGGAGCAAGCATGAAAACGACTACTATCGACCTGACCAAGGGTCCTGTCCTCAAGGTCATCACCCTCTTTGCCCTGCCAATTATGGTTTCCAATATCTTCCAGCAGCTCTATAACACGGCTGATACCATGATTGTTGGACATTTTTTAGGGGAAAAAGCTCTCGCTTCTGTTGGAGCAACAGCTGCCATTTTTGAATTAATTGTCGGTTTCGCACTCGGTGTTGGTAACGGCATGAGTATCGTCATCGCGAGACATTATGGTGCTAAAAATGAGACTCAGGTTAAGAAGGCTGTCGCTTCAACAATGGTGATTGGCTTGGGCTTGAGTCTGTTAGTTATGTTGATAGGCTCATTTGGTTTGAAGCCACTCTTGGTGTTGTTAGGGACTCCTAGTAATATTATTGCCCAGTCTTATAGCTATATTTCAAAGATTATGATTTTTGTCATTGTGACCTTTACTTATAATCTGGGAGCTGGTCTGCTTCGCGCAATTGGATATTGTTTTTATTACCCAATTTCATCTGGGGGTGGCGGGAGCTGCCTACGCTACCGTTACGGCACAGCTGGTATCTGCCATCTTTTGTATCACTTACATCTACAAGAAATGCCATATCCTCGTCCCAGAGCGCAAGCATTTTACCAAAGATACTGCCCTTTACCGTGACCTTCTAGGACAGGGGCTTTCTATGGGGCTTATGTCATCCATTGTGTCAATCGGGACGGTCATCCTGCAAACGTCAATCAATAGTCTGGGTGTGACCATGATTGCAGCTCAGACCACGGCGCGTCGGATTCAATCTTTCTTTATCATGCCACTGACTGCCATCGCAGCGGGCATTGCGACCTTCACGTCACAAAATTACGGAGCTGGGAAGCGTCATCGTGTCCATGAAGGTGTGAAAAAGGCCAGTCGGTTATCGATTTCTTGGGGCTTAATTTCTTGTGTGCTTCTCTATTTTGAGGGTCCATTTTTGACTCACCTGATTTCGGGGTCCAATAAGGCAGAGCTTCTATCGGCAAGTGCCACCTATCTCAATTGGAACACGCCATTTTACCCAGTCCTGGGTTGCCTCTTTATTTTAAGAAATAACCTACAAGGACTTGGTCAGAAAATAACGCCTTTGATTTCAAGTATTATCGAACTTATCGGGAAAATACTTTTTGTCATCTTCCTCATTCCGCACACGGGTTATTTCGGGGTCGTTATTTGTGAGCCAGTTATTTGGCTATTCATGACCGCGCAGCTTTATTATTCTTACCGCCATAATCCCATCATCAAGCGAGAAATTGCACTTGAAAAAAGCAACTAAAGTAAGGTTCCTCCTATTTTTGAGAGGACTTTTTATTTGTAAAAATTACACTCCGAAATCTTAGTTTAATTTAATAAAAAAGCCCGATTTCTCGGACTTTTAGTAGGTACTTCAAGGCGGTAGACGGCTAAGACATCCCTTGATATTAAAGGTTTTGATTGCCTTTGTCCAAAATTTGTCCAAAATCAAATGCTGTAGAATATTTCCTTGATGGCCTGGTTATTCTTAGCTTTTAGTTTTTCTAATTGGTGGGCATATGTTTTAAGGGTGATGTTTAAATTTTCATGTCCAAGAAGTTGTGAAATTGAAATGAGGTCAATGCCTTTAAAAATCAAATAGGATGCGTAAGTGTGTCTCAATGAGTGATTGTGGACATCTCTTCCGACTAATTTTTTAAGTTTTCTATTGGTGTATGAGTTCGATGTACCGTAACAAATCCGACCAAGTTTATTTTTCTGGTAATAATTGCAACGGTATTCTTTTAGCAGGTCAATGGTGTTTTGGTCAATTGGGATTTGTCTCACTGATTGAGGATTTTTAGTAGGTGCAAATTTTTGAGTATTTGAATAATCAAAAGATTTATTGATACTAATGATACCTGCATCAAAGTCTATATCGTCCCATGTCAAGCCCATGACCTCTGCAAAACGTAAACCAGTAACAGCAATTAGATATAGAGTGAAATAAGTGACATATTTGATATTTTTACGAGTTTCAGCAATCAAAGAGAGGTATTCCTCTTCTTCTAAAAAGTCATTTTCTTTAGGTCTTTTTGCTTTTTGTGACTTGACAATAGCTCCTTCTGCAAAGTTAGTCATAATCAGTTTTTCACGCACTGCCACTTTTACCGCTCCCTTAATCTGATAATGGAACTTTTCAAGCGTTTCTTGAGCGTATTTTTGACCAAACTCATTAAGTTTCTGCTGGTAATAGATATGGCTAACATCTTTTAGCTTAATGTTGCCAAAGTAATTTTGAATGTGCCTTAGGTTCTTAGTGTACGTCTCCCATGTCTTGTCAATAACGTAAGGTCTTTTGTAAATTTCAGCCCATGATTTTGAAAACTCGTACAAGGTGATATTTTCGTTTTCCATCACGTTGTTTAAGAGTTTGTTTTCTGCTTTGATAGCCGCCGCTTTAGCTAATGTCTTGTTAGCAAATCCGCCCTTTGATTTACTACCATAAGAGCCATCAGGTTTTTTATAGGAAATGCGATATTCCCAGCCATTACTTCTTTTTCTAATTGATGCCATGTTGTTTTTACCTCATTTTTTTGTTAAAATGGGTACAGTAAAACGACCTACTACAAAGCAGGTTATTACTATATCATCTTGTAAAGTCTTACCCTCAAAATTTGGTCGTGGAGAGGGTAGGACTTTTTTATTTATTTCAGATTAGTTTGTGTTTTGCCAGTTAAAACATCATTTGTGAATGTAAGAACGATATTGGCACCAGCACTACCTTTTACACCAGTTACCCAAGTCGCCATTGTTGTACGGCTATCAAGCATAACCGTTTCAGTAATGCTATCTGGTTCTTTAAATTTAGCAACTACATCAGTGTAAGATGTACCATCTGCTAAAGCATTGAACTCAGCTAACCCAATAGTGGCTTTACGACTAAATTCAAAGCCAGTAATTGAGCGTGCAATTGCTTTTTGCTCAATAAATTGTACTGTAATTGTTACCCCTTTTTTAGTCCAAGTAACCATGTCAGTTTGTGTACCAGTTGATGTGTCTGTAGTAGTAGATTGAGGTTGTCCAAGAAGTTTTTTAACATCGTCTATGCTTGAACCACCCTCTCCGTAGTTAGCCATATCGCCAACGGTAATCTTATCAAATTTAGAGCGTAGTTTTTGTTTAGCTGTTTTCTTCTTGGTAGCTGCATAAACAGTGTGGCTGTTAGTATTCAATATTGAATTAGTTTCAGTAATAGCAGAAAAACCTAGAAGAGCAACAGCACCTAATCCAATAATAACTTTCTTATTCATAATTTGTTTTTTTCTAGCCAGCTTTTTATGTGTATCAGACATTGCACATAGTTTTAATTTTCTCTGTATACGCTAACCACTTCACCGATTGTACGGATATCATCATGCTCTGATAAAATAATATCATCATAATCTGGATTGAGTGATTTAAGATAAGGTGTGCCATCGTTTTTTAGCTGCTTTACAAAGTTTTCACCATTAACCTGAAAAACAGCTATATCATTGTAATCAACTTGAGGTGTATTTTTGATAAATAGCAAATCACCATCTTTGATTTTAGGTGCCATTGATTCACCGATAACTTTTGCTACGCTGTCAAAGTTATCTGGCACTTCATCAGTTGGTATTGTGATTTCAGCGTCAACATAATCATCTTGCACAACACCGTTACCTGCTGATACAAAGCCAGTAATGAAGAGCGTTGTTAGTTTTATTGGTTTTCTATTTTGTTTATCTCTAAGAATTGTAGCAAAGTCTATGACTTTCTTTTTGTTGCTTTCGGTCAACTCGTTGTAGATATTTGAAATAGTGTTTGCACCATCTTGTTTTGAATTTTCTGCTGTATATTCACCAAGCAATTCAGATTTCTTAACACCAAATATTTGAGCCATTTGCTCAAGTTTATCCATTAAAGGCTGATTTCTTCCAAGTTCCCATGCTGAGATGGCTGTTGGGGCTACTTGGAGTTTTTTAGCTAGCTCTCTTTGAGTCAATCCCGAATTTTTTCGAAAATCTTTAATATTTCGAGACAATTGCGACATAAAAAGCACCTCCTTCTCTATTGTTCTATAGGTAAATTATACACTTAAAGTGTTTTTTTGTAAAGAAAATATATTTTTTTGCAAAAAAACATTGACACTACACTTCAAGTGTAGTATAATATAATCAAGGTTGAGGTAAGGAGGCAACCTTAGACAAGGAAAACAACTGTCGTTACGCTGACGATTTAGAAAGGAGTGGATGAATTGCAGTTTACCATAAAGATGGCGCGTGCAAAAGTCGGTTATACAAAGATGCAAATGGCGAAAGAGCTTGGTGTATCAAGACCGACTTACGATGATTATGAAAACTATTCAACCATTATGAGAGTTGATATGGCTAAGCATTTTTGTGACATCGTTGGTCTAACGATTGATGATGTTATTTTTTCAAATAAAAACTACACTTCAAGTGTATAAAAGTGAGGAAGGAGCAGATAAGATGAAACCATCACGCGCAAGCGCATTGTGTTTGACGATTAGAAAGGCAGGATAAGTGGTTACAATAAAAAAGCACCTCTGGACGGCAATCCAAATGAGGCGCATAGCAAAAATAACTACCTAAATTATACCACAGAATGGAAGAATTAGACAGTACACAACAACTATTGGTAAGTAATTGGCAACGGAAGCACCACCAATTGAGCGAAGTATTGATTACTAGCTTGGTAGGTCTGACAGTTGCTGACACACTGACCACTTTGGCACAGGTAAGAAAGGGGCAACTTTGAAAAAGCTACTGACTAGATTTCAACAAAATCTTTATCATTGGAATTTTTAGTAGAGATAGTGGTTCTCGGTTTGTCCGTCCATTAACAATAATATAGCATGTTATCATATTTTGCCTCCTTTCTGGCTTTATTATATCAGATTGAGAGCGCAAAAAAGCCACTAAAAAATCAGTGACTTACAAAAACATTACAAGGATATTTTATCATGAATGATTTAATGGTTCAACTACTTGACCAGTTCGAAATGGGGCTGAGAGAAAGAGCCGTGCAGGTCATGGCTACTATCAATGATGAGCGCTATCGCTTTCCTATGGAATTAACTAAAAAACAGTGTTCTCTTATGTTACTTGGAACAACAGATACCACAACCTTTGATATGCGTTTTAACTCCCTTGAGGATTTTCCAAGAATTAAGGGTGGACGTGATAAATTTCCACGAGATGCGGTTATTGAGTGGTATCACAAGAATTGGATGAGGACAGGCGCTTAAGTATGGATGAATTAACTACTGTACAACAACTACTGATCAGCAATTGGCAACGCAAATACTACCAGCTAAGTGACGTTTTAATCACTAGTCTGGTCGGTCTGACGGTTGCTGACACGCTTGCTATTTTAGCGATGGCTAGAAAGCAACGGGCGTTAAACTTTAGATGGGAGGCGAACGCTGAATGACAGAAATGGATATGAATTTTATCTTTCAGGGATAACAACGGTAATTACACAAAGCTTAATAATGCTTATGCTCAAGATAAAACTCTAAGCAATGGTGCTGTTGGTTTATTGACTAGGATGTTGATAAATAAACCAACATTTAGAATTTATCTGAATGTAATGGTTACTCGTACCACGGATGGCGTGGCTAAGGTTAGGAAACAGTACAAAGAGCTAATAGATGCTAGTTACATAAGGGTTATTAAATATAGTGAGGGCAAGGGTGTAGAGACTTATATCTTTGCATCTGATACCAAAATGACGGATTTGTTTTGGTCGCATGTTGAAGAGAAATTTTACAACATTAAAAACCAACAAAAGTTATCCACAGAAAAAGAGTGAGCTGTTCTATCCACAGCATACCATTTTTTCAAAAACCAAAAAATGCAAAACCAAAAAATGCAAAACCAAAAAATGGATTTTACAATTTTGCAAAATGCAAAAAATGCAAAATCGAACACTAATAATAACTAATAATATAACAATAACTAACTAATAAATAATGTGGTGCTGACGCACACCAACTGATAACAATCTTGAGCCTTACGGCACAAACTCATAATAAGGACTAAAGAAAAACAAACTTATCCTTATAGAATAATAAAGAGGGATAACTAAAGTTATCCACAATTTAGGAGGGAGATATGGCAGATTTAACATTTCCAGAGTTGCAACAAAAGATGCAACTAGGGAAACAAAAGAAACAGGGTGTAAGTTATTCATTTAGAAATGTTGAAGATATTACAACCAAATTTAAAGAGCTTGATAGTAGTTGGGTACTGAAATTTGAAGATTGCGACCCCATAGAGTTGCAAGGGCGACTGTTTTATAAATCTGTTGCCATAGCAAGTAATGGTGATGAGGTACATAAAGCGCCCGGATATGCAGAGCTATCAGAAGTGCCAGTTATCCATACAAAGAAAGGCACTACTATTCAGCAGATGCAAGTACCACAATGGACAGGGGCGGTCAGCTCATACGCTAGAAAATACGCAGTACAAGGATTGTTTGCTATCGGTGAGAAAGACGTTGACGAGTACCCAGTGGAAGAAAACCAACAACAGGCTCAAGGCAATCAACAACAGAACCCAAACAATCAGCAACCCCAACAAAACCAAGTAAGGTACGTTGATAACAATCAGTACAATCAAATCTTGAATGGTATTAGGCAACTTGCCCAAGTGACAGGTAAACAGTTTGATGATCTGATCATCACTATTCAAAAGCATTATCAAATTCAAGATTTCCACCAAGTACCAGTTGAGCACTTTGAAACAGTGATGAATTATCTCAAAGCATCTATGACGAAAGCTCAAGGTCAGAATGATTTTAACAATTTATAGGAGTAACACATGGTAAAAGATGTAACCAATAGCGCCTTAACAGAAATCAAGGTAGATTTCACACCAGCTGTCATCAATGTTGATTATGATAGCGTAGAGAAACAACTTGCAGCAATCGTTGCACAGTACACAGATTATGAGGTGACAGCCTCAACTTACAAAGCTGATTACGATGAGCGGACACGTCTCAACAAACTAAAACAAGCTCTTGAGACACGCCGCAAAGAAATCAAATCAAACATCAACAACCCCTATTCAGAGTTTGAAAAGTGGTATAAGAAAACACTTGCCCCACTTGATACGGTCATTGATAACATCACAGCAGGGCTAAATGCCGTTGATGAACATGAGCGATTGATGCGCGTGGATGTTGTCCGTGTGAACTTTGAAGATAAGTGCATGACAGCAGGCATCCTAAAAGAAACCTTTGAAAGTAAGTACGATGAGTACAGCCTCAAAAAATACTTTAAACCAGGTAAATTTGAACTCAAGAAAACAACCCTGGATGAAATGGATGCTTTGGTACTAGCTGAATTTGATGCGCTAGAAGAATTTAAAGCCAGCAAACAAGCTATTGAGGAACAAGCCCAAGAGTACGATTTGCCAGTAGATGGCTATATCAGACACCTTGAAGATGGTAAATCACTTGTTGATGTCCTAAAGCTCATGAAGTCAGATCGTGATGCCATCGCTTTACGCAAAGAGCAACAAGAGGCGATAGCTAAAGCAGAGGCAGAACGCAAAGCAGAGATTGAGCGTATGGCTCAAGAACAAGCTAATGAGAACATCAAGGCTATTGATGCAGAAACAGGCGAGATTATCGAAAATGAGCCATCTGAAAGTGTCGGAGGGGTAAATGTACCACCGACACCGGAAACAAGCCCAGAAGTGCTAAAATTTGAGCCTAGCGAGCCAGTAAGCTATGACTTACGCCTAACTTTCCCACTAGGTAATCAGCAAGCTAAACTTTTCAAAGAATGGCTTGAACAAAATGGGGTCACATTTGAAACCTTGTTACAAGGTAAAACCCTGGATGAATTAACAGGAGGTACACCAAATGTCTTTTAATGAATTGGTTGAAAATGTAAAAGGCTGGTCAACAGCTAAAGAGCTAGATAAAGCTAGCCCTTTGAAACAGATGCAAAAGCTCAATGAAGAATGGGGGGAGTTAAATGCTGGTAAGGCTAAAACAGACCAAGACAAGTTAAATGACAGTATTGGTGATGTCTTGGTTGTCCTAACCATCCTATCCCAACAAATGAAATTTGAAAAGATTGAGCGGTTGATTAACCCAACACTCACTGGGGTTGGTCACTATATCAAAGATGAGGTATCAACTGATTTACTCTTGCTGTATGGATCAAAAGAAATTGGATTGATTGCTAATCGATTGATTGACCTAACTTACAATCCAGGCATTATTAACTCAAGGGCACAAATTCAATTCCATATCCATAACCTAACAGGTGTAATGCACAAGGTAGCTATCAACGAGGATACAACCATTGATGCTTGCTTTGAAATTGCATGGAATGAAATCAAAGACCGTCAAGGGAAAATGGTTGATGGTGTGTTTATCAAGGAGGCTGACCTATGAGAAAGTTCTATGTTAGCGGTAAAATTGCCCAGCTTGACTTAGGGGCAGAAATGGATGCAGAAAATCCATACATGGCTGCTATTTCATTCAAAGAACGCTATGCCCACTTATTAAATTTTGGCTCACATGATTTGCAAGTGTTAGAAGTTGAGGATGTAGTAGATGATAAATAATGTTGTTTTAGTTGGTCGTTTGACTAAAGCCCCAGATTTACAGTACACACCTAGCAATATCGCTACGCTATCAAACTCTTTGGCAGTCAATCGCAACTTTAAAAACCAAAATGGAGAGCGTGAGGCTGACTTTATCAATATTGTTGCATGGCGTAACACAGCGGAGGTTATTGCAAACTATTGTGGCAAAGGATCGCTAATCGGTGTGACTGGTCGCATCCAAACCCGCAACTATGAAAATCAACAAGGGCAGCGCGTGTATGTAACAGAGGTAGTTGCTGAACAGGTAACCTTGCTAGAAAGTCGCAACAGTCAACAAGGTGGACAGCAACAAAACCAAGGTAACTTTGGCAATCAAGGTGGTAATTTCCAAAACGGAAACAACCAAGGCTACCAATCGCCATTTGATAACCAATACCAAACACCAAACTTTGGTAAGGATGCACAACAAGGGTCGTTTTTCCAAGGGCAGACAACAAACCCTATGGATATTAGTGATGATGACTTGCCATTCTAAATATGGTACAACCAGAAAAAGAGTATGCCCTCTATAAAGGCGATTAGTTAAATTAGATGAAGATGACGAATGAACAGAGTAAAAGTTGATTTGCAATGTCCGTTTTGTGGATTTTGTAAGATTTTAAAAACAGCCCCACACAGAAAAGGCATCACATGTCCATCATGTAAACAATCTGTATTTTTGAGTTGGGCAACTGGTGTGGAAGGCTATGTGGATAAGCACGGATTTTATTTCCACGCTTACGAGCCGATGAACATCCGAAAAATCAATCAAGAGTTCAAAGATGTATTTGAGGATGAAAGTGGTTTTACCCCACACTCTTTCACAATCAGAAATAGGTTAAAGGGGTGATCTATTGCGTAAGATGATAGTTTGGGCGCTGTTTGATAGCGGCAATGGTTCATACACTAAAGCTATCAACACGCTCAATAGTTCAGGGGGTGCGAAGATTGAAGTCTATCCCGTAGGGATTGATATAGAAAACAAGAACAATCATTTTATCCCCCTCAATTTAGCTGATTACTCAAGGTTATTCGGGGATAACAGGCTATTTGATACGCTTGACGAGCTACCACATCCAGACCTAATTATAGCAAGTCCACCTTGTGAAAGTTGGTCTAATGCTAGTGCAATAGCAAATGGTAATGCTTGTTGGAAACAGGAAGATTTATCAGATAGCTTGTTTGAACCACAGATACCACCTAGCATGTTTACCATTAGGGCAAATAAAGACTATGAGGATGCCTATAACAACTACCAGTATGATCGGCAATTTATGAAACGTGTCAATGGTGAGCTTTGTGCATTTAACACAATAGAAATCATCAAGCGGTATCAGCCTAAATACTGGATTATTGAAAATCCAGCTACTGGTAGGCTATGGAAGTATATAGAGCAAATCATAGGCTTTCATTTACCATATAAAAACCCAACACGATACAACAATTATGATTACCCATTGCAAAAACCAACTAAATTTGCAAGCAACCTTTTTCTCAATCTCAACAATGAGATTAACCCAGCAGAAGTTGAATGGGGTAATTTTTCTAAATCATACAATGAGCGGTCAAATATCCCACAAAAGCTATTGTTAAATATTTTTCAGACCATACTCAACAAATTTGAAAAGGATACACAAGATGACGACACTTAACATTATTTTATTACTACTAGTTTGTCTTGCCGTTACATGGGCAGGCATCATTACAGTATGTGCTATCAATCAAGTAAAAAAAGCAAAGGCAAAGGTAGCATACTATCAAAGGCGTGATACGCAATACAGGATTGCTCAACATGTTATTGAAAACGGCTGGTTTAAAAATGGCGGAGAGGTGTTTAGATGATGGATTTACAAGTTTTTGCTAATGCGGAGTTTGGAGAAATTAGAACACTTGAAATTGATGGGAAGCCTTACTTTGTTGGCACCGATGTGACAGATGCCCTTGGATATGCAAAAGCACGTAATGCAATTGCTCAACACGTTGATAAAGATGACGCCCTAAAACAGGGCATCACCGATAGTATGGGAAGAGTACAAGAAACACTTATCATCAACGAAAGCGGACTTTATGCGCTTGTCTTTGGTAGCAAGCTCCCACGCGCAAGAGAGTTCAAGCATTGGGTAACCAATGAGGTCCTTCCAGCTATTCGTAAGCATGGGGCATATATCGCACCAGTAAGCAACGCATTGACAACCGAAGATGCCTTTATTCAATTATTCCAGACCCAAAAAGAACTCAAGCAAGAGCAGGCTGAAATGAAGAACGACCTCATTTATTTAAAGGAGGAGCAACCAGTAAATCCTAATATCAATCATGACCTGACCAAGGAGCGCAACAAGACGGTTATCCGTTGTATGGGTGGTTATGAGTCGCCAGCTTACAACACTTCTAAGCTACGTCAGAAAGTCTTTCGTCAAGCTATGAGAGAGTTTAAAGAGTTGTTTAAAGTCCCACGGTATGACTTACTCAAGAAGAAAGACATTGATCGGGCATATAGCTACTGGAGACAATGGCAGCCACCAACTAATCTCAGAATCGAGATTGAAAATCAGAATAATCAGACTACTTTGGAAATTTGATTGTAGGAACATGGATTAGTATGAAGTTAGATAGAAAAATAAAATGTGAGCTTTATAATGACCATTTTGAAAATGCTAAACGTTACAACATCCCTAGAGCACAGCTTATCATTGCTGATATTCCTTACAACCTAGGCAATAATGCTTATGCGAGTGATCCACGTTGGTATAAAGATGGTGACAACAGCAATGGTGAGAGTAAACTTGCGGGTAAATCATTCTTTGATACGGATAATGATTTTAAAATCAATAATTTCTTTGACTTTTGCAGTCGCCTACTCAAGAAAGAACCTAAAGAAAAAGGTAAGGCGCCAGCTATGATTGTCTTTCACGCCTGGCAACAGCGTGAGATGGTCATTGAATGTGGCAAAAAGCATGGTTTCAATAATGCTTACCCACTGTATTTCACAAAAAAATCTAGCCCTCAAGTGCTGAAAGCCAATATGAAGATTGTTGGAGCAGTAGAAGAGGCAACAGTGTTATACCGTGACAAGCTACCTAAATTTAACAATGGTGGGGCTATGATACTCAATCATGCCCCCTGGGAAAAGGATAGCTCTTATCCAACCATTCATCCCACACAAAAGCCTATACCAGTCCTAAAGCGATTGATTGAAATATTTACCGATGAGGGTGATGTTGTTATTGACCCAGTAGCAGGTAGTGGCTCAACATTAAGGGCTGCTATTGAGATGAATAGGGATGCCTATGGCTTTGAAATCAAAAAAGATTTTTATAAGAAATCGCAGGAGCAGATGCTTTCAACGTTTCAAACCAGTTTATTTTAAAAACAACGACTATCAAACAACGATATATGATTTTTTGGAGGAAAAACAACATGACAAAAGGAACTAAAAATACAGTATCAGCTGAAACTATCGTAGAGAACTTGAAAGAGTTTACCATGGAGCTACACCAAGCAGCCAAATCTGAAATGGTTAAAGGTTTGATTGAGGGTGATGCAGATACCTTTGAATTAGCAAATTTTGCTCATAACATTTCACATAGCTTGGTTGACCTATTGAAAGGCAAAACATCCGATGAGGCGCTTGAAAATATCTTTAGTGATGAAGATGAAAGCGAAGATGAGGATGCAACATTTGTAGGCAACATTGCTGTCAATGTCAAATCTGGAGACATCGAGGGTATCGAGGACATCAAAGATCCAAAATTAAAAGCGCAGCTCTCTTTGATTATGCAGAAACTTGCAGATGAATTGGGAGGTAAGTAGCATGTGCTGGGTCGTCCAAATACCAATTAAGTCTAGGGATGGAGTAATTAAGCATGTGCGCCATGAGTTTAAGACAAAAAGAGAGGCTGAACGCTTTAAAAGTAGCTTGCAAGCCTATTCTGAAATCTATAAGGTTACAAAGTTGAGGTACTAGTATGACTGGTTTTTATAAATTTATGGTTGTCAGCGCGTGTATCTTACTTGCTTTATTGATTTTCTTTGCTGGCAGTAAGACATTTAAGGAAAGCACACTAGATAAAGTAATTTGGCTTATCGTTGATGCTTATGCTATCGGTTTGCTTTACATAGCTATCAAGATTATAGGAGGTTGAGATGAACAATAGAGGGCTTATCTTATCAATAGTTGCTCTTTCGCTTGCAGTATCAATGTTAAATTTAGGTATGATGATTTCAAAGCATTATTACAAACCACAGATAACATCATTGCAAATGCAGGTAGCCACACTAAAAAAAAGAAAGCCTATCATCATTTACCAAGTTGATAATGCAGGCAGTGAATTAGTCGGCAAAGTGACTGACAAGAGTATCATTGAGGGGCATTATACAGTGACAATTGGCGCTTATGGTAAGTTTCTTGTTACGAAAGAACAGTATGAGAGTATCAATGTTGGCGATGATGCCCCAGATTATTTGAAACAGCGTGGCATTGATAGCAATAAAACACCGTTAGAATTGGAGAGTGAGTAGATGAAGTGGTTTAGAAATTTCATCAATAAACTTTATTATCGTAAATTGATGAAGAAACATAAAGGAATACTTGTTAATGGTATTGGAGTTATAAGAATTTTTGACCAAACAATCATTTTTCATTGTAACTCATTTGAAAGAAACATCAATTTCAGAGGTAGCAATACTATTAGAATGGATGCAACAGAATTACATTTAGAGGTAAATAATCATGAACAAGCGACAAAAGAAAAAACGCCTTGAGCGTGAGAAAAAGGAAATGTTAAAAGGTATTGATTTTATAGAAAAGAGCCTTACACTCGCAACTGAAATGATGCGTAAAGAATTTCATGACATGCCACCTGGAATTGAAAAGATGGGACATGATTTCTTTATAGGTGGTATCGAGTACACCGTAAAGATGATGAGTGAGGCTAAAAGTCAAATTAGGGGTATCAAATGAGGTTTGAGTTTTCTTTACCCAGAAACACCAGGCAAAAAGCTCTAAACATGGTTATCAATAGCAATGATAGGTTTCATCCACAAATCAAAGCTAAGATGACTAAGCGTGTAAGGAAATTTGCCTATTGGCACACAATGGCAACCAAGGACAAAGAGAGGGCAGCTTTTAGCCCCTCAAATCCTTGTGAGGTAACTGTAACGGTGTTTAGCCCTACGAGGTCACGACTTGATCCACCTAACCTTTATCCAACTGTTAAAGCTCTAATTGATGGTATGACAGATGCTGGTATTTGGACAGATGACAATCACAAGGTAATCAAGATGATGTCATTTGTCTATGGTGGATTGAGCAATGAAAAAGGGCATTATAGGTTAGTATTTGATATTGAGGAGGTAAAAAATGATTAAAGTAACCGCTACGTGTGATGATTTTAAGGCAGAGGCACGTTATAATGATGACACACAGCTTGAAACCATCAAAACAAAAATTTTATCTCAAATGAATAATGGACATACGGTTATTTTAGGAGAGGATAGAGGAATATTACTAAATCCCAAAGTAATCAAAGTGGTACAATTCGAGATTGATAAATGACTAAGAAGAAAATAGAGCGCCTATCAGTTATCCACCGTAGAGAAATCACCTGGCTCAAGTGGTATTTTTTGAGGGATAAGAAAAATCCTAAAAAGACTGTACTAGAGCAGATGATACATG
Source organism: Streptococcus sp. HF-1907 (assembly GCF_015594605.1). GTDB lineage: Bacteria > Bacillota > Bacilli > Lactobacillales > Streptococcaceae > Streptococcus. Next base: position 72,516 of record NZ_JADNQT010000003.1, on the reverse strand, counting down.
ATAGTTTCTTGACCAATAACACAGAAGAAGCAGCGTTTTATGTAAACCTCAAAACAGTTACAGCAGAATTTGTTAGCAAGTCTGATAGGAAGATGCTTAAAACCATTAAAGAGGTCTATGTTTACGAGAATATCAATGTTATTGGTGCGTGTCAAAAAATCCTTTATCTAAGTCCAAGTCCAGCCTATACCCACCTAAACAAGTGGTTTGATAAATATTTCTATGCCACATACAAGCACATACCGTTGCAAAAATAATGGTAAAACATCCCCTTTTCTAACATATACAATGAAATCATGAGTAGTTTCTACTTGTGATTTTTTGTTTGGAGGGAGGTAACCATGAATGAACGACAAAGGCGCTTTGCGGACGAGTACATAAAGACTGGCAACGCAACCCAAGCCGCTATTGCAGCAGGTTATACAGAGAAATACGCCAACACAAACGCATCTAAATTACTACAAAATACTACAATCAAAATCTACATTGATGAGCAGATGGCAGAGCTGCATAAAAAGAACATCATGGATGCCGAAGAGGCACTATCTATTCTGTCTGACATTGCAAGAGGCAAGAGAGATGAAGAGGTGCTATTGATGAATCCGTTGTCTGGCGTTGTAGAAAGGCACACAAAGAAAGCTGATAATGCCACCGTTATCAAGGCGGTTACTGAAATCCTCAAACGTTACCCAACGGCAAAACAGTCAGAAAAACTTGAATTAGAACTGGCTAAACTCAAGGAACAATTGAATGTTGATAACGATGGAGATGGTGAAATTATTATTGTAGATGACCAAGCAGATGAGTTGGAGGGATTGATAGATGACCTCTAAAAAACCTAGATTTATCAAAAGGGATAATATAAACCCTCACTTTTATTCTGTTTGGGCATCGCCAAAACCTTACAACGTCCTAAAGGGTGGGCGAAACTCTTTTAAATCGTCTGTAATCGTCCTAAAGCTGGTCTACATGATGCTTAGATACATCAGAGCCAAAGAGACAGCTAACGTGGTTATCATTCGTAAGGTAGCAAATACAATCCGTGATAGTGTGTTTAACAAAGTGTGGTGGGCTATTGGGATGTTTGGAGCTACTAGGAAATTTGACAAGACTGTAAGCCCGTTTAAGATAACTCATAAAAAGACGGGTTCAACCTTTTACTTTTACGGTCAAGATGATTTCCAAAAACTGAAATCAAATGACATTGGCAATATCATAGCGGTTTGGTACGAAGAGGCGGCAGAGTTTAGCAATCAAGAAGATTTTGACCAATCAAACGTGACCTTTATGCGCCAGAAACATCCACGCGCCAAATTTGTACAATTTTTTTGGTCTTACAACCCACCACGCAATCCTTACAGTTGGATCAATGAGTGGTTTGAAAGTATTAAAACTAATCAAAACTATCTAGCGCATTCCAGCACTTATCTTGATGATGAGTTAGGGTTTGTAACAGAGCAGATGCTAGAAGATATTGAGCGTATTAAAGAAAACGACTATGACTATTATAGGTATCTTTATCTAGGTGAGGCGGTAGGGCTTGGTAACAATGTATATAACATGACTACATTCCATCCAATCGATACTTTGCCATCTGATGACAAGCTGATAGGTATATCATTCGCACTTGATGGAGGTCATCAGCAATCAGCAACAGCCGTGTGCGCTTTTGGTATTACAGCTAAAGGTAAGGTTATCTTGCTTGATACGTGGTATTACAGTCCAGCAGGTCAAGTGGTTAAAAAAGCACCTAGCCAGTTATCACAGGACATTTACTACTTTACTACGAAGATTGTCGGACAGTATAAAGTACCTGTTTTACAGTACACGATAGATAGCGCAGAGGGGGCGTTAAGAAACCAAATGTATCTTGACTTTGCTATCAAATGGCATCCAGTAGCCAAACTCAAAAAGGTTACTATGATTGATAGTTTTCAATCATTACTTGCAGAAGGTAGGTTCTACTATCTCAATGCAGAGAATAACAAGATATTCATCGAAGAACACAAAATGTACAGGTGGGATGAAAAGACCATCAAATCAGATAACCCAAACGTCATCAAAGAAGACGACCATACATGCGACGTTGCCCAGTATTTTATTTTGGATAATGCTAAGATATTAGGTTTGCGCGTGGGTAATTCGTAAGGAGGGCAGATATGAGCCTAATACAAAAAGTAAAAGACTTTTTCAACCGCGGGAGGTATAACATGACGACATCAAATTTAAGTAGCATCCTAGACCATCCAAAGGTAGCTGTTACGCAAGCAGAATTTAGCCGTATTCAACACAATCTAAGTTATTATCAATCTAAATTTGATGATATAACTTACATCAATACAGATGGAGACATTAAGACACGCAAGCTACATCATCTACCTATTGCACGCACAGCAGCCAAGAAGATTGCCAGCTTGGTCTATAATGAGCAAGCAGAGATTTCAGCAGATGATGACAAGCTGAATAACTTTCTAAATGACATGCTAACCAATGATCGCTTTAATAAGAACTTTGAGCGATACTTAGAGAGTGCTTTAGCTTTGGGTGGTCTTGCTATGCGTCCATATGTTGATGGTGATAAAATCCGTGTGGCATTTATCCAAGCACCCGTTTTCTTGCCGTTACAGAGCAACACGCAGGATGTATCAAGTGCTGCTATCTTGACCAAAACCATCAAATCAGAGGGTAAAACAAACATGTATTATACCTTGGTTGAGTTTCATGAGTGGGTAACCAAGGATGGTAACGAGTATGGCAGTACAAAGGACAAGAGCTTATACCGTATCACCAATGAACTGTACAAATCAAATACAGATAGTGCACTAGGTCAGCGCGTGAACTTACAAGAACTCTATCCAGACCTTGAGCCAGTAACAGTGCTGAAAGACCTATCGCGCCCATTATTCACCTACCTAAAGACACCAGGCATGAACAACAAGGACATCAATAGTCCGCTTGGTCTATCCATCTTTGATAATGCAAAAACAACCATTGATTTCATCAACCGTACATATGATGAATTTATGTGGGAGATTAAGATGGGGCAAAGGCGTGTATTAGTTCCAGAACAAATGACGAAGCTCAAAATACAAGATGAACAAGGTAACATCACCTTTAAACGCCGCTTTGAGGTTGAGCAAAATGTTTATATGCAAGTAGGGGCTGGCAATATGGATAGTGGTAATATTGTTGACCTTACAACGCCTATCAGGTCATCTGACTATATTTCAGCTATTTCAGAGGGATTGAAGTTGTTTGAGATGCAGATAGGGGTATCAAGTGGCATGTTTACCTTTGATGGTCAAGGCGTTAAGACAGCAACAGAGATTGTCAGCGAGAACAGTGATACATATCAAATGCGCAATAGTATTGTAGCTTTGGTTGAGCAATCCATCAAAGAGCTTTGTATTTCAATGTGTGAACTTGGTAAGGCTGTTGGGTTATACACAGGAAGCATCCCAGAATTAGATGATATTTCTGTCAATCTTGATGATGGTGTCTTTACTGATCGCCATGCAGAGCTTGATTATTGGATGAAAATGGTATCAGCTGGTTTTGCCACACAAAAACGAGGCATTGCCAAAACTCTTAATATCACAGAAGAAGAGGCAGCTGCTGAACTTGCTGACATCAATGGCGAGTTACCGCCAGAAAGCGATGCGGAACTTGCTCTATACAGTAGAATGCAGAAAAGCACAGTAGGAAACAGTAAGGAGACAGTAGACAATGGCGAAGTATAAGAAAAAACCAGTTGTAATTGAGGCTATTAGATTTGTTGGCTCAAATTATGAAGAAATCAAGGGATTTATTGGGCAAAATACTCTATGCTCTGATTTAAGTATTGTGATACCAACACTTGAGGGGGATATGGTAGCCCAAAAAGGTGATTATATCATTAAAGGAGTGCATGGCGAGTTTTACCCATGCAAGCCAGATATTTTCCATGAAACTTATGAGGTAGTTAGCGAGGGTTAGTTATGAGCGAAAAGAAGAAACGCCCAACCCTAAATGACCAGCAATTTTCTTTACACATGCAAGCGGTCGCTGATATTTACGCAAGAATGCAGCAAGAGCTGTTTGATAGCATGATAAATAGGCTTATAGTGCGTGGTGAGGCTGACTTGCAAGAAAATCCTTATATCTGGCAGTTAGAAAAGCTAAATGATATGCACATGCTCAACGAGGAAACACTAGCAATCATTGTTGAGCGGACAGGTATAGCAGAGGATTTGTTGCGGGATGTTATCAGTAACGAGGGCTTAAAGGTCTATAAGGACACCAAACAGCAACTTGAGGAGGATTTGGGTAGGTCAGCTAGTGGCACGGTCAGAAATGGTGTGACGGATGCCCTAGAGGCTTACACGCAACAGGCAGTAAGCGACCTTAACCTTATCAATACAACATTACCAGCAAGCGTACAGAAAACTTTTAAATCAGTAGTTGAGCAGACAGTAGCACAAGTAGTTACAGGTACTAAGACAGCTGACAGAGCCTTAAAAGATACTATTATGGGCTGGCAGAAAAAGAACTTTACAGGTTTTACTGATAGCGCTGGCAGAGAGTGGCGAGCTGATAGCTATGCTAGGGCTATCATTAAAACCACTACTTTCAAAGTCTATAATGACATGCGCACCAGACCAGCAGAAGAGCTTGGCATAGACACCTTTTACTACTCAATAAAGCGTACAGCAAGGGAGGCTTGTGCACCAATCCAAGGCAAGATAGTCACTAAAGGAGTTGGTAGGACAGAAAAGGGCGTAACCATCCATAGTTTGCTTGATTACGGCTATGGTACAGCTGGTGGGTGTCTTGGTGCGCATTGCGGTCACTACCTCACACCGTTTATCGTTGGTGTCAATGAGTTACCAGACCTACCAGACTATCTTAAAGACCTCACACCAGAGCAGGCGGAAGAAAATGCACGCATTGAGGCTAAGCAGAGAGCAACAGAGAGGGCTATCAGAAACCAAAAAGAAAGGTTGCACATTGCAAAACAGTTGGGAGATGATGACCTAGTTACCCTAGAGCGGTTAAAGTTGCGAAACTTGCAAGGTAAGGTCAGAAATCTTGTTGATAGTCATGATTTTTTGAGCCGTGACTACTCTAGAGAACGCCTATATGAAACACCAACAAGCAAGGCTAATAATAAGGTTAAACTAGAGCGTAAATTATCAGAATATCATTATATTAAAGAGTCGGATATACCTAAATTTAAAAAAGCTGGAGGCAAAATCACAGTTCCAGAGCGCAAAATAATTTATGCTAAGAATTTTGATAGCATGGGATATATTGCAACAAATGAAAGTTTTGAAATCAATGCAGCCTTGAGAAGTGGTGGGAAAATTGCGCCAACCAAAGAACAAAGCAAGGTCATATCAACGTTGGATGGTGTTATTCAGAAGAATAAGGCGCTTAGAAATATAAAAGTAAACCGTTTTGATGACGAACCTTATTATAGAGCTGTTGTCTCAAGTAATGCTGAACTACTAAAGAGTTATGATAGCGTCGCTGATATGCTAAACTCTGGGAAAGCTACTTTTAGTAATGATGCTTATACGTCAACAAGTTACATTCCTAAGTATAATTTCTTTACAAATAGAAATATCAAAACCATCATCAACATACCTAAAGGAAGTAATATTTATTTCACTGATAACGATGATGAAAGTGAAATAATTATCCCTAGAAATGCTAAGTATGATATAATTAGTGTGAAAGAGAACAAAGGGGGCGTCGTTTTAGAGATGAACCTTAGAGAGGAGTAATGTCATGGAATTAGCCGAAGCGATGGCTTACATAGACTCGTTAGAATTGAAATCAGAGCTTATAGATTTTTCTAGTTTTACAGATGAGCAGTTGCTAAAAGTTAGTATTACATTGGACTTACTTTCTCTTGAAGAAGCTCAAGCGTTTGAAAAAGAACTAGAAAAAAGAAATTTAGTTCAAAAGTATTATGATATGAGAAAGTAGCCCAACTTTCTTTAATATTTTTTTATGGACACCTAGAGAAATCTAGGTGTTTTTTTGTTGCCATGAAACCGTAAAAAATCCCATCCTATTCAAAGTAAACTGAAAAAGTAAATAATATTTTGCTTTTTGGTGGGAGTTGTCCACCTAAAAAAGAACTAAGGAGGTACAAATGGCATTTACAACAGAGGAGCTACTTAATCTTGGTTTGACAGAGGAACAGGCTAAAGAGGTATTTGCTTTGCATGGCAAAGATTTAAACGCCAGTAAATCAGCTCTGGAAACTATCACACAAGAGAGAGATAGCCTTAAATCACAGTTGCAAAACACAGAGGCACAGCTTGAGACATTGAAAGCAGATGCGAATACAAGTGCTGAACAGAAAGAGGCGCTTGATAAATTGCAAGCTGAATATGACAAATACAAAGCGGATGCAGCTGCTGAACTTGCACAAATTCAAAAGGTCAATGCTATCACTCTTGCTTTGAAAGATACCACCGCACACAATCCATCAACCTTAATGAAGTTCATTGATGTTGATGCCATTGAACTTGATGAAAATGGCAAGCCAAAACTAGATGACATCATCACAGGTTTAAAGGAAAGTGACCCATATCTTTTTAAAGCAGATGAAGATGGCACGCCTAACCCTAACATTGTGCCACCCGGCAATCCAGCTGCAAATGGTGCAAATAATACTGACCCATTCCAAGCAATCATGGATAGCTACGGCAAGTAAAAGAAAGGAGATTACATATAATGGCAGGTAATCAAAATAATCCAGTCCGCCGCTATGAAAAGCAGTATGCGGGCATGCTGCAAACAGTATTTGGTATTCGTAAAGCATTTGCCAAAACTCTAGCCCCTATTCAAATTTTGGATGGTGTGCAAGAAAACGCCAAAGCATTCTCTGTTAAAACAAACGCAACTCCAGTTGTCATCGGTACTTATTCAACAGGTGAAAATGATGGTGGATTTGGTGATGGCTCTGGAGCAAAATCACGCTTTGGAAATATGACGGAAGTCAAATATGACAACGCAGATGTTGAGTATGATTATACTCTTTCAATTCATGAAGGGCTTGACCGTTACACAGTCAACAACGATTTGGATGCTGCTGTTGCTGACCGTCTGAAATTGCAATCAGAGGCACAGACACGCCAAATGAACACTAAAATTGGTAAATTCCTAGCGGAAAACGCTGGTAAAACAGAGGCACTTACAGACTTTGAAGAAAAGACAATCAAATCCCTATTCAACAAGTTGGATGCCTACTATACGGATTTAGAAGTGGCTGTGGACATTACTGTTTATCTTCGGTCTGAATTGCATAGTGCAATTGTTGACATGGCATCAAACACTTCTGCTAAAGGTTCAAGCGTTTCTATTGATACAAATGGTTTGCTCAAATACAAGGACTTTATCCTTGAGAAAACACCTTCAAAATATTTGCCAACGGGTACTTTAGCGGTATTCTCACCAGATGGAATTGTTATTCCGTTTGTTGGTATTTCAACAGCCCGTACTATTGAAGCAACGGAGTTTGACGGTGTGAAATTACAAGCAGCTGCTAAAGGTGGTACTTACATCTTGGATGACAACAAGAAAGCAGTTGTTAAAGTCACAGGGACAGTTGTATAGGAGGTAAATAATGGCACTTTATAAAGCAACAAAAAACCTAGTTTTTCAATCACTGGGTAAAGATGTGATTGTTGATGAGATTATTGACCTTGAGCCAGCTTATGCTGAAAAGGTCAATAAAGACCTCAAGCTAACTTTCCCAGATGTTGATGCTGTACTTGTACCAGTTGATACAACTGAAAGCGCTGAGGTTGAACAACCTAAAAAGACAACACGCAAAAAGAAAGCAGAAGATACTGAAACAGTAGAAGATGCTGCTGAATAAATAAGGGGTGGCAACACCCTTTGTTTTTAAGGGAGGTTACTATGTCTTATTTAACCAAAGATGAGTTTGTTGATGATTTAGGTTTTGATGATGTGACTGACTTTGACAAGCTAGCTAAAAGAGCAGAAATTGCTATCAATCTCTATACTCAAGGCATTTACCAACAGTACATTGACTTTGAGACAGAGGCAGATTACCGCAAGTCTGCTGTAAAGCTAGCTATGGGCTTTCAGATTGCTTATTTGGATAGCTCTGGCATCATGACAGCTGATGATAAACAAACCATGTCAAGCGTTTCTATTGGTCGTACAAAAATTGATTATGGCAGTCAATACCGTATTTCAGCTGGTCAACAATTCAACCTTTGCTTGGATGCTGAAAACGCCCTAAAACAAGCGGGATTTAGCTTAATTGTGGGAGTTGATTATGATAGATAAACGCTTATTACAAGATGTTGTTACAGTCCGAAAGGTTGAGGGCAAAGATGATTTTGGAGATGCAACGTATGCTGACCCATTGGATGTTAAGCCAGTAAGGTTTGATAGGTCGGTGGCTGTTACAGGTACTAACAACTCTAAAACTAGGCAGAAAGCTGGTGTAATTTACATCTATCCAAAGTTTGCAAATGTGACAGTTGATGATAGTTGGTTGGGTGCAATTGTAAATGATGGGGAGCGTGATTACATTATGACAGGCTATCAACCTAATTACCTTAATGGCAAAATTTTCAGTTATGAGGTTGAGGTTACTTAATGGCAGATGTCAGAGTAACAGTTGACCTTGCAGGGGTTGAGAAAAAAGTATCTCCCCAAGCTATGCAACGTGGCAAGATTGCCGCTGGTAGCGAGGCTTTGCTTATTATGGATAGTTCAATACCTCTTAGGGCAGGTGGAGGGGCATTAAGAGTCTCTGGGCGTGTAGAGCCTAACGGAGATGCGAGCTATAACACGGTTTATGCTAGAGCGCAGTTTTACGGTACTAATGGGATTGTTGTTTTTAGGAAATATACAACCTCTGGTACTGGTAGTAGATGGGATAAACCATTAAAAGCAAACATAGACAAGTTGAGAAAAGCAGCTATTAAAGGAATGGGTATTAGATAATGCAAAACAACAAGAACTTTCAAGAGGTGCTACTAGCACATATTAACAACATCCCAGTATTGCCGCTAAAGGCTCGCCTTGATTACTTTGAGGATGATAAAGATGATCTAGTTATCAATGCTTTAAGTGGTGGAATTATTGATAAAGAGTACATGGATGGCACTAGAGAGGTTTCACTACCGTTTGAAATTGCCATTAAGTGTAAAGAGAATAGGAAAGCTATTGATACGCTTTGGTTTATCAATGGTGACTTATCATCGCTTGATATTGACCTACCTAGTACTGATAACTCTTACACTTTCTTATCATTGAAAGTGGATAAACCGGGGATCAATGGTAAGGATGAGCAAGGTTACTTTATTTACTCAATGCAAGTAATCGCAAAATTAGAAATTACAGGAGGATAATTCATGGTACGAAATAAAAACGCCAAGCGCAAACACGAAATTGCGCCATTTGACCCTAAAAACCCAGCAGTTGTTCCGGGAACAGAAGCTTGGAAACGGCTAGCCAAGTATATTGAAACCATTGACGATGAAACAGATGAAGATACAGATGATACTGGTTACTATGATGGTGATGGTACGCCAGAAGAAACGGTACTCTCTGTTGTTGGTGGTTACTCATTTGAGGGGTTATATGATCCAGAAGATGCAGCACAAGCAATGATTGCAGCAATGAAGTACAAAACAGGAGATGCACGACGTGTATGGCATAGAGTAACTAGCTCTGATGGCAAAAAAACTTATACACAGGTTGCAAATGTATCTGAAATTAAAGCAGGTGCTGGTGATGCTACAGCCTATGAAGAATTTGGATGTACGCTCAAATGGATTAAAGAGCCTATTGAGGCTGGTGTGGGTGGATAACCCATCAACAAATTAACAGACATTTTGGAGGAAAAGAACATGTCAAATAAAACTGTAATTGAATTAGGTAGTAAAGTTCTAACGTTTGATTTTGGAGAGTTTACCCTCGATTATCGAGCAACCGATAAAAAAGATGCTCAAATCCAAGACAAAGCGCTTGAGCTAGAGGGTAAAGTGGATGCTTATCAAAAAGACGCAGAGAACATGAATGACCAAGAGGGGCGTAAAGCTCTAAAACCAATGGTAGATGAGTTCTTTGTAGCAATGTTTGATGAGGATGCCTCACAAAAAATCTATGAGGTAGCGGGTGAAAACACTTGGAATTATCTCAATGTATTCTTACAGGTTTCAGCAACCATTCAAAAAGAATGGAAGAAAAAACTAAACGATGAAAATTTCAAGAAGTATCTTGCTGAATAATGTTTGATATTTCCAAAAAAATGGATGACAAGCTGGTACTTAATAACAAAGAGTATCAGCTTTTATTATCGTTTGATAGGGTTTTATGGGTTTTTGATATGTGGGGTAAAGAACATATCCCAGTGGAACTTAAACCAAAGCTAGCTTTAGCAAAATTAACTGATGATGTGACTTTTAAGGATATGGACACAGAGGAGGCTTTAGCCATCTATGCAGAGATATTTGAAAAGCACATACAAGTTACTAGGGCTATTGATGAGGTTGATAGGTATGACATTGAGGGGAATGTGATGCCTAAAAAGCCCAAAGATGACCCAGATAGCGATGATAAGCCCTTGTTTAATGTCAAATATGATGGCGAGTACATTTTTTCATCGTTTATGCAAGCCTATAACATTGATTTGATTGAACAACAAGGTAAATTGCATTGGCAAAAATTCAACGCTCTATTATCTGGATTACCAGATGGCACAAAGTTTGTTGAGGTCATGAAAATCAGAGCGTGGAAACCATCAAAAGGGGAAAGCTCAAAAGAAAAACAAAGAATGCGTGAGTTGCAGGAACAATACGCATTACCAAATATTTAACAAAGAAAGGAGGTAAAACATGGCAGACGGTAAAGTTACCATTGCGGTTGATTTAGATGGTAAAAAAGCTCAAGGCGATATAAACAGTCTAAAAACCTCATTGAGTGGTCTAGGTTCAGCTTTTAAATCTGTACTCGGAGCAAATTTAGTGAGTGGTGCATTGATGAGTGGTGTTAATGCACTTGTTGGAGGTGTTAAAGGAGCATTTTCATCAGCTATTAGCGAGGGTGCAAAACTACAACAATCTATAGGTGGTATTGAAACGCTGTTTAAAGGTTCAGCAGGAACTGTTAAACAGTATGCTAGTGAAGCTTTTAAGACAGCTGGGGTATCAGCAAACGAGTACATGGAAAATGTAACATCATTTTCTGCTAGCTTGATCTCTTCTTTAGGAGGAGATACAGCAAAAGCGGCTGATTTAGCCAATACAGCAATGACAGATATGTCAGATAATGCAAACAAAATGGGTTCTGACATGAAACTTATTACTCAAACCTATCAATCATTGGCACGTGGCAACTATGCTATGTTAGATAACCTAAAATTAGGTTATGGCGGTACAAAAGCAGAGATGCAACGACTAATTAAAGATGCCGCTAGCTATAAAGATGTACAAGAAGAGCTTAATATGACCGTTGATGAGGGAGATATGTCTTTCGCAAACATGGTCAAGGCTATTTCTGTTGTACAAAAGAAACTAGGTATCACTGGTACAACGGCTAAAGAGGCATCTGAAACATTTTCTGGATCTTTTGCATCAATGCAAGCAGCCTTTAAAGATTTTTTAGGAAATCTTACAACAGGCGGTGATATTACAAAACCTTTAGCGAATTTAGCAAAGACAGCATCAACATTTGTTTTTAGAAACTTTATCCCGATGGTAGGCAATGCTTTTAAGGCTTTACCTAAAGCCATTTCAACATTTATAGCCTCTGCAAAACCAGAGATTGAAGCTGGTTTAAAACGGTTACTGCCAGAGACGACAGTCGCTAAAATAATGGGCTTTATATCAACTATTGAAAGTGGTGTAAGTAAAGTCAAACAGACATTTGATAAATTCAAGGATACCGGTGCTATTACAGCAGTAGGTACAGCATTTTCAGCAGTAAAAGATGCAATAGGTCATGTTTTTTCTTCTTTAAGTTCTAGTGCGCCAGATATAAGCCAAATTGGTACAGCACTTGGTGAGGTAGTCAACTGGCTTTCTGATGCTGCTAAGAGAGGTGCTGAATTTATTTCATCTTTGCCACCAGAAACAATCAAAACAATAGCTGGAGCAGTTTTAGGAGCTGTAGCAGCTTTCAAAGGATTTAAAACAGTTTCTGGAATTATCAAAGGTGTTTCAGAGTCTTTTGGATTGATAAAGTCAGCACTAAGTGCAAATCCATTTATGCTAGCTGTTGTTGGTATTGGAGCTTTAGTAGGAGCTTTTATTACGGCCTATAACACTAGTGAAACTTTTAGAAATAAAGTGGATGCTGTTGTAGATAGCGTTAAGAAGTTCATTGATAATCTTGATATGGATCAAGTTAAGCAATGGGGGGCGGTTATAGCATCAGTTGCTGGCGGTTTTGCCATCTTTAAGATGCTGAATGGCTGGAATCCTTTCAAAGCATTTGGCAAGGGTGGGAAAAAAGCTCTTGACGAGGTTAAGAATGCACTTGCTGGTACAAGTGGTCAAGCCACACAATCAAAAGGTATCATCGAACAAGTCTTTTCTGGTCTTGGCACATTGATTACCTCAATTGCTCAAGGAATTTCGACGGTTTTACAAGGTTTAGCTACAGCATTATCAACTGTCGCAACTGGTTTTGGTCAAGCAGCAGCTATGGCAAGCCCTGCTCAATGGTTATCAATGGGTGCTGCAATGCTCATGGTAGGTGCTGGTGTAGCTCTAGCAGCTGCTGGTATCTATGTCTTGGTACAGGCTGCTATACAACTTTCTAGCGCTGGTAGTGGTGCAGCTATTGCTCTTGCTGGTTTGGCAGTAGGTGTTGCAGCATTGGCAGGTATCTTTGCTTTGCTTGGTCCAGCTTTATCAGCAGGTGCTGTTGGTATCTTAGCCTTTGGTGCAGCTATTGCCCTCATCGGTGTTGGTGTCTATGCAGCATCTGCTGGCTTATCAATGTTAGCGGGTCATTTACCAATGATTGCCACTCATGGGGCTAGTGCCGCTATTGGTATTGCTGCTTTAGGTGCTGGCTTACTGGTTATGGGAGCGGGCGCTCTTGTTGCAGGAGCAGGTGCAACCGTATTTGGTGCAGGGATGCTTGTTGCAGCCGCTGGCGTTGCAGCTTTCGGCTTGGCTCTAAATGTGTGTAAACCGGGTGTAACAGCCTTTGCTAATGCAATCACTAAAGTAGTCAATGCGATAAGTGGAGGATTGGTTGCAATCCTAAACTCTATTTCTGGAGTTATCCAGTCGGTAGGTCAAGCAGCGTTAAATGCTGGCAAGGGCTTTAATCAGCTTGCTACTGGTGTAAGTAAGATTACCAAGCTAAACCTCTTTGATATGGGTGCATCACTTGCAGCAGTAGCTACTGGTGTTGCTGCTATCGCAGCATCCGGATCTGGTCTAACAAGTGCTGGTACTGGTATGACAGCATTAGGTAAAGGGATGCAAATGGTATCTTTATCAGCTACCACAGCAGTTGCTGGTCTTACTGGTTTTGTAACTTGTATTACAACGCTTGGTAGTTCGGTGACAACCTTGCCAATTACATTGACAACAGCCGCCGCAGGCTTTGCAAGTTTCACAGCTCAAGCAGTAGCGAGCGTTGCGGGATTGTCTGCTATCAATGCCCCTATTGCAATGTTTAAGAGCCAAATCATGACAATTACACCAGCTTTAATGATGGCAAGTGTTGGTTTCGCATCTTTTGGCGCTCAAGCTATGGTTATCAATGTTGCATTTGCTACTGTTGGAGCTCTAATTACAGCGTTTAATACTCAAATCATGTCAGTTTCAGTAGCAACGACAATGGCAAGTAGCTCTTTTGTAATGATTGGATCATCAGCATTGATGGCTAGCTCTGGAATATCTGCTATAACTTCTGCAACATCGAGCTTATCTGGGGCGTTATCAAGAGCTGGCTCATCTGCTACTGTTTTTGTTAGTCAGATGATGATGCTAGGTGTTGGTGTTTCTGGTGCTATTTTGTCAGCGGTTGGTGCTGTAACAGCCGGCGGCGCTCAAATGTCAGTTGCTATGAGGTTGGCAGGTGGTCAGATGGTATCAGTTATGCAATCAAGTATAAATCAAGTTACCAACACAGCAAGAAATGGTATGAATAACGCAATGTCAGCTGTACGCTCTGGTAGCAGCCAAATGGTATCATCATGGCGCTCTTCTGGTACTCAAATGGTATCTAGCACACAGAGTTTTATGAACCAGATTGTATCAACTGTTAGAAACGGTATGAATAACGTTGTAACAGCTGCTAGGTCTGGTGGTAGTCAGATGGTATCAGCTATGAGAATGGCAGGTAATCAGTTAGTTACAACCGTACAATCAGCGGTAAACCAAGCAGTTAATGCAGCAAGAAATGGGTATAGTTCATTTCAATCAGCGGGTAGTTACATGGGGCAAGGTTTAGCAGTTGGTATGAGGTCTGCTCTAGGTGCGGTTACTGCTGCAGCTAATGAGCTAGTAGCACAAGCAGAAAGAGCGGCACAAGCTAAGGCTAAAATCCATTCACCATCAAGGCTATTTAGGGATGCTGTCGGTTGGTGGATTGGTTTAGGGGTTGCTAAAGGTATTGACCAAAGTACCGTTAAAGTTGATGATGCTATTTCTGGCATGTTTGATAAAATCAACGCTTTTAGCTTTAAAGCAGAAAATGTGTTAGGAGTTGGAAATTCTAACATTTCACACTCTATCACGGCTAAAGTGATGAGAGAACAAGCTATGCGCGTGACAACCGATGATAAAAAATCGCAAACCGATGCTTATTACATCCAAAATAATAACCTTTTGGAAAATCTACTTGATAAGGTTTATGACCTTGAAATGCTAGTTGAAAAAGGCAAACAGATTGTACTTGATAATGGCACTTTAGTAGGAGAAACCAAAGATTATTACGATGAGGCAATCGGTATGAATACAGCAATGAAAAGGAGACATCAATTATGATTTTAGAAATTGTTGAGTATATAACATTTGGTGATTTTAACACTAAAAGTCACGGTTGGTATCTTGTAAGTCGAGATGCCCCAACACCGGAAGAAAAGGAGGTTTTAGAAAATCTCCTTTATTCTCAAGGGGCGTTGGATTTTTCGATGATGAATGATGAGCGTTACTTTAATAACCGTATTATCACTTATGAATTTAAGCTACCTAATACTAGATATGCTGATAGAAAAACGGCAGAAAGAGAAATAAAAAGCGCTTTGATGCGTATAGGGAAGTCAAGGCTTACAGATACACACGATGAAGGTTTTTATTGGTATGGCAAATGTAAAAGCGTAAAAGTGCAAGATGATGCTAAGAAAAAGGCATTGATAGCAACCATCGAATTTGATTGCTATCCGTTTCTTACAGCAATGGATGATTATTTTGATGATGTTTGGGATGATTTTAGTTTTGAGTATAGTGTTGCTAACTGGACAAAATGGGAGATAACAGGAAAGCAGGTTATTCCAGTATTTAACCCCGGCGACACAACCATCATCCCTAAGATTATCAGTAGTTCAAACATTGTTATCAACTTTGAGGGAACTGATTATCAGTTTAGTAGTGGAGAGAATGAAAATGTATTGTTGAAAATACCGCCAAGAAAATTAGCTCTTTTCACAATTACAGGTAATGCTGATGTCTCTTTTAGATTTCCTAGGGAGGTACTAGGGTGATTGTTGACAACATAGCAAAAAATCCCGGTTTTCTTGTTTTATACTGGGATCAGGCAGAAGATATTAGGGATACTAGCAAACAAAAGGTGCTACATGAACCAACAGTATCACGCCAAGAATATCGTTTAAGCTCTGGATCTATCAAGCAAATTGTCAACGGTATTAACGAATGCCATCTTGCCATTGGTATAAAGCACAATCTTTACAAAAAAATAAAGCCTATCAAGGGCATTGTAAAGGTTGTTAATTTATTTGATGGAGAGATTGAATTTTATGGTAGGGTACTTTCAATTTCAATGACCATGACATCTGATGGCTTTGCTCAAGAAATTATTTGCGAAGATATGCTAGCTTACTTACATGATAGCTGTCAAGATTATGAAAAGGTACCTAACAAAGGACTTGAAGATTATCTAGCTAGAATTATTAACAGGCATAATGCGCAGGTTGAGCCTCATAAGCGTTTTAAGGTAGGGTTGGTTAATGTACCAGCCCCATCTGACACCCCTTTTAGATATACTGGATACGACACCAGTTGGGAAACTATCAAGGAACGACTGATTAATAAGACAAATGGCTATCTAGTGTTGAGGCACGAAGAAGATGCAATGTATATTGACTATCTGAAAGAAGTAGGAGATAAAATCACTGGTTCACCTATCATGTTGGGGGCAAACGTTAAAACAGCTACAAGGGATTTATCTTTTGATGGATTACTAACAAGAATTGTCCCGGTTGGCGCAGACCTAGACAATGGGTCAACATCTGAAACCTCAAGTGCTGATATTATTCGTGAACAGGTTACTATCAAATCTGTTAACAATGGTAGAAACTGGTTAGAAAATGCAGAATTGATAGAGCAATTTGGTCTGATTACAAAATCAGTTACATGGTCTGAAATCACTTCCCCAGATATACTTAAAAGGCGCGGGCAACAGTACATTGATAATTTGAAAACTATTCTAGCTAGTTGGAAAGTAGATGTTGTGGAACTCTGTCTAATCGATGATAGATATGTCAAATTTAGAGTTGGAAATACACATCAAATAGTAAATGCCCCAATGTCTGGTATCGAGGAGTTGCAAATTATTGAGAAAACTATCAATATTACTAAGCCTCAATCTGTATCTTTAACAGTCGGATCTAGTAACCAGAGTTTATCAATGTTCCAATTACAACAGCAGGAGGCGCAAAAAACTATGGAGAAAGTAGCAGCAGATAACGCTGCAAAACAAAGATTACTTGAAGAACAAACAGCGAAAGCAAATAACATCGCTTTACTAGAGAGCGAATTATCCCAATATCAAGTACAGTCAGAGAGTTTAGGACAAGAAATCTTAACTCTAGATGTTGAGATTGAGCATCTTGATCCAGAAAGTGATGCAGGCTTGGTAGCAACCTTAACCACACAAAAGAAAGTAGCTGTTAGTAAAAAAGAGCTGTATGACACTAAGATTGTTGAAATACAAACCAAGTTAAATGAATTAAAGGAGATAGGTAATGAGTAATAACAATACTGAGGCAATCGGAGATACACGATTTTATCAAGATGAAACCCACATGGACTATAACAAGCTGTACTCTATTGATGAGGCGCTAGATGCCATCATTCAAAAAAAGTATGGTAAAGATGTTAGGTATGCTCTTAGAGTTGGGCTAGAGCGTGTTTACCACGATGCGCAAGAAAACAGTAGCGATAATAATCTTGAAGTAGCAAGAGCGAGGGGGGAGTTTGATAACCTTGCACAGCACCTATCAAGTATTAATGCTAACGCTAATACCGCAAATAAACTGGCTCAATCTTTGGATGCTACAAAATTAGACAAAAAAGGCATTGAACAAATAACGTATGAAATGCTCACACAAGATGTCAAAGAGAAACTGACCGGCGGAAGTGTCGCCGTCGTTGGTCAAAATGCAGTATCGACATCAAATATTGTTAATGGATCTGTAACAGACCAAAAATTAGATGAGCGGATGGGTTTTGGCTTGATGATTGCCGGACAATTATTGATTGATGTTACTAACTCAAAAGTAGAGTTGAGTAATGGCAGTTGGTTCCAAGTAGGGAAAAGAAAAGCGAGAATAACACAGACTTTAACTGCCCCTCTTCCGAGTACCAATCTATCCCAGTACATTATTTACAATGATCAGACAAGCGAACTATACGTTAAAAATTTAAATGATATCACAAATATAGGTAACAGAGAAACGATTTTAGCGATTATGTACGGAGGTGTGTTGGTACATCCACAATCGTCGCCGTTTGTTAAAACAGCAGGGCTAAAAGTTGGAGAGCGTCTGGATTACATTAACGCTGATTGGGGAACAGTTATTCAAGGTGAGATCACACTTGACCTTGCGACAAAGACCATTCGAGGGAGAAAAAAAGGCGACTTCATCATTTCATATCAGAACTATTTCATCAATGGTATTGACGATTTTGAATTAACTTATACGTCATATTTTGGTCATCTGTTGCTATTTGATAGAGAAACCAAGAAATTTCAAGTGACAACAATGAACTCTTACAATGAGTATAAGAGCGTTCAAATTCCTAAGACAGCTTCACTCATTAAGATTGCTGAAATCTATAATGGTGAGATTAGGCACATTTCTAGTAATAGCAATATTTTTCTTGATAACCAGGGGATGCAAAGAAAGCAAGATATCACATTAGATCAGTTAAAAGTTGACCTACAAACAAAACGCACGGTTATTGTGACGCTTGGTGACTCAACGACAGATGGTTATAGAACATCTAGCTATTCAGGGAATGTTCTTGAAAGTCTAATTTCAAAACCAAAGACGTATACTGAGATTTTAAACGGTATTATCAATAGTCAAAAAGGTTATAGCTTCAATCATAAATTCTACAATCGTGGGTTTTCGGGTAAAACGATTTCTTGGTTGAAAGATAATTTGGATGCTGTTTTAGCTCCGATTACTGAACCAATAGACTATGCCTTTATCGCAATGGGAATCAATGACAGTATCTATGACAGGAGTAATATTCAAGCCTTTAAAGATAACCATATCAACGTTGTTAACCGCTTAATAACTAAAGGCATTAAGCCTATACTAATGTCAACACAGGCAGAGTTTGAAAATTATAAGCGATTTGGTTCAAAAATCAATAGCATTGCGGACAATATCAAAAAAGACTTGGCAAATGAATTAGGTATTCCATTTATCGATTATAATGCAGGAACTAGAAACATTCTGAATAACTCAGAGTATAGTATTAAATCTCTCATTCCTGATATGTGTCATTTTGGAGACCTAGGACACCAAAAGGGAGCAGAATTTTTAGCAAGCGAGTTACTGCCACGAACACATAAAATTAGCACTTCACAAAAAATTGGATATCAATCTAATAAAGTTATCTCAGATTTAAACTACTCAGACCATCTATCAGATGCGGATAAACAGGTCAAATGGTTGCCTAGTAAAGTTGATGGATTTGACCTTGAGGGGCAACTACAAGAAGGTAATGTTAAAACATTGTTTGAGGCATTGATATATGTAGAGAGACCAGTAAGTTTATCATATTTCGGTGATAATGTAACCGTTACCGTTAATGATAGTCCAGCTCAAGATAACCAGACTTTAGATGTTGGTATTTATAGCATAAAAGTTATAAATAAAATCAATCAACTTTCTAAATTTAGAGGTATCAAGTTAATTATTCAATAGATAGTAAGGAGGAGATGAGTGCCACCATTGTTAAAAGATAGTGCTGTACTTGTCGCAATTATTACTGTTTCTGGCGGGGTTGTTGGTACGTTAATAAGTACCATATCAAATTTCTTTATTGGAAAACGTGATAATGAGGTTAAACAAGGACAGCAAGAAATCATTCAATCATTGGATGTGTTAAAAAAAGATAATATAAAAATTAAGTCAGATTTAGCTAGTAATACTGCAGAACTTGAAAAACTAAAGAAGAACTCAAAAGACATCACTAGATATAGGCTTTTTCATGACATGACAAAAGATATAATAGCTGGTTATACCACGTTAGAAAATAAGCGTGAAATAGCTAAACTATTTGACTCTTACAAAATGTTGGACGGAAATGGCGAAATTGAAATGATGTATAAAGAGGAATTTATTGATCTACCTTTAAGAAAGGATAATAATCATGAAATTAACAAACGGACAATATGATGTTGCTAAAAAAGTAGTTACAGTTGTTGTGCCAGCAGGTATCACACTAATTACAGGTTTGGGTGCATTGTATAAATTTGATACTACAGCTATCACAGGTACAATTGCGCTTTTTGCTACTTTTGCAGGTACAGTATTAGGTATCTCTAGCAAGAATTATCAACAGGAAAACCAATAAGGAGGTTAGGCATGAAAACAGTAATAAGAGTACTCTTGCTGTTGGTTCTCATTCCATTAGTAATACCACTTGGATTTATTGCGATCATGCTTGACCCATTTTTAGGAATAATCTTAGAGGAGAAACATAATGACAACAGCAAATGAAGTTATACAATACACAATCAACCTTGCCAACTCTGGTATGGGTGTTGATAAAGATGGCGTATACGGTACACAATGCGCAGATTTGCCGTGTTTTATTGCCAAAAATTGGTTTGGTGTAGATTTATGGGGAAATGCTATTGACTTATTAGATGCAGCAGCTGGTGCAGGTTGGGAAGTTCACCGTATGCCAACAGATGCAAATCCGAAAGCTGGCGCAATCTTTGTAATGGCGGTAGCAAGTCATCCTTACGGTCATACTGGAGTTGTGATTGAGGACAGTGATGGCTACACTATGAAAACCGTTGAGCAGAACATTGATGGCAACTGGAACGCTCTTGAGGTAGGCGGACCCGCTCGCTTTAATAGTCGTGATTTTTCTGGTGTAGTTGGTTGGTTCTATCCACCATATTCAAGTGGTGGTAGCTCACAAGAGCCTACGCAAGCACCAACAAGCAATGAAATTGACCTTATCCCAGAAACAGGTACTTTTACAGTCGGTGATGCTGCTATCAATGTCCGCCGTGCACCAAACCTTAACGGTGAGATTGTAGCAGTCTATGAACCAGGGCAAGCTGTCAAGTATGACAGCAAAGGTTCTGCTAATGGTTACCGCTGGATTTCTTATATCGGAGGATCTGGCAAACGTAACTATATGGCAATTGGTCAAACCGATGAGGCAGGTAACCGTATCAGTCTTTGGGGTACTGTAGAATAAACCTAGATGAAAAAATCGCTCTAATTATTTTAGAGCGATTTTTTGATAGTGTTAGAAATAGTATCTAGTCCCAAATGTGTCCAAAATTTGTCCAAAAATATTTTAGTTTTTATCTGAATTTATCCGATTGTAAAAATCAAAAAGCCCATCAAATTGGGCTTTTCATTCGGTTAAATCCTGTTAAATCAGGTACTTTAAGGCGGTAGACGGATTTGAACCGACGATCAAGCTTTTGCAGAGCCGTGCCTTACCACTTGGCTATACCGCCATAACAAATAATATTTTATCGTAAAAGCCATCTTCCGTCAAGCTAATTTTCAAAATTCTTTAGGTAAAAGGCAGGTAAATGCTACAAAATACTTGTCAAATCAGTCATTTTTTGATAAACTGATATAGTTGCGTAAAGTAACAAATTCTCATCTAAAACCAATTGTGGGGCGGTTGCCCTTGTGGTTGCCTTGCAAGCCGAAGTTTTAGAGAGGTAAAAAACATTTTAAAAGGAGAAACTACTCATGGCAGTAATTTCAATGAAACAACTTCTTGAGGCTGGTGTTCACTTTGGTCACCAAACTCGTCGCTGGAATCCTAAGATGGCTAAATACATCTTTACAGAACGTAACGGAATCCACGTTATCGACCTTCAACAAACTGTAAAATTGGCTGACCAAGCTTACGAATTCGTTCGTGATGCAGCAGCAAACGACGCAGTTATCTTGTTTGTTGGTACTAAAAAACAAGCTGCTGACGCTGTTAAAGAAGAAGCAGAACGTGCTGGTCAGTACTACATCAACCACCGTTGGTTGGGTGGAACTCTTACAAACTGGGGTACAATCCAAAAACGTATCGCTCGTTTGAAAGAAATCAAACAAATGGAAGCTGATGGAACTTTCGAAGTTCTTCCTAAGAAAGAAGTTGCACTTCTTAACAAACAACGTGCACGTCTTGAAAAATTCTTGGGTGGTATCGAAGATATGCCTCGCATTCCAGATGTAATCTACATCGTTGACCCACACAAAGAACAAATCGCTGTTAAAGAAGCTAAAAAACTTGGTATCCCAGTTGTAGCGATGGTTGATACAAACGCTGATCCAGATGATATCGATGTTATCATCCCAGCAAACGACGACGCAATCCGTGCCGTTAAATTGATTACTTCTAAATTGGCTGACGCTGTTATCGAAGGTCGCCAAGGTGAAGATGCTGACGTTGACTTCGCTCAAGAAGCACAAGCAGATTCAATCGAAGAAATCGTTGAAGTTGTTGAAGGTTCAAACAACGACTAATCAATAAGTAACAGTTAAAACGGGGCAGATGCAAACCGCTCTGTCTCGTTTTTATTTTTATATAATATTCTATCTTAAATAAGGAGAACGAAAATGGCAGAAATCACAGCTAAACTTGTTAAAGAATTGCGTGAAAAATCTGGTGCTGGTGTCATGGACGCTAAAAAAGCATTGGTAGAAACTGATGGTGATATCGACAAAGCGATTCAATTGCTTCGCGAAAAAGGTATGGCTAAAGCAGCTAAAAAAGCTGATCGTGTTGCCGCTGAAGGTTTGACTGGTGTTTATGTTGACGGTAACGTAGCGGCAGTTATCGAAGTTAACGCTGAAACTGACTTCGTTGCGAAAAATGACCAATTCGTTACTTTGGTTAACGAAACAGCTAAAGTTATCGCAGAAGGTAAACCAGCTAACAATGAAGAAGCTCTTGCTTTGACAATGCCTTCAGGTGAAACTTTGGAACAAGCATTTGTAACTGCAACTGCTACAATCGGAGAAAAAATCTCATTCCGTCGTTTTGCATTGGTTGAAAAAACTGACGAACAACACTTTGGTGCTTACCAACACAACGGTGGACGTATCGGTGTTATCACTGTTATCGAAGGCGGCGACGAAGCACTTGCTAAACAAGTATCAATGCACGTTGCAGCTATGAAACCAACTGTATTGTCATACACTGAGTTGGACCCACAATTCGTTAAAGATGAGTTGGCTCAATTGAACCATACTATTGACCAAGACAACGAATCACGTGCTATGGTTAACAAACCAGCTCTTCCACACTTGAAATTTGGTTCTAAAGCTCAATTGACTGACGAAGTTATCGCACAAGCTGAAGAAGATATCAAAGCTGAGCTTAAAGCTGAAGGTAAACCAGAAAAAATCTGGGATAAAATCATCCCAGGTAAAATGGACCGCTTCATGCTTGACAACACTAAAGTTGACCAAGCCTACACACTTCTTGCACAAGTTTACATTATGGACGACAGCAAAACTGTTGAACAATACCTTGACTCAGTAAACGCTAAAGCCGTGACATTCGCACGTTTCGAAGTTGGTGAAGGTATTGAAAAAGCTTCAAACGACTTTGAAGCAGAAGTTGCAGCAACAATGGCAGCAGCTTTGGAGAAATAGGGAGCAAAACAGAAATCTCTGATTTCGTCTTTTTGCCCTCGCGAGGCTGATTAGGATAGTGGCAAGTCATGAAGTGTCACTTATCTACCGCATCATATGTAAAATGTCTAGATGAATTTCTAGGCATTTTTTGTTTCGTATTCGAAAAACTCGCTGGTTTCCCAACGAGTTCTTTTTAAAACATATTAAATCCAACAACAGACAGGGTTCCCATGATGAGACCGGCTAGGATAACTCCTAACATGACTGCAACGACGCTGCGTTTGAAGTTCCAGTCTAGCATTGAGGCCGCTAGGGTTCCTGTCCAGGCACCTGTTCCTGGAAGTGGGATGCCGACAAAGAGAAGTAGTGCGATGAAGAGACCACGTTCGCCGGCGGTCTTTTCGAGTTTTTGTCCACCTGAATGTCCTTTTTTTAGGCACCAAGTGAAGAATTTTCCTGTGAAGGGCTTATCTGCTCCCCATTCCAGGACTCGACGCGCGAAGAAGAAAATGATTGGAACTGGAAGCATATTTCCGATAACACCAATAAGTAAGGATTGCCAGAGTGGAATTCCGGTTGCGATACCGTATGGGACAGCTCCGCGAAGTTCAACTAGGGGAACCATTGCAATCAAAAATGTGATAATGTAGTTCATTCATTTTTACCTTTCGTTTGATACTTTTTCATTGTATCTTATATTGCAGGAAAAGGCAACTGAAATCCTCTGTCAGCGCTAGCTATTTTCCACTAAAACTAAATCTTTTCTTTCCTTAATGCGCTGAATTTTGATATAATAAAGGTCAGTAAACATCAAAGAAAGGAGTGAGCTTGTGGCTACTAAAAATACGTCGGACAATATTGAAGACTACATCAAATCGCTGTTGGAACAGACGGGGATTGTGGAAATTAAGCGGTCAAATCTTGCTGACACATTTCAGGTGGTGCCTAGTCAGATTAACTATGTGATTAAGACACGCTTCACTGAAAGTCGTGGTTATGAGGTTGAGAGCAAGCGCGGTGGCGGTGGTTATATCCGCATCGCTAAGGTTCATTTTTCAGACCAGCATCATCTTTTTGGCAATCTTATGGCAAATGTCGGTGAGACCATCAGTGAACAGGTTTTTGATGATTTGATTCAGCTCTTATTTGATGAGGAAGTTCTTACCGAGCGTGAGGGCAATTTGATTTTGGCAACCTCGGGGGATGATGTGCTTGGTCCAGATGCGCCAGCCATTCGCGCACGCATGTTGCGCAAGTTATTACAACGATTAGATAGAAAAGGATTTCATTTATGAGTGACTATTCATATAAAATGCAGGAGGTTTTCAGTCTCGCTCAGTTCCAAGCGGCGCGCTATGAAAGCCACTATTTAGAGACTTGGCACCTGCTTTTGGCTATGGTGATGGTTCATGACTCAGTTGCGGGCTTGACTTTCGCCGAGTATGAGGACAGAGTAGCCAATGAGGAGTATGAAGCCGCAGCCATTCTGGCAATGGGCAAAGCTCCTAATGACGGCGTGGCAGACTATGTCTTTTTGGAGCAGTCCAAGGCAGTCAAGGAAGTGCTGCGCTTAGCACAAAATATTGCCCAAGTCGTGGGAGCCAAGGAAGTCGGAACAGAACACGTTCTCCTAGCTGTGCTGATTAATAAAGATTTGATAGCGACACGTATTTTGGAACTCGTCGGCTTCAAATTCAAAGATGATGGCGAATCGGTTCGCTTGATGGACCTTCGTAAGTCTTTGGAGCGCCAAGCTGGTTTCACAAAAGAGGATGTCAAAGCTATCTACGATATGCGCAATCCTAAGAAGGCTAAGCCAGGCGGAAATTTCTCAGATATGATGAAACCACCGTCAACAGCTGGTGAGTTAGAAGACTTTACTCGTGATTTGACAGAAATGGCGCGTCAGGGCAGACTAGAGCCTGTTATCGGACGTGACAAGGAAGTGTCGCGCATGGTTCAGGTGCTCAGCCGTAAAACCAAGAACAACCCAGTTCTTGTTGGGAATGCGGGTGTTGGTAAGACAGCCCTTGCTTATGGTCTAGCCCAGCGTATTGTCAGCGGAGAGATTCCTTATGAATTGCAGGACATGCGTGTCCTTGAGTTGGATATGATGAGCGTAGTGGCTGGGACGCGCTTTCGTGGAGACTTCGAGGAGCGGATGAACCAGATTATCACGGACATTGAGGAAGATGGTCATATCATTCTTTTCATCGATGAACTCCATACGATTATGGGGTCTGGTAGCGGGATTGACAGTACCTTAGATGCGGCAAATATCCTCAAGCCAGCGCTTGCTCGCGGGACACTTCGTACGGTTGGAGCGACGACTCAGGAAGAATACCAAAAGCATATTGAAAAAGATGCGGCGCTCTCTCGTCGTTTTGCCAAGATTTTGGTGGAAGAACCGAGTGTGGACGATGCTTATCAAATCTTGCTGGGACTCAAAAAGTCTTATGAAGATTACCATCATGTGGAAATTGCTGACGCAGCAGTACTTGCGGCGGTTAAAGCAGCCCACAGATACTTGACTAGCAAAAATTTGCCAGACTCAGCCATTGACCTTTTGGATGAGGCATCAGCTACCGTCCAGACTACCGTCAAAAAATCAGCGCCAGCCTTTTTGACAGAAGCTGACCAAGCTATCTTAAATGACGATATGAAAGCTGCTTCAAAGGCTATCAAAGCTAGCCACAAGCTGAAAATGCGTAAGCCAATTGCAGTGACAGAGGATCATATCATGGAAACACTAAGTCGCTTGTCAGGAATCCCAGTGGAAAAACTCACACAGGCAGACAGCAAGAAATACCTCAACTTGGAGGCAGAATTGCATAAGCGTGTCATCGGGCAAGATGCAGCAGTATCAGCCATCAGCCGTGCCATCCGTCGTAATCAATCTGGCATCCGCACAGGCAAGCGTCCAATCGGTTCCTTCATGTTCTTGGGACCGACTGGGGTTGGTAAGACAGAGCTTGCCAAGGCTTTAGCAGAAGTGCTCTTTGATGATGAGTCAGCCCTCATCCGCTTTGACATGTCTGAGTATATGGAAAAATTTGCGGCCTCACGCCTTAACGGTGCCCCTCCAGGCTATGTTGGCTACGATGAAGGTGGTGAATTGACGGAGAAGGTTCGTAACAAACCTTATTCGGTTCTTCTTTTTGATGAGGTGGAAAAGGCTCATCCAGACATCTTCAACATTCTCTTGCAGGTGCTTGATGACGGTGTTCTTACCGATAGTCGTGGGCGCAAGGTTGATTTCTCAAATACTATCATTATCATGACGTCAAACCTCGGTGCGACTGCACTTCGTGATGATAAGACAGTCGGTTTTGGGGCAAAAGCTGTCGCTCATGACTATGAAGCCATGCAAAATCGTATCATGGAAGAGCTCAAAAAAGCCTACCGCCCAGAATTCATCAACCGTATTGATGAAAAAGTGGTCTTCCATAGCTTGTCACAAGAAAATATGCGCGATGTGGTGAAAATTATGATTAAACCACTGATTGCGACCCTTGCTGAAAAAGGCATTACTCTCAAAATTCAACCCGCTGCCCTCAAACATTTGGCAGAAGATGGTTATGATGCAGAAATGGGTGCCCGCCCACTTCGCAGAACCCTCCAAACCCAAGTTGAGGACCAATTATCAGAAATGCTCCTAGCAGGTCAATTGACCGCAGGGCAAACCCTCAAAATCGGTACCAACCGAGGCAAACTCAAGTTTGACGTGGTTGAGGGATAGACAAAATAGCCTCCCTAGTATGAACTGGCGAGGCTTTTAGAATACAAAAAAGAAAGAACCATGCTACTACTCAAGGTTCTTTCAGAAGATTTATGATACTTAGGTGTCAGTGTTTTAGCGTCTACAGATACGGATGAGAGTGGCATCTAAGTACTGATTTATCAGTGCTTAGATGCCACTCAACCACTGCGACTGATCATTATTATAGATTACATACTAAGAGGTTGGGTACTTTTGTCCCAACCTCGAAAGTTTTAGGATGGTTATAGTATATAAATCAACACTTAAATAACCCTAAAAATCTTCCCTAATCCTTCAACCGTTTCTGCAACCAAACGATATCGTGCCATTTATCGAATTTATAGCCCATTTTTGGGAAATGGGCGACTTGGCTGAAGCCTCGTTTTTGGTGGAAGGCGATGCTGGTATCATTTGGTAGGCTGATGCAGGCTAGCAGGTTGACCATGCCTCTTTGCGCCAGCTCATTCTCCAAAGCGTCATAGAGAAGACTACCGACACCCTTGCCACACACGTCACTGTCTAGGTAGATGGACAGTTCGCAGGTCCAGTCGTAGGCGGCGCGTGCGTAGTAGGTGGAAGCATAGGCATAGCCTAGTAGTTTGCCATTTTCCTCAGCGACCAAGTAAGGGAAGTTTTTTGTGGTTTTAGTGATGCGCTGGGCAAATTCATCTGCGGATGGCGCCTCAATCTCAAAAGTAATGGTAGTGTCAGTGACGTATGGCGCGTAAATGTCTGCGATGACCTGAGCATCCGTGATTTCAACAGGTCTAATGGTAATCATCTTATAGCAAGTCCAATTTTTTTAATTCAGAATCGATCATGTCAAAGACTGCTTGCAGGTCGTCGGTATTTTTGACGAAATCTAGCTTATCGCCGTCAATGCGGATTTTTGGCGAGATGTCGTAGTTGTCATACCACTTTGGGTATTCACCATGGACTTGTTGGTAGTATTTGTAGAGGTCAGGGTTTGAATCAATTTGTTCAAAGCTGCGCCCGCGTTTACCGATGCGCTCTAGCATTTTTTCAAAGGAAACGTCGATGTAAATCAAAAGGTCAGGCCGTTTTTTAGGCATGCCTTCCAATTCTTCCAGCATATTTGCCAAAAGCTCTTTGTAAATATCTAATTCCGTCTTTGTAACGTTGCCGTTTTTATAGTTAAGGGTTAGGAACAATTCATCTTCAAAGATAGAGCGGTCGAGGATGTTATTATCAGCCTTGTAGGTTTCTTTGATGGATTGGAAACGTTTGTTTAGGAAGAAGATTTGCAAGAGAAAAGCGTACTTTTTAGGGTCTTCATAATAAAGGTCTAAAACAGGGTTGTTATCCACAGATTCGTAAAAAACGTCTGTTCCAAGGTGCTCGCCAAGAGCAGCAGCGAGGGAGCTTTTACCAGCTCCAATGGTTCCAGCTAATACTATCAACATAATTCTCCTATCTAAGTTGCCTTACTATTTTATAAAAAATGCTCCGCTTTTTCAAGGAAAATGAAAACTGCCAGTCTCAAGGGAGACTGACAGCTTTTACTTATCTTAAAGTTGAGCGATAACTTCCTCAGTTGTCAAAACTTGGTTGGCAATGTAGCCGTAGTTTGTCAGGGCAGCTTGGTAGGCTTCTTCACCTGGAGCACCGACAGCATCGTTAACAACAATGACATTGTAGCCCAATTCTATGAGTTCACGCATGTGTGAATCCACGCAGAGATTAGCATTCATACCAGCCAAGATGACGGTGTCGATACCATTTTTGCGGAGTTGAAGGTTAAGGTCGTTGCTTTCTGGGCCAAAGATTTTATGTCCGTTGACAACAATAGTATCTTCATCCAAAAATGGTTTAATCTCTTCAATCATATCTGCTCCAGAGCCTTCTGGAATTGCTGAATACTGGCTATCACGCCAAAACATTTCGTTTTCAATCATCATCGTTTCACCAGCAGCTTTAAATTGCCACTTGTGATCGTGTGGATAGAAGTAGTGCGGTGAGATAAAACGCTTGTAGCCATGCTCTTTAGCAAGAGCGAAAAGCTTTGTCAGATTTTCAATAGTATTAACTTTTTCAAGAACGTCTTTAGTTGCTCCGAATCCTTTACCAGTAGGTTTTAGGAATTCAACTTGTGGGTCTGTGATAACAAATGCGACATTTTTCTGATTGAACATGAGGTTCCCCCTAATATGATTTGATTAACAGCTAATAGGAATTTAGACTGTTAGTTTTTAGTAACAATTTTGCCTATCGAAATAGGATGATTTTCCAAATGGTAGTTTTAGTTATATACTGACCGTTCGGTACAATTATAATAACATCTAGAATTGAATTTGTAAATCAATTTGCTCAGAACAAAAATTTTAATGATAAAACAGTGGCAAAAGGAGGTGGTTTCAATGGTTTGGTCTCAGGCTCTGAATCTGCTATAATAGGAAAAAAGAGAGGTGAGCAGATGAGCGTTAAAGAGCGTATTTTACAAAGTGCTGAGGAATTGATTTATCAGAAGGGTTATGTGGCCACCTCCATCAGTGACATCATGGAGGCAGCTGATGTTGGCAAGGGGCAGCTTTATTATTATTTTAAATCTAAGAAGGAAATTGGTTTGACGGTCATTCAAGATATTTTAGCAAATTGGCGAAAAGAGCTTTTTGAAGATATTTTTGAAGCAGACAAGTCTGACAGTGACAAGTTTTCGGATATGATTGACTGGGTTTGTCAATTTCATGAAAGTCAGACGGTCTTTTATGGTTGCCCAATTGGTAATCTGATTGTGGAATTGTCCACAGAAGATGAGGACTTCCGCTGTCCTCTCAATGATTTTATGACCCAGTGGACAGAGAAGTTAGCCAGCCTCTTGCAAGACCTGCATGCTGACTGGTCAGAAGAGCGGGCGCAGTTGCAGGCCCGTCAAGTCATCTCCAGTATTCAAGGCAGCATTGTCATTCTCAAAGTCAGCCAAGACATCCAAGTTTTGGAAAATAATATGACCGATTTGAAAAAGAATTATTGTTAATTTTTAGCCGAAGAATTAAAAGTATGTTAATTTATGGATTGTGGTTAAGAGGTAAGAATGACAACAGATATTAAAACTGAAATTGGTCATAGAGTAAGACAGGAACGTGAACGTCACAAATTGACGAGAGAAGAGGTCTGTGGACAGAAGCTGACTTAATAATCAAACAGCTGATGCGTATTGAGCTTGGGCAATCCTTGCCAACAATTACTAAGTTACAATATTTATCTAAGCGATTAGAAGTTCCGATAGATACTTTTCTTGAAAATAAAGAACTAGCTCTTCCTGAGGAATACTTTAAGATAAAGTATCGTATCATGAAGTCTCCAGTATATGGAGATTCCAAGCGTATTACGGAAAAACTAACTTTAATTGAGGAAGTCTATAATTATTACGGTGACATCCTTCCTGAGGAAGAGTTGCTGAGTCTAGACTTGATAAGAACAGGGACAGGTAGTTTCGCTGAAGATATTTTTGATGATTATTTTAAGCAAGTAACACTAAAGCAAGTTTACACATTCAATGATTTACTATTAATTGATTATTTTGTTATGCAATGTCAAGACTTGATTTATAGAAGAGAGCAATTAGATGATTTTCGGATTAAGTTGTTGAAACAGCAATTAGTTAGTGATGAAATGTATAATGTGGAGTTACTATCAGTTCTTTGTGCTATAGCGGGTGTTTATGTTGTTCATAATGACTATAAACATATGACATCTCTGGTAAAAAAGATGAATGAAATTTTATCAGTAACAATGTTGCAAGTCTATAAACCTAGAATTTTAGTATTTGAAGCTAAGTACTATCTTTATTTTGAAAATGATAAAAATAAAGCAAAGGAACTTTATCACTCAGCAACTATACTAGCTGAACAATTTGATGATAAAGTATTTATTAAAAATTTGAAGTTAGAGATAGAGAAAGATCTGGGAGAAGGGTAATGCAAGGACATTGATGTCCTTTTAATATTATTTCGTTTTTTGCTATAATACCTAAAAACTGATGTTAGGTTAATGATGGATCAAATTATAGTTTCTCAGTTTTCTAAGTCATTCAAGGATACAGTCGCCTTAGACAGGGTTTCTTTTAAGGTGAAAGAGGGAGAAATCTTTGGCTTTCTAGGGCTATCTGGTGCGGGAAAGACAACGATAATCAACATTTTAACCAATCAACTAAAAGCAGATAGTCGTAAGGTAGCAGAGAAAATATCAACTGGACAACGTCAACGTTTACTGTTGATCCGAGCTATTCTTCATCATCTTAAATTGGTCTTTTTAGATGAACCGACCTCAGGCATGGATCCAGCTTTGGCACAAAAAGTACATCAACTCTTATTGGAATTGAAGGCTAAAGGCACAGCAATTTTTCTAACAACCCATAATATGCAGGAAGCTAGTAAGTTATGCGATACTATTCCCTGCTTAATCATGGTGAAATTCTGGAATGTGGTAGCCCAGAAGAGATTATAAGTAAGTACCATGAGGATGATACAATTTATCTACGTTATCAAGACGGTCAAGAAAAAGTGATTGCGAAAGCTGATTTAGATAATTATTGGAGTCCAGAGGTGGTAAGTATGCGAACAGTTGAGCCAGATTTGGAAACTATTTTTATTCAATTAACGGGAGAGAAGTGGCATGACCAATAAACTTAAAAGTCTCTTATGGCTGAGATGGCAGTTTTTGCTTAGTAATAAGCTGTTTTTGATTCTAGTTGTTTCACCTCCCCTTTATATTTTACTGATGTCATCAATGGGGGATTCTACAACAACATCAGCCTTTATTGGAACTGGTATGAGTGTTATTTACAGTATTTCTGCTGGTTCGTTTATTTCGATGATGATTTCAGAAGAAAAGGAAAAGAAGAACCTGAAAACTTTGATTTTATCGGGTGTTAAACAAAGTGAATATTTCTTTTCGGTTCTAATTTTTCCCGTTTGCTTGTCTTTCCTGTTCAGTATTTTAGTTCCTTTGATTCTTCATATCGACCATATGGCATGGAAAAACTTTTTGATAGTTGTCTTTTTGACAATCATTGTCTTTGTGCTTCTCAATCTCTTAATCGCTTTTTTGGCAAAGAATTAGATGCAAACAAGTCTTTTGAGCTTAAGTTTGTACCTCCTAGCAAATTTTTTTGCCTATCTTCGCTTCAGAAAATAAAGTTGTTAAGAAAATCTTAGACTGGTCATTTATTGGAGCTAATTCAAAATATTTTGCTGAGTTAGCAGATTATCAATTAACGGACCAGACCTTATATGCACTGATAGGATGGATAATTTTTGCTAACATCGCTGTTTATTTTGCTTATAAGCATAATGGAAAAATTGTTTGATGGATTGTAAAAGGACTGAGTATAAAAGCTCAGTCCTTTTTTCTTATTTCTCATCTTCTTTCAACCAAAGATGATACATCTCAACTAAATCCACAGCCATTTGTTGGGCTAGGGCGATGGAGAAAGCCTCGGAACCTTCTAATTCAGTCACAGGAACTTCTTCTTTGGCTTGGTTGTAAACTTCTTTCAAGCTTTCAGGTGATAGGGTGCGTTTAAAAGCGTCAAAACTTTTCATGATTATTCTCCTTTAAAAGTTTCTTAACGTAATTGTGCAAAGAGCTCTTGCACTTCAGCAACTGTCTCTGCACGTGAAACAGCTCCGCGGATTTTGGCTGCGCCAGATGTCCCACGGAGGTAATGCGGTGCTAAGCCACGGAACTCACGAACGGCAATGGTCTCACCCTTGAGGTCAGTTAAACGTGTCAAATGGTCCTCGGCAATATCCAGCATTTTCTCAAATGGCAGGTCAGGAAGCATCTTACCAGTTTCAAAGAAATGATTGATTTGGGTGAAGATATAAGGATTGCTTCGAGCTCCACGTCCGACCATGACAGCGTCAGCACCGACTTTTTCAATCATAAACTTAGCATCTTGAACGGTACGGATGTCTCCGTTGGCGATGAAGGGCACCTTGGTGATAGCTTTTGCGACTGTTGCAAGGGTTTCATGGTCACAGGTTCCTGTGTACATTTGTTGGCGCGTGCGACCGTGCATGGCAAGGGCTGCCACTCCAGCTGACTCCGCAGCCAGAGCATTTTCGACTGCCAAGGAAGCGTCAGCCCATCCTGTCCGCATCTTGACGGTCAAGGGAATGTCCAATACAGATTTGACGGTTTTAACCACTGAATAGATTTTTTCAGGGTCCTTGAGCCACATGGCGCCAGCTTCATTTTTGACAACCTTGTTTACAGGGCAACCCATGTTGATGTCCACAAGGTCAGCCTTAGTATTTTCTTGGATAAATTCGGCTGCGCGAGCTAGACTGTCTCCGTCGCTCCCAAATAATTGAATAGACACGGGATGTTCACCATCGTCGATGTGCAACATGTGCAGGGTCTTTTCATTATTGTATTGGATACCTTTGTCGGAAATCATTTCCATAACAACAAGTCCAGCTCCAAACTCCTTAGCAATGGTGCGGAAGGCGGAATTGGTGATACCAGCCATCGGTGCAAGGACAGTGCGGTGAGGAATTTCCACATCACCAATCATAAAAGAACTATTTAGCTTGGTCATGAATCATTTCCTCAAGGTCATCTTCGGTAAAGCTGTAAGTTTTTGAGCAGAATTGGCAGGTGATTTCAGCACCGTGGTCTTCCTCTTTCATGGCTTTCAATTCGTCAGTTCCGAGTGTGATGAGGGCTGCCTCAAAGCGTTCTTTAGAGCAGTCGCAGGCAAAGCGGAGCTCGTCTTCTGATAAACGTTTGAAGTCTTCGTCGCCGTAGATTGCCTTCAATAGTGCGTCAATATGGTCATCGGACTCAAGCAACGTAGAAATGGCTGGCATTTCTTGGATGCGTTTTTCGTAGCGAGCGATTTCCTCGTCAGAGGCACCTGGAAGAACTTGCAACATGAAGCCTCCAGCTACCTTGACTTGGTCGTTTTCATCGAGAAGGACGTTAAGACCAACAGCAGAAGGTGTTTGTTCACTTTCAGTTAGGTAGAAAGCCAAGTCCTCACCGATTTCGCCAGTCACCAAAGGGGTCGTTGACGTGTAGGGATTGCCAGTGCCGTAGTCAGTGATGACGACAAATTGCCCGTGACCCATGAATGGTCCGACTAAGACCTCGCCAGTCGAAGTTTTCTTAATGTCCACGCCAGCATTTTGGATGTAGCCTTTGACATTACCTTGCGTGTCAGCGACTGAGATGATGTGGCCAAATGAGCTGTCGCCAATAACCTTGACCGTTACCTTGCTGTCGCCCTTCTGATTGGCAGCGAGAATCTGATTGGCAATGAGTGTGCGTCCTAATGCAACGGTAGAACTTGACAATGTGTGATGTTTTTCTTGAGCAATGCGAACGGTTTCGGTACTATCTAAAACGTAAGCACGAAAAGCTCCTGATTTCGAAATTGATTTAATAAGTTTATCCATAACTCATATTATAACACGAAACAAGGGCTTTGTGCATAAGTGTGAAATAGGAAAATCCCCTGAAAACGATTTGCCCACCTGTGGTATAATGAAAATGACAAGAGACCATAGCTTAGGAAAAAGGAGACAACCACTCATGACAAAATTCTGGCAACTTGGACGCCTACTCGTCTATCTAGCAGTCGTTATCAATTACTTTCATCCTTTTGTGACCAATAAAGTCGGCTATCTACTTTTGGTTATTTTGGCTGTCATTTGTGCGGTTTATGATGTCATAGATAGTTGGCGGTCTATGCGTGAAAGAGCGGAGGATAACAAGGAATAAAGCAGAGCTTTGATATTGTCGTAAAATCCTTACGACTGGTGATGAAGTAAGTTTGATATGGGAAAAGTTGGAGACTATCAGAGTCTCTTTTTATTTAAATCAGTAATGTATTTTGTCGAAGAAGTTTCCATTTCTAAATAATCCCCATCGTCTGCTGACAAGGGACATAAACGGGTTTTGGTTGTTGAGAATAGCCATTGTTTTTAAACAAAGCTAATTTTACTTCTCGGTAAGTCCCATTGTTTTCGAACAATGGGTATGTTTGGACTTGCAAAATGCTATTGATCAGAGGCGATAGCATTTTTCCTCTTTGAGAATATGCATTGTTTCAGAACAATGCCATCCTAGCGACCAAGAAAGCCCCACTGTTTTCAAACAATGGGGGCTATTTACTTATTGATTGACTTAGTTTTGAGCATTTCCTTCTTGGACTTCTTCTTGAACCTCGCGTCCTTCGTTTAGGAGGGCTTGGACGATTTTTTCGTCACGGAGTTTGACGGAATCGTTGATGGTTTGGGCAGATTTGACCACGGCTGCTTCTAGTTGGGCACGTTGTTGGCGTCCTTTATCAATGGCTGCGATGATACCTTCGTTTTGGGCTACTAGGCTTTCAGCAAGTGCAGTGACCGATTCGATAGCAACAGTAGGGGTCTGCGCTGTTTTTTCCAGCATCGGGATAGCTTCCTTACTGGTCTCTGCCAACATTTGCAGCGCAGCATTATTAGCATTGACGATAGCATCCGCGGTCACGCCAGATTTGACTGACTGCTGCATCATGCCAAGCTGTGCGATAGACAGTTTCATAGTCGGAATGGTGTTGCGACGGAGCATACCCAGTTTTTGACGCATGTCAGACGACACCTTAACCAAGTTGCGCATCTGAGGCGTTGTCGCCCAGGCCACATAGAGACGGCTGACGTACTCCGTGTGCTGTTGCTCCAAGGTATTGATAACCTCAGTCATACGAGCCAGGTCGTTGCTCTTGACTTGGTATTCGGGCGTTTGAGAATCAAGCTGCGCTAGTTCGGACTGCAAGCTGGCTGCGCGATTAGCGGCTTCCTTCTGGCTAGCTTCCACAAAAGAAATCACCCCAACCAGATTTTCGATGGACTTGGTATTGTCTTCAATCAACATCTCAGCTGAAACAATGTTACGGGCAAGAACATCTTCTTGTTTGACAACAGTTGCTGCCATGCCATCCATCTTTTGTTCGATAGTCTGTGAGTCAAAATAGAATTCTTGCAAAGAATTTTTGCTTTGCTTGAAGAGTTTTTGCAGGAAGTTAGGTTTCTTTTCCAATTCAGCAGGAGTTGCGTCCTTGTACTTAGCGATAAATCCGTTGAGTTCGCGGTTAGCGTTGAGTAGGAGTTCATCAACCTGTGGAATTTGGATTTTCTTCTGCTCAGCAAGGATATGGTTAACAGTCGTATTGACTCCTTCAACCGCAGCCTGACCGAAGTCTAGGAGAGCATTTTGGTCAGAAACGAAATTATCTACCAATGCTGGCGCTTTTGCGGTAATTCCAGCCTGTTGTTCAGGGGTCAACTTGTCAAAGAAGGCCATCTGCCCTGTATTAGTCTCCGAAGTCGCGATGATTTCCGTAGTCTTGTCAGTTTTGGTGATGGCATTGTTAGCAATTTGGTCAATGTCAAAATTAAATGTGTCTGTCATGAGAGTCTCCTATCCTTTATCTTTCATCATGCGCAAGCTAATATCAAAATCTGTCATGTCACTTTCGTTGAGCTGGCGAAGGGTTTCGTCCAGTTCCAGATCAAATTTTTCCATGGCAACCTTGGCTTCCGCCATCCGCTCGTCCGCCTTGTAAAAATCTTTTGGGGATTCCTTGATTTTGAGGTAGCCGTCCAAAATATCCTGGAAGCGAGCCATACTGGCTTGGTGGAGGGCAGTCAGCTCTGCCTTGTTGTCCGCTTTTTCAATCTTAGCCAAGATTTCAGCATGGTCCCGTTGAATGTTGGTGTAGGTTTGTCTTAATTCTGGGACACGCTTTAGGATGTCCATCTCTTGGTCAGATGAGGGCGTCACCTCAGGTGCGATGTCAAGCCTTTCAAGCTGAGCCTTGATGTCCTGAATGACAGCGTCAGCCTTATGGGTCACCCGCTTATAAATCTTGAAGTCCATCTTATCCTTGAGGTCAGTGGCTTCGCTCTTGATGTTTTGGACTTGGGGCAATAGCTGGCGCGCAAGCACAGTGTACTGGGTGTACTCATGTTCATCCAGATAATTGTCCAGCAACTTAACCTGACGGTCCGCCTGATGGATGTCGTCCTTCAAGTCCTGCAAACGCTGAGCTGTATTGACCTTCTCCAGACGCGTCTGACGAGTTGTTAGACGATAGACCCCATAACCAACCCCAGCGATAACCAAAATCGGGAGAATATATTCTATCAAAAGACCGATAGCTGCCAGAATGAAAATCCCAGCAATAATACTACCGGCAAGATTATTATTACGTCGTGTGCGATACCTTGCCATAGAATTTCTTTTTCCTGTCTAAATTTGTTTGCTACTATTTTATCGCAAGAGGTGGTTAAATGACAAGAAAATACTATAATTCTAGTAAAAAATACCTCCCAAGATGGACTTGGAAGGTAGGAATATTATAGTTCTGGGAAGAGTTTGGCTAGGATTTTAGGAGTGATGGCCTGACCGGAACCTTCTTGGCAGTAAGTGTGCATATACATGGATGGATTGAAATTTAGCTCAATGCAGGTACAATTTGGCTGAGCCTTGGTAGAAGATTGGCTAGCATCTGGGATAATGAGGTCAACGCCGCAAGCCCAAGCTCCCATAGCGACAGCCATTTGAGCTGCTAAGTCCTTATAACCTGGCCCCATGCTGTCGGTCACGTCGATAGAATCACCACCAGTTGAGATATTTGAATTACGACGAAGGTCGACTTTGACACCATCGGCTAGGATATCGTCTGGTCCGTAGCCCTGCTGGTTAAGCATGAGGAGTTCAATGTCTCCTAAGTCAATGATTTCAAGTGGTGAGCGGTGGTCACGACCACGCAGAGGATTTTGATTTTTCAAGTCCACCAGTTGACGTATGCTGTGTTTGCCATCGCCGACTACATTGGCTGCCACACGGAGTAAAACAGCTTCACACTTACCATCAAGAACGAAGAAACGGTACTCAGTTCCTGCGATGAATTCTTCGACCAAGAGAGCTGAGTCCTCTGAAAAGGCAATGTCGAGGGCTTTTTCGTAGCTGGCTAGGTCAGCAGGTTCTTTAAAGATAGAAATTCCAAGACCGAAATTGGTTGACTTGGGCTTGACCACGATAGCCTTGTCTTTTATTTGAGAATAGTAGCGTAGTGCTTCTGTCTTATCGGTAAATTCAGCTCCTGATGGCACTGGAAATCCTGCCTGGTTTAAGATTTTTTTGGTCACAACCTTATTTGCCATGGCGAGTGGGATGACGTAGTTGTCTTTTGAGGTCATGTTACCGTTTTTGACGTATTCGACATGGTCACCATGCCAGAGTTTGAGAAATTGGTCCGCTTCGTCTAAGATTTCAAGATTAACACCTTTTTGAATAGCATCAAACATGAGCATCTGCGTTGAGAGTTCCATCGGTTCGTAGCCCTTGAGAGCGTAGTGGGCTGTCCAAGCATGGTCATGATAATGACGACCTTGCTTCTGACCAAATGCCTCTAATGACAAATCATCTATATCTTCCAACAAACGCCCTGCGATAGTCAGATGAGGATTATTGACCGCTTCCTCAATCTGATGTAAGCAATCTTGATAGGTTTGGGGGAGCTGGAAGTGCTGGATGACAGCATGCATAGCCCCAAGGATATCATCGACTGGTGCTTGGCTGGGCAATTTTTCCAAAGGGTGAGACAGAGCAATCAAATCATTAAGCTGATTAGCTTCTTCTAGGTCTTGGTCAATGGCTGCGCTAGCATCTAACCAAAGAAGGGCAAGCAAGAAGAGGTGGACGCTATCAACGGTCTCCTGGCTGATGCCGATAGGCGAGTAGGGGTTGATATCAAAAGTCCGAAATTCCAAATAAGTGATGCCTTTCTCTAGATA
This sequence comes from Streptococcus sp. HF-1907, assembly GCF_015594605.1. Lineage (GTDB taxonomy): Bacteria > Bacillota > Bacilli > Lactobacillales > Streptococcaceae > Streptococcus. The sequence goes on along the minus strand of NZ_JADNQT010000003.1, from coordinate 33,638 downwards.
ATCACGACAAACCTTGCTTCCACGAAGACGTACAGGAGAGTAAAATTCTTTCTCGGCAATGAGGTCGCCTGAAGCGACAAAGCCTTCCAGTTCATGGACATATTGCTCGAGGGAAACGTAGGAGATTTTGATGTTATCGTGATTGACATAGCCTAGGTGGCTATTGCGAAGAGAGCGGACGGGGTGTTCCAAGTCTTTTTTGAGAAAGCCTTTTTCGGCAATCGGGCTAGCGCCATAAAGATAGGTCAGCAACCAGCGGTAACGAATGAAATTCTTAGCTAATTTGAGGTAAAGAGCATTACGGAAACTTGTCTGGTCATCATAATCACTGAGGTCAAAGAGTGCTTGTGTCAGGTCTTTACCCAGTTCCATCTTTACCCAGTTCCATATTGTAGTGAATACCAGAAATGGACTGCACTAGTTTGCCGTATGTCTTAGCCAAATAATCACGGTAATGACGTTCAAAATCGTCGTCGAGTTGGGCAATTTCAATGTCTGATTCGCTTATCTTAGGTGGCATAGATAGTGGCCACAGGTATTCATCCTTAGCGATAGTACGTCCAGCTACATCTGTGACAGCTATCAAACGACGAATGGCTTCTTTGGATGATTGGCTGACGGGCGTGATAAGTTCAATCTGGGTTTCGCTATAGTCCGTTTGGATGTAGGGATGGTAGTTTCGAGAACCAAAGGCTTTAGGGTGACAGGTATTTGCAACATGGTTGTCAGCAGTTATTCTAAGGCTTTCGCGTTCTAGGCCAAAGGTGGCCTGAAGAATGGGCAAATGAGCCGGGCTTTTTTGCAATAGTCTATCTATAGTCAAGGGGAATTCCTCCAAAAGAATGTGATATGACTAGTTTAACAGAATTTTTTGAAAATTCATCATATTCACTATGAAAAAGTAAAATTGCTGAACGTTGCTAAGTTATTGAGGGAGAAAAAATAGGTCTTGTTCGTATTTATTTTTTTTAAATATATTAAATAAAATAGAAAGTTCGACTTTTAAGTGAAAAATGTCTTTTCAAAGTTATAACGTCAATAAATATTGAATTTTCTCCCTGCTTTCGGTATAATAAGGTGTAATGTAAAACTTGCAGGTGAAATTCCTGCCGTAGTTTATCAGGGAAAGGTGAGGGTATCCTAAAAGGCTCTGCCCGTATCGAAACATATGACTTCAGTAGTAGTTGTAGGTACCCAATGGGGTGATGAAGGTAAAGGTAAAATCACTGACTTCTTGTCAGCAGATGCCGAAGTAATTGCACGTTATCAAGGTGGTGACAATGCTGGTCACACGATTGTTATTGATGGTAAAAAATTCAAATTGCACTTGATTCCATCAGGTATTTTCTTCCCAGAGAAAATCTCTGTTATTGGTAATGGTGTGGTGGTTAACCCTAAATCTTTGGTTAAAGAATTGGCTTACCTTCACGAAGAAGGAATTACGACAGATAACCTTCGTATTTCTGACCGTGCCCATGTTATCTTGCCTTATCATATCGAACTTGACCGTTTGCAAGAAGAAGCTAAAGGTGACAATAAAATCGGTACAACCATTAAAGGAATTGGTCCAGCTTATATGGATAAGGCTGCGCGTGTTGGTATCCGTATCGCTGACCTCCTCGACAAAGAGATTTTTGCCGAACGCTTGAAAGCAAACTTGGCAGAGAAAAACCGTCTTTTCGAGAAAATGTATGACTGTCAGCCACTACAATTTGATGATATTTTCGAAGAATACTACGAATACGGTCAACAAATCAAAAACTACGTTACGGACACATCAGTTATCCTCAACGATGCTCTAGATAGCGGTAAACGTGTGCTTTTCGAAGGGGCACAAGGGGTCATGCTTGATATCGACCAGGGTACTTATCCATTCGTAACATCATCTAACCCAGTTGCTGGTGGTGTAACCATCGGTTCTGGTGTCGGTCCATCTAAAATCAACAAGGTTGTTGGGGTATGTAAAGCCTATACAAGCCGTGTTGGTGATGGTCCATTCCCAACAGAACTTTTTGACGAAGTGGGCGAACGCATCCGTGAAGTTGGTCACGAATACGGAACAACGACTGGACGTCCACGCCGTGTGGGTTGGTTTGACTCTGTTGTTATGCGCCACAGTCGCCGCGTATCAGGAATCACAAACTTGTCACTCAACTCAATTGATGTTTTGTCAGGACTTGATACGGTTAAAATCTGTGTGGCTTATGACCTTGACGGTGAACGCATCGACCACTACCCAGCAAGTTTGGAACAACTCAAACGTTGTAAACCAATCTATGAAGAATTGCCAGGTTGGTCAGAAGACATCACTGGTTGCCGTAGCCTAGAAGAATTGCCAGAAGCTGCCCGCAACTATGTTCGCCGTGTTGGTGAACTGGTCGGTGTCCGCATTTCAACCTTCTCAGTCGGACCAGACCGCGACCAAACAAACATTCTTGAATCAGTTTGGGCTAATATTTAATGATGAAATGAAGGAGTTGAGGCTGGTGTTCAACTCCTTTTCTACTGGAGAAAGTAATATTATGATTGATGTAGAAGACCTGATTAGCAGGATGAATCCTAATCAGAAAATCAACTATGACCGTCTCATGCAGCGGATGGTTAAGGACTGGCAGCAGGAAGACAAGCGACCGCGTATCTTGATGCACGTTTGCTGTGCCCCTTGCTCAACCTACACCTTGGAGTATCTTAGTCAGTATGCCGACGTAACGGTTTATTTTGCTAATTCTAATATTCATCCTAAGGCTGAATATCAGCGCCGTGCTTATGTGACGCAGAAGTTTGTCAATGATTTTAATAAAAAAACGGGCAATCAGGTGCAATATCTAGAGGCTGACTATGTGCCAAATGAATTTTTCAGGACGGTTCATGGTTTAGAAAAGGAGCCAGAGGGTGGCGACCGTTGCAAGGTTTGCTATGACTATCGTCTGGACAAGACCGCTCAGATGGCTGTGGATTTTGGGTTTGATTATTTCGGTAGTGCACTTACTATCAGTCCCCATAAAAATTCCCAAACTATCAATCAAGTTGGCATTGAGGTGCAAAAGTTGTACGCTACCCAGTATCTTCCTAGTGATTTCAAGAAAAATCAAGGCTATCAGCGTTCGGTTGAAATGTGCAAGGAATATGATGTCTACCGTCAGTGCTACTGTGGCTGTGTCTTTGCCGCTCAAATGCAAAAAGTTGATTTGGTTTCTATCAAGAAAGAAGCGCAAGCTTATTTGGAAGGAAAGGATTTGGTACGTGATTATCCCAACATTTCCTTTAAGTATAACGGCAAGCCCATTTAGAATAAGAGGAAGAAATGGCTGTATTTTTACATAGTATTTCAGGTGTGCTGGTTATTTTGGTTATGGTGGCTATCGGTTTCTGGCTTAACGAGCGTGGTTGGTTTGGCGACCAGGCGTCGTCTTTGATGACCAAGTTAGTCACCCAGCTGGCTCTGCCCGCTTACATGATTTCCACCATCATGGGACGATTCACGGCTAAGGAATTATTAGAAATGCTGCCGCAACTGCGTTTTCCAGTCTTGTCCATGGTGATTTTGCTGGGAATTGCTACTGCCATAGCGCAGCTTTTTGCCGTGGATAAGAGTCACCGTGGTCTTTTTATATCAATGTTTTTCAATTCCAACACGGTTTTCGTCGGTTTGCCCATCAACCAAGCGCTTTTTGGAGACAAGAGCATTCCTTATGTGCTGGTTTATTACATGTGCAACACCACTTTCTTTTGGACAATCGGGACTTATTTGATTCAAAAGGATGGTCAAAAGACGGCTAGTATCGATTGGCGCTCTAGCTTGAGAAAAATATTCTCTCCACCCTTGTTGGGCTTCATCTTGGGTGTGATTTTGGTTTTGCTCAAGGTCAAGTTGCCCGATTTTCTCATGAGTGACCTTCAGTACATCGGTAATTTGACCATTCCCTTGTCCATGCTTTTCATCGGACTGACGGTGTCAAGGGCAGGACTTAGTCAGCTAGCTCTCAAAAAAGACCATCTTTTGATTTTATTAGGACGCTTTGTCATCGCTCCGCTATTGATGACGCTAATCCTCTGGCAGACTAACCTGCCCCATCTCATGAAAGAGGTCTTCATCATTCAATCAGCCATGCCAGTCATGACCAATGCGCCCATTATTGCTAGGATGTACGATGCGGATACTGATTATGCCGCTGTCATGGTGACGGAGACCACGCTTATGACCATGCTGGTTGTTCCTATTTTGACAATTTTAGTCAATGCTATATAAAGATAAAGAAGCTGAATGTGATGATTCAGCTTCTTTACTTATACTCATTTTGAAAATAGATTTTTGATATTTTCTTAGCTTCTTAGTTTCTTAGCTCAGACCTCAAGTAGTCCACTAGACTATTTGAGTAAGTAGTGCGGATGCAAGGAGCTTCCTTCAGACGAATGAGAAAAGCTACGCTTTTCCTATTTCCCACCTCTAACAGTCCCTCAGACTGTTAGAGCAATCCTAATTTTCGAGCCTCTTATGGCGAAAATATCGGATTTGGCTCACTTCGTTCGCTCTTAGCTATGATAAGTACTTTTAATTTTAACTTATGTATTATCTATTTTCTTCCGATAGGTATTTCCTGACGAGTTCCAGAAAGACTTGGGCGGATTGGCTGAGGGGGACGTATTTGCGCCAAATGAGGTAGACGCTAGAGGTGATGGTGGGGGAGAGGGGCTTGAAGACGAGGTTGTTATCCTCAGAGGAGAAGGTCAGTTTTTTCAGGGTGAAGGCGTAGCCTCCGCTGGCGTTGATGAGGAGGGCGGCGTTGGTGATGAGGTTGAAGGTGGCGATGATGTTGATTGGCACCCCGTTTGTCCATTCCCTGAGAAGAGGGGCATCGGCCAGCTCGCGCGAAGCAATCATGGGCAACCCCTCAAGGTCGCTTGGATCGATAGCCTTCTTATCAGCCAAGGGGCTGTCCTTGTGCATGAGAATTCCCCAAGTATCCGTGGTCGGTAGCTTGATGGCCTTGTATTTGTCCATGTCGGTCGAGTTGATGACGATGCCAAAATCGGCTAAGCCCGCTTCCAAGTTCCTAGTCACATCCGCATAGTTGCCAGAGTTGACATGGTATTTAATCCCCGGGTAATGCGTCCAGGAGTCTTGGAAGATAGGACCGATAAAGGACATGACGGTTGATTCTGCTGCGCCGATAAAGACATCTCCGTTGATATTGTCATTGAAGGTTTTAAGGACGTGCTCGGTATGGTCAGCCATATTGACGATATTGAGTGCTTGCTTGCGCAGATAACGCCCTTCCTCAGTCAGACGAATCCGTCTTTTGTCGCGGATGAGGAGCTGGTGACCAAGTTCTTCTTCTAGTTTGGTTAGTTGTCTAGAGAGATTGGGTTGGGTGGTCAAGAGAGCATCAGCTGCCTTGGTGATATTTTCCAATTCACATACTTTGAGAAAATAGCGGAGCACACGAATGTCCATAGAAGACTTCCTTTCATAACAAGTAAGCATGATTTGTCATAAATTATAAGTATTTGATATTGACTTGTCAAGAGTGTAGAATAAAATCAAGTCAGGAAGGTTTGTTGCAGTATTGCAGGAAGCTCTCGCATTCAGCGACGATGTAAACTGGAAAAAGGAGAGCCCTTCGCATTCAGCGATAGGTCCACCCACATTTTGGTAGGAGTTTTCCTTCAGCTTTGGGGCACTAGGGAGAAAGGAAGGAGGCTAGCTTGATGACCAACTTGAAACGATTATTTGAGGAGGCGGGGCTGGATGAGCTTGCTTGTCAGTCCTGTCTGTCAGATTACCAAAATCATCAGTCAGCTCTGCTATGGCGTAAGCTCAGAAAGGAAAGAGGGACGCGCTTGAGAAAATTGCAGAGCAAGCAGGAGCAACTCTACCGCTTGGATACGATTTTGGTGCAACTGGAAGAGGATGGCACCATTAAGGGCTAGCTGCAAAGGAGGAAGAATCATGAAATACACAAGCAAAGAAGTCTTTGACAAGGCTAACGTTTTTGGACTTGGGGCAAGCAATGACGCTTACGCCCAATACTTTATCGGACAGTCTTACCTAAATGGGCTGGGCGTGACGGAAGACGGCAGTCTCGCCGTACACAACGTGACCTTTGAGCCGGGTTGTCGCAACAACTGGCATATCCACACCGCTAATAAGGGCGGCGGACAGGTCTTGATTTGCACTGCTGGCGAAGGCTGGTATCAGGAGGAAGGCAAGGAAGCTGTTGAGCTCAAAGAAGGCTCTGTCATCATGATTCCCGCTAACGTCAAGCACTGGCACGGCGCCAAGGCAGACTCATGGTTCAGCCACATCGCCTTCGCAGTCCCAGGTGAGAACACCGCCAACGTCTGGCTCGAAGCCGTTGACGACGAGGCTTATAACGCCTTAAAGGGCTAATAGGCTAGCGCTAGCAGCTGACAAATCCAAGCTGCGCAGGACAAATTAGCAAGATAACCGCACAAGATAGGAGATCTAAAATGACCATAAAACAAACCGCAGGACGCGACCAACTTGGCGACTTCGCCCCAGATTTCGCCCATTTCAATGACGACATTCTCTTTGGAGAAAACTGGAATAATCAAGACTTGGACTTGAAGACACGCTGTCTTCTGACGGTGACAACCTTGATTGCATCAGGCATCACAGACAACTCACTCATCTATCATTTGCAAAATGCTAAGAACAACGGCGTAACCAAGGCTGAAATTTCAGCAACCATCACCCACATCGCCTTCTACGCCGGCTGGCCAAAAGCCTGGGCAGCCTTCAACTTAGCTAAGAACGTTTGGGATGACTAACAAGACAAAGCTCGCGCGTGATGCGTGGGCTTTTTTGGTGTCCCCAAAAAATCGGCACAATTCCAGCACAGTTTTGCACACTTGATTGTGTAGGTCTTGGTCTTTTTGTTTGCGTTTTCAAAGATTGTACTAAAGATGTAAATAAAAGAAAACAAGTCACAGGAGGAAAAAACGATGGCTAACGTTAAAGACATTACTCGTGAATCATGGATTCTCTCAACTTTCCCAGAATGGGGAACTTGGCTCAACGACGAACTTGAAGAAGAAGTCGTGCCAGAAGGCAACTGTGGTGTTTGGATTAAAACACCTGGCGGTGCCAATGTTGTCATGGACCTCTGGTCAAATCGTGGTAAATCAACCAAAAAAGTTAAGGACATGGTGCGTGGTCACCAAATGGCTAATATGGCTGGTGTCCGTAAATTGCAACCAAACCTTCGCGTGCAACCCATGGTTATTGACCCATTTGCTATCAACGAACTTGATTATTATTTAGTATCACATTTCCACAGCGACCATATTGACATCAATACCGCAGTAGCTATTGTCAATAACCCAAAACTTGACCATGTCAAATTTGTCGGTCCTTATGAATGTGATGAAATTTGGGAAAAATGGGGTGTCCCAGAAGACCGTATCATCGTCATTAAACCAGAGGAATCTTTTGAATTTAAAGATATCAAAGTCACTGCCGTTGAATCATTTGACCGCACTTGTCTAGTTACCCTCCCAGTTGAAGGCGCTGACGCTCAAGACGGTGATCTCAAAGGCTTAGCGGTTACTGATGAAGAAATGGCTCGCAAGGCTGTTAACTATGTCTTTGAAACACCTGGTGGAACCATTTATCACGGTGCAGACTCTCACTTCTCAAACTACTTTGCAAAACATGGTAAAGATTTCAATATCGATGTGGCTATCAACAACTATGGTGATAACCCTGTGGGTATCCAAGATAAGATGACTTCAATCGACCTTCTTCGTATGGCAGAAAATCTCCGTGCCAAAGTTATCATCCCAGTTCACTATGATATCTGGTCTAACTTCATGGCCTCAACTGATGAAATTCTTCAATTGTGGAAAATGCGTAAAGAACGCCTCCAATACCAATTTCATCCATTCATTTGGGAAGTTGGTGGCAAATACACTTACCCACAAGGTAAAGACCGCATCGAATATCACCACCCACGCGGATTCGATGACTGCTTCGAACACGATTCAAACATCCAATTCAAATCCCTCTTGTAATCCAGCCCTCATTACTTGCTCTCCTTAATTTTACAATGGTATCCGCATGTCACAGGCGATGTGCGGATATTTTTAAGAAGGACTAATCCGTAATATCAATTCTGTCAGGCTCTTTCTCTCCAAATGTTCATGAACAATGGAGTGAATCAAAGAGAATTGGTTCAATGTTTATGAACAACGGAGCGATTCTGTCAGAACCGGTCTAATGTTTATCGACAACAGGATGCAATCTTTGTCAGGACAGACCCGAGAGTCTATTGGATTAAACCCAGAAACCTTCTACTAGCTATTTACACAACTTTATTAACACTATCATCATCTTCATTCCAGAAATTCTCCCTCTTTTTTGTACGTTTTCACTTTTAAGAATTTCTTTGATGATGACCCACTAATTTTTTAGAAAGGAAATCCTATGTCAACTTTATCTGTTAATGCCATTTGCTTTTTAGATGTTGATGCCATTGAAAAATCTAAATCTGGTCACCCTGGTGTGGTCATGGGCGCAGCACCAATGGCTTATAGCCTTTATACAAAACACCTACGCGTTAATCCTGCTGTTCCAAACTGGATTAACCGCGACCGCCTTATTCTTTTCAATAGACCTCTTTGATGTACAATCAGACGACTACAAAGAAGCCATCTTGCCAAAAGCAGTGCGCCGTCGTGTAGCTATCGAAATGGCGGCAACACAGCCTTGGTACAAGTATGTTGGTCTTGACGGTAAGGTCATCGGTATTGATAAATTTGGTGCCTCTGCACCAGCGGCTGAAGTTATCGAAAAAATATGGCTTCACCGTTGAAAATGTAGTCAATACTGTTAAGAGCCTATAACGCCTTCAGCTGTCGCCCTTAGTCTCCATGCGAGCCTATGATAACATGGTATATTTCAAAACCGCTAGTCTTCCTTGGCTAGCGGTTTTTTCAGACGATGGCGTCGCTATTACATGCTCACCATGATATAATAGAATTACGAATCCCAGAGAAAGGAGTTCTTATGCGAAAATTCTTACAAGAACTGGTGACAGAAGTTGCCTACTATCTTGAAATTGCTCTATCAATCATTTTGGCTATTGCCCTAATTTTCTTTACCCTCTCCCTCGGTCAGCAGCTGTTTAGCACTGTCATAGGAAATAGTAGTGATGTCAACAGTCTTTTTCAGACCTTCACTAGTAATGCCATGACCATCGCCGTTGGTATTGTGGTCATCAAGATGTTCTCAAAACCGTCACCCAATACGGTTATCGAGGTGCTCTTGTTTGCCATCGCCCGTCAGTTGGTGGTTAATCATCCCAGTGAAGTTGAGTTTCTTATCGGAATTGTCTCAGTTGCCGTTCTATTTGCCGTTCGAAAATACCTCTTCACGCCTTTTGACACTTCCAATCACATCATCATGCGGGCCAGCCAAAAAGTAAAAATGGCTAATATCATCGCCAGAGTTCATATTCCCGCTAAGCCTGATGAGACGCTTCGTGATTTTATGGTCCGTCAGTTAACCGAATAAGACAAAACCATTGCTGTGGGAGCAGTAGTTTATCTCAAAAACACAGCTCTGCGCATTGACAACATGCACGGCGACCTCATCACGCGTGTGGAGATTATTCGTAGTTTAGTTTGAAGATTAAAAAAGCGTCTGAGTTTCAAGTCTCAGACCTTTTCTTTTAGTCAAGATATTTTGTATGCGTCATGCGTTTAAAGCTGTGCCAGATAAGGAGCATGGTGATTGCCCAAGACAGAAAATCAGCAATCGGAGCAGCATACATGATATTACCAACTCCCATGGTGAGGACGATAATGATTGAAAAGGGAACGAGAAGCAACAACTGCTTGATAATGGCTAGAAATGCACCCGTCCGTGCCTTACCGATAGATGAGAAGAAGGTCGTTGAATTGATTTGCATCCCATTGAGAAATAGCAGAGCCATGAAGCCACGTAGGTACTTAACACCGTAAGAGAGGTAGAGACCATTTGCAGAACCAAAAATTTGAATAATCTGCGGTGCAAACAACTGGAAAAGTCCCCAAGCAAGGAGGGAGACAATGGTCGCAAACTTAATGACTTCAATGTAGGCTTCCTTAACACGAGCAATGTTTTTAGCGCCGAAGTTGAAGCCTAAAATGGGCTGTGCCCCTTGCGTCAATCCTAGGATGACCGAGGTAAAAATCATATTCAGCTTAGCAGTGATACCGGCGATAGCGATAGGAATATCAGCACCGTAAGCTGACTTTGGTCCGTAGTTGTTAAGCAAATTGTTAGTGACCAGTTGGACAATCGTTGCAGATATTTGGTTGAACATAGCTGTCAGCCCAAGCGCAGCCATTCCCAGAAGAATAGTCCATTTAATCTTGAAATCTTCCTTATCTAGAGGAACTTGTTTGAAGCGGCGCAGGTAGTTAAGAACCATAATCCCAGAAACAACTTGTCCAATGACAGTCGCCCAGGCAGCGCCAGCCATGCCCCAGCCAAAACCAAAGATAAAAATAGGGTCTAAAATGGTGTTGACAATAGCTCCGCTGAGAACAGCCGTCATAGAGTAGCGCGGGCTACCGTCAGAGCGGATGAGGGGATTGCCTCCAGATGACAACATGAGGAAAGGCAGGCCATAAGCGGTGATGGAGGCATAAGTGACGGCATAATCAAGAGTCTTGGCAGTCGCTCCAAAAGCCAGCATCAAAGGTTTCACAAAAATCAGTGTGATAGCCATGAGGACAAGCCCAGTCAAGACGAGGCTAGTATAGTTATTACCAACAATCTTCTTAGCCAGCTCCTTGTTGCCACGTCCCATCTCGAGATTGAAGTTTGAAGCAGCACCGACACCGATGAGAAGGGCTAGCGCTAGACTGATTGTGGTGATTGGAAAAGCAATGTTAGTAGCGGCATTTCCAAGATAACCAACCCCGTTCCCGATGAAAATCTGGTCAACGATATTGTAGAGTGCGTTGACCACATTAGCGATGATAGCTGGGATAGCAAACTGGCGAATGAGTTTAGGAATAGGCTGTGTTGCTAAGGGCTGCTTGTTATCGTTTTTAGACATGAAGACCTCCTTTTAATTGCGCCAAGGCTTGTCATAAGCAAACCAACGATTGGCAGAATGGTCCGCCAATCGGCTGAAAGGATAACCCTCCTTGCCTTCCTTAATCAGCATTTCTTCCAGATAGTCACGGACCATCCAAACGTCACCAGGGTTGTCACCCTTGACCGAAAGAACGGCTTTGAGTTCTCTGGCTGACAACTCTGTATCAGCTAAGACGCGCGCCTGGTCGTAGCCCAAACGGCGGTAGTTTTCTTGAAGTTCGTGTGCAGTGTTGATGGTTTCTTGTCTTGTAAGCATAGTGTCTCCTTTAGTTTTTGAGTAATTGGCTGAGCAGATGATTCAGCTGTTCCTGCTCTTCTTGGTTTAGATTTTTTAAGAGCGTTTGGTCAATAGCAGCGCCAAGGTTTAATAAGTCCTCCTTGATAGCCAAGAATTTTTCCGTTAGACCGATGACCTTACTACGACCGTCATTAGGATTTTTAACCCGAACAATCAGGTCTTTTTTCTCCATATTCTGGAGAAGCCCCGTCACCGTCGGATTAGTCATGTAAAAATAATGCTCCAAGTCTCTTTGAGTAACGGTTAGTTCTGGCTGTCTAAAAAGGTATTTCAACAGTTTAAACTGGCTATTGCTAATCTTGTAGGGTTCCAAAAAACGATTAGCCGTTTTGTCGTACTCCAAAGAAGCTTTTTTAATTAGAATACTAGTCGGTATTGTTGTCATATGCGCTCCTTTTCAATAGTAATACAAATATAGCATAGGCTCCTATATATTTCAAGACCCTTGTCCGAAAGACTTATATTTCCCAGCAAGCTATGCTATAATGGATAATCGTTAAGAGAAATCTATGAAAAAACAGCCTTCTTGGTTTGTCGGTTTAGGGATTGTTGTGATTGGTTTGATTTTACGAATCCCTTTTACAACTATTCTGACCGTTTTATCAACCATTGCTGCAGACTTGAATGTGTCTGTTAGTTCGCTAGGAATGGTGACGACTATTCCTCTGCTCATGTTTGCCCTCTGCTCATCATTGGCACCGAGTGTCGCTAGAAAAGTCGGTTTGGAGCGCTTATTTGCTTTGATTTTACTAGTGATGACCCTTGGCTCTGCTATCCGTATCATCAATCTTCCCTTTCTCTATTTAGGGACATTGCTGATTGGTGGGTCAATTTCTTTCTTAAACGTTCTTTTGCCAAGTGCTGTGTCTGCTTATTTTCCAGATAAGATTGGACCTTTGACAACTGCCTATACCACTTCGATGGGAATTGCGTCAGCTCTTATGTCAACCATTGCGGTGCCGATGGTAAAAGTAACTTCTTGGCGATTTTTGATTATCTTTTTATCAGCGGGAATCTTGCTAGCCCTGCTCGTATGGTTGCCAAATCTAAGAAATCAAGAGCGTTTTGATGGCAAGGCAAAGCCTTTAGTTAGCTCCGTTTGGTCAAACAAGCGCGCTTGGATTATTTTGCTTTTTGGCGGTGCCCAGTCTCTACTCTTTTATACAGGAATGACTTGGCTACCCCACTATGGCGACAGAAGCAGGGCTCAATCAGACGACAGCAGGCTTGTTAGCAGGACTGTATTCCTTGATTGGTCTCCCCTTGTCTGTCTTGATTCCTACCTTGGTCACCAAGTTATCGCAAACCAAGCGCCAGTTGGTCATGCTCGGTTTCACACTTCTTGGCTTAGTAGGCGTTACGCTTTTACTTTTTCAAAGCTCGTCTGTCCTCTATTGGACTTTGGTTAACCTCTTGATTGGTGCGTCAGCTGGGGCACTTTTCCATTTCTTGATGGTGACTTTCAGTATGAAGACGGCTTCGCCTCAAGAAGCCGCGCAATTATCAGGAATGGTTCAGACGGGTGGTTACTTGTTGGCATCGGTAGGGCCAACTGCTTTTGGTCTAGCTTATTCTTGGTTTGGTTCATGGATGCCAGCGGTTGTCCTATGGATAGCGGTCACTCTGCTCATGGTCGTAACCCTTTATCAGCTCAATCGCTTTGACAACATCTAAACCGAGCGCCAGCCAATTTCTAAAAGAAAATCTTGACAAGATATGCCAGTTGTTATAGAATAGTATGGTATGTTTAGTAACTGATCAAAATAGCCGGCTAAACGAATACGAAAATCTATCAGGAGGTATTCAACGTGAAACGTACTTATCAACCAAGTAAAATCCGTCGTCAACGTAAACACGGATTCCGTCACCGTATGTCTACTAAAAACGGACGTCGTGTTCTTGCATCACGTCGCCGTAAAGGACGTAAAGTGTTGTCAGCTTAATCTAACAACGATATGATAAAAACTAACAGGTACTCGAGTCTGTTGGTTTTTTTGTTGTCAAAGAGACAAGTGCAGAAAATCATTTTTAAAAAAACTTTAAAAAATTTCAATCTTATTTCAATCTTTTTAGCATAAACTATATGACAGGAAGGAATTGGTCGTCATGAAAGTTCTAGTTATTGAAGACGAGAAGAGCATAGCGGAGGCCATTCAGGCTATCCTTGAAAATGCTGGCTATGAAGCTGATTTGGCTTTTGATGGCGAATATGGTCTAGATTGTATCTTGACTGGCATTTACGATGTGATTCTCTTGGACTTGATGTTGCCAAAGCTAGATGGCATCTCTGTCCTCAAGCGTAGCCGTCACATGGGGAATGACACGCCTATTATTTGTTTGACAGCCAAGTCTCAACTTGATGATAAGGTGCTTGGCCTTGATCAAGGCGCTAATGATTATATTACTAAGCCTTTTGAGGCGGAAGAATTGCTGGCGCGGATTCGTGTACAAAGTCGTCAGTCAACTACGGTTCAAGCCAATCATTTACAGATGGGCAATCTTATCTTGGATCTTGATAGCCGAGAATTAAAATCGCCAACGCGCCACATTTCCCTATCCAATAAAGAATTTTTACTTCTGGAAACCTTCCTTCGCAATCCAAATCAGATCTTGTCCAAAGATCAGCTGATTGTCAAGGTTTGGGGACCGCTCAACGAAGCAGAGTACAATCAATTAGAAGTGTTTGTCACATTTTTACGAAAAAAATTGCGATTTCTAGAGGCTAATCTAGAAATCAAAGCCACTCGCGGAGCTGGTTATTCTATTCGGGAGGTAAGTTCATGATTACACACCTGCGCAAGCAATTTGTCGTCATCACCATGTCTCTCTTAACCGTTGTCGTTGCCTTTCTCTTTGCGCTGAGCAATTATTATGGCAAGTACTGGGATGATTTTAACGATTACCGCTTGGTCAAGATGGTGGCACAAAATGATTATATGACCATCCCTAACGATGAGACCATCGCGCTAGCCTCCATTTCTTCAGATAAGGATATAGCTATTCAAGTGAATAACACCTATCTGTCAAATGATGATGTGGAAAGTCTCGTCACTAAAATGGTTAAGAAGGGGAAGAAGAAACGTCAGTTGGATGGCTACACCTATGCCATTAAGGAAACCAAGGATGGTCAGATGACGGTTGCCTTCATTGACAGCGACCAGTTTGGCAATACCTTTGACCAGCTGTTGGTTGAAGTGTCCTTTACGATTTTTGGTTTCTTGCTGTTGACAGGTGTCAGTCTTTATCTATCTCGCTTTATTGTCAAACCTGCTCAGAATGCACTTGAGCGTGAGAAACAATTTGTCTCAGATGCCAGCCATGAATTGAAGACACCGATTGCTGCCATTCGCGCCAATGCTCAAGTTTTGAAGAGCGAAGGTCAGGACAGCCGCTACTTGGAGCACATCTTATCAGAATCCAAACGCATGGAAGGTCTCGTTCAACAACTGCTGGGATTGACACGCCTAGAGACGGGCACTGCCAAGGCAGAAAAGACGGTTATAAACCTGTCAGAGGTTTTGGAGGAAATGTTGCTGAATTACGAAAGCCTAGCTTTTGAAGATGGCAAGATGATTTCAGAAACCATTGAAAATAACATCACTATTCAGGCTAACGAAGGTCAGGTCAAGCAGTTGATTGCAATCTTGCTGGATAATGCCATTAAGCATTCCAGTGATGCCAGTCAGATTACAGTGGACTTGAAGCAGGAGAAGAAAAAAGTTCTGCTGACGGTCGCAAATGCTTCGGAAGTTTATCCTGAGCACATCATGCCCCACCTCTTTAACCGATTCTACCAAGCAGAATCATCTCATCACCAGTCAGAAAGTTTTGGTTTGGGCTTATCTATCGCAAAAGCCATCACTGCTAATGAAAAAGGGACCATTACCATCACTCAGCAAGATGGTCAATTCATCATCCAAATCGCACTACCTGCTTACCAAGTACACTAATAAAGGAGTTTCTTATGAATGACCGTTGGAAATTCATCCTACAAACCCTAGCTTATTTTATTATTTTTATGATTTTACTTTACTGTTATAGTTATCTAGGTCGAGGACAAGGTAACTTCATCTACAACGAATTTTAGGAAGGATTGATATGTTGAAAGATATGATTGAACGAATTGAGTATTTTGCTAAAACTCAAGCTGATTTCCCTGTTTATAATATTTTAGGTGAGGAGCACACTTACGGTGACCTCAAGGCTGATTCTGATGCCTTTGCAAGTTACATTGACAGCATGGGACTTCCTGAAAAATCACCAGTCCTTGTCTTTGGCGGACAAGAGTACGAAATGCTTGCGACCTTTGTTGGTCTGACCAAGTCAGGACACGCCTATATCCCGGTTGACCAGCATTCAGCTCTTGACCGTATTGAAGCTATTGTAGAAATTGCAGAGCCAAGCTTGATTGTGGCTATTG
The DNA here is from genome assembly GCF_015594605.1 of Streptococcus sp. HF-1907. GTDB lineage: Bacteria > Bacillota > Bacilli > Lactobacillales > Streptococcaceae > Streptococcus. The sequence continues at coordinate 17,810 of NZ_JADNQT010000003.1, read as the reverse complement.
GTGACTTCCCACTTGATGATGTGACTTGTCCAGTCTTGACTCTCAAAGAAGCGCAATCCATTTTCCAAGAAAAAGTCAGCTATGAACTCACTCACCCTGTCAAAGGTGACGACAATTACTACATCATTTTCACTTCTGGAACGACTGGTAAGCCTAAGGGAGTGCAGATTTCGCATGACAACCTTTTGAGCTTTACTGACTGGATGATTACAGATAAGGAATTTGCGGTGCCAGAACGTCCGCAGATGTTGGCGCAGCCACCGTATTCATTTGACTTGTCTGTTATGTACTGGGCACCAACCTTGGCGATGGGTGGAACACTTTTCGCGCTTCCGAAAGAAGTTATCGGTGATTTCAAAAAACTCTTTGCAACGATTTTGACCTTGCCAATCGGTATCTGGACCTCAACACCATCCTTTGCAGACATGGCGCTCTTGTCACCAGATTTTAATGCTGAAAATCTGCCACATTTGACCCATTTCTACTTTGATGGGGAAGAATTGACGGTCAAGACAGCTCAAAAATTGCGCCAGCGTTTCCCACAGGCTCGCATTATCAATGCCTACGGTCCGACGGAAGCGACAGTTGCCTTATCAGCGGTAGCTGTGACAGATGACATGTTAGCAACTTGCACGCGACTCCCTATCGGTTATACCAAGGCTGACTCACCGACCTTTGTCATCGACGAAGACGGCAATATTCTTCCAAATGGCGAACAAGGTGAAATCATCGTATCTGGCCCTGCCGTTTCCAAAGGCTACCTTAACAACCCTGAGAAAACTGCCGAAGCCTTCTTCGAGTTTCAAGGGTTGCCAGCCTATCACACGGGTGATGTGGGTCGCATGACTGATGAGGGCTTGCTTCTCTACGGTGGTCGTATGGACTTCCAGATTAAGTTTAATGGTTTCCGCATCGAACTAGAAGATGTGTCACAAAACTTGAACAAGTCACGTTATGTTAAGTCAGCTGTGGCAGTGCCTCGTTACAATAAGGACCATAAAGTGCAGAACCTCTTGGCCTACGTCGTATTGAAAGAGGGAGTGGCTGACCAGTTTGAGCGTGAGCTTGATATTACCAAGGCCATCAAAGAAGATTTGAAGGATATCATGATGGACTACATGATGCCATCCAAGTTCTTCTATCGCGAAGACCTGCCATTGACACTAAATGGAAAAATCGATATCAAGGGCTTGATGAATGAGGTGAATGGCTAATGCAAGCATTCTTTGCCCATCTGCCTCACTTGGCAGCCTACGGGAATCCGCAGTATTTTGGCTACCTCTTGTTAGGGGTCTTGCCCATATTTATCGGACTTTTCTTTAAAAGACGCTTTCCGATTTATGAAGCAGTTTTTAGTCTAGTCTTCGTCGTCTTGATGCTGACGGGGAAAAATACCCACCAGCTGACATCGCTCTTGGTCTTTGTTATTTGGCAGATTGTCCTCATTTGGACTTATAAGTTTTACCGAGCTAAGGCAAATCAAAGTTGGGTATTCTATCTGTGGACTTTCCTATCGATTTTCCCCTTAGCCTTGGTTAAGGTAACACCAGCCATTCAAGGACACAATTCACTCTTTGGTTTCTTGGGAATTTCCTACATCACCTTCCGAACGGTTGGTATGATTGTGGAACTAAGAGATGGCACGCTTAAAGACTTTACCTTATGGGAATGCTTGCGATTCTTGCTCTTCCTGCCAACCTTTACCAGTGGTCCCATTGACCGTTTTAGACGTTTTAACGAAGACTACAATAACATTCCAGACCGCGATGAGCTTTTAAATATGCTAGAACAGGCTGTTCATTACATCATGTTAGGCTTTGTTTACAAGTTTGTCATTTCTTACATTTTTGGCCAAGTTTGGATGCCTAGTTTGAAAGAAGCTGCGCTGGAGCAAGGTGGCTGGATGAACTTGCCGACAATTGGTGTCATGTATACTTTCGGTTTTGACCTTTTCTTTGACTTTGCCGGTTATTCTATGTTTGCGCTAGCTATTTCCAACCTCATGGGAATTAAGAGCCCAATCAACTTTGATAAACCCTTTAAATCTCGAGACTTGAAGGAATTTTGGAATCGTTGGCATATGAGTTTGTCCTTCTGGTTCCGAGACTTTGTCTTTATGAGATTGGTGAAACTGCTGGTTAAACACAAGGTTTTCAAAAATCGTAACACCACATCAAGCGTCGCTTACATCATTAACATGCTAGTCATGGGATTCTGGCATGGGGTGACCTGGTATTATATCGCCTACGGACTTTTCCATGGGGTTGGTCTTGTCATCAATGACGCTTGGACACGCAAGAAGAAAACAATCAACAAGGAACGCAAAAAAGCAGGTCAAGAACCCCTACCAGACAACAACTGGACAAAGGCCTTGGGAATCTTCATCACCTTCAATGTGGTCATGGTTTCCTTCCTCCTCTTCTCAGGCTTCCTAGACCAACTCTGGTTCCCAAAAGTACCTAAGTAGAGATTTATAGTAAATAAAATAACCGACTAGCGAACGAAGTGAGCACAAACAAAATACTTTTCGCCATGGTGGGCTACTTATTGGAGCTTGCTCCAATAAGTACAGAAATTTTGAGACTTCGGCTCAAAATTTAGCAATGAGATTCCGTCAGGAGGCTGCTTGCGTCCGCACCATCTAAGAAAAGTATGCAAAAAAATAATTAAACAGGAGAAAAACAAAAATGGACATTAAAGCAGAAGTATTAGAAATTATTGACGACCTTTTCATGGAAGACGTTTCAGGCATGATGGATGAAGATTTGTTTGATGCTGGTGTGCTTGACAGCATGGGAACAGTTGAACTCATCGTTGAATTGGAAGGTCACTTTGACATCAACATCCCAGTGTCAGAATTTGGTCGCGATGACTGGAACACAGCTAACAAAATCATCGAAGGTGTAACGGAGCTTCGCAATGCGTAAACGTCTCTGGCAGATTTTGGGACCAGTCGTCTGCGCAGCACTTCTAGTGGTCCCAGTGCTTGCCTTAACACCGACAAGCATTCAGCATAAGTTAAAAACGGAGAAGTCAGATGCCGTCTCTCTTTCTAAGCAAGTTTTTAAAAGTAAACTGAAAAAAGAGCGTGCGCTCACTGACAACAAGCAAAACTTTGTGCCTTTCTTTGGTTCTAGCGAATGGTCGCGTATGGATGCCTTTCACCCGTCAGTCCTAGCAGAAGCCTACAACCGTAACTACACGCCATTTCTTTTGGGGCAAAAGGGTGCAGCTTCTATGACGCATTTTTTCAGTATGAATCAGGTGTCGTCAGCTATGCAGAATAAGAAAGCTATCTATTTTGTATCACCGCAATGGTTTACCAAGGCGGGTGCTAATAAAGGCGCCTTCCAGTCTTACTTTAGTAATGGAGAACTGGTCGCCTTCTTGAAGTCAGCTACTAGCTCTGCCTATGACCGCTATGCGGCCAAACGCCTTTTGAAACTTTATCCTCAGGTTCCTCTTAAGGGAATGGTGAAAAAAATTGCTAAGGGTCAGGCCTTGTCAAGCCTTGATAAAGCGCAGTTATCCTTCCAGTCAAGCTTGATTGCCAAGGAAGATAGTTTGTTTGATAAATTCTCAGTCAGCCTCTCTTATAAGAGTAAAATTGGCAACCAAGCAGCCTCTCTACCCAAGCAGTTTTCATACGATAGCTTGATGCAACTGGCGACAGCCCAAGGTAAGAAAGAGTCAAGCAATAATCGCTTTGGAATCAAGAATGATTTTTACAGTCGCCGTGTGGCAAGCAACCTGACGAAATTGGCTGATTCGCAAAAGCAATTTAACTACCTTTCTTCTTCGGAATATAGCGATTTGCAGCTGGTTCTCAAGGAATTTGCCAAGAACAATACCAATGTTCTCTTTGTCATTCCGCCTGTCAATAGCAAGTGGGCGTCCTATACAGGCCTCAGCCAAAGCATGTACCGAAAAGCGGTGGCTAAGATTAAGTATCAATTGCAGAGCCAAGGCTTCACCCACATTGCTGACTTGTCAGAAGAAGGGGATAAGTCTTACTTCATGCAAGATACCATCCACCTCGGCTGGAACGGCTGGCTAGCTATGGACAAATATGTCAATCCATTCCTGTCTAACAAGCAAACTACACCAACTTACACTATTAACGATCAGTTTCTCGATAAAACTTGGGCAAAATACACCGGTCAACCAGAAGCTTTTACACAAAAGTAAGACTAGATGGGGACATTTAGCATTAGATGACAGCCAAACAGGTCAAACTTGTTTGGTTTTTTCTTTACTGTCGTAAAGCTTTATAGAAAGTTATGGTTTAAAGGGGTGACGATAAGAAATATCAGTGCTAAAACAATCTGATTCCCTATCAGAATCTTAATATAAAAGATGTTTATGGGTGATATATCCGTCATTATAAAAGGAATAAGACAGCTAGTAGTAATATTTTGATGATGTTTATCGAAATAAGAAGATGTTGAGATAAAATGCTATTGGTGATTATAATTTTATAGTATTCAATTTTAAGGAGAATAAAATATTAAAAAATATATCGAATACCCGTGGTGCTAGTTAATTTCAAAATATCTTAAATTATAAGCTAATACGATTTGCTCTATCCTCAATTGTAATCCTGTTTTTCCTCTAGCTAGTGTTTGTTCCATATCGAAAAGCGTACAAAGTTCTGAAAAACGTGTCTCAATAGTCCTTCTCATAGCCATCAGTTTCCAATGATTATGTTGCTTAGCCCCTGCCATATTTTGACGCAAGGGAGTCCAATGATGATAACCTTTTTGCTCCAAACTATTTCTAAGCTCGCGACTAAGATAGCCCAAATCAGCCAAAATGTAAGAGTGATGGCAGTTTTCCAGTAAGTCCTCAACGGCTCTAATATCGTGAACAGATGCTGGTGTCACAAGATAGTTCAGAATATAGCCTGATAGGGTGACCAGCATATGAACTTTGAACCCATAGAACCATAGATTCTTGGAGGCATTATAACCAATGTCTGCCAAGCCATTAAAAATACGTGTTCTATAATTACGGACAGGTTGACAAAGTGGTAAGGGAAAACTATCTATGATAACAATGGTATCAGGAGAGATTTGGGTATTCATTGCTTGTCTGATGAGTTGAACTAACCAAATTATCTGTCGTGCCCGCCGGTTAAAACGACTTCTTTCAAGGAGATGACCACAAGGAAAGAGTTGACAGATACGATAGAAATGACGTTGTGACTTAATGCCTAGTTCAGCTTGCAAGAGAAGCAAGACTAATAGAGATTGGTCTGAAACCTTGGATAGGTTAACCTTTCGACGATGTTTGAAAGATTCAGGACAGTAATTCCTATACAGCTGATGGCATATTTTTGATAATTGCTTCAAATTCCATTGTAAGTGATGGGATTTAGCGGTATACTGTAAGTGGCTCATTGGGACGTCCTCTCTGTTTGTTTAGTCACTTACAGTATAGTCCTTTTGGGCTTTTTATGGTATTCTGAAATTAACTAGCACCACGGGTAGATCCATAAGTAGGAACTGTTTGGGTGTTTTTCTTATCATAAGGTAAGTATGATGACTTTAGCGTTACTAATATGACGAAATGTGAACAAAAGACCCCTGTTTTTTTTTCATTGATATCTTGAAATTGTTTCCGTTTTAATGTATACTTAATATAGTAATTTTTTAATTTGAAAGATCTAATTATTTTCTGTAAGTATTTGTTGCACAGACTTGCATATTTTAAAGAGCCAGAGTTAGAGTTAACTGTTTTGTTAAGGGAGGCGAGTCTACAAAATATTTGTCGCAAAAAAATTAATGAATTAGAAATGAATAACCAAATCTCTCCTGATACCATTGTTATCATAGATAGTTTTCCCTTACCACTATGCCAACCAGTCCGTAACTATAGAACACGTATTTTTAATGGCTTGGCAGACATTGGTTATAATGCCTCCAAGAATCTATGGTTCTATGGGTTCAAAGTTCATATGCTGGTCACCCTATCAGGCTATATTCTGAACTATCTTGTGACCCCAGCATCTGTTCACGATATTAGAGCCGTTGAGGACTTACTGGAAATTTGCCGACAAGCTTATATTTTGGCAGACTTAGGCTACCTCAGTAGGGATCTTAAAGATCATTTGGTTCAAAAAGGCTATCATCTATGGACTCCTTTACGTCGAAACATGGCAGGAGCTAAGCAACATAATCATTGGAAACTAATGGCTATGAGGAAGACTATTGAGACACGTTTTTCAGAACTTTGTACCCTTTTCGATATGGAGCAAACACTAGCTAGAGCAAAAACAGGATTGCAATTGAGGATAGAGCAAATCGTATTAGCTTATAATTTAAGATATTTTGAAATTAACTAGCACCACGAGTATATATATATTAAATTTCGTCCGAAATGTGAAATAAATTTAGAAAAGGAGAGGCAATGAAGAAAAAAGGCAGTATATTTTTAGTTCTAATTCTACTTATGAACACAATTTTACAAGGAGTGAGTGGTGTTTCTCTTGCCTTCGCACAAGAACAGACCAGCCCGTCTTCTGCTCTGGTAAGTAATCCTGCTGAAACTGCCAAAAAAGAAGGCTCGGAAAGTACAAGTAGTGAAACTCAGAAAAGCACTGTCAATAAGAGTCAGGAAACCCCTAGTAGTTCTAGTCAAGAAAGTAGCAGCTCAACGAGTCAAACAACTCCAGCTGCGACTACATCAGAAGATGATGACGATGCATTACCACCAGGCCCTCCTCCTACACCGACGGCAACAGTTCCAACTGTCACGATAAAGCCAAATGCAAATACGGCTTATCGTACAGATGAACAGATTACCACTTATGTGGATATTGATGGAACTAGTTTAACCTCAGACATAGAAGAACCTTATCTAGATATTGAAATGCCAACCACTCTATATCAGGGCGGTAAGGTGCTGAACACAGATGCTTATCTAGATAACTTTACAGTTCCGACCGAAGGTATCACTCTAATCAAAAGTGCAGAAAAAGTAGTGGAAAATGGGAAGACGATTTATCGTATTCGTTTCAATTCCATTACATCAACAACCAAGATTAGCATACCTTATGTTTTTAGCTTTACAAACGGGTTAGTTCCAAAAGACTATAAGCTACAACCAAAGGTTACTCTTAAGAGTAAAGATGGCACAGTTTTATATACAGGCGATGATAAGGAGTATACTCCAACTTATCCAAATATGAACCTAACAAAGGTAGTTGCTACTAGTAGCGAAGATGGTCAGCTTCTCTACGGAGGAACAGCTAAGACAGAAGATCCGACTAGAATTTCTGAAACCGGTGCAGAGCCTATACCGTTCAGTTTCACATATCAAGTACAGGCAAATTCAGGTCAGCAGCGGATGATGAAAAAAGTCGTCATCAAGGATACGCTACCGACTTATACGAATAGTCAGGGTCAAAAGGTTACTGCTAAATTTGACCAAGCCCTTAATCCTGGCTGGACTTACGATAGTAGCACTGGCACAGTGACATATACAAAGGAATTCTTAGAAAGTGAATTTGATACGGACTTCCGTCACAATATTGACGTCAGTAAGGCTATGTTGTACCTATCTTTTCCAGATGCTAAGTACAAAGACGGCAACAACAAACCTAATTTTACAAATAAGGCGGATATCACAGCAACTCCTTTCAATCCATCGCCAAATGAAGAATATAAAAATAGTGACGATATAACTTTTAATCTCATTGCAGATGATTTCAGTGGGACGGGGCTTCTTTCCAAGAGGACAGAACACCAGACGGTGCAACACGATGTAGCTGGACTTTACGCACAGCGACTAGACTATACAGTCAAGGTAGAAAACAAGCTATCAAAACCGATGCAAGAGATCACTCTGGTTGAAGATGCCAGCAAGTTTGACTCAAGACTGTATTTCACTAGTGTTGATTCTTTCTTTGAAAGACAAGGCTCAAATAGTAAACCTATCAATGATAAGATGGAAATACGTGCCTATAAGAGCGATGGAACTTATGACACTTTTGCTCCGGGTGATCAAATTAATAAGGATGCACAAGACGAACTAAATACTGCGGCTGAAAAGATCCGAAATGGTGAGTTAACGGAAGCAGCAGTACCGGCGGTTACTCCAAAATATACTAAAATAACCATCCACTTTATTAAGGGCTATGAATTACCAGTTGGAAAGTACATTGATGGTTTCGTCTATATGGCTTTTAAAGACCCTTATCATGTTCCTTATTCTGCTGCAAAGGATATAAAAAATGTGGTCGGCCTTAAAGCTAAAGTGAAAAACTCTCAAAATCAAGATGTTCCAATTAATATATCCGATGAATGGAACAAACAGTTTGTACCATTTGTAGAAAAGATTCGTCTATCAAAGAATACAGATGGACAAACTTCAGGTATTGAGGGAGAATCAGTCTTCTTCCTATTGGGATTGAATTTTGAACAGCTTTCTAAAGCACGCTACCTAAAGAATCCAACGCTTGTTGATCTTCTTCCTAAAGGGGTTAGTATTGCACCAGGTGTAGACAAAACAAAAGCGGAAGATATGCTCGAAGCAATTGGGCTAGCAAATCTGGACATGATTGATAAATTTTCAGTCATTGAAAACTACAATGGTAGTGGTCGGACAGCAATCAAAATCAAATTAAAATCAGGTCTGGTAAAAGACTTAAATAACGGGACAGGTTATGCTTTCAAACTAAAGGGATTAAAAATCAATAGTGACATTATCCCTAGTAAGGCAGAGACCCCAACTTTCAATAACACGAATGAACTTTATTTCTACCAAGACAATGGTCAACCGTTCCCAGATGCCATTCATTCCGATTCAAACCAGATTGTGGATGACGAAAGAGACATCAATATGAATGGTGACACTAAGGACAAGGTCGTAAAGGCTACTTCAAAGGTTATAGGGAATGTAACAGAAAGTCTGCAGAGTGTTAAGATGATCCGTAGCACAGAACCACTGGTTGAAGGTGGGCATCAATATTATGGTCGAGACTTCAGTAAAGACGGTATTGAAACAGAGTACGGTGGGTTAACTTCCACTTCGGGACATTTCCAATATGACCTGCAAGTGCGAAATTACTACGATCGTGATCTGACAAGAGTAGAAATCTACGATGTTCTTCCTCATGTTGGAGACAGCGATCGAACGACAGCGGGTGGTGCCGAATCTGCCTTTTCAAACACCCTGACAGGCCCAATCACTGTGAAAGTCGGTGATGAAGATAAGACGGCAGATTTTGATATTTACTATCGAACGGATAAATATCCAACCATGAATGCTGACACAGAGGTAAATAGTTCACATTGGACAACAAGTCCAACCGACTACGAAAAAGTAACAGCAATCAAGATTGTTTCTAAACCAACAACGGTCATTCATAAGTACACCATTTTGCATGCAATCCTGAATATGAAAGCTCCGGCTTATGACAAGGATAATAATATTGGTGGCAAGACGGCTGTTAATACTTTCCAAGTAAAATACAATAACGATCCCCGATTTGGTGAATCTAATGTAGTTACCAATAAAGTCAACAAGCGGATTACCATTCCGGTTGAGAAGAAGTGGCGTGACTCTGAAACAACACATTCTAAAATAACGGCACAGCTCTACGCTACTTGGAAGGAAGATGGTGTTGTAAAAGAAGAGCTTAAAGAAGAAAAAGAGCTCTCTGGAAGCAATAACTGGAAAGATACCTTTAGTCCACTACCAGATGAAGAATCTGCCGCTAAATTATTACAAAAAGAAGCAGCAGAGAAGAAAATCACCGACTTTAAGTACGTGGTCAGAGAAAAGGTGATTCCGTCTGGATATGATGTCGACTATAGCGGTGACGCTCGGAATGGCTTTGTCATCACCAACACGAGGTATCCGTCAATCAAGATCCAGAAGCTCTGGTATGACAAGGACGGCAATCAGATTACAAATGACCAGCTACCTAAGAAACTAGAGGTTAAGTTGTATCGGACAACGGATGGACAAACTCAAAATGGGGAGCTTGTTGAAACGATTCAGTTAGAACGGACGGCAACTGCTCCATATCTCTGGGAAGCTACAAAACGCTACCCACCTAAGGATAAGACCACTGGTAAGTACTACACCTACTACATTGAAGAGGTTGTTCCACAAGGCTATCTAGAGACTAGTGACCCAAATCAAAAGAAAGTCACTTTCTCAGATTCCGAAATTAGTAAGTCACATACCTTAACCGTCAAGAATAAGGTCAATCCAGTTTATCCATCAACAGGTGGTTTGGGTATCTTACCATATCTCGTGCTAGGTATTATTTCATTATTTACGGCAGTAATTATATATTATATGCAAAAAACAAAAAGGTTTTTAGGAGGAAAATAATATGAAAAAACTTTCATATTTTCTATTCACTGCTCTTGCAGCCCTAGCGATGATTTTCTCATCATTAGGAACTGTAACAGCATTCGCAACAACAGAGCAAACTTATGACATTGTTTTGACTAAGGTCAAATTGTCAGAAGATAGTTTGAAGAACTTCCCTAAAGGTGAAGGAAAAGACTCTTACACTGGTGCTAAGTTAGACAGCGGCACTTACTTTGGTACAGAAGATACCCTTTCAGGAGTATTCTTCAAAGTTTACCAATACAGTGATTCTGCAGCAGATCATATCGGTGCAGCCGCACAAGGTACTGTCGTTGAAGGACAAACTGACTCTAAGGGTCAAATTACTTTTAAAGGTCTTAGAGAAGGTAAGTACATCATCGTTGAAGACAAGACAAAATCAACGATTGCTGGAAAAGAAGAACTTGCTAACTCAAAGGCTGTACCAGTTGTTGTTGAACTTCCAGTTTATAAAGCTGAAGGTGGAACATTTACAACTGGAGATAATGCCCTCTATGTTTATCCAAAGAATACAGTTGACAAACCAAGTATTGACAAAGTCGTTAGCGAAGATGCTAAACATGATACTGCTCTTATTGGTGAAACTAAGACCTTCAAGGTCACTTCTACAATGCCAGAAGGTATTAAAGACTATAAGAAGTTAACATTCACCGATAAATTCTCAGCAGGTTTGACTTACACAGGTAACCTTGTTGTCAAAAAAGGTGGCACTGTTGTAGATCCTTCTAACTATTCAACTGATGGTACAGCTGCAGTTGGTACCAAAGCAGCAGCAATCAGCATTGCCTTCAAAGAAGATTACATCAAAACATTAAATCCAAAAGATGTTATTACCATCACTTATGACGCAGTCATCAATGAAGAAGCAGTTATGGGTGCAGCCAACCCCAATGATGTTAAGTTGACTTATGGTACTAATCCAGATTTAACAAAAGAAGTTAAACCTAATGAAAAACCAGAACTCCACACTGGTGGTGCTAAGTTTGAAAAAGTTGACAAAGCGACATCAGCTAAACTTGCAGGGGCTAAGTTTGTTGTTACAAATGAAGCTGGCGACAAGTATTTGAAACAAACAGCTGCATCAGGAACAACTCCTGCTAAAAATGAGTGGGTTGCTAATAAAGCAGATGCAACTGTCTTCACTTCAGCAACTGATGGTACTTTTGAAGTTAAAGGTCTTCCTTATGGTAAAAAAGGAAATGACAACACCACTGGTGAAACTAATTACAATTTGGTCGAAGTTGAAGCACCAAAAGGTTACGCTTTGTTGCAACAACCAGTTGAGTTCACTATCTCATCAACAACTTACACTGGTAAAGTTAACCAAGTAAACAACAACAAAGTCACTATCCCACAAACGGGTGGTATCGGTTCAGCTCTCGTGATTGCAGCGGGTGTCTTGGTTGTTGGTTTAGGTTTCATTGCGAAACGTCGTTCAGCTAAGTAATAAAATGAAGAAGTAAGGACAATCCTTACCTCTTCACTAGGGTATTTAAAAGAGTTGAATATCCTAGTGAAGAGTGCAAGTGCTATGTTTTAGGAGGATACTATGACAAGAAAAAGAATATTGAGCAGTCTGCTATCCATACTTACGGTCATTGTTATTTTGGTAACTTTGCGGCCATTTACAACCGTCTCATCTCAGGAAAATCAAGCCTCATCAGATGCAACCTACGATATTGTGTTAACCTTGGTTAAGTTAAAAGATTTGAATGGTTGGCCTAAAGGTGGAGGAAAAGATAGCTATTCTGGACAGCCTTTAGACATTGAGAATTATTTTGGTAGTGGAGCTTCAACCATTGATGGCGTTGCCTTTGATATTCACAAGGATAAGGCGGATGGAGAGCTTGTTCAAACCAAGATAACTGAAAATGGCGGTCGGCTCATCTTTAGTGGTTTAAAGGCTGGGAAATACTATATTGTTGTCAATAAAGAAAAAACAAAGCTGGCAGGAAATCAGATGTTGGGTGATGCGACGCCTGTTCCATTAGAAGTGGAATTGCCTGTGACCAAACCCGACGGTAGCTATTTTACGGTAGGAAATGACGCTGTCCATGTCTATCCCAAACAGGTTTTAAAGCAGAGAGAAGACAAGACCAGCTTTAAAGTTCAGAAAGAATGGAAAGGTAAAAAGTTAAATAGTATCACTGTTCATCTCAAACAAAATGGGCAAGTCATTGATGAAATTGAGCTGAGTGACAGCAATAACTGGGAACATACCTTTATGAACTTGGAAAAAGCAGATGCGGCAGGGAAAGATTACACCTACACAGCTGAAGAAGATGTTCCTAATGGCTATACAGCGACTTATAAAAACATGACAGATAAAACTGGTATTGTGATTACCAATACTCTGGTGCCACCGACATCACCAAGAACACCGACATCACCAAGAACACCGACATCACCAAGAACACCGACATCACCAAGAACACCGATTATCAAAACGGGGACCTTAGCCATTTATTGGTTTTTAGGAATTGCAATCGTTTTAATCGGACTAGGATATAAGCTTTATAAAAGCGAGAAAAAACACTGATTCATCAGTGTTTTTTTATGATATTCCATAGTCGCTTGGTGAAAAAGAGAAAAATCGCTGTTCCGACAATCACAATCAAATAAGGGGTAAGCCTTTGTAATTTGAAACCAAGTTTGATATGTTGGTTGCTAACAAAGGAAATCAAGGGATTAGCAGATACGTTTTGCTTTTTTTCACTATCTGAAACAACTCTTTTTGCATTGACAAGGAGCCGTTTGTCATAGCTTGGTTCGTTCACACAGGTCATGAGTGTGACCATATCCTCGTTTTCAATCGGTTTGAGTTTTTCGCTTTCGTATTCATCGATGACCTCGCTATCGGTCACTTCGTATTCTAGATTTTTTCCAAGAATATAGAAATAAATTTTATCTCCTTTTTTGAGAGAGGGGAGAAAGTAGAAAGACATGCCATTATAATTAATTCTATGTCCTGCAATAATCGGTCGCTGCCCTTTTATACCCAGAGGAGCAGATGTTCCGACAAGGGTGGCTACTCCCTTTAGGAGTTTATCATAGTCGGCGTCAAGATAGAGGTCGAATTGTTGTCCCAAAGCAGGGATGCTCATGCGTCCGGCGACTTGATTGGTATCTAGCAGATCTGAGTAGGGCGTTTTTTGCTTGGTATCAGTATCTTTTTTTGTTAGGAAAATATCTTGGATAGCTCCGGTGACGGTGGTTTGTTCCACAGCTGTTCGTTGTTTTTGGAATGTTTTTTCGCTGGTCTGCTGATAGGTGCGCTGGGCACGAGATTGCCAAATGTCCTCTTTAATCATAGATAAAAAAGGAAAGAGGAAGAGCGCAATTCCAATTAATAGAAGGCTCAGCCCAAGTAATTGTTTTTTCTTTTTCATGAAAGTGATGTTTCTTTTCCTTTCTTTCTTAACATTTTAAAGAGCAGAAAGCCTATGAGTAGAAGGACGAGTCCAGCAGCAAGAAGGATAAACCATTTGTATTGGGCAAAAAAGTCAATTTTTGTTTTTTCCTTCTTTTCAGCTTCGTGGAAAGGAATGCGCTTGCCTTGAACGAGTAGGCGATGAGAATTGATCATATAAGGCGTGCAAGTCAAAAGAGTGGCACGATCTTCGCCCCCTTTAACCAGTATTGGTTTGAAATCAGTGGGCTCAACGGTTAAAATCTTATCCACCTGATAAGCCAAGGTTTCCTTGATATTAGTGATGTAAAAGACATCTCCAACCTTCACCTTATTCAGGTCAGTGAAAAGTCTGGCTGTGGGCAGTCCCCTGTGGGCGGTGATGACCGTATGGGTGCTAACTCCACCGACAGGGAGGCTAGTTCCTTCTAAGTGGCCTGCTCCATTTTGCAAGACATTCTCAGATGAACCTGCTCGGATGGGAATTTTTTGATTGATAGAAGGGATAGTGACATAGCCGATCTTTTCATGCAGTTGCAACATGCGAGCATATTCGGCTACACCTTCCTCTTTTTTTCTGCTTGAGAAAGAGTCTCCTATTTTTTCTGGGGACAAGGTGCTGTTATAGGCTTTAGCGAGTTCAATGCGTTTTTCAACATCTTGATCAACTAATTTACCTTTCTCGTCGTCAAATTGCTTTGTTTCCTGCATAGTCACATATTGGTAATAAATCTGACTGACAAAGGGATAACAGATCATCAAGCAACCCAGAATGGTAAGTATCTTATAGGTTAGTTGTAACCATTTTTTGTTTTTCTTTTTTCTTGACATGATAGTTCTTTCTATGCTTTTTTCGATTTCCACTTATTCCAAGCCAAAATAATGAAAATGAGGAATAGAATTGCGAAAACGACTAGATAAAGCGGTGGAATAGAGATATGACTAATCGGACTTTTCACTTTTTCTTCACTTGGTTTGTAAGGGATACGGTGGCCTCGCACAAGTAAACGGTGTGAATTGATCATATAAGGAGTACAAGTCAGCAAAGTCACATAGTCTTTGTCAGGTACGATATTTAAGGAATCAAATTGAGTCGGTTCAATCACCGTTATGGAATCAACCTCGTAGGCAAGTGTTTCAGCGATATTTTGAATGAAAAACTTATCACCCACCTTCATTTTATCCAAGTCAGTGAAAAGGCGGTTGTTAGGCAAGCCCGTGTGGGCAGTTAGAACAGTGTGGGTGTTCTGACCGCCAATCGGCAAACTGGTTCCTTCAAGGTGTCCCACCCCTTTTTGTAAAACTTCTTCGCTTGAACCGGCATAGATTGGTAAGTCAACATCAATTTTGGGAATGGAAATTCTACCTATTTTTTCATGAACCGTCAGCATTCGAGCATATTCTGCCTGCCCCTTAGCGTTTTCTTCTTTGGTATAGGGATCCGTTACTGTCAAATTTTGTAAAGAGCGGTTGTAAGCAGTAGCTAGTTTTATCCGTTCCGTCACGTCTTCAGAAGTTAATTTTTGTGCAGACGAATCAAAGTCCTTAACCTCTTGTTTGGTCTGGTAATTGTAATAAATTTGGCTAATAACAGGGTAACTGATGATGAGGATACCGGCTATAATCGTTAAGTTTGTCAATAAATTAAAAAATTTTTTCATTATATTCCTTTGATGTTAGCAGTTATTTTTGTCGCTGGTAAGATTATTATATTTTTATCTATTTAACCATTATATCATAGATAGCGGTTCTATTTGCTGATTCGTTACTAAAAAAATCCCAGCTCCAATCTTTACCTCCTTTTTCAAAAAATGCTATACTGGTCATAAGGAAATAAGTGAGGTGTTTTATGTACGAATTTCAAAATCCTAGTGATTACATGATTCAGACCTATTTGGAGACGAGTAAAGTGATTGCAGTAGTTGGACTTTCTGACCGCGAAGAAACGACTAGCAATCGTATTTCAAGGGTCATGCAGGAGCTGGGTTATCAGATCATTCCGGTCAATCCCAAGTTAGTGGGTCAAAAGATTTTAGGCGAGACGGCTTATGCGCGTTTACAAGATATTCCTGTTTCCGTGGATATTGTCAATGTCTTTCGGCGGAGCGAATTTTTACCGGGTGTGGCGCGTGATTTTATTGAGACAGATGCTAAGATTTTTTGGGCGCAGTTGGGACTTCAAAGTCAAGAGGCGGAAGAGCTTTTGAGGGTGGCAGGTTGTGATCATATCGTTATGAACCGTTGCATCAAGCGTGAGTACAATCGTCTGGTGAAGGAGATTGACTAATGGCGCAACTAGTCATCATTCGGGGGAATTCCGGCTCTGGGAAAACCAGCCTAGCTAAAAAATTACAAAATCATTTTGGTCGTGGGACGCTTGTGATTTCACAGGATCTTGTCCGGCGTGAGATGCTAAAGGAAAAGGGGGAACCAGATAACTTATCTATTTTTCTAACAGAAACGATTGCACATTATGGATACGGGCATGATTTGTTGGTTATTTTAGAAGGATTTTACGAAACGAATATTTACGGTGATATGCTAGAGTGCTTGCGTCGGCTTTTTGATAACAAGGTTTTAGCATATTACTACGACTTGTCTTTTGAGGAAACAGTTCGTCGGCATGCAACACGTTCAAAAGTAGCTGAATTTGGCCCTGCTGACATGAGGCGTTGGTGGCTTGACAAAGACGTTCTCGGTTGGAAAGAGGAAATCCTTTTTACAGATGACGTGACTTTGGAACAAGCTTTTGAGCAGATATGTCAGCAGATAGAACGATAAAAGAGGTTACAAAGTAACCTCTTTGTTTTATTGAACAACTGCATGATCCATTGTTGAATGATCATTGCTAGACTCAAGTGCAGGTTCCATTCTTTTGTTGAACGTAATTCTTCGTAAAAAACAGTTGCAGCAAGCGTCTGATAAGGAATAACATAAATTCCTACTAAACCTAAGGTCAGCCCGGTCAGGATATACCAACCGATAAAACTGAAATCCAATTTGAACCGTTTCCACTTGTAGCCTTTCATCAATGATTTACTTTCGTGAATAACTCCAAGCGGCCCTGCATAACGTCCCTCGGCAATCTGATCGTAAAGTACCCACTCTGT
The DNA here is from genome assembly GCF_015594605.1 of Streptococcus sp. HF-1907. GTDB lineage: Bacteria > Bacillota > Bacilli > Lactobacillales > Streptococcaceae > Streptococcus. The sequence continues at coordinate 926 of NZ_JADNQT010000003.1, read as the reverse complement.
TTGAGAATAAGCATAACATTTAGGCAGGTAGATAGATAACCCAATAATGGCGAACGGAATACTAACAACAATTGCAATGATTGCTACGGCAAGCAACCCGTTGCTGAAAAGGTAATCGCTGTTAAATGTATTAGGGAGTTGATCAAAAGATTGGCTGACTATGCTGCCCCAGTATTCAATTCCGCCATTGATTGCTACAATAAACCACATCAATACATAGATGAATACTCCAACGATAAAAACTGTGATAGACAGTGTCCATATTAAGCGCCACAGGAAAAGTAGGAGTGATTGACAAGCACTGTTACAAAGACTTTCCCGATTAAATCACTTTGAAAGCCACGAAGAGAGTCCTTAAAGCTGACAATTTCTGTTTGCTTACGAACAAGCTCAATTGTTCGTAAAATAATAGATGCCAGTGCAATCGCCAGAATAAAACTGATAACAAGAGAAAGACTAGTGGTTCTAAAAAAACAAAGTATACCCGTGGTGCTAGTTAATTTCAGAATACCATAAAAAGCCCAAAAGGACTATACTGTAAGTGACTAAACAAACAGAGAGGACGTCCCAATGAGCCACTTACAGTATACCGCTAAATCCTATCACTTACAATGGAATATTAAGCAATTATCAAAAATATGCCATCAGCTGTATAGGAATTACTGTCCTGAATCTTTCAAACATCGTCGAAATGTTAACCTATCTAAGGTTTCAGACCAATCTCTATTAGTCTTGCTTCTCTTGCAAGTTGAACTAGGCATTAAGTCACAACGTCATTTCTATCGCATCTGTCAATTCTGGCTCTATAATTTCTGTAGTGGGTAAATCTACTACGGAGATTATGGAGCTTTTTCAGTGTATCAAAAAAGCTCCATAAGACTTATAATGAAAAGCGACTAAACAACTCATTAGGAAGACCTTATGGA
>NZ_JADNQT010000039.1 GCF_015594605.1 Streptococcus sp. HF-1907 | reverse complement strand
CAAAAGAGTTATAGACGAACTTTATTTTTTTATAAAAAACACAGCGTAGAAAAGGCTACAATGTGTTTGAAATGTCGATTTCATTATCAGTTCAAGATATACTTACTAAATTGTCAATCGTTTGATTACCTGACTGTTTCCTTGTAACAACTGTCTTTTATCCATTTTATGAAGTTATCATCAGTAAATGGACTGACACTATGCTTATCAAGGGCTTAGTTCCCAATTATCTTATCGTCGATTCTGGTTATAAAACACCAAATATTGCACATTTCCTTCTCTCACAAGGAATCATGCTAATATTCCCATATACTAGACCTCGTGAAAAGAAAGGCATGCTTAGCCCCAAAGAGTTTGTCTCTGATGAGTAATTATAATGTTTACTCGTGGTGCTAGTTAATTTCAAAATATCTTAAATTATAAGCTAATACGATTTGCTCTATCCTCAATTGCAATCCTGTTTTTCCTCTAGCTAGTGTTTGTTCCATATCGAAAAGCGTACAAAGTTCTGAAAAACGTGTCTCAAGGGTGCGTCTCATCGCCTATAGTTTCCAATGATTATGTTGCTTAGCCCCTGCCATCTTTTGACGTAAGGGAGTCCAAAGATGATAACCTTTTTGCTCCAAACTATTTCTAAGCTCGCGACTAAGATAGCCCAAATCAGCCAAAATGTAAGAGTGATGGCAGTTTTCCAGTAAGTCCTCAACGGCTCTAATATCGTGAACAGATGCTGGTGTCACAACGTAGTTCAGAATATAGCCTGATAGGGTGACCAGCATATGAACCTTGAAACCATAGAACCACAGTTGTTTGGAAGCATTGTAACCAGTATCTGCCAAGCCATCAAAAATACGTGTTCTATAGTTACAGACTGGTTGACATAGTGGTAAGGGAAAACTGTCCATGATAACGATGGTATCAGGAGAGATTTGGGTATTCATTACTTGTCTGATGAGTTGAACTAACCC
>NZ_JADNQT010000038.1 GCF_015594605.1 Streptococcus sp. HF-1907 | reverse complement strand
AATACTCGTAGTTAAGTGACGATAGCCTAGGAGATACACCTGTTCCCATGCCGAACACAGTAGTTAAGCCCTAGTACGCCTGATGTAGTTGGGGGTTGCCCCCTGTTAGATAGGGAAGTCGCTTAGCAAAGGGGAGTTTAGCTCAGCTGGGAGAGCATCTGCCTTACAAGCAGAGGGTCAGCGGTTCGATCCCGTTAACTCCCATATAACATATAAGCGGGTGTAGTTTAGTGGTAAAACTACAGCCTTCCAAGCTGTTGTCGCGAGTTCGATTCTCGTCACCCGCTTTACTTTATAGTAAGCCAAGCAATTAGCTTGGGCGCGTAGCTCAGGTGGTTAGAGCGCACGCCTGATAAGCGTGAGGTCGGTGGTTCGAGTCCACTCGTGCCCATATAGAATGGTCCGTTGGTCAAGGGGTTAAGACACCGCCTTTTCACGGCGGTAACACGGGTTCGAATCCCGTACGGACTATTTTTATTTTACGGAGGATTACCCAAGTCCGGCTGAAGGGAACGGTCTTGAAAACCGTCAGGCGTGTAAAAGCGTGCGTGGGTTCGAATCCCACATCCTCCTTGATTTTACTATCGCGGGATGGAGCAGCTAGGTAGCTCGTCGGGCTCATAACCCGAAGGTCGTAGGTTCAAATCCTGCTCCCGCAATTTCTATTAGAAGAAGTAGGCTCGGTAGCTCAGTTGGTAGAGCAATGGATTGAAGCTCCATGTGTCGGCGGTTCGATTCCGTCTCGCGCCATAAAATATAAATCATGGAAGGGTAGCGAAGAGGCTAAACGCGGCGGACTGTAAATCCGCTCCTTCGGGTTCGGGGGTTCGAATCCCTCCCCTTCCATATTACGGGCATAGTTTAAAGGTAGAACTAAGGTCTCCAAAACCTTCAGTGTGGGTTCAATTCCTACTGCCCGTGTAAGAAGATATGGCGGGTGTGGTGAAGTGGTTAACACACCAGATTGTGGCTCTGGCATGCGTGGGTTCGATCCCCATCACTCGCCTTTTTATTTTGGGGTATAGCCAAGCGGTAAGGCAAGGGACTTTGACTCCCTCATGCGTTGGTTCGAATCCAGCTACCCCAGTTTACTTTATGCCGGCGTGGCGGAATTGGCAGACGCGCTGGACTCAAAATCCAGTGTCCTCACGGACGTGCCGGTTCGACCCCGGCCGCCGGTATAGCATTGAGTAAATGCCATTCTAGCAAAAAAGTAGTTGACAAGTAGTTGATTATTTGCTAGAATATAGAGGTTGTCTCTTGAGAGGCAAAGACCTTTGAAAACTGAACAAGACGAACCAAAAGTGCAGGGGTGAGGTAGTAAAACTACTTCG
>NZ_JADNQT010000037.1 GCF_015594605.1 Streptococcus sp. HF-1907 | reverse complement strand
AGGACCTGATAGGTCTTCTCTTTTTTTATGTTCAGAGTGATGAAAACACGCTTCCTAAAGTTAATAAAGTTTCTAAAACCGAAGCCCAGACGTTTGATGTCTTTGATAAGCTTATTGGTGCCCTCCAATTTTGCATTTGAGTAATGTGTTTCTAGTGCGCTTTTGATGTATTGTTTGTGTCTAAGAAAGGTTCTAAAGACAGTTTTGAAGTAGTGATTGACCTTGCTTATATTCTCCACTATTAACTCAAAAAACTCATCTACCCTCTTCTCTTGAAAGTGAAACAGCAACAGCTGATAGAGGTGATAATAATTGGCGAGTTCTTCTGAGAAATTCAGTGTCTTCTTAACGACTTCATGTGGACTTAAAGTTTGACCAAAGGTCTTCGAGTGAAGTGACTTACAAGATAACTTACGGCTGTCCTTTTGGAAGAGTCTCCAGTGATTTTTCAAGGCTCGGTAGGGTAGTGACTTCTTATCAAACTGATTCATAATGGCAATTCTTGTCTTCAAAAAGGCTCGACCAAGGTGTTGGATGATGTGGAAACGATCAATAATGATTTCGGCGTTTGGGAAAAGTCTACGAGCTAGTGGCATATAGGCTCCTGACATATCCATTGTCATAAACTGCACTTTTTGGCGAACCTTCAATGGATACTTCAAAAAGTGGTTTCGAATAGTGGTTTGACGGCGATTATCAAGGATGGTTATGAGTTTATTGGTCTCATAGTTTTGCGCCACAAAAGCGAGCTCACCTTTCTTAAATCCAAACTCATCCCAGGACATAACAGCTGGGAGTTTGTCATAATGTTCCTTGAAAGTAAACTGGTCAAGCTTACGATAAACAGTGGACGTCGATACACGAAGTCTTCTGGCAATATCCGTTAGTGATACCTTATCAGTTAGAAGTTGAGCAACCTTTTTTCGGACAAGGTTGGAGATTTGGTGGTTTTTCTCAACGATTGATGTCTTAGCTACCGTGACTCTCCTACAACTTTTACACTGGAAACGACGCTTTTTAAGACGTAATAGTGTAGGTGTTCCAGCTTGTTCGAGAAGAGGGATTTTAGAAGATTTTTGAAAGTCATATTTGATCATCTTTCTTTGGCAATGAGGGCATGGTGGTGCAGAATAATCCAGTTTTGCATGAATTTCGATATGAGTATCAGTTTCAAAAACAAGAGAAATAATGATGTTAGGGTCTTTAATTCCGATTAATTCTGTGGTATTCTTAATAAGTCTCATAAGTTCTTCCTAATGATAGTTTGCTTGCTTTTCATTATAGTTCTTATGGGACTTTTTATCTGCATTCAAAAAGCTCTATAATCTCTACAGTGGTTTTACCCACTACAGAAATTATAGAGCCT
>NZ_JADNQT010000036.1 GCF_015594605.1 Streptococcus sp. HF-1907 | reverse complement strand
TGAACTGCACCCCAAAAGTTAGACAGAAAAAATCTAACTTTTGGGGTGTTTTATAATGAAATTAACTTATGAAGATAAAGTTCAAATATATGAATTGAGAAAGCAAGGAGAGAGCTTTAGACAGCTTTCAAATCAATTTGGAATAAACATTTCTAATCTTAGGTACATGATTAAATTGATTGATCGTTACGGAATAGAATTCGTCAAAAAAGGAAAAAATCGTTACTATTCTCCTGATTTAAAACAAGAAATGATTAATAAAGTCTTACATGAAGGCTGGACTAAAGATAGAGTTTCTCTTGAATACGGTCTCCCAAGTCGTACGATACTTCTTAACTGGCTGGCACAATACAAGAGAAATGGGTATACTATTGTTGAGAAAACAAGAGGGAGAGCACCTGAAATGGGACGTAAACGCAAGAAAATTTGGGAAGAAATGACAGAACTAGAGCGACTCCAAGAGGAGAATGAACGCTTACGTACCGAGGTGGCCTACCTAAAAAAGTTAAAAGAGCTAGAAGACAGGGACGAAGCCTTACAGCGAGAAAGGCAGAGACAATTAGAGAAATGGTTTCAGGAGGATTTCGACTAGATTTACTTCTTGAAACAGCCTACTTGGCTCGTTCAACTTACTATTATCAGTTGAAGCAACTAGATGGGCACGACAAAGATAAAGAGATTAAAGGCGAAATTCAGGAAATTTATTATGAGCATAAAGGAAATTATGGCTATCGCCGAATATCTCTTGAATTGAGGAATCGTGGTTTTGTAGTGAACCATAAGAAGGTCCAACGTCTGATGAAGATTCTTGGTTTAAGTGCACGTATTCGTCGTAAACGGAAGTATTCTTCATACCAAGGAGAAGTTGGCAAGAAAGCAGATAACCTTATTCAACGCCAGTTTGAAGCATCCAAACCAATGGAAAAGTGCTACACAGATGTGACAGAGTTTGCCATTCCAAATAGCACACAGAAATTGTATTTATCGCCTGTTTTAGATGGCTTTAACAGCGAAATTATTTCCTATAATCTCTCAACTTCACCAAACTTAGAACAAGTGAAAGCTATGTTAGATCAGGCCTTCACAGAGGAGCATTACGAAAATACAATTCTCCATAGTGACCAAGGTTGGCAATACCAACATCAGTATTATCATCAATTTTTAGAAGATAAAGGAATCCAACCGTCCATGTCACGTAAGGGAAATAGTCCAGACAATGGTATGATGGAGTCCTTCTTTGGCATTCTTAAGTCTGAGATGTTTTATGGTTATGAGAAGACGTTTCACTCACTTGAGCAATTGGAACAAGCTATTGTAGACTATATTGATTATTACAACAACAAACGAATTAAGGTAAAATTAAAAGGACTCAGTCCTGTGCAATACAGAACTAAATCCTTTGGATAAATTAAATGTCTAACTTTTTGGGGTCAGTACA
>NZ_JADNQT010000035.1 GCF_015594605.1 Streptococcus sp. HF-1907 | reverse complement strand
GGTAACTTCGCAAAGTAAGTTCCACTATATTTAGAAGTGGAACTTAGTCTACGAAGAAATGATAAAACTAGTGGAAATCTGTCTCAGACTAAATTCCGCTAGTTTTTAAAAAGCCTAATTTACCGTTTTTTGATGGCTCTTTTTTCAGAAAAAAGAGTACACGAAAATGCCCCAATCTGAAAGCGTTTCAGATTAAGTTCTGCTGTGGTGGAAGTTAGTGTGAGACTTTTCGTGTATGAATTTTATGTGATTTTAGAGTTTATCTTTGAGTAATTTAGGCGATTGTAAAACGTCTTGAGCTTGTATTCTTTGGATGCCTAGAAGGTTAGCTACTTCTTCGTTATAGGTAAAAGTAAACATCTCATAGGCTGTCTTACCATTGAGAGAAGCTCTCTTGACGCTGTTAACGTGTGAGCAGACAAGATTGATATCTTCTTGTGTCAAATTGTCAAAGCTTGTTTTCTTGGGCAATATATCTCGAATGAGAGTATGGTTCTTCTCAATCCGTCCCTTCTGGTCAGAGCGATTAGGATCACAGAAGAAGAGCTGAGACTGTCCCTCATGGTCAATCTCAATGTCGTCCACTCTGGCAAACTCTCCGCCATTATCTGTCAAGATGACAGGAAAGTTTTCTGAGAACTTCCAACCAGCTTTGTGCAGGTCTAACTTGATTGTTTGGATATGTTTAGCGACTTCAGTTGCCGACTTACCATCAAGTAACCTAGCGAAGATAAAATTACAAAAAGAAACGTTGAAGGTTAGGAGAAGTTTTCCACCAACTCTGCCCACAACAGTATCCATTTCAAGCCAAGAAGAGAGGTTATTTTCTTCTAGGTAGCTTAGAAAATCTTCGTAACGTCTCCCTTCTTTGTCAGCTTTGAAAATAGGAGGAAGTTTTGATTTCTTGCGCTTTCTGAACTTAACTGCTCGAGGAAGGTCAATGGATGAAACGGAGAGATAGCCTTTGTTTAGGTACCGATAGACAGTTGATTTATGAACGCCGACATCCTGTGAAGCCATGATGTGGTAGATACGTTGTCCTTTATTGATACCGTCAGAGATAATCTTATCCATCTCCCAGAAGGCTTCTTTGTCTAAAGGGGTCCCTTCTCTAGCTTCAGATAAGAGATTTTCATAGTCTCTCTGAGCTCTCTTGGCGTAGTAGAAGGATTTCTCAAAGCCACACTTCATCCTCTTTTTGGGGCAGCCGTTACAAATGTAGGGGGCTTTTTTGAGCAGAGGGCATTCAGGATAACCTTCTGTCCCATTCTTAATAAGCTTGTTTCTTTTAACCTCTTTAGCGACTGTTGTTGGATCTTTTTGAATTTCAAGTGCAATTTCTTTAAACGTCTTTCTATTTTCCAATCCAACTTGAATGTCAGTTCTGTCTGAAAGTGTCATGTGTTTATATTTTTGAGTTGTCATATTGACCTCTTTCTAAACGAAAAGTCTCAGACTTACTTCCACCATAAAAACACGTTTCAGACTAACTTCCAGTTTGACTAGAGGACTGGAACTTACTTTGCGAAGTTACC
>NZ_JADNQT010000034.1 GCF_015594605.1 Streptococcus sp. HF-1907 | reverse complement strand
ATTTTAGCTTTGGGGAGTGAAACAGTCTGGGGAGAGACTGTTTCAGCCTGAGCCTAAAAATAGGAGAGCGAAGGGTCTTAGGATTGGAATATAAGACCCAGACATGTCCACAGTAACGGCTTTAACCGCCTCACGAACAGTTCTAGGATAGCGATAAAAGTAGTTTTTGATGGTGGTCTGTCGGTTGTTTTCAAGGAGAGTGACAATCTTTCTGGTCTCAAAATTTTGAGCGATGAAGGCCAGTTGTCCCCTGTTCTGAGAAAATTCATCTACTGATAGAACCTCAAGAAGACGAGTAAAGTCTTCCTTGAAGGTGAAAGCTTCCAGATGACGTTGGATAAGAGATACTGAAAGGTGGAGTCTCTTAGCGATGGCAGTATTAGTTAACTTTTCGGTATGGTATTGTGTGATTTTCTGGCGGACAGGCTTCGAGATTTGGTAATGCTTCTTGACTAAGCTGGTCTCAGAAACCGTCACCCGACGACAACCTTTACACTGAAACCGTCGCTTCTTAAGTTTGAGAACTGTTGGCATGCCTTGGACATCAAGGATTGGAATAGTAGAAGCTCGTTGAAAGTCATACTTGCTCATCTGTCCTTGGCAGTGAGGGCAGAGTGGAGGCTGATAGTCTAGGCTAGCCTCAATCAAGATATGAGTATCAGCCTTAAAAATAGTCTCAATTTTGATATTTTTGTCTTTTAATCCGATGAGTTCTGCGGTATTCTTAAGTTGTTCCATAAGGTCTTCCTAATGATGGTTTGGTTGCTTTTCTTTATAAATCTTATGGGGCTTTTTTGATACACTGAAAAACCTCAGTATTGTTCGTTTTTTATATTTATCGATTGAGTTTTGTCCCAGACTCGTCAGATTGAAGACAAGCTGCTCTAAACCTCTAGTTTATCTTTTCTTTTACTTTCCTTATGATGGTTGGCACCACTTTGACTTTTCGATTGATCTTGTATAGCGTAAATTGTGGTATTCTTTTATCTGCTTCCCAACAAACGCTTAATGATCTCTTTACGTTGTTGATATTGCTCCTTCATCCCTCTCTGGTGTCGGATGACTTCGCAGACTTCTAAGACATCTTTCCCTAGATGACGTGTGATGAGTTTTTGATGGTTCTTCGACTGAGTACAATCGGAGAAGAGAGGACAAGTCTGACAACTGAGGAGATCACTTTTATACTCGCGGTAATCCTCTCAGTTCGTCGTTGAAGAACGTAACTGTTGATTTTCTGGACAGAGATAAACATTATAATTATTCGTGGTGCTAGTTAATTTCAAAATACCATAAAAAGCCCAAAAGGACTATACTGCTAAATCTCATCACTTACAATGGAATATCAAACAATTATCAAAAATATGCCATCAGCTGTATAGGAATTACTGTCCTGAATCTTTCAAACATCGTCGAAAGGTTAACCTATCTAAGGTTTCAGACCAATCTCTATTAGTCTTACTTATCTTGCAAGCTGAACTAGGCATTAAGTCACAACGTCATTTCTATCGTATCTGTCAATTCTTTCCTTGTGGTCGTCTCCTTGAAAGAAGTCGTTTTAACCGGCGAGCACGACAACTGATTGGGTTAGTTCAACTCATCAGACAAGTAATGAATACCCAAATCTCTCCTGATACCATCGTTATCATGGACAGTTTTCCCTTACCACTATGTCAACCAGTCTGTAACTATAGAACACGTATTTTTGATGGCTTGGCAGATACTGGTTACAATGCTTCCAAACAACTGTGGTTCTATGGTTTCAAGGTTCATATGCTGGTCACCCTATCAGGCTATATTCTGAACTACGTTGTGACACCAGCATCTGTTCACGATATTAGAGCCGTTGAGGACTTACTGGAAAACTGCCATCACTCTTACATTTTGGCTGATTTGGGCTATCTTAGTCGCGAGCTTAGAAATAGTTTGGAGCAAAA
>NZ_JADNQT010000033.1 GCF_015594605.1 Streptococcus sp. HF-1907 | reverse complement strand
TATTTTTGAGTTGTCATATTGACCTCTTTCTAAACGAAAAGTCTCAGACTTACTTCCACCATAAAAACACGTTTCAGACTAACTTCCAGTTTGACTAGAGGACTGGAACTTACTTTGCGAAGTTACCGAATTAAAAATAAATCTATCAAAACACTTGCCAAGTTGACAAACATTTGTTATACTAAAAAAGTTAATAACTATGGCTCGGAAAGAGTTATGGCAGAAAGGAAATTATCTAAAGATGAAAAAAGACATCCATCCAAATTACCGTCCAGTTGTTTTCCTTGATACAACTACAGGATACAAATTCCTTAGCGGTTCAACTAAAGCTTCTAACGAAACAGTAGAATTCGAAGGTGAAACTTACCCACTTATCCGTGTGGAAATTTCATCAGATTCACACCCATTCTACACAGGACGTCAAAAATTCACTCAAGCAGACGGACGCGTGGATCGTTTCAACAAAAAATACGGTCTCAAATAATCAACCGCATTTATTGCTTAAAAATGTTGGTACAAAGCCGTTTTCGAGAAATCGAATTTGGCTTTTTTTATTTTTAGTACCGTTTTTGGTACCGTCTTGGAAAATTAGTCTCCTGTACTTTTAAGATAATCAGCAAACTTCTTAATCGTTTGTTCCCCTCCTGCTTCTGTAGCATGACTATAAGTATCAAGTGTCATTTGACTGCTGGCATGTCCTAGCCGTTTGGCAGCATTGACTGGGTCAATCCCTATTTCAATCATCAAAGTTGCATGGGTATGTCTAAAACCATGGGGAGTAATTTTCTTTAAATTGTGGTTATTAACAACTCGCTTCAACACGCTATTAATATAATCCTGATACAATGGCTGTATCTGACCTTCTCTATCAACGAATGTAAAAATATAATCATTGTCAACCAAAGGGGTAACTGTCGTTAGTTGCCCTTTTTCTTTTCTGCTAATGTGTTTCCATTCTTGCAAGATTGAAATAGTCTCAGCATCTAACAGGATTTGACGCACCGAAAATTTGTTTTTGGTACTCTTTTCAACCGCCCTCCCATTTATACGTCCCAGATTCTTGTTAACAGATAATAACTGCCTTTCAAAATCAATATCAGACCACCTCAAAAAATAGAGTTCCCCTTTTCTTAAACCACTATAAGCTAGTAACCTAAATAAAGCAAAATTTTTATATAGTTCTTCTGCCTTAACAATTTCTAGAAACTCATGTAGTTCTTTAACACTGAAAAAATTCTCTGATTGCTTTTGTTCTCTTTTGGGCAATGTGGCCTCCTTCATGGGATTGTCAGTAATCAACTTCATCTTAATTGCAAAATCAAAGACTTGACTAGCATAGGATTTTATTTGCTTAATATTTCTAAAAGGATACTGTCAATAATCATGTGTAAACACTCTAGTAGAGTTATGAAGTTTTAATCAAATAAGCTTTCAAGTGTGTCAGAACATTGGCCAAACCCTTTATGGATTCGTTGACTTTGCTTGAAATTATAATCTTCAAACAAAGTAACTAAATAACGTTCCAGAGCCTCCTCGCTAGGAAAAAGAACCTTCTTTTTCGTTTGACGTTTGATTTCTTTGTTAAGAGACTCAATGAGGTTTGTCGAATAAATGCTATGCCAAATCTGGTAGGGAAACTGATAAAAAGTTAAAAGATTATCCGTATTCTCCAAACTTTCCATGACTTTCCTATACTTTAGCTTCCATTCAGCGATAAAGTTCTCTAAAGCTTGGACTGCCATTTCTAAATTTTCAGCACGATAAATCGTTTTAAATTGTTCCAGAATAACTGCCCGATCAGATCGCTTCACCTTACTAGCCAAATTTCGACTAATATGAATTAAGCAACGTTGTTGCTTAGCTAATGGGTAAGCCTGACTAATCATCTGCTCAAGCCCCTTGAAGCCATCTATCACTACAAGAGAAATCTGTTGGATTCCTTGGTTTTGA
>NZ_JADNQT010000032.1 GCF_015594605.1 Streptococcus sp. HF-1907 | reverse complement strand
TCTGGCGCTTAACGGCGTGGGGGTTCAAGTCCCTTCACCCGCATAACTTAATAGCCGGCTTAGCTCAGTTGGTAGAGCATCTGATTTGTAATCAGAGGGTCGCGTGTTCAAGTCATGTAGCCGGCATTAAAACTAAATATAGTGGCTTTATGCGAACGTAGTTCAGTGGTAGAACATCACCTTGCCAAGGTGGGGGTCGCGGGTTCGAACCCCGTCGTTCGCTTGTTGGAGGCCGGGGTGGCGGAACTGGCAGACGCACAGGACTTAAAATCCTGCGATGATTTTCATCGTACCGGTTCGATTCCGGTCCTCGGCATAAAAATTTAATAGTTAGCACCCTTGGCTCAACTGGATAGAGTACCTGACTACGAATCAGGCGGTTGCAGGTTCGAATCCTGCAGGGTGCATTTCGGGAAGTAGCTCAGCTTGGTAGAGTACTTGGTTTGGGACCAAGGGGTCGCAGGTTCGAATCCTGTCTTCCCGATGTTATATATGGCGGTGTAGCTCAGCTGGCTAGAGCGTCCGGTTCATACCCGGGAGGTCGGGGGTTCGATCCCCTTCGCCGCTATTTTGTTTTATGGATAACTTCGGACCTTTAGCTCAACTGGTTAGAGCACTCGGCTCATAACCGAGCGGTCGTAGGTTCGAGTCCTACAAGGTCCATAAAATATATAAATTGGAGGATTACCCAAGTCCGGCTGAAGGGAACGGTCTTGAAAACCGTCAGGCGTGTAAAAGCGTGCGTGGGTTCGAATCCCACATCCTCCTTGATTTTACTATCGCGGGATGGAGCAGCTAGGTAGCTCGTCGGGCTCATAACCCGAAGGTCGTAGGTTCAAATCCTGCTCCCGCAATTTCTATTAGAAGAAGTAGGCTCGGTAGCTCAGTTGGTAGAGCAATGGATTGAAGCTCCATGTGTCGGCGGTTCGATTCCGTCTCGCGCCATTTGCGGGTGTAGTTTAGTGGTAAAACTACAGCCTTCCAAGCTGTTGTCGCGAGTTCGATTCTCGTCACCCGCTTTACTTTATAGTAAGCCAAGCACTAGCTTGGGCGCGTAGCTCAGGTGGTTAGAGCGCACGCCTGATAAGCGTGAGGTCGGTGGTTCGAGTCCACTCGTGCCCATTTTTTTGGAGAATTACTCAAGAGGCTGAAGAGGACGGTTTGCTAAATCGTTAGGTCGGGTAACTGGCGCAAGGGTTCGAATCCCTTATTCTCCGTCTTTATCACTTAAGCGAGATTATCTTTTGATAACTCGTTTTTATTTTATCTTTGGGGTTTCCATGAACAAATTAAGATTTTCTCGTTTTTTATTTCTTGTGTCTTCTCTCGTGTTTATTGCTGTATTTTCTTTATTGCTATTATTTAGAAATAGTGGGATAGTGACATTTTTGGTTTCTCCCTTTGAAAATGCTATTTCAGCAGTTAACACAGCTGTTTCGGCACCATTTAGGGCTTTGGGGACTATGGAAGAGTCAATTTCGGATGTAATTGATGTTTATAGGGAGAACGCATCTTTAAAAAATCAGCTTATAACACTTGAGGCTGAACATTCGAAAGTTGCTAATTTGGAATCTGAAAATGCTTCTCTCAAATTGGAATTAAACTTTGTAAGTGAACATAATGACTTGAAAACAATTACAAGTAAAGTGACCAACCGTTCATCTTCTACTTGGTTTAATAATATGTTTATTGGAGCAGCTAAGAAAGATGGCGTCAAAAAATCTTCTTTAGTGTCATCTAAGGGTAGTGTTGTAGGCTTCATTTCGGGAGTATATGCGACTTCATCACGTGTTACGTTGCTGACGAACCAGTCTAAATTCAGCATACCTGTGAAGATTGAAACCACAAGTGGGAATATTTTTGGTATCTTGACTTCCTATGATGATTCGGAAAACTATTTTATTATTTCTGAATTGAATTCAACTGCTGCTATTGATAAGGGTGCTAAAGTTGTGACTAGTGGACTGGATGGTAAAACGGTTGCAGAACTTCTTATTGGTAGTGTTGAAAAATCAGATAATGATTCTAAAGGAATCGAGCGGAAAGTCTATGTTAAACCTAGTGCAGATTTTTCTGATATTAGTGCAGTAACAGTTATTGGTGAATAATATGAAAATTTTAAAAAATCAATTTAGCTTATTATTTTTCCTATTTCTCATCATGATTTTAGACAGTCAGTTGTCTTTTGCAATTAATAATATATTGCATTTTACATCAATAGTGTCAACTCATTTGATGTTACTTGGTTTAATGTATTTTTTTAAGAATCAAAGTCCTTTATTCGTTTTGATTACTGCTGGTATTTTGGGATGTTTATTTGATAGTTTTTATTTAGGGAGCCTTGGTATTGCGACAATATTGCTTCCGCTGATTTTTATTTCTGTGATTTATCTACCAAGGTCTGTCATTACCAGCTGGCCACAAGGTTTTTTAGTATTCATGCTGATTGTATTTTTATATGAAGTTGGTGGTTATCTATTGAGTCAGTTTTGGGGGATTTATGCAGGAAATATGGTTAGTTTTATTTCGACTCGATTTACCCTTACTTTTTTGGCTAATATCATTATTTATGTTTTGGGACAAAAAGGACTTAAATTTTTGTTTGGTTGAATAAATTTGAAAATATAGTTCTGTGCTAATCTGGTGTAACCAGATTAGCACTTTTATTTTATCTTATGAAATTTGAGTGTATGTCATATGATTTATGTTGACTTAAAAGATTCTTTCTGTGTTTTTTACCATAGATTTAAAGATATCTTGACCCGTGGTGCTAGTTAATTTCAAAATACCATAAAAAGCCCAAAAGGACTATACTGTAAGTGACCAAACAAACAGAGAGGACGTCCCAATGAGCCACTGACAGTATACCGCTAAATCTCATCACTTAC
>NZ_JADNQT010000031.1 GCF_015594605.1 Streptococcus sp. HF-1907 | reverse complement strand
TTGGCTGTCAAGACACCTGTTGTTGCGTTCTTAGTGACGTTAACAGTCACTTCTGCGTTCATGCTATCATAGTCAATGTCTGTATCTGTTCCTGATACTTCACGAACGGTATATGTATGAGTTCCTTCTGCTGCGTATGAAATCGCATCAAATTGGATGTTCCCATGAACGTCATTCTTCTTCGTTTGAATCACATGGCCATTTTCAAGCAATTCAAAGGTGAAGGCATCGGCTTCAAGGGCTTTTCCTTCCAATTTCTTAGTGAAACTGAATTGTGCGCTTGTCGCTGCTGGAGTGAAGGTATTATTGAACTCTGTATCTGTTGGAAGGGCTTTGGTTGCTGTAAGGGTATGACCATCCTTCGTTACAGTCACTGTCACCTCTGCCTTCATTGGATCATAAGTCATTCCTGCTTCTGAGCCAGCGACTTCTTCTACTGTATACTTATGAACACCTACTTCCTTGTTCTTGTAAGTAAGCGCATCAAATGCAACTTTACCATTGGCATCATTGGTCTTTGTTTGTAGAACCGTACCATTCGCATCTTTCAAGACGAAGCTGAACTCACCAGCTTTGAGAGTACGTCCTGCAAGAGCCTTACTGAAGTCAAATTGCGCTGTGACTGGGGCTACCGCATAGTTGTTAAATTCGCTATCAGCTGGCATAACAACATTGGCTGTCAAGACACCTGTTGTTGCGTTCTTAGTGACGTTAACAGTCACTTCTGCGTTCATGCTATCATAGTCAATGTCTGTATCTGTTCCTGATACTTCACGAACGGTATATGTATGAGTTCCTTCTGCTGCGTATGAAATCGCATCAAATTGGATGTTCCCATGAACGTCATTCTTCTTCGTTTGAATCACATGGCCATTTTCAAGCAATTCAAAGGTGAAGGCATCGGCTTCAAGGGCTTTTCCTTCCAATTTCTTAGTGAAACTGAATTGTGCGCTTGTCGCTGCTGGAGTGAAGGTATTATTGAACTCTGTATCTGTTGGAAGGGCTTTGGTTGCTGTAAGG
This sequence comes from Streptococcus sp. HF-1907, assembly GCF_015594605.1. Classification (GTDB taxonomy): domain Bacteria; phylum Bacillota; class Bacilli; order Lactobacillales; family Streptococcaceae; genus Streptococcus. The sequence goes on along the minus strand of NZ_JADNQT010000031.1, from coordinate 3,309 downwards.
GTATGACCATCCTTCGTTACAGTCACTGTCACCTCTGCCTTCATTGGATCATAAGTCATTCCTGCTTCTGAGCCAGCGACTTCTTCTACTGTATACTTATGAGTTCCAACTTGAGCATTTGTAAATGTCAAATCATCAAAGGCAATAACACCATTCGCTTTGTTCTTCTTCGTTTGAATAACGTTTCCAGAAGCATCTTTAAGGACAAAAGTAAACTCATCATCTTTAAGGGTACGTCCTGCAAGGACTTTGCTGAAGTCAAATCTAGTCTTAACTGGAGCAACAACATGGTTGTTGAAGATTCTGTCATTTGCATCTGTTGCTTCACCACCTGTTGAAGTCATTTCAGTCTTAGCTACCAAGAGACCAGAATCCTCATCCTTTGTAACTGTTACTTTAACTGCAATAGTCATTTCATCGTAGTCTACATCAGGTTTGTTACCCTTCACTTCTTTAACAGTGTAGTTGTAAACGCCAACTTTGTCGAATGACAATTCGCTGAAGTTAACTTTCCCATCAGCCTTGTTAGTCACAGTTTGATTCACATTATTATCACCAGTCAATGTGAAACTAAAGTCACCGGCATTCAATATACCATTTGAAAGTTCTTTATTAAATTCCAGATTTACCTTAACAGGAGATGATTTGAAGGTATTGTTAAACTCAGTATCAGTTGGCATAGTTGTTTGGGCTACGTAGGAATCTCCGTTAGCATTTACCGTGATTGTTACGTTAGCTTTCATTGGATCATAAGTCATACCAGTTTCTGAACCAGTGACCTCCTCAACTGTGTAATGATAGGTTCCTGCAGAGTTAAACAAGAGTGGATCAAAAGTAATATTACCCAAACTATCGTTTTTTTGAGTGTCAACAACTTGACCCGTACTATCGTCAATCAAATTAAAAGTGAACTCGCCACGTTTTAAATTTCTTCCGTCCAAACGTTTAGTAAATGATAAATCAACCCTCGCTGGTTTTTTTGCTTTTGTCGCTGAGCCAGATCCTCCTGCCTTAAAGGCAAAAGTTGCTTGGTAACTATACTCTTCTCCATTGTTATAAGTTATTTTAATATCATTCCCGTGTTTTTGTTGCAATTCTTCAAGTGTAGGGTGTTCTGAAACATTCTTCAATCTAGTCATATAACGGACGTAAATCATTTCGTTCAGTTGTGCTATCTTGAATGAAAAACCAGACGAACTTGTCTTGATATTCTCTAATAATTGAATTGCATTTCCTTTTGATACATATGGTGAAATCGATTGAACCTTTTCAGCTCTAAGAGCTTTTCCATTCCACAAATCTACATGATCATCAGGAATTGGTGTTGCATGCCCTGCTCGCCATTCTGCTTTTCTTTTATTATCAAACTCTGTTAAAACTGGATCACCATCTTGAACCAATTCTTGATCATCCGGAAGACTATCAATCAATTGGTAGTTATTTAAAACCTGTGGAGCTACTAGACTTCCTGCATTTAGACGGATGGTCCATCTGATTAATTCGGGATGTCCTGTTACTGCTTCTCCGTATTTCTCAACCTTTGATTTTGCTGCTGGTACTGGAGCGTTTTCGGGACCTACTGTTACTGTAATCTTACTTCCACTAAAATTTAATTCGATCGGAACATTTGGCTTGACAGACGCTTTCCAACCTGTACTAAGGTTTAACGTATATTTTTTTTCGAGATTATTTTTCTCAAAGTAATCTGTAAAAGTTGTGATCACTTTGTTATTGACTGAATCCAAAAACGCATTGCCGATAACTTGGCCATCTGGTCCAGTCACATCATAGTGTAAACTTGTAGGGATTCTCACAGCATCCGGGATATCAACTACCAGTTTATCATTTCGATTGATAGTTAAACTATCAGGCATATTCAGGCGAATGATAGTTTCTACTGGGGTATACAATCCATTACCATTTGGGAAATTTACTTCAACGTCTGGATTTTGTACGGTAATCGTATCACCTGTTTTGGAAAAGGTTGTTTTACTTTCTTCAGTTGGTGAGGTAGCTTCCCTTTTAGCTCTGCGTCGTTCATTTGAAGGGTGGTTATCAACTTTCTCTTCTTCAATCACTTGCGAAGAATTTGTTGTCACCGGTTCCGAAGTTACTGAATTCAACTCCTTTATTTGAACACCTTCTTCATTTTTGGCCACCGGAGTATTTTGATGAATGTCATTTACTTCTACTTTAGCATTATCATTAGTATTAGTAGGTGCTACTGTTGCGTTATTTTGTTGACCTTCATTAGACTCTACTCTTGAGACGTTATTCTGTTCAACGTTACTTTCTTGAACACCTTCTTCATTTTTGGCCACCGGAGTATTTTGATGAATGTCATTTACTTCTACTTTAGCATTATCATTAGTATTAGTAGGTGCTACTGTTGCGTTATTTTGTTGACCTTCATTAGACTCTACTCTTGAGACGTTATTCTGTTCAACGTTACTTTCTTGAACACTGTTAACTTGGTTTTCATTCAATTTCGCCGTAAAAGAAGATTGAACCTCAGTGGTAGCGCTTACTTCATCTGCCTGAACACTGGTTGCTCCCATCACAAAAATGGCTGTTCCCAGAAGCACAGAAGCAACCCCAAAGTTAAACTTCCTGATTGAGAAACGTTGTGATTCTTTTTTTTCCATAATACAATAATACAAATTTCCTTTTAATATATTCTTAACACCTATTTGTGTTTACACAACTTATTCTACACTACCGGAATAGATACTGTCAATAATTTTGTGTAAACACTCAAGTAGAGTTACGGAGTGTCAATCAAATAAGCTTTCAAGTGTGTCAGAACATTGGCCAAACCTTTTATGGATTCGTTGACTTTGCTTGAAATGATAATCTTCAAACAAAGTAACTAAATAACGTTCCAGAGCCTCCTCGTTAGGAAAAAGAACCTTCTTTTTCGTTTGACGTTTGATTTCTTTGTTAAGAGACTCAATGAGGTTTGTCGAATAAATGCTGTGCCAAATCTGGTAGGGAAACTGATAAAAAGTTAAAAGATTATCCGTATTCTCCAGACTTTCCATGACTTTCCTATACTTTGGTTTCCATTCAGCGATAGAGTCATCTAAAGCTTGGACTGCCATTTCTAAATTTTCAGCACGATAAATCGTTTTAAATTGCTCCAGAATAACCGCTCTATCTGCTCGTTTCACTTTACTAGCTAGATTTCGACTAATATGAATTAAGCAACGTTGTTGCTTAGCTAATGGGTAAGCCTGACTAATCATCTGCTCAAGCCCCTTGAAGCCATCTATCACTACAAGAGAAATCTGTTGGATTCCTTGGTTTTGA
>NZ_JADNQT010000030.1 GCF_015594605.1 Streptococcus sp. HF-1907 | reverse complement strand
ATAACTCTGCTTGAAGCAGGTCATTCATAGCTGTTTCAAGAGAAGTACGGAAAAATTCATCAATATCTTGCTTTTGGGCTAGGAAGTTAAGTAGTTCTGTGGTAAACTGAGTCATAGGAATAAATCTTTTTCTAGTAATGTTTCGCAACTCTACTATAACGGATTTATTCCTTTTTGTGTTTACACAACTTATTGTACACTACCTGTATTTGTTTATTATTTCTAAAACTGTTATAATAATTTTGACTATAAAAATTATAATTCTTTTAGGAAGATGTATGTAGGGAAAAACATGAAAGAATGTAAGGATAGTAACAACACAAAGGGGTTGTTGTTCACTGAACGCCTAACAAAGCTCCGACTGGCTAGAGGTTGGACCAAAAAAGAAATCAGTGTTCGGATTGGAAAATCACAGCAAACAGTAGGAAAGTGGGAAAATGGGACCAATGCTCCTAAATTCAAAGATCTTGTGAAATTAGTCGAGTTATTCGGAGTTACGTCAGACTATTTATTAGGATTATCAGACACGCCTAGTAAATATGCCTATCCACCATTTAACGACGATAAGGAAGAATATGTTGGTGAAATGTTTAAGCAGCTTGATGAGGGGAACCAAGATGCTACCGTTAGTTTCATAGAAAACCGATTAGATAATCAGCATATCTCTAAAGAAATCAGAGAAAAAGACCATAGAAAACAAATAGTAGTCGGACAAGGTGAACGACCAACCAAAAGAGTCAGTATCTATGCTAGAGTCGATACACAAGGGTTTGAACTCTCAGAGGTCCCAGTCGACTGTCTTGACTACCCAGTGCCTATTCCGATACATGATATTGCCTTTAAGGTTATTGGCGATTTTCTGCAACCTAGTTTTTTTGATGATGAAGTAATGTTTGTCATGAAAGACTCCATTCTTCGAACAGGTGATATCTGCATCGTGCAGCTTAATAGTCAGTATCACGTAATGAAGGTAAGTCAAAATAGAGAAAATGGTGACTTTCTCCTTAACTCGTTAAATTCTAACGAGGCACCTATCACCTTGTCAGAAAAGGATGATTTCAGCATTTTTGGCAAGATTGTACTTATGTAAGGTTAGTCATAATGATTCATTTTGATTACATAATCAATAAGTAAAAAGGCAACCCCAATGGAGTTGCCATAAACTGCAAGTATATAACTTACAGGAATAAAAGAAAGTACCTTCATTTTACGGCTCTATAATTTCTGTAGTGGGTAAAACCACTGTAGAGATTATAGAGCTTTTTGAGTGTACACAACTTATTTTACACTACCGCTTTTAAATTCATATTACTTTGTAAATAATAATTTAATATTACTTTTTATATGCAATCATTACACCAACTGGTGCAAGACCTCCATTTACCAATTTCATTTCAGCTACTGAAAATCCATATTCATGGATAAATTCTTCAAATTGCTTTTTATCCCATTCTTTATACATCTTAAACCCTACAATAGACATCAGCCGTTTTTTGAATTTACTTTGTTTTTCCTCTTTCCATAAAAAAGTGGGAGCAAACAAAGTACCATTAGGTTTTAATACCCTATATATTTCTTTCATTGCCTTGTCAGGCTCGGGCATAATATGAAGTGCATTAGCTATTACTACACAATCAAATTTCTCATCTGTATAAATCAATGAAGTAGCATCAGCTATTTCAAAGACAAGGTTCTCGTATTCTCCATGTTTTCTTGCTTCAAAAATCATTTGTTTAGAAAAATCAGTTGCAATCCAACTTTTCGTATATTTTGAAAGGTTAAAGGATAATTGACCTGAACCACAAGCAAGTTCAAGTACATTCATATCCTTACTCAAATAGGGGTTTATGTATCCGCAAACTTTATCATAAACACCTTTATCCTTCTTCATAAAAGGAGCATACAACTTGGCGAATTTATCCCAAAATTTTTTGTTACTCTTATCACTCACCAGCAAAACTCTTCCCAACAACAAATTTTAAACTCTCTCCGCTTTTAGCATTTCACATTATTCCTTAAAGATGAAAGCTAATTGCAAGTTAGTCTAAATTAACTAATAATATTTTACCATTTTTAAGTCATTTTTTCTATGCTCGCTTTTCATAGCACTTGACAGTTGCCTATAAAATTAAAGTAAACATCGACTTGTTGTTTTCTATCTTTTCCTTTTCTTCCCCCTGTTGCTTCATGGACTACTACTTTTTCTATATACTCATTTATCATTGGTACTGTCAGTTCATCAATATCTGTATATTTCGAATTGACTTAAATTGTTTATTCTGATAAAATTGTGGTAGAAAAAAAAGAAGTTGAGCAGTCACTCAACTTCCATGTAGAGCCGTTTAAAAGACGGTGGCTAGTTTTAAACGAAAATAATCCGTCTTACTTCGCCAAAAGTGGGGACGGATTATTTTTTGTCATCGTCTTTAAAGAGTTTGTAGCATAATCCAATTAGAGCGATAGTAAAACTACCAAAGCCTAGAATGGTTTGCACAATCTCGAACGCTGTCAAAACGGCTCTCCTCTCTACTAGATTTTGAATGTTTGCCCATAGGCATCACTCCTCTCTAATAATTGAAAGCCACCGTCTATCACTTTTCTACATATAAGAGTATATCAAATCCATATAATAAAAGCTATCTATAAAAGTCTGGCTCCTTCCATTGTGAAAAGAGCTGTTTTTTATTTTCAAATAAACTTTCAACTATGACAAAATATTCTTCTATTAGGTTATTTTTCATCCTTCAAGAAATTATTTTAAATATTTAAGTATCGTTGTTATTCACAACTTGCTCAATAAAATTGTTCACCAAGAAACAATCGACATCCCTCCCTAATGCAAAAACGCAAGATCACTCTTGCGTTTTTACTACCTATTTATGGATAAGTTAATAAATAATTAAAGTTTGAAATCAACTTAGCATAAACATATTGAATTATTCACCAATCCTCTATTTTATGAATTGTTCTTCCGTTTTCTTGATAAGACCAATCCAACTAATGTAAGAAGGCCTCCAACCTCTATTGCGACTTCAGACTTATTGTCACCAGTTTTAGGAAGTTCTTGTTCTTTTACATCCTCATAAACTACTGGAGTAAGCGAAGTGACTGATTTCACTGTTTGAACTTCTGGAGTCGGTGGGATAGGAGGTGTTACCGGTGGAACTATTGGTGTTGGTGGAGTTGGTGGGGTTACTGGCGGAACAACAGGTGTTGGTGGAGTTGGTGGGGTTACTTTATTGTTAAATTCTGTATCGGCTGGTAATTCAGTAATAGCAGTTAACACTCTTCCATCTTTCTTCACTTTGACTCCAACAGTAGCAATCATGTGGTCATACTCGATACCAGTTTCGGTACCTTTTACTTCTTCTACATGATAGATGTAAGTTCCTTCTTCACCATGTTTAAATGTAAGTGCTGAAAATTTAATCTTACCAGATGCATCGTTTGCTACTGTTTCGATTATATTTCCTTTTTCATCCTTCAAAACAAAGCTAAATTCTCCAGCTTTCAACTCACGACCCTCTAATTTCTTAGTGAAGTTGAACTGTACTGTCACTGGCGCTACCGCATAGTTGTTAAACTCGCTATCCGCTGGCATAACTACATTGGCTGTCAAGATACCAGATGCAGCATCTTTAGTAACGTTAACAGTTACTACTGCATTCATATCATCGTAATCGATGTTTGTATCTGAACCAGCTACTTCACGAACAGTGTAGGTATGTGTACCTTCTTTATCGTATGAAATAGCATCAAATTGGATGGTGCCGTCTGCCGCATTCTTCTTCGTTTGGAGAACTTGACCGTTTTCAAGCAACTCGAAGGTGAAGGCATCTGCCTCTAGGGCTTTGCCTTCAAGTTTCTTCGTGAACTTGAATTGAGCACTGGTTGCTGCTGGGGTGAACGTATTATTGAACTCTGTATCTCTTGGAAGAGCTTTGGTCGCTGTAAGGGTATGACCAGCTTTCGTGACAGTAACTGTTACCTCTGCCTTCATTGGGTCATACTCGATACCAGTTTCGGTACCTTTTACTTCTTCTACAGTGTACTTATGAATACCAACCTCATTATTCTTATAAGTGAGTGCATCGAAGGCTACTTTGCCTGAAGCATCATTGGTCTTCGTTTGAAGTACTTTACCAGTCGCATCTTTCAAGACAAAACTGAACTCGCCAGCTTTTAGAGTGCGTCCTGCCAAGACTTTACTAAAGTCAAATTGCGCTGTCACTGGCGCTACCGCATAGTTGTTAAACTCGCTATCCGCTGGCATATCTACCTTGGCTGTCAAGACACCTGTTGTTGCGTTCTTAGTGACGTTAACAGTCACTTCTGCGTTCATGCTATCATAGTCAATGTCTGTATCTGTTCCTGATACTTCACGAACGGTATATGTATGAGTTCCTT
>NZ_JADNQT010000002.1 GCF_015594605.1 Streptococcus sp. HF-1907 | reverse complement strand
TCGGAGGAGCTCCGCTATTACTATGAGCTGTATCAACTCTTATTATTCCATTTTCAAGAGAAGAATACCGACCATTTTATGGCACTGATTGACGACAACCTTCCCTTTGTCAATCCTATATTTACCGCTGTCTTTAAGACCTTCAAGAAACACAAATCCTACATCGCAAACGCCCTGGAGCTCCCTTATTCTAACGCCAAGCTAGAAGCCACTAACAAACTCATCAAGGACATTAAGCATCAAGCTTTCGGTTTTCGAAACTTCAAGAACTTTAAAACAAAAATTCTCATCGCTTTGAAAATCAAAATAGAGAGAACCAATCTGATTCCCTCTAGATGTTAGTGATAAGTCACCCACTATAGTTGACAATGAGCCTTAAATGCTGGGTTTCGCTTTAGAATGGTAACTAATAGTCTAATCTTTAGACTCTGTACTAGTCGTTGATGATTGACTTGTTTCAGTGCTGCTACTTGATGAACTACTGTGTAGTTGCAAATAGCTAGGTGCCTTATAGAGGTTTTGTGTTGTTTTATCACCGTTTTCGCTGTAGACACTTGTTGAATTATCTCCGAGATCTTTAGCAATTTTCTTAAGTGCTGACATGGATTTTGTGTAGCTTATTTTGGAGACGTCAACTGTTTTTAGACCATTATCAGTGTCGAATCGGAGGAGATCTCCTGTTTGGACACTATCACTAACAGCTAGTTGTTTGCTAACGGCTTGACGAATTGTTTTGATTTTTTCCTTAGTCGTTTCATCTGGATTGGTGATTTCTTGTCCTGTTGCAGTATAGTAGAGTTTGCCACTATAGCTAGTATACTCTGGAGTCACGTATTGTCCAGCTGTACGCATGGCAACGATTTGTTGATTATCTGCTGAAAGAAGGTCTTGTCCGAGTTGAGTGTATTTGCTTGAATCGATTCCTAGTAAATGTTCAATAGTAGGTAGACTATCAACCTCTCCACCGTAAGTTTGACTAATAAATCCTTCAGTGTATCCTGGAATATGAATCATGTAAGGCACACGTTGAAGCATAGCATTGTCATATTCGCTCCAGGTTTCTGAATCTTTACCAAGAAGGCTTGCTAAACTTGAGTTACGAGTGTTAGAGATACCATAGTGGTCTCCGTAGAGAACGATGATAGATTTGTCATAGATACCAGATGCCTTGAGGTAATCAAAGAATGATTTTAAGGCAGCATCAAGGTAGTTAGCAGTAGCGAAATAACCGTTGATGGTTTCATCGTCAGTTTTAGCTAGCGGGAACCCTTCTTCTTTAGATTCACCCTTTAGGCTAGTGTAGGGGTAGTGGTTACTTACCGTAATGAATTTAGTATAGAATGGTTGTTGGAGTTGTTCTAGGTACTTGATTGAATCAGCAAACATATACTTGTCATTCAAACCATATTGGAATGAATTTGTCTTTGTCAATTTTGATAGGTAAGATGAATCAAAGAAGTAGTTGTAGCCCCATTGTTTGTAGGCGTTGTTTCGATTCCAGAAAGTACCAACGTTTCCGTGGAAGACGGCACTTGTGTAGCCACCATTTTGAGCAAGAATATTCGGTGCTGCGAATTGAGTGTTATCACCACCGTAGTTAACCATGAATGATCCACTATTTAAACCGAAAAGGGAATTTTCCATCAATGTCTCAGCGTCAGAAGTTTTTCCAGCTTTAACTTGGTGGAAGAAATTTGAGAAAGAAATGGTCGAATTTGAGTGGTAGAGAGAGTTGATGAAGGGTGTCACTTCATGCTCTGTACCATTGACATTTAGCTTATAATCGATGAGGAATTGTTGGAAACTTTCCAAATGAATCATGATAACGTTTCGCCCTTTAGCGATGCCGTAGTATTTATCATTTGGTTTTGCATAATGCTCTTTGACGTACTTTTTGGCCTCGGTTAGTTCTGAAGCGGTAGCATTGTTACGTTCTTTTTGAGCTTGGTAGGTCTGGTTAGCGCTGTATAGGCTAAAGCTTGGTAATCCCAGAGCACGAACCACATAGACATTTGAGAAGCCGCGTGAGAGAAGCTCTGGACGATCAATTTCAGCTAAGAACAGGTTGACTGAAAGTAGCAGAGCAGACAAGGCTGTTATAGCAAAGCTAGCACGCTTGCTAAAAGGTCGACTGTCGTGCTTAATTTTTTTAGTCGCAAACAAAGTTCCTAACAAAATGTAGTCAATAATAAAGAAGATGTCTGTAACCCTCAACAAGTTCAGCGCAGAATCTCCCAAACCAGCAGATGTCTTACTACTTGCCAGTGCAGCACTGACAGTGATAAAATCTGAAAACTCGCGGTAGTAGACGGCGTTGGCAATTAAAATAACATTGACTAATGTATATATAATCCAAGCTGTGATGTAGAAGGGCTTGGTCTTTTTAACGTAAAGAGCTAGGCCGATCAACAGAAGTCCCAAGGGAATCGGATTGATCAGCGATAAGATAATCTGATAAGGATTCTCCCAACCTAAAGCGAAGTCAGTTGTATAGGCCCAGATTGTTTTTAGCCAATAAAAAAACAATAAGGTCAGGATGAAACCTAGTCTTGTGCTTAATATGTTTTTACAAACGTTTAGAATTTTCTTCACAGTAAGAACTTCCTTATGAATTTTTTCCTAAAGATAAAATCTCAAACTAAATTATAACATAATTCTAGTGACATACCGACTAGAAACGTTAAATTTAGTAGGAAAAACTAGAATTTTTTGTTATAATAGGCTTTATGAATAAGCTACAAGTGGACTCTTTTGTCGAGAAGGAAATTAAGTCTGGCGTTCAGTTGCTGGACGGTAGAGATTTCAAGCAGCTAAGCCTCGCTAATGAGTTGGTTACTCTTATCAATGGTAAAGGTCGCTTTTTAGGGACGGCTTACTTATCACCACAAAATAAAGGTGTCGGTTGGGTCATTTCTCGCCAGGAAGTCACCCTAACAAAAGACTACTTTGTTAGTCTGTTGCAAAAGGCACGCAAGAAGCGTCAATCCTACGAGCAATCGGAATTGACAACAGCCTACCGTTTATTTAATCAAGATGGTGATTATTTTGGTGGCTTGACCATTGATCGCTATGGTGATTACGCTCTGTTTTCATGGTATAATCCTTTCATTTATGAAAATCGTCAAATAATTATTGATGCTTTTGAAGAGGTTTACCCTGATATTCTTGGTGCTTATGAGAAGATTCGTTTTAAAGGATTAGATTATGAGTCTGCCTTTGTTTATGGACAAGAAGCCCCAGAACATTTTACTATTTTGGAAAATGGAGTTAGCTACAGTGTCTTCATGAATGATGGTTTGATGACGGGGATATTCTTAGACCAGCACGATGTTCGTAACAATCTCGTTATGGGGATGGCAGCTGGTAAAAAGTTGTTAAATATGTTTTCTTACACAGCTGCTTTCTCTGTTGCGGCAGCCATTGGCGGAGCCATTGAGACGACTTCAGTTGACCTGGCTAAACGCTCTCGTGAACTATCCCAAGCCCACTTTGAAGCTAATGGTATTCCGCTAGACAATCACCACTTAGTCGTGATGGATGTTTTCGAATATTATAAGTATGCTAAGCGAAAAGGATTAGGGTTTGATGTGATTGTCATTGACCCACCAAGCTTTGCCCGCAATAAAAAACAGACTTTTTCAGTGGCTAAAGATTACCACAAGCTTATCAGTCAAGCATTAGAGATTTTAAACCCAGGAGGCACCATTATTGCCTCAACCAATGCAGCCAATATGACTGTACAACAATTTAAAAAACAGTTGGAAAAAGGTTTCGGACAAGTTAAACATCATTATGTCAGCCTTCAACAACTTCCAAATGATTTTACAATCAATACTTCTGATGAAAGTAGTAATTATCTAAAAGTACTTACGATAAAGGTTAAACAATGAAAATAGTAGTACCTGTAATGCCTCGCACCTTAGAAGAGGCTCAAGCAATTGACATTTCTAAATTTGAAAATGTGGATATTATTGAGTGGCGTGCCGATGTCTTACCTAAGGAAGAAATCGTTCGTGTAGCGCCAGCCATTTTTGAAACCTTTGCAGGTCATGAAGTCATTTTTACACTTCGTACCAGCCTTGAAGGTGGCATGATGACGGTTACTGATGATGAATATGTGGCTATCATCAATGAAATCAACGCGCTTTATTCACCAGATTATATTGATTTTGAATATTTTTCTCACAAAGATGCCTTCCAGAATATGCTGGAATTTCCAAACCTCATTTTGTCTTATCATAACTTTGAAGAGACCCCAGAGAATATTATGGAAGTCTTTTCAGAATTAACTGCCTTAGCTCCGCGTGTGGTTAAGATTGCGGTTATGCCTAAAAATGAGCAAGATGTTTTGGATATCATGAACTATACTCGTGGTTTCAAGGTGATTAATCCTGAGCAGGTCTATGCGACCATGTCTATGGGAAAACTGGGACGTATTTCGCGTCTAGCTGGTGATGTTACCGGTTCTTCATGGACATTTGCCAGTCTTGACCACGCTAGTGCACCTGGTCAAGTCAGTTTAGCAGATATGAAACACTTCAGGGAGGTACTCGATGCAGATTGATGGACACACTCGTTTAGCCGCTGTTGTGGCGACTCCAATTAAACATTCAATTTCACCATTTATTCATAACTACGCCTTTGATAAAACTGGCGTAAATGGTGTCTACGTAGCTTGGGATATTCCTGAGTCCGAACTTCAAGTAACGCTTGAAAATGTCAAACGTTACGACATGTTTGGTGTCAATATTTCGATGCCTTACAAACAAGCAGTCATTCCTTTTATGGATGGATTGACAGATTCTGCTCAATTGATTGGTGCAGTAAATACAGTCATCAATCGTGACGGAAAACTTATTGGACACAATACGGATGGTATCGGATTTTTCCGCAGTCTCAAAACTTTTTCTGACTTTGATGTTAAAGGCAAAGTTATGACAATACTCGGTGGTGGCGGTGCTGCCACAGCAATCATTGCCCAAGCAGCCTTAAATGGTGCAGGGCAAATTATTATCTTTAATCAGTCTGAATTTTTAGATAATACAAGACAAATGGCAGAGCGTTTATCTGATAAAACGGAAGTATCAATTAAGGCATTGCCAGTCGAGGATAAGGCTCTCATTCAAGAAATGACTAACCAGTCAGATTTATTAGTCAATGCAACCAGTGTCGGTATGGATGGCAAGTTGATGGTTGTCAGCCCTGAGATGATTTTTCCAGAAGGTATTCAGGTTGCGGATGTTATTTACCAACCCTTTGAAACTCCATTTTTAGCATTAGCACGCTCTAAAGGTATTAATGCGGTTAATGGTTTGGGGATGTTGCTCTTCCAAGCAGCGGAAGCATTTGAAGTTTGGACAGGTGAAAAAATGCCAACAGAAGAAATCTGGGAAGCCTTGGCAAAAAAATATCGCCAAAAATAAGAAAGTTAATGAGGTAACGCTATGAAACTACGTGTTGATTTACCCCAAAGTCCCTATGACATTGTCATTGAAAACGGGAGCCTAGGCAAGGTTGGTTCTTGGGTAAAAGGACTTTGGAAACCACAAAAAATTGCCATTATCACCGATAATCACGTCGGTAGCCTCTATGCTGAAAAAGTCAAATTAGGTTTGCTTGATGCTGGTTTTGAAGTGATTGTTTTTGATTTTTTGGAAGGTGAAGCTTCTAAAAATTTGAAGACAGTCAATAAGGCTTATGAATTTCTCGTTAAAAATGGGATGACGCGAAGTGATGGCATTATTGCCCTTGGTGGTGGTGTTGTTGGGGACCTTGCTGGTTTTGTAGCTTCAACCTACATGCGTGGCATTCATTTCTTGCAAATCCCAACCAGTTTGACGGCTCAAGTGGATTCTTCCATTGGAGGTAAGACTGGCGTTAATACGCCTTTTGCTAAAAATATGGTGGGGACTTTCACTCAACCTGACGGTGTGCTTATTGACCCAGAAACCCTCAAGACCCTTGGTAAACGTGAATTAATTGAGGGAATGGGTGAAGTTGTTAAGTATGGTCTGATAGAAGATGTGGAGCTTTGGCAAGAATTGCAAAGCATGGACGGTTCCGTTGAGAGTATTTTGGCTCATGCGGAAAGCATTATCTACCATTCTTGCAACGTTAAGAGCAAGGTTGTGGTTGAGGATGAGTTGGATAATGGCGTGCGCTTATACTTGAATTTTGGTCACACCATTGGACATGCCGTTGAAGCAACGGCTGGTTATGGTAAGGTTATGCATGGTGAAGCGGTAGCTATTGGTATGGTTCAGCTATCGCGCATTGCAGAGCAGAAAGAATTGATGCCAGCTGGCATTACCAATGATATCCGTGAAATGTGTCAAAAATTCGGCTTGCCTATTGATCATGAGCCTTGGAATAAAGAGGCTTTATTTGAAGCGCTAGCCCATGATAAGAAAGCTCGCGGAAAATCAATCAAGACTATTATAGTCCCAGAATTGGGTAGCGCAGCTATTAACCAAATTTCACTTGAAGAAATGAAAGAATACTTGGAGAAATAAATGAGATATTTAACAGCAGGAGAATCGCATGGACCGCGTTTGACGGCTATTATCGAGGGAGTTCCAGCGGGCTTACCCCTGACAGCTGAGGACATTAATGTTGATTTGAAGCGTCGCCAAGGTGGCTATGGTCGTGGCGGTCGCATGAAAATCGAATCTGACCAAGTTGAGATTACCTCTGGTGTCCGTCACGGCAAGACAACTGGTGCGCCAATCACACTAAATGTTACCAATAAAGACCATCAAAAATGGTTGAAAATCATGGCGGTGGAAGACATTGAAGACCGTCTTAAAACCAAGCGTAAGATTACTCATCCGCGTCCAGGACATGCAGACTTGGTGGGCGGTATGAAGTACCGATTTGAAGATTTGCGCAATTCTTTGGAGCGTTCATCAGCGCGTGAGACGACTATGCGCGTGGCTGTCGGTGCGGTTGCCAAACGTATTTTGGCAGAGCTGAATATTGAAATTGCCAATCATGTCGTTGTCTTTGGTGGTAAGGAAATTGACGTGCCAGATGGATTGACAGTATCACAAATTAAAGAATTGGCTAGTCAATCAGAAGTTTCCATCGTCAATCAAGACCGCGAACAAGAAATCAAGGATTATATTGACCAAATCAAAAAAGAAGGCGATACAATCGGTGGTGTTGTTGAGACAGTTGTCGGCGGAGTGCCTGTTGGTCTGGGTTCTTATGTGCAATGGGATACTAAATTGGACGCCAAGATTGCCCAAGCAGTAGTTTCTATCAATGCTTTCAAGGGTGTGGAATTTGGTCTCGGTTTCAAAGATGGTTACCTTAAAGGAAGCCAGGTTATGGACGAAATCCTTTGGAATGAAGAGGAGGGTTACACTCGTCGCACCAATAATCTTGGTGGCTTTGAAGGCGGCATGACTAATGGGCAGCCAATCGTTGTTCGTGGGGTTATGAAGCCTATTCCGACTCTTTATAAACCTCTTATGTCAGTTGATATTGAAACGCACGAGCCTTACAAGGCGACGGTAGAACGTTCTGACCCAACGGCTTTGCCAGCTGCTGGTGTTGTCATGGAATCAGTCGTAGCGACAGTTGTGGCCAATGAGATTCTGGACAAATTCTCTTCTGATAATTTGGAAGAGTTGAAAGAAGCCGTTGCACGTCACCGCGATTTTGTTAGACATTTCTAGGAAGAAGTAGCATGGAAGAAAAAATCATCTATATTGCTGGTTTGGGGTTGATTGGTGGTTCGCTGGCCTTGGGCATCAAACGTGACCATCCCAATTACAAGGTCTTAGGCTATAATCGTTCAGATCAGTCGCGCAACATTGCCCTTGAACGTGGCATTGTTGATGAGGCAACGGCTGATTTTAAGGAATTTGCTCTGCTGGCAGATGTCATCATTTTAGCGGTGCCTATCAAGCAGACCATTGCCTTTATCAAGACTTTGGCTGAGCTTGACCTCAAAGAAAATGTGATTATTACGGACGCTGGTTCAACCAAAGAAGCCATTGTTTTAGCTGCCGAAAAAGCTCTCGCTGGTAGACCTGTTCGCTTTGTAGGCTCCCATCCTATGGCCGGTAGCCACAAGTCTGGCGCTATCGCTGCAGATGTTACCTTGTTTGAAAATGCCTATTATATTTTCACACCAAGTTCACTGACAGCAGATGGAACAATTGAAGAAATGCAGGATGTTTTGTCTGGACTTGGTGCTCGATTTATTGAAATTGATGCTGCTGAGCATGACCGAGTGACCAGTCAGATTTCACATTTTCCGCATATTCTAGCAGCAGGGCTGATGGAACAGGCTTGGGACTATTCTGCTGAGCATGAGATGACTAATCGTTTTGCTGCTGGTGGATTCCGAGATATGACCCGTATTGCGGAGAGCGAGCCGAGGATGTGGACTAGCATTCTATTAACCAATAAAGAGGCAGTTTTAGAACGAATTGATGATTTCAAACATCGTTTGGACCGAGTAGCAACAATGATTGAAGAATCCGATGACGATGCCATTTGGGAATTTTTCAATCATGCCAAGGCTAAGCGTAAAGAAATGGAAATTCATAAACGTGGTGGTTTTGATTCTTTCTACGATTTATTTGTGGATGTTCCTGATGAAGAAGATGTGATTTTGACGATTTTGGAATTGCTTCGCGGGACTTCTTTGGTCAATGTGCGCATTAACGAAGAAAACCGAGAAGATATTTACGGTATTTTACAGATTTCCTTTAAAAATGCTCAAGATTTACAACGTGCTGAGCAGGTAATCACAACCAACACAGATTATAAAGTTACGATTAAGTAAGGAGAAAAATGATGGCAAATATTTACGATTTAGCTAATCAATTAGAGCGCGAAATTCGTGCTTTACCAGAATATCAAGCGGTGTTAGCAGCTAAAGAAAAGATTTCAGCAGACAATAATGCTCAAGTAATTTGGGATGATTTCTTGAAAATGCAAGAAAAATTCCAAGGGATGATGAAGACAGGACAATTGCTTAGTCAAGAAGAGCAGAAAGCAATGAATGATCTTGGTCAAAAAATTGAGACGAACCCTACTTTGAAATCCTATTTTGATGAGCAACAACGTCTCTCAATCTACATGCAAGACATTGAAAAAATCGTTTTTGGACCATTACAAGATTTAGCAAAATAAAATGAAGAGAGACGGAGACATCGGTTTTAGGCTCTTTTTCATATCTTTCGTATCAGAAAATTGTCCCTGCGCTTGATTTATGATAAAGTAAATATATCAACTGTCTAGGAGAAATAAATGTCAAAACAATATGATTACATTGTTATCGGTGGTGGCAGTGCTGGTTCTGGTACAGCCAATCGCGCAGCTATGCATGGTGCTAAAGTCCTTTTGATTGAGGGCGGTCGAGTTGGCGGAACTTGTGTCAATGTTGGCTGTGTTCCAAAGAAAATCATGTGGTACGGTGCTCAAGTGTCAGAAACTTTCCATAAATATGCTGAAGGCTATGGATTTGGTGCTGAGCAGGTCACTTTTGATTTTGCTAAATTGAAAGCTAACCGTGATGCCTATGTTGGTCGTTCGCGCCAATCTTACGCTAATAATTTTGAACGCAATGGCGTTGAAAAAATTGATGGTTACGCAAGTTTTGTTGATAATCACACTGTCCAAGTCAATGGTGAGACTTACACAGCGCCACACATTACGATTGCGACAGGTGGTCATCCGCTCTATCCGCAAGTTCCAGGTAGTGAGCTTGGTGAAACCTCTGATGATTTCTTTGAGTGGGAGACTCTTCCAGAGTCTGTTCTCATTGTCGGTGCTGGCTACATCGCTGCTGAGTTGGCTGGTGTCCTTAATGAGCTGGGCGTTAAAACGGATTTAGCCTTTCGTCGTGACCACATTTTACGTGGATTTGACAGTATGTTATCTAGTCAGGTTATGGAAGAAATGGCTGGCGCTGGTATCACTTTACACCCTAACGCTGTACCAAAATCATTGACCAAAGCTGATAATGGCAAACTGGTATTTGAAGCAGAAAGTGGTGAAGTCATTTCTGCTGATCGTGTCATCTGGGCAATCGGACGTGGTCCAAATGTCGACAATATGGGTCTTGAAAATACAGGAGTAACTTTCCGTAAAAATGGCTATATTGAAACGGATGAATTTGAAAATACGGCTGTTGACGGTATTTACGCAATCGGTGATGTGAATGGAAAAATTGCTTTGACACCAGTTGCAATTGCAGCAGGTCGCCGCTTGTCAGAACGCCTTTTCAATAACAAACCAAATTCAAAACTGGACTACGAAAATGTGCCATCAGTTGTCTTTACCCACCCGATTATCGGAACCGTTGGTTTGTCAGAAGAAGCAGCGGATGCTAAGTATGGCAAGGAAAATGTCAAAGTTTATACCTCTACCTTTGCTTCAATGTATACAGCAGTAACACCAAATCGCCAAATGGTTAAGATGAAATTAGTTACTGTAGGCGAAGAGGAAAAAGTTGTCGGTCTCCACGGTATCGGCTACGGTGTCGATGAAATGATTCAAGGTTTCGCCGTCGCTATCAAGATGGGCGCAACCAAAGAAGACTTCGATAACACTGTTGCCATCCACCCAACCGGTTCAGAAGAATTTGTGACCATGAGATAAGAAAAGTGAGCCAGACGGTTCACTTTTTAGCTTTTGCTTAAAATATGCTGGCGCACTTCTGAGATAAAGTAGAGAGAACCAGTCACCACATAAAGTGTTTCGACATCCTGCTCAGCTTGCACTAGCCAATCAGCATAGTTGGTCACTCTAGCATAGTCACTTGGATAATCAGTAAGTGGCATAGCATCGTAAAAATCAAATGCAGTAACAGCCACATCAAAGTCGCTGAGTTGATGTAGCATCTCAGCGAGGGGCTTGCGTTTGAGGCCTGCAAAGAGAATTTTGATAGGACAATGCCTAAATTCTTCTTTCAGGAGGTCAATCAATTTAGCGATACTATCAGGATTGTGGGCTCCGTCTAGGAGAATGTTGGGTTTAATCAATTCACATCTTCCTGGCCAGGAAGTCTCCTCTAAGCCTGCTGTGATGCTTGGGATAGAAATTTGAGGAAATTGTGGACTAAGGACAAGGCTAGTCATAATCGCCAAGGCAGCGTTAGCCTTCTGATGCTTGCCCAGCATTTTCAAATGGATATCTTTTAGTTGAAACTCATGGAAAGTAAAGTCAAAAGCTCCGCCATTGTCTAAAATCGTAAAATCTTGCCCCAGCTCATAAGTTGGGCACTCGTAATTATAGGCTTCGTTGTAACAAGTTTGTCGCACGCTGTTGGTCATTTTTCCAAAAATGAGGGTAACGTCCTCTTCCAAAACACCGAGCTTGTGCTGAGCAATTCGAGTCAGGCTATCACCCAGTGTCTCTTGGTGGTCTGGACTAATGGAAGTCAGAACAACGGCAAGCGCTGTGAAAACATTGGTCGCATCGTAGAGACCTCCGATACCAGCTTCAATGAAAGCAATATCGACATTTTGAGAGGCAAAGTAGACGAACATGAGTACGGTAACCAATTCAAATTCGGTGATTTGTCCCAATTCTTGAGGGAGTTGAGCAAGGTGTGGTTGAACCTGATTGACCACATCAATTAAGTCTTCATCTGGAATCGGATGATTATCAATGGCAATGCGTTCATTAAAACGAGTAATGTAGGGCGATGTAAAAGTTCCTGTTTTGTAGCCAGAAGCTGTAAAAATATGCTGAAGGTAGCTTGTTGTCGAGCCCTTTCCGTTAGTCCCAACAATATGCACCGCTGGAAATTGGTGCTGTGGATTTCCTAGCTGATTTAGTAGGTGCTCCATTCGAGACAAATTTGGTCGGCGACCATTAGCTTTATGAGAATGAATCCAATCAAGTGTTTTTTGGTAGGTCATGTTCGTCTTTCTAAGTCTAATAGTTAGAGGTTGGGCATGCCCAACCTCTTTTTAGTATTGTTTTAATTGATTTTAATACAAGATTAAGGCGATAAAAAATCTCGCTTTTTAATTGCTTGCCGTATTTGTCGCAGTTGATGTACCACTATCAGTAGCAGATACAGAAGTAGTTGTATCACTGGATGCTGCTGTGGTATCAGAACTAGCAGTCGTTGTGTTGTTGGTAGCACTATCTGTTTGGCTAGAATAGTCTGTGTAATCTGAAGATTGGCTTGTACTATCATAGCTTGACTCAGTTTCTGAAGAAGTGGTTGTGTTACTTGAAGTATTGCCACTTTTTTCTTTAATAACAACCGTTGTTGATGTTTTACTACTGTCGGTACTTTGTTTATTATGATTGAGATTATTGTTGATGGTGATAGCTGCAACGATGATACTTAGGATACTACCGACAAGAGCAACTGTTTTTTGTAGTGCTGAAAAACCTGTTTTGATATGCTCGGTTGGAGCTGCTCCAGATTTTTTATCCTTATCATCTTTTTGGCGTCTTGAATATTCCTGTGACATTTTGTCCTCCTTGCTAATTTCTACTATACGATTTTACCACAAAAATGTCCAATTGAAACTTAAACTTCATGGCTAAGATGACATTTTTCTAACGATGCTGAAAACTTGCTGGAATATTCCTACCAGACAGGGTATTAATATACTGACCAAACTTCCAGACTGTGCTATAATATAACTAATTGACTTTTTAGAGGAACAAGTGAATATGATTTATTTTGACAATGCAGCCACGACGCTTCCGCATCCAGAAGCGCTCCGAACTTATCAAGAAGTAGCGACAAAAATTTTTGGTAACCCATCAAGTTTACATAATTTAGGAACCAAAGCAACTCGTATTTTGGATGCCAGTCGTAAGCAAATTGCAGATTTGCTAGGAGTGACATCGGATGAGATTTTCTTCACCTCTGGAGGTACCGAAGCGGACAACTGGGCAATTAAAGGGATTGCTTTTGAAAAAGAACGTTACGGCAAACACATTATTGTGTCAGATATCGAGCATCCAGCTGTTAAAGAATCGGCAAAATGGCTAAGCCAGCATGGTTTTGAGGTTGACTATGCACCAGTCGATGCGCGCGGGTTTGTAGATGCTGAAAAATTAGCTGCGCTAATTAAAGACGATACAACCTTGATATCAATCATGGCAGTCAATAATGAGATTGGTTCTATCCAACCGATTCCAGCTATTTCTGAATTGTTGGCAGATAAACCAACAATTTCTTTCCATGTTGATGCCGTTCAAGCTATCGGAAAAGTTCCCAAAGAACGCTATTTGACTGAACGTGTTGATTTTGCATCCTTCTCAGGGCACAAATTTCACGGGGTCCGTGGGGTTGGTTTTCTCTATAAAAGAGAAGGAAAAAAGCTTAATCCTTTGTTGACGGGCGGAGGCCAAGAAAAAGATCTTCGTTCAACGACGGAAAATGTGGCTGGTATTGCTGCTATGGCAAAAGCGCTGCGCATTGTTCTAGACAAGGAAGAAGCCTCTCTAAATAAAATCGCCAAAATGAAGACCATCATCTATGACGAATTAGCAAGCCATGACGATATCAAAATTTTCTCAGAAAATGGTGATGATTTTGCGCCAAATATTATCACTTTTGGTATCAGGGGGGTACGTGGTGAAGTGGTTGTTCATGCTTTTGAAGAACATGAAATCTATATCTCAACCACAAGTGCCTGCTCTTCAAAAGCTGGTAAACCAGCGGGGACCCTCATTTCAATGGGTATTCCAACCAAACTAGCACAATTCGCCGTCCGAATCAGTCTTGATGATGACAACGACATGGGACAGGTAGAGCAATTCTTAACCATCTTCAAACAAGTTTATGACAAAACGAAAAAAGTAAGGGGCTAACATGCAATATTCAGAAATCATGGTTCGTTACGGCGAACTATCAACAAAAGGAAAGAATCGTATGCGATTTATCAATCAATTACGTCGTAACATTGAACACGTCTTGTCTATCTATCCAGATGTCACGGTGACTGCTGAACGTGACCGTGGACACATTTACCTAAACGGAACAGATTATCAACCAGTAGCAGAGTCACTCAAACAAATTTTCGGTATCCAAGCATTTTCACCATCTTATAAGGTTGAAAAGTCTGTTGAGGCTATTAAAAAAGCAGTTCAAGATATCATGGTCTCTATCTACAAAGATGACATGACCTTCAAAATTAGTTCCAAACGAAGTGACCATTCTTTTGAATTAGACAGTCGCGAACTCAATCAAACTATGGGTGATGCTGTATTTGATGTTTTGCCAAATATCAAGGCACAAATGAAACATCCAGATATTACTCTCAAAGTTGAGATACGTGATGAGGCAGCCTATATATCTTATGAAAATATTAAGGGTGCTGGCGGACTCCCTGTTGGAACTTCAGGTAAAGGGATGCTTATGTTGTCGGGGGGGATTGATTCGCCAGTTGCGGGTTACCTTGCCCTCAAACGTGGTGTTGATATTGAGGCTGTTCACTTTGCCAGCCCGCCTTACACAAGCCCAGGTGCTTTGAAAAAAGCGCAAGATTTGACTCGAAAATTGACAAAATTTGGTGGCAATATTCAGTTTATCGAAGTACCATTTACAGAGATTCAGGAAGAAATTAAAGAAAAGGCACCTGAGGCTTATTTGATGACTTTGACACGTCGCTTTATGATGCGCATTACAGACCGTATTCGAGAAGAACGTCATGGTCTTGTTATCATCAACGGTGAAAGTCTTGGTCAGGTTGCCAGTCAAACACTTGAAAGCATGCAAGCCATCAATGCTGTGACAGCAATGCCAGTCATCCGCCCAGTGGTGACTATGGATAAACTTGAAATCATTGATATCGCACAAAAAATTGATACCTTCGATATTTCTATCCAACCATTTGAAGATTGCTGTACTATTTTTGCACCAGACCGTCCAAAAACCAATCCAAAAATTAAAAACGTCGAACAGTATGAAAAACGTCTAGATGTTGAAGGCTTGGTAGAACGTGCTGTTGCAGGTATCATGGTGACAACAATCACTCCACAGGCCGAGAATGACGACCTTGATGATTTGATTGAAGATCTTCTTTAATCCATATTAGCGAACCTTGGTTTAACTCAGGACAAACGCATGAAGAAAATAATGCTTTCAGATAACAGATTCATAAAATAGAGACCACCTCCGGAGTTATAATAGACTAAGGGGGTGTCTTTATGTCTGAGATTATGGAATTTCTTATCACTGTCCGTGATGAGCGTGCCAATTGGAAGATCAAGCATAGCTTGGCTGATATTGTGCTACTCATCTTCTTTGCACGCCTTTTAGGTGCAGAATTCTGGGAAGATATTGAAGATTTTGGCACTATCTATGAAACTTCCTTACGTAGTGTACTTACCTTGGAAAACGGTATTCCATCTCACGACACCCTGCAACGTGTTTTTGCGACCTTGGATGCGCAAGTTTTGGTTGAAGTAACCATGATGTGGAACGACATTCTCCGTGAGGCTGACCTGTCTGCTAAGACCTTTCCCAGCTTTGCCAAACGCCTCCTAGCGATTGACGGAAAGAGCATTAAAGGCAACTCCAGTCAAACTCAAAAAGCCTTGCACATTGTGTCTGCCTATGCGACAGATTTAGGTATCTGTTATGGTCAAGTGGCAACCGATGACAAGAGTAATGAAATCACAGCTATCCCAGATTTGTTGGATAAGATTTCTGTAAAAGGGTGCTTGATTAGTATTGACGCTATGGGTACTCAGACTGCTATTGCCAACAAGATTATCAAGAAGCAAGCAGATTATTGCTTGGCGGTTAAAGAAAATCAGAAAGGACTCTTAGAGGATATTCAGCCTTTCTTTAACGTGGGTAAAAGGGAGACAGACAGTTACAAAACCGTAGAGAAGGCTCACGGTCAGGTTGAGACTAGACGTTATGAAGTCATTAAGTCATTAAGGATACGGCTTGGTTACGCAAGGAACACCCTGACTGGGGTCATATCCAGTGTATTGGAAAAGCCAGTATCACGATTGATAAGGAGGGCAAACAAAGTGAGGATACTCGTTACTTTGTCTTAAGTTGTCAGGCAAGTGCTAAGGAACTCTATGCTTATGTCTGTGGGCATTGGCAAATAGAGAGCATGCATTGGCAGTTGGATGTTGTCTTTCTTGAGGACGCCAACAAGACCTTAAATAAACAATTAGCTTTTAACTTGAACGTGCTGGATAAGTTTTGTTTAGCTGTGCTTAAACAGTTAGATGTTGGCAAGAAAATGAGTTTGAGACGGAAAAAATTCAACTTAGGGATGAACTTTGACCAGTATTTGAAGAAATTAATCTAGTCAAAAAAGTGATAGTCTATAGTAAAACAGAGAAGAAACGTTCATGCGTTTGTCGTGAGTTTAACTAGGGTTCTTTTCTTTCCTTTAATATTCATGTTATAATGGTAAAAAGGAGAGATGAAAATGAAAAGTTTAGCTTATAAAAAGATAACCATTGTTAGTTTATTAGCACTTTTGCTCATGTTTCTAGCAGGTGCTTATATTGACCTCAACCAAGGGGCCTCTAAGGTCAAGACAGATGTTACCAAAACGACGACAGCGCGTGTGGTGGCAAACGGTGATATTTTAATTCACGATATTCTTTATATGAGCGCCCGTCAGAGCGATGGTACTTATGATTTCAAACCCTACTTTGAGTACGTAAAGGATTGGATTTCTGGTGCTGATTTGGCTATCGGCGATTACGAAGGCACCATCAGTTCCGAGTATCCATTAGCAGGTTATCCTCTTTTTAATGCTCCAAGTAGCATTGCTGACGCTATGAAAGATACAGGCTACGATGTGGCTGACTTGGCGCACAATCATATTTTAGATTCTCAGCTAAGCGGTGCCATCAATACTGTTCAAACCTTTAACAAGCTAGGGATTGACACTATAGGTATTTACACCGATAAACGGTCAACGAACAAGATTTTAGTTAAAAATATAAACGGTATTAAAATTGCGATTTTAGGCTATTCTTATGGCTATAACGGCATGGAAGCTAACTTGAGCAAAGAAGATTATGCCAATCATATGTCTGATTTGAATGAAACCAAAATTAAAGCTGACCTTAAGAAAGCAGAACAAGTCGCTGATGTCACAATTGTTATGCCACAAATGGGAGTTGAGTACCAAAAAGAACCTACAGCGGAACAAAAAACGCTTTACCATAAGATGATTAAATGGGGAGCAGATGTTGTCTTTGGAGGACACCCCCATGTTATCGAACCAGCAGAAGTTGTCAAAAAAGATGGCGAAAAGAAATTTATCATCTATTCAATGGGTAACTTCATTTCTAATCAACGCTTGGAGACAGTTGATGATATTTGGACTGAACGTGGTCTCTTGATGGAAGTCAATTTTGAAAAGACAGGTAGCAAGACCAAAATTAAGACGGTCAAAGCGCATCCAACTATGGTTTGGGCACAGGATGCAGGTCGTCTAGTTTCAGAAGGCTATGAGGCTTACAATTATAAAACATTAGTTTTGGAAGATTTCATTAAAGGTGGTCGTTATCGTGATCGTATTGACCAAACCATGCAAGAAAAAGTTGACACTGCCTACAAAGAAACTAATGATTTGGTTAATTTGAAATGGTAAAAAATTAAAAGTTATCTCTTGCATTCAAAAAGAGACTGTGGTAAAATCATGACGTTGACTAAATGCACGTCCTGTGCAACCGCACGACCATCGTTACTAAGTAGTTTCGTACTCACGATGCAAGGCGAGTCTTCACAGAGGGAAACCTCAGAACAAAAAATAAATAGGAGGTGCATCATGAGCACATACGCAATCATCAAAACTGGTGGTAAACAAGTTAAAGTTGAAGTAGGACAAGCAATCTACGTTGAAAAACTTGACGTTGAAGCAGGAGCAGAAGTAACTTTTAACGAAGTTGTTCTTGTTGGTGGTGAAACAACTAAAGTTGGTACTCCAGTTGTTGAAGGGGCTACTGTTGTTGGTACTGTTGAAAAACAAGGAAAACAAAAGAAAGTTGTATCATACAAATACAAACCTAAAAAAGGTAGCCACCGTAAACAAGGTCATCGTCAACCTTATACAAAAGTTGTTATCAACGCAATCAACGCTTAATTTTAAGATTGCATGATTAAAGCAGTTTTTACTCGCAACCAATCAGGCTATCTTGATAGTGCTGAAATCAGCGGTCATGCTGGTAGTGGCGAGTATGGCTTTGATGTGATTTGTGCAGCGGTTAGCACACTTTCCATTAATTTTGTTAATTCTTTGGAAGCACTAGCTGATTGCCAAGCGCAGTTGATTATCAATGACGTTGAAGGTGGATATATGAAGATTGATTTATCTTCATTGCCACAACATGAAGAAGATAACGTTCAATTATTATTTGAATCCTATCTTCTTGGCTTAACTAATCTTGCGACAGATTCATCTGAATTTGTTGAAACGATAGTTAAGACCCATTAATTTAAGAGAGGACACATCATTATGTTAAAAATGAATCTTGCTAACTTGCAACTTTTCGCCCACAAAAAAGGTGGAGGTTCTACATCAAACGGACGTGATTCACAAGCTAAACGTCTTGGAGCTAAAGCAGCTGATGGACAAACTGTTTCAGGTGGATCAATTCTTTACCGTCAACGTGGTACACACATCTACCCAGGTGTAAACGTAGGTCGTGGTGGAGATGATACACTTTTCGCTAAAGTTGAAGGTGTTGTACGTTTCGAACGTAAAGGACGCGATAAAAAACAAGTTTCTGTTTACCCTATCGCTAAATAATATGGCTCATTATCAACTGTAGTGGGTGACTTATCACTAACATCTAGAGAGAGCCAATAATATCACTGAGAAGCTGAGCGTAAGCCCAGCTTCTTTTTTGGAAAAATCATTTAGGAGTTTTGTGTGAAAAGTCATCAGAAAATATTTGTGAAAAATTGTTGTTACAGGCTTTGGCTTATTTTTTGTGCTTGGGGCTGGGAGTTTTATTAAATGCTTTATTTGATAAGCAAGGAAACATGTTTTATGCGCCAGCTTTTTCAGCTATCTTTTCAGGGATAGTCTACTATCGATGGATGCTTAAAGAAAAACGGTTTGGTAGCGATACTAGTTTCACTTTTCTTTTTAGGAAGTCGTCATTTCTGGGGAGCGCCGTTGACCTACATCGTTTGCGGGATTTTAGCAGACAGTGTTGCTCTTTTAGGAAAATACAAGAATTCGCTGCTGAATAGTCTATCATTCTTGATTTTTTCATTGACGACATCGGGACCGATTATTTTTATGTGGTTAACTCCTGTTGCTTATAGAGAAGCTCTGTTAGCGCGTGGGAAATCATTAGCCTATGTCAATAAGGTCATGCTAGCAAGTGATTGGAAAACGGTGTTCAACTTCTTTTCTTTGCTTTTGGGATCTGCTTTGATCGGTATCCTTTTAGGACATTGCTTTTCTAAAAAAGCAGAGTCTATTGAAAAATAGTCATTAAGAGGGATAGAATCAGAGATGGCTCTTGCTGTTTTCTTTCCCTCTTCTTTTTTGTTATAATGTAATAACGAGTCGAGGAAAGAGGTTGAGAGTAGAAGATGAACATTCAACAATTACGCTATGTTGTAGCCATTGCCAATAGCGGTACTTTTCGTGAAGCAGCTGCTAAATTATTTGTTAGTCAACCTAGTCTTTCGGTAGCTGTTCGTGATTTGGAGGCTGAATTAGGTTTTCAAGTTTTTACAAGAACGACAACGGGAGCTGTTTTGACCAGTCACGGACTGACCTTTTATGAAAAAGCTTTGGAGGTTGTTAAAAGTTTTGATTCCTTTGAAAAGCAATTCTCCCAAAGCAATGGTGACGAGACGGAATTTTCAATCGCAAGCCAGCACTATGATTTTCTTCCTCCCTTGGTGACGCAGTTTGTAAATACTCACAGTGAATATCGTGATATCAGAGTCTTTGAATCAACGACTATCCAAATTTTGGACGAGGTTGCCCAGGGTGATAGTGAGATTGGTATCATTTACATCAACAATCAGAATCGTAAGGGGCTCTTGCAACGGATGGACAAACTTGGTTTGGAGTTCGTTGAGTTAATTCCCTTCCAGACACACATTTATCTTGGTAAGCAGCATCCTTTGGCAGATAAGGAGAGTCTTGTGGCTGAAGATATTCTTGCGCTTCCGACCGTACGTTTTACCCAGGAAAAGGATGAGTACCTCTATTACTCTGAGAATTTCATGGACACGACAGATAGTGCAGCAACCTTTAATGTGACTGACCGCGCAACCTTGAACGGTATTTTAGAGCGAACCAATGCCTACGCAACGGGGTCAGGTTTCTTAGATAGCCGAAGCGTTAATGGCATCACAGTCATTCCGCTAGAAGATAATTTAGATAATAAAATGATTTATGTCAAACGACGTGACCGTAATTTATCAGCTTGCGCTCTGAAATTCGTAGCCGTCATGAAGGATTACTTTGCAAAATTCAGTCCTAAGGAGATCAAATGAGAAAAGTACTAATTCCAATCATCACCTTGGGCTTGATTGTTCTGGACCAACTATCCAAACACTGGATTGTGTCTCATATCACCTTGGGTGAGGTGAAATCAGTCATCCCTGGCATAGTTAGTCTGACCTACCTTCAAAATAATGGCGCAGCTTTTTCAAGTCTCCAAAACCAGCAGTGGCTATTTGCCATCATTACGGTGGTTGTCGTTGGGGCTGCTATCTATTATATGGTGAAGAACATCAAGGGGAGTTTCTGGCTCGTGAGTGGCTTGACTTTGATTATTGCTGGCGGACTCGGAAACTTCATTGACCGTATGATGCAAGGTTATGTTGTCGATATGGTTCATCTAGATTTTGTGAATTTTGCCATTTTTAACGTGGCAGATTCTTATTTAACAGTCGGAGTGGTCCTCTTGATGACTGCTCTATGGCGAGAGGAGTAAAATGGAAGTTATTGTAAATGAGGCTGGCGCGCGCCTTGACAAGGCTATGGCAGATTTGACCGAGCTGTCGCGTAGCCAAGCCAATGAGGAAATCAAAAAAGGTGCTGTCCTAGTCAATGGACAAGCAAAGAAAGCTAAATACACCGTTCAGGAAGGGGATGTCATCACTTATGAAGTCCCCCAAGAAGAAATCCTAGATTATCAAGCAGAAGATATCCCTTTGGAGATTGTCTATGAAGATGATGTTGTTGCGGTGGTCAATAAACCCCAAGGCATGGTCGTCCATCCATCTGCAGGTCACGCTTCTGGAACCTTGGTTAATGCACTTATGTACCATGTCAAGAACTTGTCGTCTATCAACGGAGTTGTGCGTCCCGGAATTGTACACCGTATCGACAAGGATACATCTGGACTTTTGATGGTTGCCAAAAATGACCAAGCCCACCAGGCTTTGGCAGAAGAATTAAAAGATAAAAAATCGCTTCGCAAGTATATTGCCATTGTTCATGGCAATCTGCCAAATGACCGTGGCATGATTGAAGCGCCGATTGGTCGTTCTGAAAAGGACCGTAAAAAGCAAGCGGTCACTGCCAAGGGCAAACCTGCTGTAACACGATTCCAAGTTTTGGAACGTCTTGGAGATTACAGCTTGGTTGAATTGACTTTGGAGACAGGGCGCACCCATCAGATTCGTGTTCATATGGCCTACATCGGACATCCTGTTGCTGGCGATCCTCTCTATGGACCTCGTAAGACCTTAAAAGGCCATGGTCAATTTCTCCATGCCCAAACCCTTGGTTTTACCCATCCTAAAACAGGTGAGACAATGATCTTTACAGCTGAAGCGCCAGCTATTTTCCAAGAGACACTGGAAAAACTAAGACAAAAACAGCAATAAAGCAAGTAGAGGGGGTGGGTTCTCCCTTTTCTCATGTCCAGCTGGAGTTAAGTCTTTTCGCAGCTTGCGAAGAAGCTCCTTATAGTTGAAATCCCCCTTCGCAGCTTGCGAGAGACTTGGTTAACTTTGAAATCAGCATTGGCGGTTTGCGAGGGAGTCTATCCGATCGGAAAAATCCTTTCGCAGCGTGCGAGAAACTTCATCGAGGGTGAAAATCTTTTTCGCAGCTTGCGAAAGAGATTGTCTGTGCTGGGGTAATTTTTCTCAGCATGCGAGGGATTTTATCAGAGTTGAGTCTATCATTTGCAGTCTGCGAAGGGAGTTATCAGATGAGAAACTATCCGTTGCACGGTGGGGGTGACTTTATTGGTGGGAAATTGATTTCTCATCGCTGTTTTGTCCATTGACCACAGCCTTGGTTTAAGGACCTTCTTCATCAAATCTTTGAGGATGAGATAGATTTAAAAAAATACTGCGGGTGCTTGAAAATTCACGGCGGTATGTTATAATAAGTGAAGTAGATATATCCTTTAACACTGTCCCGTGAGGCAGGCAAGGAGAGACCGATGAAAGAGTGCAGTTGTCGGACTGTACCCATATTTTGTGCAATCTCCTTGTAAACAAGGAGATTTTTTGTATTTTAGAAAGGTTCTTTTATGAAAACAAAAGAAATCGTTGATGATGTTACGATGAAACGTGCCATCACGCGTATCACTTATGAAATTATCGAGCGTAATAAAAATCTTGATAACCTTGTTTTAGCAGGGATTAAAACACGCGGTGTTTATATTGCTAAACGTATTCAAGAACGTTTGAAACAGCTAGAAGGACTTGATATTCCAGTTGGCGCTTTGGATACAAAACCTTTCCGTGACGATGTTAAGGTTGAAGAAGATACGACAGACATGCCAGTTGATATCAATGGACGTGATATTATTCTGGTTGATGATGTGCTTTATACAGGACGTACTATTCGCGCTGCTATTGATAATTTGGTCAGCCTTGGTCGTCCAGGTCGTGTCAGTCTTGCGGTTCTCGTTGACCGTGGTCACCGTGAACTTCCTATTCGTGCAGATTATGTTGGTAAAAATATTCCAACAAGTAGCGTTGAAGAAATCGTTGTTGAAGTTGCTGAACATGATGGACAAGACCGTGTCATCATTGTGGACCCAAGTTAGGATAGGAGAAAGACAAACGTCGTGGATAATAATGTAAAATATGATGTTAATGATATGCCAAAACCAGGCATGCTGTTTGGTCTATCATTCCAGCACCTTTTTGCTATGTTCGGGTCAACAGTCCTTGTTCCCATCCTAGTTGGGATAAACCCAGCCATCGCTCTCTTCTCATCGGGTTTAGGAACCTTGGCTCACTTGACAGTGACCAAATACAAGATTCCAGCCTATATGGGTTCTAGCTTTGCTTATATTGCAACTATGCAGATGCTCATGAAGTCAGATGGAATCGCAGCAGTTGCTCAAGGGGCGATTGCTGGAGGGCTGGTTTACTTAATCGTTGCTTTGATTGTTAAGTTTGCAGGGAATACTTGGATTGATAAGGTCTTACCTCCTGTGGTTGTTGGTCCGATTATTATTGTTATCGGTCTCAGCCTTGCAACGACAGCTGTTAACGATGTCATGTTGAAAAATGGGACTTACAATTTTACCTACCTCTTGATTGGTTTGGTCACGCTCTTTGCGGTTGTCCTTTTCAATATGTACGGTAAAGGTATGGTTGCGGTAATTCCAATTCTTCTTGGCTTGATTGTTGGTTATATTTTTGCAGTTGTGACTGGTCTAGTGACTGGACAAGAAATTGTTAACTTTTCTACTCTTGCTAAGAGTCATTGGTTCCAAGTTCCAGACTTTGATATTCTCTTTGTTGATTATAAATTTAAACTTTATCCAAGTGCTATTTTGACAATGGCTCCTATTGCCTTTGTTACCATGACTGAACACTTCGGACACATCATGGTGCTTAATAGTTTGACTAACCGTGATTACTTTAAGGACCCAGGACTTGATCGCACCTTGACTGGTGATGGTCTTGCTCAAATTATCGCAGGGTTCTTCGGAGCTCCTCCGGTAACCTCATACGGTGAAAACATCGGTGTGATGGCTCTTAATAAAATCTATTCTGTTTATGTGATTGCTGGCGCAGCGGTGATTGCAGTGGTCATGAGTTTCATCGGAAAAGTCTCAGCCTTGCTACAATCCATTCCAACACCAGTTATCGGTGGGATTTCAATTGCCCTCTTCGGTGTTATCGCCTCTAGCGGTTTGAAAATTTTGATTGAAAATAAAATCGACTTTGACAATAAGAAAAATCTTTTGATTGCCAGTGTCATTTTGGTTTCAGGAATCGGCGGCTTGATGCTTCAAATCGGTGGTCTACAAATTACTAGCGTTGCCTTCTCAACATTGCTAGGAATTATTCTTTATCAAATTCTTCCAGAAAAGGATTAAGTTATGACAGTTACAGATGGTGTCGTGTCACTAAAACATCTAGTGACAATGGAAACTCTTACGAATGAAGATGTCCTTGGTATAATCAAACGCGGGATTGCTTTCAAAAATGGCGCAGCTGATTTTCAACTGAGTCGTCAATACTTTGCAGCCAATCTCTTTTTTGAATCGTCAACGCGGACACACAAGTCATTTGAGGTAGCAGAGAAAAAATTGGGCTTAGATGTCATTGAATTTGATGCTAAAACAAGTTCTGTCAATAAAGGCGAGACGCTCTATGATACCATTTTAACCATGAGTGCTCTAGGAGTTGATATTTGTGTTATTCGCCATTCAGAAGATGAGTACTATCAGGAATTGATTGATAGCCGTACTATTCAGACCTCCATTGTTAATGGGGGCGATGGTTCTGGTCAACACCCTAGCCAGTCCTTGCTGGATTTGATGACCATTTATCAAGAATTTGGTCGCTTTGATGGCTTGAAGATTGCCATTTCTGGTGACATCACCCATTCACGTGTGGCAAAATCCAATATGCAAATTTTAAAACGATTGGGAGCGGAGCTGTATTTCACCGGACCTGAAGAATGGTATGACTCAGCTTTCGATGTCTATGGTCATCATGTTGCCATTGATGACATCATTGATCAGGTTGATGTTTTGATGCTCTTGCGCGTGCAACATGAGCGTCATCACAGTGAAAAGAGTTTTTCAAAAGAAGCTTATCATGAGCAGTTTGGTCTCGACCAAGAGCGCTACAATAAGCTGAAAAGCTCTGCGATTATCATGCACCCCGCACCGGTCAATCGTGATGTGGAAATTGCCGACCAATTAGTAGAAGCACCCAAGTCACGAATTGTTGCCCAAATGCAAAATGGTGTTTTTGTCCGAATGGCTATTCTAGAGGCTATTCTAAATGGAAAAGCTTAGTTGAATCACGAACAAACATGTTCACGTTAAAGAACTCCAGAGAGGGTTTACGAAAGGATTACAATGACAAAACGTTTATTAATTTTAGAAGATGGTACGATTTTTGAAGGTCAGGCCTTTGGTGCTGACATTGATGTAACTGGTGAAATCGTCTTTAATACAGGGATGACTGGTTACCAAGAATCAATCACTGACCAATCTTATAATGGTCAAATCTTAACTTTTACCTATCCTTTGGTTGGAAACTACGGGATTAACCGTGATGACTATGAATCAATCACGCCAACTTGTAAGGGAGTAGTTGTTGCTGAAAATGCGCGTCGCGCTAGTAACTGGCGTAATCAAATGTCACTAGATGAATTTTTAAAGGCTAAAAACATCCCAGGTATTTCTGGCGTTGATACACGTGCCTTGACTAAAATCATTCGTCAGCACGGCACCATGAAAGCGACAATGGCTGACGCTGGTGATGAATTGAAGCATCTCCAAGACCAGCTTCGTGCAACAGTGCTTCCAACAAATAATATCGAACAAGTTTCGACAAAAACAGCCTACCCAGCACCTGGTATTGGTAAGAATATTGTTTTAGTCGATTTTGGACTTAAACATTCTATTCTCCGTGAATTTTCAAAGCGTGAGTGTAATGTGACTGTCGTTCCTTACAACACAACAGCGGAAGAGATTTTGAATTTGAATCCTGACGGTGTTATGTTATCAAATGGTCCAGGGAACCCAGAAGATGTGCCTGAAGCACTTGATATGATTCGTGGTGTTCAAGGAAAAATTCCAATTTTCGGAATCTGTATGGGACACCAATTATTTAGCCTTGCCAATGGTGCAACAACTTACAAAATGAAATTTGGTCACCGTGGCTTTAACCATGCTGTTCGTGAAATAGCGACTGGACGCATTGACTTTACCAGTCAGAACCATGGTTACGCTGTTGACCGAGAAACTTTGCCAAATAGCTTGATTGTCACTCATGAAGAAATCAATGATAAATCAGTTGAAGGTGTTCGTCACCGTCATTATCCAGCTTTCTCAGTTCAATTTCACCCAGATGCAGCACCTGGTCCACATGATGCTTCATACCTATTTGATGAGTTCCTTGAAATGATTGATGCCTTTCAATTGAATTTGTAATTGTACCTTGTAGTAAAAAGTTGAATAGTATTTAAAGCTGTTCTGAGAGACAGCAAATAGGAGAAAATATGCCAAAACGTACTGATATTAAAAAAATTATGGTTATTGGGTCTGGTCCGATTATTATTGGGCAGGCTGCTGAATTTGACTATGCGGGGACACAGGCCTGTCTTGCTTTGAAAGAAGAGGGGTACAGTGTTGTTCTTGTCAATTCAAACCCAGCGACTATCATGACGGATAAAGAAATTGCTGACAAGGTTTACATCGAGCCAATTACGATTGAGTTTGTGGAACGTATCTTGCGTAAGGAGCGTCCAGATGCTCTTCTACCGACTCTTGGTGGACAAACTGGTCTCAATATGGCCATGGAATTGTCAAAGGCAGGTATTCTTGATGAACTTGGGGTTGAACTTTTAGGGACAAAATTGTCAGCCATTGACCAAGCCGAAGACCGTGACCTTTTCAAACAATTGATGGAAGAGCTTAATCAACCCATTCCTGAATCTGAAATTGTCAATACAGTTGAAGAAGCGGTTGCTTTTGCTAAAACAATCGGTTATCCTGTCATCGTCCGCCCTGCCTTTACCCTCGGAGGAACTGGTGGTGGTATGTGTGCCAACGAAGAGGAGCTACGCGAAATTGCTGAAAATGGACTTAAGCTGTCGCCAGTTACTCAATGTTTGATTGAACGCTCAATCGCTGGTTTCAAGGAAATTGAATACGAAGTTATGCGTGATGCAGCTGACAATGCCCTTGTCGTTTGTAACATGGAAAACTTTGACCCAGTTGGTATCCACACGGGAGATTCAATCGTATTTGCACCAACGCAAACTCTCTCAGATATTGAGAACCAAATGTTGCGTGATGCCAGTCTTAAAATTATCCGCGCACTAAAAATCGAAGGTGGTTGTAACGTTCAACTTGCCCTTGACCCACACAGCTTCAAATACTATGTTATCGAAGTAAACCCACGTGTGTCTCGTTCATCAGCCCTTGCTTCAAAAGCTACAGGTTATCC
This sequence comes from Streptococcus sp. HF-1907, assembly GCF_015594605.1. Classification (GTDB taxonomy): domain Bacteria; phylum Bacillota; class Bacilli; order Lactobacillales; family Streptococcaceae; genus Streptococcus. Next base: position 161,663 of record NZ_JADNQT010000002.1, on the reverse strand, counting down.
AATTGCTAAATTAGCTGCCAAAATCGCTGTTGGCTTGACGCTTGACGAGATGATTAACCCAGTTACTGGCACAACTTACGCTATGTTCGAGCCAGCCCTTGACTATGTGGTTGCTAAAATCCCACGTTTCCCATTTGATAAATTTGAGAATGGTGAACGTCGTCTTGGTACGCAGATGAAGGCTACTGGTGAAGTCATGGCTATCGGTCGAAACATCGAGGAAAGTCTTCTTAAGGCCTGTCGTTCTCTTGAAATTGGTGTTCACCACAATGAAATGCCTGAATTGGCTGAAGCGACTGACGACGCCCTTGTTGAAAAGATTGTCAAAGCGCAAGATGACCGTCTCTTCTACCTTTCAGAAGCTATCCGTCGCGGTTATACCATTGAAGAATTGGCAGAGCTGACTAAGATTGATATCTTCTTCTTGGATAAATTGCTTCACATTTTTGAAATTGAGCAAGCTCTCGCTACAAATATTAAAGACACTGCTGTTTTGAAAGAGGCTAAACGAAATGGATTCGCGGACCGTAAAATCGCAGAGCTGTGGAATATGACAAGCGATGAGGTGCGTGCCTTTCGTCTAGAAAATAAGATTGTTCCAGTCTATAAGATGGTCGATACCTGCGCAGCCGAATTTGACTCAGCAACACCATACTTCTACTCTACCTACGAATGGGAGAATGAGTCTATCAAGTCAGACAAAGAATCTGTAATGGTACTTGGCTCTGGCCCAATCCGTATCGGACAAGGGGTAGAGTTTGATTATGCAACGGTTCACTCAGTTAAAGCTATCCAAGCAGCAGGCTATGAAGCTATCATCATGAACTCAAATCCTGAGACAGTATCAACAGACTTCTCAGTGTCAGACAAACTTTACTTCGAGCCACTAACTTTTGAAGACGTTATGAACGTCATTGAATTGGAACAACCAAAAGGTGTGGTGGTGCAATTTGGAGGTCAAACAGCTATCAACTTGGCTGAAAGTCTGTCAAATGCAGGTGTTCAAATCTTGGGAACTCAGGTTGCTGACCTTGACCGTGCCGAAGACCGTGACCTCTTTGAACAAGCTCTTAAAGCATTGAATATTCCACAACCGCCAGGACACACAGCAACTAACGAAGAAGAAGCCGTTGAAGCTGCGCGTAAGGTTGGCTTCCCAGTGCTTGTCCGTCCGTCTTATGTCTTAGGTGGTCGTGCCATGGAAATCGTTGAGAATGAAGAAGACCTCCGTTCTTACATGCGCACAGCGGTTAAGGCTAGCCCAGACCATCCAGTCTTGGTTGACTCTTACATCGTTGGGCGTGAGTGTGAAGTTGACGCTATTTCAGATGGTAAAGATGTCCTCATTCCTGGTATTATGGAACATATTGAACGTGCAGGGGTTCACTCAGGTGACTCTATGGCTGTTTACCCACCGCAAGGGATGTCGCAAAAAGTTCAAGATACAATTGCTGACTATACCAAACGTTTAGCCCTTGGGCTCAACTGTATCGGTATGATGAACATCCAATTTGTCATCAAAGATGAAACAGTTTACGTTATCGAGGTTAACCCGCGTGCCAGCCGTACGGTACCATTCTTGTCTAAAGTAACTAATATCCCAATGGCACAAGTAGCAACGAAATTGATTTTGGGCGAAAGCTTGGCAGAACAAGGTTACGAAGACGGCTTGTATCCTGAAAGTCCAAATGTCCATGTCAAAGCGCCAGTCTTCTCATTCACTAAATTGGCTAAAGTCGATAGTCTCTTGGGTCCTGAAATGAAGTCAACTGGTGAAGTTATGGGAACGGATACGACGCTTGAAAAAGCACTCTATAAAGCTTTTGAAGCAACTTACTTCCATTTGCCAGCCTTCGGTAATGTTATTTTCACCATTGCTGATGAAACCAAGGAAGAAGCTCTTGGCTTGGCTAAACGCTTTGCTAATATTGGTTACAGCATTCTAGCGACAGAAGGAACCGCCAAATTCTTTAAAGAACACGGTTTGAATCCAATTTTGGTTGATAAGTTGGGAGACAATGATGACAATGATATTCCAGCTCTAGTTCGCCAAGGTAAGGTTCAGGCGATTATCAATACTGTCGGTACCAAACGTACCTTTGATGAGGACGGTGCAACCATTCGTAGCTCAGCTATTGAACACGGTGTGCCTCTATTCACTGCCCTTGATACAGCGGATGCTATGGTTCGCGTTCTTGAAAGCAGAAGCTTTTTGACACAATCTATTTAATCTAATTAGGCAGCTATCTTTTGATAGCTGTTTTTTTATGTGGGCTCATATAATTCTTTTCTTACATCATTGTAAGAGTGGGGACTGAGAAATGGGGTATACTAGAGATAGATTAAGAAGTTTCTTGACAAATATAAATGAAAGCGTTACACTTGTTCTAGATAAACAATACAAAAAAGGAGATGGATTTATGGCAAAAAGAAAAAAAGGAAAATTGACTAACAAAAGAAAATGGCTCATTGGTAGTTTATCTGCCCTTGCTCTTGTAGCTATAGCTGGTGGTTTATGGTTGCAACAAAAGAACAGTTCAAAAAATGAAGTCACTAGTTACAAGTCAGTCAATGTCATTGAAGGGAATGTCGCGTCTTCCATAATCTTGTCTGGGCGCTTAAAGGCTAATCAGGAGCAGTATGTCTATTTTGATGCCAGCAAGGGGACTGATGCCAAGGTGACGGTTAACGTAGGAGACCAGGTGACAGCTGGACAACAATTAGTGCAGTACGATACAACGACAGCTCAAGCAAGTTATGATACAGCTGTCCGTAATTTAAACAAGATTGGACGTCAAATTACTTATCTGAAAACTTATGGCAACTTACCGACAACGACTACAAGTACCGATGAGGAGACTGGTCAGGAGACAAGTGTAACAACCCCTCCGACAGCGCAAGCCAATGCTTCCTACAACCAACAACTCCAAGATTTAAATGACACCTATGCTAATGCTCAGACGGAGGTCGATAAAGCGCAACAAGCTCTCAATGCAACTGTTATTGTTAGTGATGTCTCAGGAACTGTGGTAGAAACTAATACATCAATTGACCCATCATCAAAAACGAGTCAGACTTTGGTTCATGTTGCGACGGAAGGACAACTTCAAGTTCAAGGAACCTTGGGTGAATACGATTTGGCTAATGTTAAGGTAGGGCAAGAAGTTAAAATAAAATCCAAGGTTTACCCTGATCAAGAGTGGACTGGCAAGATTGCCTATATCTCCAACTATCCAGAGACAAATACCTCAGGGTCAAGCGAAAGTTCAAGTAGCAGTCCGACCTACAAGTACAAAATTGATTTTACAAGTCCTTTGAATGATTTAAAACAAGGTTTCACTGTTTCAGTTGAAGTGCAGGCGACGGAAAAACATGCACTTGTTCCAACAACTGCTGTGCAAAAGAAAAATGGGAAACGATTTGTTTGGGTTTATGACGATTCAACTGGAAAAATCACCAAGACGGAAGTTTCACTTGGTCAAGCAGATGCTAAATCACAAGAAATTTTGACAGGTTTAAATGTGGGTCAAATTGTCATTTCAAACCCAGATAAATCCTTTAAAAACGGTGATAAATTGGATAATGTAAGCTCTGATGATACGACAAAATAAGGGGGACATCGGATGTCTAATGAGAAGAAAGAATTGATGACCCTGCATCATATTATCAAGTCTTATCAGAATGGTGACCAAGAACTCCAAGTTTTGAAGGGGATTGATCTGACTGTTTACGAAGGTGAATTTTTAGCCATCATGGGACCTTCTGGTTCTGGAAAATCAACCTTGATGAACATTATTGGTCTCCTAGATTCGCCGACAGATGGGGATTATCTTTTAAATGGCAATCAAGTGGAAGAATTGGGCGAGAAGGAGCTTGCCAAAGTTAGAAATGAAGAAATTGGTTTTGTTTTTCAACAGTTTTTTCTCTTGTCAAAACTAAATGCCTTGCAAAATGTCGAGTTACCGCTGATTTATGCGGGTATTTCTTCAGGAAAACGTAAGAAATTGGCGGAGCAATTTTTAGAAAAAGTCGAGTTGCATGAGCGAATGCATCACTTGCCTTCAGAACTTTCTGGCGGTCAGAAACAGCGTGTCGCCATAGCGCGAGCCTTGGTCAATAATCCATCCATTATTCTGGCTGATGAGCCAACCGGTGCCTTGGATACCAAGACTGGTGAACAGATTATGGAGCTTTTGACGGAACTTAATCGCGAAGGAAAAACGATTATTATGGTGACGCATGAGCCAGAGATTGCTGACTATGCAACGCGAAAAATTGTTATCCGTGATGGTGAGATTACGGCTGATACGACTGAAAGTGTCCGAATTGATTAGGGAGATGTGAATGGAAAATTGGAAATTTGCCCTAAGCTCAATTATGGGGCATAAAATGCGGGCCTTTTTGACCATGCTAGGAATTATTATTGGTGTGGCTTCGGTTGTTTTAATCATGGCGCTTGGTCGTGGAATGAAAGATTCGGTTGTTGCCGATATTACCAAGTCCCAGAAGAATTTGCAGATTTACTATAAAACAAAGGCGGACCAAAAATTGGAAGATGACCTTGCTGCTGATGGTGGGATGTTCATGTCAACTGGAGATAGTGATAGCTCTGAAGATAAGGTTCAGGAATCTTGGCTAGAGCAAATTAGCCAAGAAGTAGATGGCGTTGATGGCTACTATGTCACCAATCAGACCAGCACTTCAGTGTCTTATCTGAAGAAAAAAGCTAAAACGGTCACTGTGACAGGTATCAACAAAACCTATTTGGGCATAAAAGGGTTTAAAATTCTTGCAGGTCGTCCTTTTGAAACGACCGATTACACAACCTTTTCGAGAGTTATTATGCTAGATAGTAATTTGGCCAATAAATTGTTCGGCTCTCCTGAAGATGCTCTAAATCAAGTGGTCAGTCTCAAAGATAAATCTTATCGTGTCGTTGGTGTTTACAAAGACCCAGATACCAGCGTTTATAATTTACCAACAGATGGTAATGCCATTATGACAAATACGCAATTATCGCTGGAATTTGGTGTCAAGGAAGTTCAAAATATGTACTTCAATATCCATGATGTCACGCAATCCAATCGCCTTGGCAAGGTAATCGGGAAACGCCTGACGCAGATGAGTCATGTCAAAGAAGGTTTCTACGCGAGTTATGATATGACCTCAATCATCAAATCAGTCAATAGCCAAGTTGCTATAATGACTGGAGTGATTGGAGCTATTGCTGCTATTTCACTCCTGGTTGGCGGCATTGGGGTCATGAATATCATGCTGGTATCTGTGACAGAGCGGACGCGTGAAATTGGTCTGCGTAAGGCACTCGGAGCTACCCGGCGAAAGATTTTAGCACAATTTTTGATTGAATCGATGGTTTTGACTATCATTGGTGGTTTAATTGGGATTGTTCTAGCCTATGCTAGTTCAGCCATTATTGCTAAGGTACAAACACAAATCACACCTACGGTGTCTTTGAATGTCGCTATTTCTAGCCTAATTTTTTCAGCGGTCATTGGTATTCTATTTGGCTTATTACCAGCTAATAAAGCAAGTAAATTAAATCCAATTGATGCTTTGCGATATGAATAAAATAATTTTAACGGTGTCAAGTTTTTTTCTTGACACTCTGTTTTTTTATGCTATAATAATTAAGGTAAGGTTACTAGCTCAACTATTGACCACCAAAAAATAATTAAAAAACAGAAAAGAGACTTTACAAAATGGCAGTAAAAATCCGTTTGACTCGTATGGGTTCTAAGAAAAAACCTTTCTACCGTATTAACGTTGCAGATTCACGTGCACCACGTGATGGTCGTTTCATCGAAACAGTTGGAACTTACAATCCACTTGTAGCTGAAAACCAAGTAACACTTAAAGAAGAACGTGTTCTTGAATGGTTGTCTAAAGGTGCACAGCCTTCAGATACAGTTCGTAACATCCTTTCAAAAGCTGGTGTTATGGCTAAATTCCACGACCAAAAATTCTCGAAATAATAAAAGCCTATGGATACCATTGAAAATCTCATTATCGCTATTGTGAAACCTTTGATTTCACAACCTGATCACTTAACGATTAAAATTAAAGATGGTTCTGAATTTTTGGAGTATCATCTTAATTTGGATGCTCAAGACATCGGTCGTGTAATCGGAAAAAAAGGTCGCACAATCACAGCCATAAGATCGATTGTCTATTCGGTACCAACGCAAGGTAAAAAGGTTCGACTCGTTATTGATGAGGAAAACTAGAGAGACTGAACTTCGGTTCGGTCTTTTTACATTTTTCTAAAACGTTCTCATTTGAATTTTTCCCCATTTATGCTATAATAGTGGTAATTCGAGGGAGTAGCTAGCGAACTAGGTTCGTGATATTGTCGTCAATACGAAAGAAATTTCCGGCAATATATGAAATAGCGAGACTTGTTTTAGTAAAACAGGTCTCTTTTTTGTTGCAAAAGAGACCAGAAGGAGGATGCTATGTCTTTTTATCGAAAGTCTTCTGATGAGACAATGGAAGAGTTGAATACTTCCTTGAACGGATTGTCGTCGCAAGAAGCAGCTAAACGCAAAGAGCGCTACGGGGCTAATGAGCTCAAGGAAGCTGATCGACCTAGTGCATTGCAAATTTTTATTGACCAATTCAAGGATTTGATTGTCATTATTTTGATTATTGCAGCCTTGATTTCTGGTGCGACTGGTGATTTAGAGTCAACGATTGTTATTATTGCGGTATTGATTTTGAATGCGATTTTGGGTACCACTCAGACGCTCAATGCACAAAAATCAGTTGATTCTTTGAAGTCTTTGTCTGTCCCTAAGGTCAAGGTTATTCGTGACGGTCAGAAGCAAGAAATTGATTCTACGGATGTGACTATTGGTGACTTGGTTGTCTTTGAAGCAGGTGATATGATTGTCGCTGACGCTCGTATTGTTGATGCGCGTTCGCTTCAGGTTAACGAATCAGCTCTGACAGGTGAAAGCCATGCGGTTGATAAGACGGTTGACCCGATTGCAGGAGAAGTGGTTATCGGTGACCAGACCAATATGGTCTTCACTAGTTCTCAAGTTACTTATGGTAATGGCTCTGCTATTGTCACAGACATCGGTGAAAATACTGAAATCGGTAAGATTTCATCACTAATCAAGGGAGCTACTAGCTGTAAATCACCCCTTCAACGTTCTATTGACGAATTTTCAAAACATTTGTCAATGGGAATCATGATTATCTGTGTGATTGTCTTCGGTTTGGTTTATTGGAATTCTGGGAATTTCATGTCAGCGGCCATGTTTGCAATTGCCCTTGCAGTAGCAGCGGTTCCAGAAGCGCTAGCTTCTATTATTACGATCGTGGAATCTCTCGGTTCTCAAAAATTGGCTAAAGAAAATGCCATTATGAAGAGTCTTAATTCTGTTGAAACTTTGGGTTCAGTCTCAGTGATTGCCTCAGATAAGACAGGAACGTTGACTCAAAATAAGATGACGGTCAATGACATTTACCTCAACGAAACATTGGTAAAACCTGACCAGCTTGATTTGACTGACAAAGCAGCTCAATTCTTGATGAACACTATGGTTTTGACTAATGATTCGTTTATCAATGGTGATCAAAAAGTTGGTGACCCAACGGAGCTTGCGTTGATTGAACTAGGTCGTAAGTACGATATTACCGAACAAAATCATCGTGAAAAATACCCACGTGTTGCCGAATTACCATTCGACTCTGTCCGTAAATACATGTCAACTCTTCATGATATTGATGGACACCGTGTCCTCCTTGTCAAAGGTGCAACGGATGAATTGCTTCGCCAGACAACTCACATCTTGATTAATGGTGAGGTTCGCGAAATCACATCTGATGACCAGGTTAATATCCTTAATCAAAATAATAAGTTTGCTGAAGAAGGACTTCGCGTACTTGGCTACGCCTTCCGTTATTTTGACGATGATGAACTTGATTTTAAACATGAGGATCATTTGACTTTCGTTGGGTTGACGTCGATGATTGACCCACCGCGTGAAGAATCAAAAGAAGCAGTTGCTAAGGCTATCCGTGCCGGTATCAAACCGATTATGATTACAGGTGACCATGTCGTGACTGGTCGTTCTATCGCCCGTAAGATTGGTATTTTCCAAGAAGGTGATATGGTTCTTGACGGGGCTACTCTTGAAAAAATGTCCGACGAAGAATTGGCACGCGATCTTGAGAAGATTTCAGTTTATGCGCGTGTTGCGCCTGAGCATAAAATTCGTATTGTCAACGCTTGGCAAGCCAAAGGTAAGGTCGTTGGGATGTCCGGTGATGGTGTCAACGATGCGCCAGCCCTTAAACAAGCTGATATCGGTATCGCTATGGGGATTACTGGTTCAGAGGTTTCAAAAGACGCTTCAGACATGATTTTGACGGATGACAACTTTGCAACTATCATTAAAGCAGTTACTGTTGGACGTAACCTATTTGCTAACATTAAGAATGCCATCAAGTATCTTTTGACTGGTAATAGCTCAGCTATTATCGTAGTTATTCTAACAACCTTTATGGCTTTCTTTGATAGTAAGTTTGTCGTGCCTTTCTTAGCGATTCAGTTGCTCTTCATCAACTTGGTGACGGATTCACTTCCAGCCATTGCCATCGGTATGGAGGAAGGAACGGAAGCTGTTCTTGATGATGCGCCACGTGATCCAAATGAATCTATTCTCACAGCCAAGACCTTCAAAGAAGTTATTAGCGAAGCAATTCTTATTGCCATCGCCGTTATGGTTGCTTATCTCATCGGTGTTAATACTGGTAAGGGCTACGCAACAACCTATGCATTCTTGGTGCTCTGTCTTGGACGTCTTTTCCATGGATTCAGTTGTCGTAGTGACCTTCCATTAAGTAAAATTGGTGTTTTCTCTAATAAGAATACTGTCTATGCATTCTTGGTTGGTCTTGCTCTTGTTGCTCTTATTGTCTTTGTTCCAGCCATCGGTGGCATGTTCGGTGTTGTAAGTCTATCACTAAGTCAAATTTTGACAATTTTAGGCCTAGCGTTTGCTCCTACATTGGTTGTTCAAGCCATTAAAATGATTCGTTACAGCAAATAATAAGACAAAGTTGCGAATGTTATTTAGTTGAAGGATTGAGCTCTGCTGTATAATGCGGAGCTCAATCCTTTTAGTTTGTTTTAGTTAGTTTTGTCAAATAATTAGCCCAAAATTATGGGAATATTTCTTTCTAATTTTTTCAGAAAATAGGTTGACAGTGACTCCTATTTTCGATATACTAGTAGTTGTCTTTTGGGGTATAGCCAAGCGGTAAGGCAAGGGACTTTGACTCCCTCATGCGTTGGTTCGAATCCAGCTACCCCAGTCAAAGTTAGATAAATTTTGTGTCATGGTCCGTTGGTCAAGGGGTTAAGACACCGCCTTTTCACGGCGGTAACACGGGTTCGAATCCCGTACGGACTATTGAGAAGTTAGTCTTCTCATCAATTTTATATTTCACATGGTCCGTTGGTCAAGGGGTTAAGACACCGCCTTTTCACGGCGGTAACACGGGTTCGAATCCCGTACGGACTATCGTGGCCAGTTGCAGTGAGCGGCTGGTTTTTTTATTATTTTGAATGATGGGGGCGTTATGGAATACTTTAACGTTGGTAAAATTGTAAATACGCAAGGGTTGCAAGGGGAAATGCGCGTGCTTTCTGTCAGTGACTTTACAGAAGATCGATTCAAAAAAGGAAAGACTCTTGCCTTGTTTGATGATAAAGACCGATTTGTGATGGATGTTGAGATTGCAAGCCATCGTAAGCAGAAGAATTTTGATATTATCAAATTTAAGGGTATGTATCATATCAACGATATTGAAAAATACAAAGGTTTTTCTCTGAAAGTAGCGGAAGAAAATCTAACTGATCTTGAAGATGGCGAATTTTATTACCATGAAATCATCGGTCTTGATGTTTATGAGGGAGATGAGCTGATTGGTCAGGTCAAAGAAATCCTACAACCTGGTGCTAATGATGTTTGGGTTGTCAAACGAAAAGGGAAGCGTGACCTCTTGCTCCCTTATATTCCACCAGTTGTTTTAGATGTTGATGTGGAAAATGGGCGTATTCAAGTGGAGTTGATGGAAGGTCTTGACGATGAAGATTGATATCTTAACGCTCTTTCCAGAAATGTTTGCGCCACTTGAGCACTCAATTGTCGGGAAGGCACAAGAAAAAGGCTTGCTCGAAATCAATTACCATAACTTTCGAGAAAATGCTGAAAAAGCGCGTCATGTAGATGATGAACCTTACGGCGGGGGGCAGGGTATGCTGCTTCGTGCACAGCCGATTTTTGACACCATTGATAAAATTGATGCTAAAAACCCACGTGTGATTTTGTTGGATCCAGCTGGTCGTACTTTTGACCAAAGCTTTGCTGAAGAATTGGCTCAGGAGGATGAATTGATTTTCATTTGCGGTCACTATGAAGGATATGATGAGCGGATCAAGACTTTGGTGACAGACGAAGTCTCTCTCGGGGATTTTGTATTGACGGGGGGGGAACTTGCTGCCATGACTATGGTGGATGCGACGGTGCGCCTGATTCCAGAAGTGCTAGGCAAGGAAGCTAGTCATCAAGATGACTCTTTCTCATCTGGGCTTCTAGAATATCCCCAATATACGCGTCCTTACGACTATCGTGGCATGAAGGTGCCTGATGTGCTCATGAGTGGGCATCATGAAAATATTCGCAAGTGGCGGTTGGAGCAAAGCTTGCGCAAGACCTTGGAGCGTCGTCCTGACCTGTTCAATGACTACGACTTATCGGACGAAGAGGCTGAGATGCTCCGAACAATAAAAGTTGAAAAGGAAGAAAATAATGACTGAAACTAATATTGTCGATATTACTATTGTTGGTGGTGGGCCTGTTGGACTTTGGGCTGCCTTTTATGCTGGTTTGCGTGGTGCAACTGTTAAGGTAATTGAAAGTTTGTCGGAACTTGGCGGTCAACCGACCGTTTTATATCCGGAAAAGAAGATTTATGATATTCCGGCTTTCCCAGTAATTACGGGTGCTGAATTGGTTGAGCAACAACTTGAACAATTGAAGCGTTTTGAGGATACTACAGAAATTTGTTTGAAAGAAGAAGTGCTCTCTTTTGAAAAGGTGAACGGTATCTTCCATATCAAGACAACTAAGGGTGAACATTTGTCACGCTCAATCGTGATTGCTTGCGGAAATGGTGCCTTTGCTCCGCGTCCACTTGGCTTGGACAATGAAGCTGAATTTGCAGATAAGAATCTTTTCTATAATGTTCATAAATTAGACCAATTTGCTGGCAAGGATGTGGTTATCTGTGGTGGTGGTGATTCCGCTGTGGATTGGGCCAATGCCTTGGATGGCTTGGCTAAATCAGTAACGCTGGTTCACCGCCGCGATGCTTTTCGTGCTCACGAACATAGCGTTGAAGTTTTGAAGGCTTCTGGGGTTAATATTTTGACGCCTTATGTGCCTCTTGAACTTAAGGGCGAAAATGGTTTGGCAACAAGTTTGACCATTCAAAAGGTTAAGGAGGAAGAAACGATTAAATTGCCTTTGGATGCCCTAATTGTCAGCTTTGGTTTCTCTACTAATAATAAAAATCTCAAAAACTGGAATATTGACTACAAACGTTCAAGCATCAATGTTTCTCCTAAATTCGAAACAAGTCTTGAAGGAGTTTATGCTATCGGTGATGCAGCTGAATATGATGGCAAGGTTGATTTGATTGCGACTGGTTTTGGTGAAGCACCGATTGCTGTCGCGCAAGCTATGCACTATGCTTATCCAGACCGCGATAATCGCTTTGTTCATTCAACATCTCTTATTACTGAATAAGGAGAATTGCCATGCCTACTAATCTATTTGGACAAATTATCGGAGAACCAGTTGACGATTTTCTTGGAGATAAACCTAGCATTGACTTGCTAGAAGGCGTTTATTGCCAAGTTGAAAAATTGGATGTTGCTAAACATTTTGAAGACCTTTTTGACTTTTTCGGTGACGGTCCTAATGCTCTTCCTGAGGATTGGACTTATCTTTCTTTAGAGGGGAATATGAGTCGTGAGGAGCTTTCAACCTTGTTAAGAGCATGGGAGGTTTCGGAGGACCCCTATTACCTTGTCATTAAGGATAAGGTCAGCCAAAGGGCGCTTGGAATCTTTTCTCTCATGCGAATCAACCAATCCGCTCGTTCGATTGAAATGGGCTGGGTTATCTATTCTTGCTTATTGCAGAAAAGTCGTATCGCTACGGAAGCACAATATCTAGTCATGAAGTACGTCTTTGAAGTTCTTAATTATCGACGTTATGAATGGAAATGCGACCATCTCAACACGCGTTCTCATAATGCAGCCCTAAGACTGGGGTTCACCTTTGAAGGAACTTTCCGACAAGCAACAATTTATAAAGGTCGTACTCGTGATACAGATTGGCATTCGATTTTAGATAAAGAATGGCCGGCTAACAAGCTTGCCTTGGAGTCTTGGTTATCCGCAGATAATTTTACCGCAGAAGGTAGGCAATTGAAATCTTTATCAGATTTTAGATAAGAAAATTAATGATAAGAGGCTTTCGTTGAAAAACGGAGGTCTTTTAGCTTGCAAAAATACTAAAAAGATAGATTTTGAAAGTTTTTGATAGATTATGCTTGACAATGATAGAAAATGGGCTATAATAGATTGCGTAAACGTTTGCAGAAAAGGAGGTAGCCATGCTAAAATCAGAGCGAAAACAAGTGATTATGTCAAAACTTGACGAAAGTCAATTTGTTACTTTGGACAGTTTGGTGACTGAGCTAGAGATTTCTGAATCAACGGTTAGACGAGATTTGGATGAGCTAGAAGAAGAAGGAAAACTTCGCCGTGTTCATGGTGGGGCAGAACTAACTCACTCTTTGCAGGAGGAATTGAGCAATCAAGAAAAAGCTATCAAAAACATTCAAGAAAAGTCAGCGATAGCACAAGTTGCTGCCGACTTGATTGGGTCAAATGAAGTTATTTTCATTGATGCGGGGACAACGACAGAATTATTGCTGGAGCATCTGAATCAGAGTAATTTGACTGTTGTGACTAATTCTATTCACCATGCTACCAAGTTGGTTGATCGTAATATTAAGACGATTGTTATCGGTGGTTTTGTTAAGCACTCGACGGATGCAAGTATCGGTCAGATTGCTTTAAATCAGATTAAGCAGATGACAGTTGATAAGGCTTTTATCGGGATGAATGGAATTGATGAAGCTTATTTGACCACTCCAGATTTGGAGGAGGCGGCCATCAAAAAAGCTATCATTGATAACAGCAGGCAGACGATTGTCTTGGCAGATTCTTCCAAAATCGGTCAGGTTGCATTTGCAAAGGTGGTGCCAATTGAAAGGGCTACCTTAGTGACCACTCGATCTAGCGCCAGCCTATTGCAAAAAATAAAAAGAAAAACGAAGGTGATTGAGGTATGATTTATACGGTAACGCTGAATCCATCCATCGACTTCATCGTTCGCTTGGACCATTTGGCACTTGGTAGTGTCAATCGTATGGATAGCGACGATAAGTTTGCTGGTGGTAAAGGGATTAATGTTAGTCGTGTGCTAAAACGTCTTGACATTGATAACACAGCAACTGGTTTTATTGGTGGCTTTACAGGACGTTTTGTGGAAGAGGGGCTTGTTGAGGAAGGTATTACTACCAACTTTGTGTCAGTTAACGAAGATACACGTATCAACGTTAAAATCAAGGCTGGTGAAGAAACTGAAATTAATGGTGCAGGTCCAACGATTACAGATGAACAGTTGGCTGAACTTGAGACTATTCTCGCTAGCTTGACAGCAGATGATACTGTTGTTTTCGCAGGGTCTGCTCCGGCTAATCTTGGAAACAAGGTTTACAATACGTTGATTCCTTTGGCAAAAAAAGCTGGCGCTGAAGTCATTTGCGACTTTGAAGGTCAAACCCTCCTAGACAGCTTGGACCATCAACCACTTTTGGTTAAACCAAATAATCATGAGTTGGCAGCTATCTTCGGTGTTGAGTTGAATGGACTAGCTGATATTGAAAAATATGCGCGTGAGATTCTTGCTAAAGGTGCTAAAAACGTTATCATCTCAATGGCTGGTGACGGTGCTTTACTTGTCACTCCAGAAGCTGCATACTTTGCTAAACCAATCAAAGGAACTGTTAAAAATTCTGTGGGCGCAGGCGATTCAATGGTAGCCGGTTTCACTGGTGAATACGTGAAATCTGGTGACCCAGTTGAAGCTCTCAAATGGGGAGTGGCATGTGGCACAGCTACAACCTTCTCTGATGACTTGGCGACAGCTGATTTTATTAAAGAAACTTATAAAAAAGTAGAGGTAGAAAAACTATGAAAATTCAGGACTTGCTTAAAAAAGAAGTCATGATTATGGATTTGAAGGCAACTTCTAAAGAAGCTGCTATCGATGAAATGATCACAAATCTTGTGGACAAGGGGATTGTAACTGATTTCGACACTTTCAAAGCAGGAATCATGAACCGTGAAGCGCAAACATCAACAGGTCTTGGCGAAGGTATCGCGATGCCACACAGCAAAAATGCTGCGGTTAAAGATGCTACTGTATTGTTTGCTAAATCAGCTAACGGTCTTGATTATGAAGCACTTGATGGTCAACCTACCAACTTGTTCTTTATGATTGCTGCGCCAGACGGCGCCAACGATACTCACTTGGCTGCGCTAGCAGAATTGTCTAAATACCTCTTGAAACCAGGTTTTGCTGAACAATTGCGTCAAGCAACATCACCTGACCAAGTGATTGCAGCTTTTGACGCTGTCTCTGATGAAGCAGCTGCAGAAGAAGCTAAGAAACAAGAAGCTGTTAAAGCTGCGGCGTCATCTGACAAACCACTTATCGTTGCTGTAACAGCATGTACAACAGGTATTGCCCACACTTACATGGCAGAAGAAGCTCTCATCAAACAAGGTGAAGAAATGGGTGTCAACGTTCGTGTTGAAACCAACGGAGCTTCTGGTGTCGGTAATCGCTTGACTGCTGAAGAAATCTCAAAAGCAGTTGGTGTTATCGTTGCCGCTGACAAGGCTGTTGAAACAGACCGTTTTGATGGTAAAAAATTGATTTCTAAACCAGTTGCAGCTGGTATTCGTCAACCAAAAGAATTGATTCAAAATATTCTTGATGGTAAGGCTGAAGTCTTCCACGCAGCTAACGCTGGTAATGCAGCTACTACCTCATCTGAAAAATCAGGTCTTGGTGCTGCCTTCTACAAACACTTGATGAGCGGTGTTTCTCAAATGCTTCCATTCGTTATCGGTGGCGGTATTATGATTGCCCTTGCCTTCTTGATTGATAATGCTATGGGTGTGCCCAAAGATCAATTGTCTAACCTTGGTACTTACCACGAAATTGCATCACTTTTCAAAAATATCGGTGGTGTTGCCTTTAACTTCATGCTTCCAGTGCTTGCTGGTTACATCGCTTATTCAATCGCTGAAAAACCAGGTTTGGTAGCAGGTTTCGTTGCTGGTTCTATCGCATCAAGTGGTCTTGCTTGGGGTAAAGTTCCATTTGCAGCTGGTGGTAAAGCATCTCTTGCCCTTGCTGGTATCCCTTCAGGTTTCCTTGGAGCTCTTGTAGGTGGTTTCCTTGCTGGTGGTGTGATTCTTGTGATTAAGAAAGTCCTTAATGGTCTTCCTCGTTCACTTGAAGGTATCAAATCTATCCTTCTTTACCCATTACTTGGTGTATTGGTGACAGGATTTTTGATGCTCTTTGTCAACATTCCAATGGCTGCTATCAATACTGGTTTAAATAACTTCCTTGAAGGATTGTCAGGTAGCTCTGCTGTTCTTATGGGACTTATCCTCGGTGGTATGATGGCTATCGATATGGGTGGACCTTTCAACAAAGCAGCTTATGTTTTTGGTACAGGTACTCTTGCTGCAACCGTAGCTGATGGTGGTTCAGTTGTTATGGCTGCTGTTATGGCTGGTGGTATGGTTCCACCACTTGCAATCTTCGTTGCAACACTCTTGTTCAAGAATAAATTCTCTGAAGAAGAACGTAACTCAGGTTTGACAAATATTATCATGGGTCTCTCATTCATCACTGAAGGTGCGATTCCATTTGCCGCTGCTGACCCAGCGCGCGCTATTCCAAGCTTCGTGGCAGGTTCTGCTCTTGCAGGTGCTCTCGTTGGTTTGGCGGGCATTAAATTGATGGCTCCTCACGGTGGTATCTTCGTTATCGCCCTTACAAGTAACCCACTTCTATACATCGTTTTCGTTCTTATCGGAGCAATTGTATCAGGTATCTTGTACGGTGCCCTTCGTAAAGCTAAATAAGCTAATAACAGAATTTGAAACCAAGGTCTGCGGACTTTGGCTTTTTTGTCTCTTGCTAATTATGTTATAATAAATGTAAATTTTTAATGACTGATGGAGGTCGCTCATGACTAAAATAGATGTATTTGCCCACGTCTTACTACCCGAATTAAAAAAAACACATGCTCATGTTGGATGAGAAACTTCCTGAGAAGATGCCCTTTATTCAGCATCCGCATTTGACTGACATGGATGAGCGTTGTAAGCATCACATTGCTACTACCAAGCAAGTCATTTCCTACGTCAATACCAACCCTGAGGATTATATGGCAGGGAAAATGGCTGTGCTCTTGGTTCGCAAGGCAAACCAAGAATTGATTGAAGCCGTGCGTGCGCATTCAGACTTATTTGCTGGTGGTGTTGCCATGCTGGCACTGAATAATATTGAAGAGAGCCTAGCTATCCTTGATGATACGATTCTAGCCAATGATGAGAGCTTCGGTGTGCAACTGTTTAGTCGTCATCTTGGCAAGTCTTGGGCTGACTCAGACTTTAAACCAATCTTTGAAGCTTGTGCTGAGAAAAATATTCCCATCTGGTTGCATCCAGTCTTTGATGACCGTAAGCCTGATAACAATATTATTTTCTCTTGGGAGTATGAGCAGACGCAAGCTATATTGGACTTAGTGCAGGCTGGTTATTTTCAAGAAATGCCCAATTTGAAAATTATTGTTCATCATGCAGGAGCTATGGTTCCTTATTTTGTAGGGCGGATTGAGCATATTCTTCCTACGCATTTAGCAGCTGACTTTAAGAAGTTTTATGTTGATACAGCGCTTCTTGGAAACAGTAAAGCTTTAGAGCTTGCTGTCGATTATTTTGGTGTGGACCATGTCCTCTTCGGAACAGATGCTCCACTCGGGATTGCGCCAGCTGGGGCTACGCAAGAAATTATTGATGCTATTGAAGCCATACCTTTGTCAGAAAAAGACAGCGCAGCGATTTTCCAAAAGAATTTTGAGCAATTAGTGGGAAGAGAGTTTGATTGATGTTAGTGATGCGATTGTTTGAATTGACGGCTTTGCCTGAAAAATTAGAGAAATTCTCAGCGGTGGGAGTGCACAATCTTATGTCTTCCTTGGAGAAAGAAGCGGGAACGTTTTTCATGGCCTCGACTTACGAAGCTGGACAACCAAGCAAAAAAGTTGTTTTTGAGATTTATCAAGACGATGAGGCTTATCAAGTCCACATGGCGTCAGAGCATTTTGGGCAATTTGCAGCTTTTGCCAAGGACAGTTTTTCAGAACGTTTGGTGCATACCTTGGTTCCATAAGTGACGGTTGAAAAGGCAGAGCAAAAGGCGTTCTCAGATGCCAGTGGCTTGCATTTACGCTTGGCGCGAGTACGTGTTGCCCAAGAAAATGCAGCGGCTTTTAAAGCGATTATTGCTGAAGAAATGGCAACATCAGTTGAAGTGGAGGCTGGGGTCTTGGCCTTACTTGCGGGACGAGATAGCGAGGATTTGTCGCAGTGGTATTTCTTTGAAGTCTATGCGGACGAGTCAGCTTACGAGAAGCACTGTCAGTCGCCACATTTTAAGAAATATATTAAACAGTCAGCTGACCTTGTTTTGGAGAAAACCTTACAAGTCTTAACTGGCGAAACTTGGTTTCTACGAAGGAGCAGCTTCAACTCTCCTCCAACTCTATTTAGCCCTCAAAGGTGACTTCAAGGTGTCACGCATTATCGACGACCTATGCCCATCTACTTACTAAGAAAATACCAAGTTAAGAAAAAACAAGCAAAGTCTAGTGGTAAAAAGTCAAGAGAAAGCTGATTAACTTTTAACTGATTTTTGAGAAAACAGAGCGCACTAAAAACACCTAGTGAAAATCGCTTTTTTCACTAGCTCATCCAAGGATTTGTGCAGATAATCACTTATCTTCCATAAACCTCCTTGGTGGCGTATAGAGTTGGCGGTTGCATAGTAGCACATCCACCAGACGCACGAATTTTCTAACGGTTAAGACGATGCTCGTTTGTGTTGATCTTGATACTTCTTCTTGTAAAAGTCTTGATACTCGCTATCATAGCGTCTCACCGAGTTGGCGGCTTCAACTAAGTAATAACAGAGATAGCGATTGCCTCGTTTGACAAGGTCAGTATTTTGAGAATTAGTGTTCCCAGATTGCTTCTGTTTTCCAATTCAAGCCCGTATATTTAGCGACTTGAGGATGGTCTTTAAAGCGTTCAGTCTGTCCGATTTCAGCGATAATCCCTGCAGCGTAAACTTTACCAACGCCAGGTACTGAAGTTAATCTTGATAAGATTGAGCATGCTGTAATTTTTGTGAACTTCTACAACGCAGATAGATAATATGCAATTAGGATTAGCATATCTTATCGAAAACGACTTAATAAAAGTTTTGTCCGTAAAGCTTAAGGCGGGGAATTGGCGAGGACGAGTACTAGAAAAGGCATTGTAGCAAGCTTTTATTTATTGTTAATGATAACGACCAATCCATTGCTGTAAACCCTCACGGCGGTATTTATACAGCTCTTCGCAGTCTCCGAAACAGCAAAGGTCAAGCTACTGACAATGTGTTCAAGGCGCTTGGTTTTGATTACCATTATCTGAAGCAAGGAAATGATCTGGAGACCTTGATTGCACTCTTCCAGGAAGTCAAAGATGCTGACCATCCTGTTCTTTTGCACATTCATACACAAAAAGGTCACGGCATTCCTTTTATGGAAGAAAATCGCGAAGCTTTCCATGCGGGTGGCCCTTACGATGCCCAGACAGGTCAATACTTGGGTAGCAATGCTGGAGCAAGTTACAATTCTGTCGCAGCTGATTTGTTGTTAGAAAAAATGGCTAAAGACCCAACCGTTATCGTTGTAAACGCTGAAACGCCAATGTTCCTCTTCAATCAGGAACAGCGCAAACAAGCTGGTAAACAATTTGTCGATGTTGGTATTGCTGAAGAACAGGCAGCCACCATGTCAACAGGACTTGCCAAAAACGGTGTCAAACCCGTTTGGTCTGTTGCCTCAACCTTTATGCAACGGACTTACGACCAATGGTCTCACGACATTGCGCTTAACAATCAACTTGTGACAGTTCTCGTTCACTCTGCCTCGGTCAATGCCATGAACGATGAAAGTCACCTTGGTTTCTTCGATATTCCATTTCTCAGTCACATTCCAAATGTTGTCTATCTTGCACCGACCAACAAAGAAGAGCTAGCTATGTTGGATTGGGCAATTGAACAAAAAGACCACCCAGTAGCTATTCGCGTTCCTGTTGGTCCATTGAAGGAAACAGGCATCCCAGACACAACAGATTATTCTCAACTCAATAAAAATCAAGTCTTTCAAAAAGGTTCGGAAGTGGTCCTCTTTGGGCTTGGTAATTTCTTCAGTCTTACTGAAGCAGTAGCCAAAGAATTGCAAGAAAAATACAATATCACAGCAACGCTAGTCAATCCAAAATTCATTACTGGTCTTGATACTGAATTGCTCGATTCACTGAAAGCCAACCACAAACTTGTTGTAACCCTTGAAGACGGATTGCTTGAAGGTGGCTATGGTCAAACCATTGCTAGCTATCTTGGTGATTCAAACCTCAAAGTGAAAAACTACGGCATCGACAAAGCTTTCCACGACCGATATGACCACCAAGAACTGATGGCATAAAACGGTTTAACCGTGGATAATATTGTGACTAATATTTTTAAAATTATTTATAAATAAGATTAGATCTAGGTTTCGTGCACAGCACAGCCTAGTTTTTTTATTGAGCCTCAAACTTTTTCGATGCTCCCATTTTTGTTAAAATAGAACCATGAAAACAATTCAAGAACTTTACGCAGATTATCCTAAAATACCCTGCATTTCACCCGGATGTGACTTGGCTGAGACTAACTTTACCAAGCCTGTTCCTAAGCGCAATATGGTGCGGACAGCCGAAGGGCTTTTACCTGGTCACATCATCCTCTTGTGGCGTATCAATTTTGGGACTTTTACGACTGAGACGACTTTTTCAAAGTATTTTGAGTACACCTACGGTGTCAATGGCAGAGCTGCACTTAACGACTTGATTGCAGGTGGTCGTGCTGTGATTGAGAGAGCTTTTGAAATCCCTTGACCATTTGTCAGCGCAGCTTTTAAAGGTGTTCTTGAAAGAAAAGGGTGTCAAAGGTCTATCAAAAATGAAGCGAGCAGATGTTGACGAAGCCCTAGCGCAGCATTTTTCAGAGGAAAAATTAGGAACTTACTTCAGCTTACGAGGTATCAAACTCACAGACAAAGGACGGCTAGCTCTAGCCAATAATCAAGCAGTTATTGACAAACATCCCAAGAAAAAATTGGGCTAGCCAGGTTCTTTAATAATGCTTAAAATTGTGGTATAATAGCCCTAAAATGTCTATCAAGGAGAAATGAAAATGGAAGTCCTACGCGAACAAGAATTCGTCAACCAATATCATTACAACGCTCGTAATCTAGAGTGGGAAAAAGAAAACGGAACGCCGGAAACAAATTTTGAAGTGACTTTCCAATTATCAAATAAGGATACGGTTAATAAAGTAACCAGTATCGTTGCAGTACTTCAATTTATCGTTGTGCGTGACGAGTTTGTGATCAGTGGTGTGGTGTCGCAATTGGTTCACGTTCAAGATCGTCTCATTAACGAACCAAGCGAATTTAGCCAAGAAGAAATCGAAAATTTGGCAGCACCCTTGCTTCAGATTGTCAAACGCTTGACTTTTGAAGTAACAGAAATTGCTTTGGATCGTCCAGGAATTACATTGGAGTTTAATAGTTAATGAAGTTAGCAGTTATTACGGACACCTCGGCAGCTTTATCAGATGAGCTGATTGCTAGGGATGATTTATATATTTTAGATATTCCTATCGCTATCGATGGTCAAACTTATGTGGAAGGTCAAAACCTGACTATTGATGAGTTTTACGATAAAATGGCAGCCTCAGCAGAGCTTCCAAAAACTAGCCAACCGATCTTAGCGGCTTTGGATGATCTCTTGATAAGACTAAAATCAGAAGGTTATAGCCATGTTATTGGTCTGTTCTTGTCGTCAGGTATCTCAGGCTTTTGGTCAAATATTCAATTTTTAGTTGACGAACATCAAGATTTGACCATTGCTTTCCCAGATACAAAAATCACCTCTGCACCCCAAGGAAATCTTGTTCGCAATGCCTTGATATGGTCAGAAGCTGGCATGGATTTTGAAACTATTGTTACAAAACTTCAAGAGCAGATTGATAAAATTACAGCTTTCATCATGGTTGACGATCTTAATCACTTGGTTAAGGGCGGGCGTCTTTCAAATGGCTCTGCCTTGCTTGGCAATCTGCTGAGCATCAAGCCAATTCTTCGTTTTGATGAAGAAGGAAAAATCGTTGTTTACGAGAAAATTCGTACAGAGAAGAAGGCTATCAAGCGTTTGATTACCATTTTGGAAGAAGTGACTTCAGATGGTCGTTATGAGATTGCTGTCATTCATTCGCGCGCTCAGGAAAAAGCAGACCAGTTTTACAATTTACTTGTAGAGTCAGGCTATCCTGAGGAAGATTTGACCATCGTGCCATTTGGTGGTGTCATCGCTACTCACCTGGGAGCAGGAGCGGTTGCCTTTGGCATTACCCCACGAGACTAGTTAGGAATCAAAGGAGTATAGGATGAGTATTAAGGTTATTATTGCAGGATTTAAAGGACGTATGGGCTCAACAGCCCTTGATATGGTAAAGGGTGATAGCGACCTTGAAGTTGCTGCGCTTCTTGATCCATTTGCTACTGAAAAAGATGTGGACGGCGTGCCTGTCTTCAATCAAAAAGAAGATTTGGTTGGCTTTGATGCTGATGTTTGGGTTGATTTCACCATGCCAGCAGTAGCTTATGAAAATACTCGTTTTGCTTTGGAAAATGGCTTCGCTCCTGTGGTTGGAACGACTGGTTTTACAGAAGAACAAATCATAGAATTGATTGCTTTATCTGATGAAAAGAGTTTGGGTGGCTTGATTGCTCCTAACTTCGCCATCGGAGCCATTCTGTTGATGGAATTTGCAGCTAAGGCTTCAAAATACTTCCCGGATTTAGAAATCATCGAATTGCACCATGACAAGAAAAAAGATGCACCGAGTGGTACAGCTATTAAAACCGCTGAATTGATTCGTGAGGTGCGTGAGCATAAGGTTCAGGGCGCAGCAGATGAGAAAGAACTTATTAACGGAGCTCGCGGGGCTGAATTTGACGGTTTCCGCATCCATAGCGTTCGCTTACCGGGATTGGTTGCCCACCAAGAAGTTATCTTTGGAGCACAGGGTGAAGGGTTGACGCTCCGCCATGATTCATACGACCGCGTGTCATTCATGCGTGGTGTCAATCTAGGAATTAAAGAAGTTGTCAAACGAGACCAGCTCGTTTATGGTTTGGAAAAATTACTATGAGATTAAACAATCTGCCTTCTGAATTTCAGAAGGCTTTGCCAATATTAAAGAAGATTAGAGAAGCAGGTTATGAGGCATACTTTGTGGGAGGGAGCGTCCGCGATGTTTTGTTGGGACACCCTATCCACGATGTTGACATTGCCACGTCATCCTATCCAGAAGAAACCAAGCAGATTTTTAACCGCACCATTGATATCGGTATTGAGCATGGTACGGTGCTGGTTTTAGAAAATAATGAAGAGTATGAAATCACGACTTTCCGTACAGAAGACGTTTACGTTGACTACCGTCGTCCTAGCCAAGTGAATTTTGTGCGCTCTCTTGAAGAAGATTTGAAGCGCCGTGATTTTACGGTCAATGCTTTCGCTTTGAATGAAGAAGGGGAAATCGTTGACCTTTTTCATGGCTTGGAGGACCTAGATAATCATCTTCTTCGTGCAGTTGGTGTAGCCGGTGAGCGTTTCAATGAGGATGCTCTGCGCATCATGCGAGGCCTGCGTTTTGCTGCCAGCCTTGATTTTGAGATTGAGGAGGCGACTTTTGAAGCCATGAAGGCGCACGCCCCTCTCTTGGAGAAAATTTCTGTGGAGCGCTCTTTCATTGAATTTGACAAGCTGCTAATGGCCCCTTTTTGGCGCAAGGGGATGGAGGCTTTTATTGCTTCACAAGCCTATAACTATTTGCCTTGTTTGACTGATTCTCAGGAAAAATTGCAGAGCTTGCTAGATGATTTTGCAGCTGACTTTTGTTTCACGAGTTCTGAGCAAGCATGGGCTGCGCTGATACTGACCTTGGAAGAGTCAAATGTTAAATCATTCCTAAAAAAATGGAAAACCTCAACCCATTTTCAAAAGGATGTGGAACATATTGTGACTATCTTCAAGAACCGCCTCACAGCTGAATTGAACAAAGAACAGGTCTATCAATTTGGAAAAAACTTGATTTATAGGGCTGAAGAACTCCGTCAGGCTATGGGAATGTCGGTCGATTTTGAACGCATTGATGTTCTTGATAAGAGCTTGACCATCCATGACAAACATGAAATCGTGGTCAATGGAGGTATGCTCATCAAAGAACTGGGGCTTAAACCAGGTCCACAGATGGGACAAGTCTTGTCACAGGTTGAGCGAGCTATTGTCTATGGAGACTTGGCTAACGAGAAAGAGGCGATTTTTGACTTTGTCAAGGATTGCTTAGAAGATATAGAGAAAGGCTAGTATGAGCGATTTTTTAGTTGAAGGATTAACCAAATCCGTCGGTGACAAAACTGTTTTTCGCGATATTTCATTTATCATCCATGACCTAGATAGAATTGGGATTATTGGGGTCAATGGAACTGGGAAGACAACCTTGCTGGACGTGATTTCTGGTCGTCTTGGGTTTGATGGTGATGTGTCGCCATTTTCAGCAGCCAATGGTTACAAGATTGCCTATTTGACACAGGAACCTGATTTTGATGATAGTAAGTCTATTTTGGACACGGTCTTGTCATCTGACCTCCGAGAAATGGCTTTAATCAAGGAATACGAGCTTATCATGGCTGATTATTCCGATGCCAAGCAAGCCCGTCTGGAGCAGGTCATGGCTGAAATGGATGCTCTGGATGCTTGGACCATTGAGAGTGAAGTCAAGACGGTCTTGTCAAAATTGGGGATTTCAGACTTGCAGCAGACCGTTGGTAATCTATCGGGTGGGCTCCGCCGTCGTGTACAGCTGGCGCAAGTTCTCTTGAACAATGCGGACCTCTTACTATTGGACGAACCGACCAACCACTTGGACATTGACACCATCGCTTGGCTGACCAATTTCCTGAAAAATAGTAAAAAGACTGTTCTCTTCATCACCCACGACCGTTATTTCTTGGATAATATTGCAACGCGCATCTTTGAATTGGACAATGCTAAGCTTGTTGAGTACCAAGGGAATTATCAAGATTATGTTCGTCTGCGTGCCGAGCAGGATGAGCGCGATGCGGCAACGCTTCATAAGAAAAAGCAACTCTACAAACAAGAGTTGGCTTGGATGCGGACACAACCACAAGCGCGTGCTACCAAACAACAAGCTCGTATCAATCGTTTCCAAGATTTGAAATCAGACTTGCAAAACACAACAAGTTCTGACAACCTTGAAATGACCTTTGAAACCAGCCGTATCGGTAAGAAAGTCATCAATTTTGAAAACGTGGACTTTGCTTATCCTAACAAGCAGATTTTGACTGATTTCAATCTACTCATCCAGAACAAGGACCGCATCGGGATTGTTGGTGACAACGGTGTTGGGAAGTCAACTCTCCTTAACTTGATTGTTGGGGACTTGGAACCCACGGCTGGGAAGGTTGATGTCGGAGAAACCGTTCGTGTCGGTTATTTTTCACAACAACTCAAGGACATGGACGAGTCCAAACGCGTCATCAACTACCTTCAAGAAGTGGCTGATGAGGTCAAAACTAGTGTCGGCACAACCAGCGTCACTGACCTTTTGGAGCAATTTCTCTTCCCACGTTCAACCCACGGGACGCTTATTTCAAAATTGTCTGGTGGTGAGAAGAAGCGCCTTTATCTCTTGAAGATTCTGATTAAAAAGCCTAATGTACTGCTCCTTGACGAGCCGACCAATGACTTGGATATTACGACTTTGACAGTTCTTGAGAATTTCTTGCAGGGATTTGGTGGGCCGGTTATCACGGTTAGCCACGACCGCTATTTCTTGGACAAGGTAGCCAACAAAATCCTGGCTTTTGAGAATGGCGGGGTGCGAGAGTTCTTTGGCAACTACACGGATTACCTGGATGAGAAGGCCTTTTTGGAAAATAGCTCTGCTATGACCGCGAAAGCGGAAGCGCCAAAGGCTACTAAAGAAAAAACCGAGAAAAAGCGCATGTCCTACTTTGAAAAACAGGAGTGGGCGACCATCGAGGATGACATTGCTGCGCTGGAGGAAGCTATCTCGACCATTGAGGCAGACATGGCAGCCAATGCCAGCGACTACGGTCAGCTAGCCGCTTTGCAGCAAGACCTAGATACCAAAAACGAGGACTTACTTGAAAAATACAAGCGTTATGAGTATTTGAGTGAGCTGGAGAGTTAATAAAAATAGGCGGAAACAAGTCCCTTTAATCAAGAGTGTCAGCTGAAAGGCTGGCGTTTTTAGGGTTAGGAGACAAGAGGAAATCAATAGAAAACTGTCGGTCGCCCCCTCGTCTGGGTCCTGCGCCAAAAATCAAAAAGCTGACCGCCCCCCTCTACTGGCCTCTCCGTAAAAAAAGGAACCGCCAACCGCCCCTCAGTCGGTCTCTTCGTAAAAAAGGAACTGCCAATCGAGCCCTCAATTGGTCTCTTCGTAAAAAAGGAACTGCCAATCGCCCCCTCTACTGGCCTCTCCGTAAGAAAGGAACCGCCAATCGAGCCCTCAGTCGGTCTCTCCGAGAAAAAGGAACTGCCAGCTGCCCCCTCGACTAGCCTCTCGGAAAAAAAGAACCGCCCCCTGCCCGCTCAGCTGACGTTTTCTAAACTAATCAATGAATAAAGTAACTATCGAAAAAAGAAAAGGAGAAAAGGATGGCCTATATTTGGTCTTATTTGAAACGGTATCCCAAGTGGTTACTGTTAGATTTAATTGGAGGTTTGCTCTTTGTTGTCGTCAACTTAGGGATGCCAACAGCGCTAGCCCGCATGATTGACCAGGGGGTAACTGCCAACTATCAATCTGCCATTTACTTCTGGGCTGGGGTTATGTTTGTGACCGTACTACTTGGTATTGTCGGACGGGTGACCTTGTCTTATGGGGCTAGTCGCCTGACAACGACTATGATTCGTGACATGCGAAATGACATGTATGACAAACTTCAGGAATATTCCCATCATGAGTATGAGCAGATTGGTGTGTCATCTCTGGTGACACGGATGACCAACGATGCTTTCGTCTTGATGCAATTTGCCGAGCAGTCTTTGAAGATGGGCTTGATTACGCCTTTGATGATGGTGTCAAGTATTGTCATGATTTTCGTGACCAGCCCATCCCTAGCTTGGGTAGTAGCGGTAGCTATTCCTTTCTTGGTCTGGGCGGTAGCATATGTAGCCATCAAGACCCGACCACTGTCTGAAAAACAACAGAAAACTTTGGATAAGCTCAATCAGTTCGTCCGTGAAAATTTAACGGGCTTGCGCGTCATTCGTGCCTTCGCCCGTGAAGACTTCCAGGAGGAACGCTTTGATTCTGCCAACCGCACTTACTCTGAAACCTCAAATCGTCTCTTTAAATTGACTGGTTTGACGGAACCATTGTTTGTGCAGATTATCCTTGCCATGATTGTGGCGATTGTCTGGTTTGCCTTGAAACCGTTGGGTTCTGGGGCTATCAAGATTGGTGACTTGGTTGCCTTTATCGAGTATAGCTTCCATGCTCTCTTCTCATTCTTGATGTTTGCCAATCTCTTTACTATGTATCCTCGGATGGCGGTGTCTAGTCGTCGGATTCAGGAAGTCATGGAGATGCCGATTTCCATTGACCAAAATGAAGATGGCGTGACTGAGACTGAGCAGAAAGGCTATTTGACCTTTGACCATGTGACTTTTGCCTATCCAGGTGAGACGGAAAGTCCAGTCTTGCATGACATTTCTTTCACTGCTGAGCCTGGTCAGACGGTGGCCTTCATTGGTTCAACGGGTTCTGGGAAATCTTCTCTGGTCAACCTTATTCCGCGTTTCTACGATGTGACTTTAGGGAAAATTCTGGTGGACGGCGTTGATGTCAGGGATTATAATCTTAAGGCACTTCGTCAGAAAATCGGTTTTATTCCGCAAAAAGCTCTGCTATTTACCGGAACTATCGAAGAAAATCTAAAATATGGTAAGCAGGACGCGACCTTGGAAGAACTACAAGAGGCTGCTGAGATTGCGCAAGCCAAGGACTTTATCGAGAGTCGTGAGGAGCAGTTTGATACCCACTTGGCCGAGGGCGGAAGCAATTTGTCTGGTGGTCAGAAGCAGCGTCTGTCTATTGCGCGTGCGGTGGTCAAAAATCCAGATATTTACATTTTTGACGATTCCTTCTCTGCCTTGGATTACAAGACGGATGCTCAGTTGCGCGCCCGTTTGAAAGAAGTCACTGGGGACAGCACCGTGCTCATCGTCGCCCAACGTGTCGGAACCATTATGGATGCTGACCAGATTATCGTGCTTGACGAAGGTGAGATTGTCGGACGTGGTACCCATGACCAATTGATGGCAAACAATGCCATTTATCGTGAAATTGCGGAATCGCAGTTGAAAAATCAATCATTGACGGAGGAGAATTAAATGAAGCAAAAAAATGTCTTTCTACGCCTCTGGACTTATCTGAAAAACTACCAAGGCGCCCTTTACCTAGCTATTTTCCTCAAGGTCTTGAGTGCTGTCATGAGCGTATTAGAGCCCTTCATATTGGGATTGGCTATTACTCGTTTAACGGCTAATCTGCTGGATATGGCTAAGGGGGTGGCTGGTGCTCATATTGATGTTCATTACATCGTCATCGTTTTGGTCGTTTATTTCTTGCGTGGTTTCTTGTACGAAGTGGGTTCCTACGGGTCAAACTATTTCATGACTAATGTGGTGCAAAGTAGCATTCGCGATTTACGTCAGGACTTGAGCCAGAAAATCAACAATATTCCAGTCTCTTACTTTGACAAGCACCAATTCGGTGATATGCTGGGGCGTTTCACATCCGATGTTGAAACTGTTTCCAACGCTCTCCAACAAAGTTTTCTGCAAATCATCAATGCTTTCTTGAGTATCATTTTAGTTGTGGCCATGATTCTTTATATCAATGTGCCTATGGCTATGATTCTGATTGCCTGTATGCCACTGATTTATTTCAGCGCTCAATTTATCATGAAACGGTCACAGCCTTACTTCAAGCGTCAAGCCAATATTCTTGGAAATTTGAATGGCTTCGTTCAGGAAAATTTGACTGGATTTAATATCATCAAACTTTACGGTCGTGAGGAAGAGTCAAGCAAGGACTTCCGACAAATCACCGAAGAACTCCGTGATGTCGGCTTCAAGGCCAGCTTCACCTCAGGAATCATGATGCCAGTCCTAAATGCCATTTCAGATATGGCTTACTTGCTTGTCGCTCTTGCCGGCGGTCTCATGGTCTTGGCTGGAAAATTGACTGTTGGTAACATGCAGGCCTTCGTTCAATACGTTTGGCAGATTAGTCAACCCATTCAGACCATTACCCAGCTAGCTGGTATTCTGCAAAGCGCCCGCTCTTCACTAGAACGTATTTTTGAAGTTTTGGATGAAGAAAATGAAGTTAACGATGTCACAGAAACACTCAGCCAAGATTTGACAGGACGCGTCAGCTTCCAGCATGTTGATTTCCAATACGTTGAAGATAAGCCCTTGATTCGTGATTTTAACTTGGAGGTTGAGCCAGGTGAAATGGTCGCTATCGTTGGACCAACGGGAGCTGGTAAGACAACTCTAATCAACCTCTTGATGCGTTTTTATGATGTCACGAGTGGATCTATCAAGGTGGATGGTCATGACATTCGTCATCTGTCACGACAAGAATACCGCCGACAATTTGGTATGGTCTTGCAGGACGCTTGGCTTTACGAAGGTAGTATTAAGGAAAATCTTCGTTTTGGTTATTTGGAGGCTACTGATGAAGAAATCGTTGAGGCTGCCAAGGCTGCTAACGTTGACCATTTTATCCGAACACTTCCAGGTGGCTACAAGATGGAAATGAATCAGGAATCAAGCAACATTTCACTCGGTCAGAAACAACTCTTGACCATTGCGCGTGCCTTGTTGGCAGACCCTAAAATTCTGATTTTGGATGAAGCAACATCATCTGTTGATACTCGCCTTGAATTGCTTATTCAAAAAGCTATGAAAAAATTGATGGAAGGACGAACAAGTTTTGTCATCGCCCACCGTTTGTCAACCATTCAGGAAGCTGATAAGATTCTAGTCCTCAAAGACGGACAAATTATTGAACAAGGTAACCACGACAGCTTGCTGGCAGATAAGGGATTCTACTATGACCTCTATAATAGCCAGTTTGCCAAAAGTAAATAAAAAAAGCAAGTCTTGATGGCTTGCTTTTCTTAATAGTTAATTCTGATAAAAGTGTAAATGGCTGACGCACCGATAGCGATGAACAGAAGTGCCACAAAGCGTCCGATAATGGCAGCAGTAAGCAGAGGTTGCCCCAGCAAAATTAAGCCAATGATGATGGCAATTACCGCAGACCCGATGTAGCGACTTGCTCCGGGAAAAGCAATCTTTTGCATTTGAATCCCACCAACTAAGCGAATGATGCCACTAACAAGAACCCAGTAAGCCAAGATGGTAATAACAGCGCTTGAGAGTGACAGAGCATTACTTGTCAAAAGAATCAAGCCAAAAATGACAGAGACGATACTTTGAACCAAGAACCAGACACTACGATGGTAGGCATCTGCTAAGAAATACCCCGTCAGGCTAGAAATACCTGAAATAAATACGAATAAGGCAAGAAACCAACCCACAGTTGCCACTGTCACTAGCGGATTAACAAGGAGGAAAATCCCAGCCAGTAGGGCAACAATGCCACCCACTAAAGGAAACCATTTCATAATAAATACTCCATTTCAATATCATCCACTTCATTATAGAATGAATCAGCACAAATGTCAAAATCAGGTAATGTAGTAGGTTTTCTGTAAATGTTTTGGAAATTTACAAGAAAATAACATTATGATTTCGAATTGAAAAAGCACTTGCTAAAGCAGTTGGATAAGACTATAATAAATCGTTATTTCATTTAAGGAGTATCATCGTGTTTGAAAAAGTTAAGAATTTTTTCATTGGCTCTCCTCTAGCATCTGTTGGAGAATCTGAGGAAGGTCATTTGTTGACTAAGACGCAAGCCTTAGCTATGTTGTCTAGTGACGCCCTGTCATCTATCGCTTACGGTCCAGAGCAAGTTATTCTGGTACTTACGGCTGTATCAGCATCTGCTATTTGGTGGTCTTTACCCATTGGTCTCCTAGTTTTAGTTTTATTAGCTAGTCTGACGATTTCCTATAAGCAGGTCATTTATGCTTATCCGCAAGGTGGCGGTGCCTATGTGGTTTCTACTGAAAATTTATCACCGACAATGGGCTTGATTTCAGGAGGCAGTCTCTTGGTGGACTACATGTTAACCGTTGCGGTATCTGTATCATCAGGGGCGGATGCCCTGGTCTCAGCCTTCCCATTTATGAAGGAACATACCCTGCTGATTGCCATTGTACTGGTGCTCTTGTTGATGTTCATGAATTTGCGTGGGCTACGTGAATCAGCAGCTTCTTTGATGATTCCAGTCTATCTCTTCATCGTTAGCACCTTGTTTTTACTTGGTTTTGGTGCCTTCCAAATTCTGACTGGGCACTTAGCTTATCATGCGACAGCCCATGTCGGCAAGGTGGTTTCTAATGTGACGATTTTCCTTTTGTTGCGTGCCTTTACCAGCGGTTCGGCATCATTGACAGGGGTGGAAGCTATCTCTAACGCTGTGCCATTTTTCAAAAAGCCTAAAGAAGTCAATGCAGCTAAGACTTTAGGAATTATGGCAATAATTTTGGGAATCATGTTTGCGGGAATTACAGGCCTCAACTATTGGTTGGGCATTGTTCCTGATGGTCACGTGACTGTTTTGGCACAAATTGCGCAGCGCGTTTTTGGAGATTCAGTTGTGGGAAATACACTATTCTATATTTTCCAACTCTCAACTGCCCTCATCTTGGCAGTCGCAGCTAACACCGGATTTTCAGCCTTTCCAATGCTTTCCTTCAACATGGCTAAAAACAAATATATGCCACACATGTTTATGGAAAAAGGTGCCCGACTTGGTTATTCAAACGGAATTATCACGCTTGCGATTGGTGCCATTGCCCTCCTCTTCATTTTTGAAGGGTCAACAGAACGCTTGATTCCACTTTATACCATCGGTGTTTTCATTCCATTTGCCCTCTCTCAGACGGGGATGGTCGTTCATTGGAAGAAAATTTATGGCAATCATTTTCTCAAACACTCGGTGGCTAATATCATTGGTGCCTTCATTTGTTATATGATTATTGGCATTCTGCTTGTTTTCCGCTTGGGTGACATTTGGCCATTCTTCCCCATTATTATTGCCCTCTTAGCCCTCTTTTACTCCATTCGCAGTCATTATCAAAATGTCGCTATGCAGCTGCGTTTGACGGATGATGTGAAAAATATTCATTATGATGGTAATACCGTTTTGATTTTGGTGGGAAATATGACGCAGGCAAGCATCCGTGCGGTTAATTATGCACGTAGTATTGGACAAACCGTTGTTGCAATGCACGTTTCGACCAAGGAAACGGAAGCAAAAGACAAGGAAATTCAAACAGAATTTAAGGACTATTTCCCAGATGTTCAGTTTGTGAATATCGAATCAGACTATCGTGATATTATTAATCCAACTGCGAAATTTGTAGAACGCATGACCAAAGAAGCCAGTCAAAAAGGCCACACCATGACAGTCATCATTCCAAAATTCATTCCTAAACACCCTTGGCAAAATACGCTTCACAACCAAATGAGTCTGCGCCTACGAGCAAAATTACGCTGGCACGAAGATATTGTAATTGCTACCTATACCTATCACTTGAAAAAATAAATGAGGAAATTCTTTAGATTTTTGGTCTGAAGAATTTTTTATTTGGTAAATAGCAGTGATTATGTTACATTTTCTGACATTAAAAGCAATATTTTTTCAAAAATTTGCAAAAAATACTTGACAGAAATATTCAGAAAATTTATAATATTCTTTGTAATTCGATTTACGACTATTATTTTCGGAGGATATATATATGACAACAGGTAAAGAATACGTAGCAAGCGTTTTTGAAAAAGTAAAGGCTCAAAATAGCCACGAAGCAGAATTCCTTCAAGCGGTTGAAGAAGTTTTCGCATCACTTGTGCCAGTATTTGATAAATATCCAAAATACATCGAAGAAAATCTTTTGGAACGTTTGGTAGAACCAGAACGCATCGTTTCATTCCGTGTTCCATGGGTTGATGACAAAGGTCAAGTCCAAGTTAACCGCGGTTTCCGTGTTCAATTCTCATCAGCTATCGGACCTTACAAAGGCGGACTTCGTTTCCACCCATCAGTAAACCAATCAATCATTAAATTCCTTGGTTTCGAACAAATCTTTAAAAACTCATTGACTGGTCAACCAATCGGTGGTGGTAAAGGTGGATCAAACTTCGATCCTAAAGGTAAATCAGATAACGAAATCATGCGTTTCTGCCAAAGCTTCATGACTGAGTTGAGCAAACACATTGGTGCAGATACAGACGTACCTGCAGGTGATATCGGTGTTGGTGGACGTGAAATTGGTTACCTCTATGGTCAATACAAACGTCTTCGTAACGAATACACAGGTGTTCTTACTGGTAAAGGTTTGAACTGGGGTGGATCACTTGCTCGTACAGAAGCAACTGGTTACGGTGCTGTTTACTTTGCAGAACAAATGCTTAATGCACGTGGTGAAAACTTTAACGGTAAAACAGCAGTTGTTTCAGGTGCAGGTAACGTTGCGATTTACGCTATTGAAAAATTACAAAGTCTAGGTGCTAAAGCTGTGACATGTTCTGATTCATCTGGTTTTGTTTATGATCCAGACGGAATTGACGTTGACTTGTTGAAAGAAATCAAAGAAGTTAAACGTGAACGTATCGTGAAATATGCAGAAGCTCGTCCAAATGCAACTTTCACACCTGCTGGTGGTGAAAAGACAGTTTGGTCTATCAAAGCTGACTTGGCTTTCCCATGTGCAACACAAAACGAATTGGATGAAACAGATGCAGAAACACTTGTAGCAAATGGCGTTCTTGCTGTTTCAGAAGGTGCTAACATGCCTTCAACTTTGGGAGCTATTGATGTCTTTCTTAAAGCTGGTGTATCATTTGGTCCTGCCAAAGCTGCTAACGCTGGTGGTGTTGCTGTATCAGCTCTTGAAATGGCACAAAATAGCGGACGTACATCATGGACATTCGAAGAAGTTGATGCTAAACTCTACGATATCATGAAAGGTATCTACGAAAATGCTGCATCAGCCGCAAAAGAATTCGGTCATGAAGGTAACCTTGTTGTAGGTGCCAACATTGCTGGATTCCTTAAAGTTGCAGATGCAATGTCAGCACAAGGGATTGTTTAAAAAGCCGTTAGGTATTTACAGATATCAAGGCGCAGATTTCTTTAGCCAATAATAACTTCCAATAAAGTATAAAAGGGATCCAAAGTAGGGTTCCTTTTATGTTATAATCAAGAAAGTAAGGAGATTAGTGTGATTACTTATAATAATTTTTCATTGAAGACTACTATAAAAGTTAGGAAGCTTTATCAATCTGTTGGTTGGTCGACTTATCTCAGTGATGACGCCAAATTATTGCGTGCATTTGCCAATTCCTTATGGGTTTTAGGTGCCTTTGAGGATGATCGTTTGATTGGTTTTATCAGATGCGTGGGCGACGGTGAGCATATTGTTTATGTTCAAGATTTACTTGTCGCACCGCCTTATCAAAAGCAAAGGATTGGAAGTCTCCTGTTTCAAGAAACCTTAGATAAATTTCAAAATGTAAGATTGTTCGAGGTGGTTACAGATTTAACGGATGAGGTCGACAATCATTTTTACCAGTCTTTTGGCATGAAACCACTAGCTGATGGTCACATGATTTCCTATTATAGATCGGAGTAAGATAGAATGATTAAACCAATTATACGAGATACTTTTTTCTTGCAACAGAAGTCACTTGAGGCGACTAAATCGGATTTATCACTGGCAAAAGATTTACAAGATGCGCTGGCAGCAAACCGCGAGGTCTGTGTTGGGATGGCGGCTAATATGATTGGCAGTCTCAAGCGCGTGATTATTATCAATATAGGATTTACTGATTTGGTCATGTTCAATCCTATTTTGGTTGATAAAGCACAACCTTATGATACCGAAGAACTTTGCCTGTCACTGGTCGGAGTCCGACCAACCAAGC
This sequence comes from Streptococcus sp. HF-1907, assembly GCF_015594605.1. Lineage (GTDB taxonomy): Bacteria > Bacillota > Bacilli > Lactobacillales > Streptococcaceae > Streptococcus. The sequence continues at coordinate 126,844 of NZ_JADNQT010000002.1, read as the reverse complement.
GCTATCGGACGATTAAAGTCTCCTATCGTGATATCAACTGGCAGGAAAAGACAATTACATTGACTGATTTTCCAGCCCAAGTTTGCCAGCATGAATTGGACCACTTGGAAGGCATTTTGATTTGATAGGATTAAATAGAAGATGAAATAGAGTCCTCATTAGGTTGAAAGTCTAGTGAGGGCTTTGTGCTGGGTATGGCATTTTTTTGAAAATATCAGTGAAAATCGTAAGTGTTTCAGAAATTTTTTGAAAAAAATAGTTCTTATGAGAACTTTTTTTCTTGACTTTAACTTTTAAAATTAGTAAAATAGTTTTCATGATAACTAATCAATGGAGGTGAGTCATGGATAGTCCGATTCAACACATGCGCAGTTTTATCAATCACTTGGAGCAATTTCTTGATCGGAATGCTAAGGAATATGGGATGGAGCACTTGGCAGGGCCGCAAGGTCATCTGGTTATGTACCTTTACAAACATCCTAGCGATAGCTTTTCCATCAAAGATGTTGAGACTGTTTTGAGAATTTCAAAATCAGTGGCTTCTAACTTGGTGAAGCGCATGGAAAAAAATGGTTTCATCTCTATTCAACCATCAGAAAAAGATAAGCGTGTTAAGCATATTTTTCTGACGGAGTTAGGGAATGAAAAGGCGAAAGTGTTTGAGGAGTTTTTAGAACATACTCACAAGATAATGATGGCTGATATTAGTGATGACGACATTAAGACGGCTGTTCGTGTTATCAAAACACTAGCCAAAAACATTCATTTTGATTTACTGGAAGATAGTCACAAGCTTCCAAAAACTAAAAAGGAGTAACTCATGTTTAAAATCTTTAAACGACTAAATGCCAAAGAGTGGGGCATGATTATCCTCAGTACCGTATTTATCTGTTTTGCTGTTTGGATGGACTTGAAGAGTCCTGAATACATGTCAGATATTACGACTCTTCTTCAGAAGAAAGGTACTGAAGCCAGCGATATCATTGACCCCGGTTCAAAAATGCTCTTGTTCTCATTAGGGTCCTTCCTAATGGCAGTCTGTGTTGGATTTTTAGCTTCACGCACAGCAGCAAGTTTCACGACACGATTGCGTTCTGATATTTTCAATCAAGTCATGGATTACTCAGACGCTGAAATTAAGAAATTTTCAATTCCATCATTGTTGACACGTACAACCAATGACTTGACCCAGTTGCAAATGATGATTACTATGGGGATGCAAGTTATTACCCGCGGACCAATTATGGCTATCTGGGCATTGACCAAAATTTGGGGTAAAAGTGACCGATGGACAGGTGCAGTAGCGGTAGCTGTTCTTGTTGTCTTGATTCTATTAACAATTTTGTTAGTCTTTGCCTTCCCTAAACAGAGTAAGGTTCAAACATTGACAGATGATTTGAATGCTACTACCCGCGAATCACTAACAGGTATTCGTGTCGTCCGTGCCTACAATGCCGAAGAATATCAAACCAATAAATTTAACAAGGAAAACGAAAATCTTACCCGCTTAAACCTATTTGTTTATCGTTTGATGGCTTTGATGAACCCCGTTATGACGGCTGTTTCATCTGGTTTGACACTTGCCATTTATTGGATTGGTGCTTACCTCATCGATGACATTAAGATGCCTAAACTATCTGGGACAACGCCAGAAGCTATCAAAGCGTCAGCTCTTGCCCTTAAAGCCGCAGCGTCAAGCCGCGTTGATGTCTTCTCAGACATGGTTGTCTTCTCATCTTATGCCATGCAGGTCGTTATAGGATTCATGATGATGGCTGCCATTTTCTTGGTTCTCCCACGTGCGCTTGTATCTGCAAAACGTATCAATGAAGTCTTGGCACTTGACCCGTCTATTGCTTTCAAAGAAAAATCTAAAGAAGCTGACGGGCAAAAAGGTGAAATCGAATTTCACGATGTATCCTTCCGTTACACTAAAAATTCACGTGACGTTATCGAACATGTTTCCTTCAAGGCAACAGCTGGTCAAACCGTTGCCCTCATCGGGTCAACAGGTTCTGGTAAATCAACCCTTGTTAACTTGATTCCTCGATTCTATGATGCAACCGAAGGTTGGATTAAGGTTGATGGTGTCAATGTTAACGACTATTCACACGATGACCTCAATAACAAGGTCGGCTACATTCCACAAAAGGCAGTGCTTTTCAGCGGAACCATCCGTTCGAATATGGAATTCGGTCTTAGCAATCAAGCACCGCTTGATGATACCAAAATCTGGGAAGCTCTTGAATTGGCACAAGCTAAGGACTTCGTTGAAGGAAAAGAAAAAGGATTGGACGAAGAAGTTGCCCAAGGTGGTACCAACTTCTCCGGTGGTCAAAAACAACGTTTGGCTATCGCTCGCGCTCTTGCTCGTAAACCAGAAATCCTTATCTTTGACGATTCCTTCTCAGCCCTTGACTACAAGACGGACCGTATCTTGCGTACTGAATTGAAAGAAAAAACAGCTGAAATGACTAAACTGATTGTCGCACAACGTATTTCAACCATCATGGATGCTGACCTTATCTTGGTTCTTGACGAAGGTAAGGTTGTGGGACAAGGTACTCACAAAGAACTCTTGGCAAGCAACGCAGTTTACCAAGAAATTGCTTACTCACAATTATCTAAGGAGGAGTTAGAAAATGGAAAATAAGAAAGAAAAGACATCATTATTAACCAACTTGGCTCCTTACCTCAAAGGCTATAAAGCTATCTTTGGTCTTGCCGTTATCTTTACAGCAATTTCAAGTATCATTACCGTTATCGGACCTGACCGTTTGAAAGAATTGACCAATACTATGGTTAAAGGCTTGTCTGGCAATATCAATTTAGATAAAATCGGCGAGATTGCCCTTCAACTAGCCATCCTTTATGCTATTGGTGCCATTGTTGCTTACTTGGCAAACTTTATCGTCACATCAATCATTCAAAAATTTGCGCAACGTATGCGTGATGCCATCGCAGATAAAATCAATAAAATCCCGTTTCGTTACTTTGATGGCCATTCTCAAGGTGACACCCTTTCACGTGTCACTAATGACGTGGACTTGATGACCCAATCCTTCAACCAAAGTTTGACAACCATGGTGTCATCAATCGTCTTGCTTGTTGGTTCCATCGTTATGATGTTTAAGACAGACTGGCATCTAGCTATCACAGCTATCGTGTCTGTCTTTGCAGGCTTTGCCTTGTCTTCAATTATCATGGTCAAAAGTCAGCCATTGTTTAAAAAGCAACAAACTAACTTGGCCAATATTTCTGGTTATGTTGAAGAAGTCTACTCTGGTCACAATGTCGTAACCAGCTACAACGCCCGTCAACAAGCTAAAGGGGACTTCAAAGTTCTCAATGATAACTTGTATTCATCAATGTGGAAATCACAATTCTTCTCAGGAATCATGATGCCACTCATGCAATTCATTGGTAACTTCGGTTATGTCATGGTCTGTGTGGTCGGTGCAGTACTTGCTATCGATGGTACGATTTCAATGGGGACAATCGTTGCATTCATGGCTTACGTTCGTATCTTCACACAGCCTATCTCTCAAATGGCTCAAGGGATTACGCAGTTGCAATCAGCTAGCGCAGCTATGGGCCGTATCTTTGAATTCCTTAACGAAGAGGAAATGGAAGAAGAAAGTGGTAAAACTAAACAATTGGACAAAGTGGAAGGTCATGTTACTTTCGACCATGTTCACTTTGGTTACACCCCTGAAAAGACTATCATCCATGACTTCACTTCTGAAGCCAAACCTGGTCAAAAGGTTGCCATCGTCGGTCCGACAGGTGCTGGTAAGACGACTATCGTCAACTTGCTCATGCGCTTCTACGAAATCAACTTTGGTAAGATTGCAATCGACGGTGTTAATGTTCACGATATGAAACGTAGCGAGGTTCACGATGCCTTCTCTATGGTACTTCAAGACACTTGGCTCTTTGAGGGAACTGTCAAGGAAAACCTCATCTACAACCAAGACCACATCACTGATGAGCAGGTGGAAGCGGCAACGCGTGCTGTTGGCGTTCACCACTTCATCAAGACTCTCCCTCAAGGCTACGACACTGTCCTCGACGATTCTGTCACCTTGTCAGTTGGTCAAAAGCAATTGTTAACAATTGCTCGCGCTTTGTTAAAAGATTCGCCATTGCTCATTCTCGATGAAGCAACGTCATCAGTCGATACCCGTACCGAAGAATTGGTTCAGAAAGCCATGGATAAATTGATGGAAGGGCGTACGTCATTTGTTATCGCTCACCGCTTGTCAACTATCCGCAACGCTGATTTAATCCTTGTCATGAAAGATGGTAACATCATCGAACAAGGTAACCACGATGACTTAATGAGTCAAAACGGCTTCTACGCAGACCTCTACAATTCACAATTTGAAGAAGCTGCCGAAGAACCAGCCTAATAGAAAAAGAGTCTGAAACCAATGCGTTTCAGACTCTTTTTTCATCCAGTTTAGTCAGCTCCCTAGAAAGCGGGTCCAATCACCTATAAATAGACCCAAGTAGTCATAGAAAATCAATTTTCATCTCTTGTCACCTACCAGTGCACCGTGTAACTAGGTAGAATGACATGTCGGACAAGCTAATGCACCGTGTATCTGAACAGAACGGCATGACGGACAAGCTGGTGCATCGTGTATCTGGGTTAAACAGGTCGGTGTATGCAAATTAGCAATGAGATGCCGAAGGGAGTTGCTTGCGCCCGCACCATCTAAGAAAGTATCAAAAGTAGAGATTACTTTCCGTAGCAGAAATTTGAAAAGTTTTTTAAAACTTTGTAGAATACTATTATTAAATCATTAGTTAGGAGAATCTCTTATGTTATCATATGATGTCTTAGTTATCGGTTTTGGAAAAGCTGGGAAGACACTGGCTGCCAAATTTGCTACTCAAGGAAAATCTGTTGCTGTTATTGAAAAAGACCCTGAGATGTATGGTGGGACTTGTATCAATATCGGATGTATTCCCACAAAAGTGTTGATTCATGCGGTTGAGACTGGTCATGATTTTGAGCAGGCTATGGCTGAAAAGGAAGCTGTTGTTAGTCGTTTGCGTGCTAAGAACTTTAACATGCTAGACCAAAAAGAAACTCTTGATGTTTATAATGCTAGCGCCAGCTTTATTTCCAATAAAGTCGTGAAAATCACTTTCGAGAATGGTGACAGTCAGGAAGTAACGGCGGAAATCATCATCATCAACACGGGTGCTGTGCCAGTTCAGCTTCCAATCAAGGGACTTGCCACTGCTAAAAATGTTTTTGACTCGACTGGTATTCAAAAATTGGCATCACAACCAAAACGCCTTGGTATTATTGGTGCAGGGAATATCGGGCTTGAGTTTGCCAGTCTATACGGTCAAATGGGGACTGATGTGCAGGTCTTTGACCCTCAATCACGCATCCTAGGTCGCGAAGAAGAAATGGTTGCGGACGCTGTTCGTGGCTACATGGAAGAAAAAGGCGTGACTTTCAACATGGCAGCCTTTATTTCTGAAGTGTCGAATAAGGGTGAGAAGGTTGTCATTTCAACGGACAAAGGTGATTTTGAAGTTGATGCTGTGCTTTATGCAACAGGGCGCAAACCAAATACTGATAAACTAGGGCTTGAAAATACAGACATCCAAGTCACTGAACGTGGTGCTGTTGTGGTTGACGAATTCTTGCAAACAGCTGTGCCAAATGTCTTTGCGGTTGGTGATGTTAACGGTGGTCTTCAATTCACTTACGTGTCTTTGGACGATTCTCGTATTGTCTTTAATTACCTTAACGGTGTGACGGATTATTCAACCAAGACGCGCCACCATGTACCCAATACTGTCTTTGTCAATCCACCACTTTCTCGTGTTGGACTTGATGAAGCAGCAGCTAAAACAGCTGGGCTAGCCTACAAAGCCAATACCCTCATGGTTGCTGGTATGCCTCGTGGTCATGTCAACGCAGATTTAAGAGGATTCTTCAAAGTGGTTGTTGATACTAAGACTAATCTCATCTTGGGTGCTACCTTACTCAGTGCTGAGTCCCCAGAATTGATTAACCAAATCACCATGGCTATGGATAATAAGATTCCATACACTTACTTCAAGAATCAGATTTTCACCCATCCAACCATGGCTGAGAATTTCAATGATGTCTTTAATTTTTAATCTATAAGCCACTCCATTTACGGGGGTGGTTTTTTTGGTGAATAGTGTTATAATGAAAAAAAGGGGGGAGAAATCATGGCATTGACACTATACTTTTTAGTTTTTGGTCTTATCTTCTTAGGTTTCGGTCTTACAATTTGGCGCAATCAAAAGATAGAGCTACTACATCATTATCACTATAAGCATGTGCTAGAAAAGGACAAGCCAGCTTATTGCGCGATGGTTGGTAAGGCTATGGTTGCTTTTAGCCTTTATATGCTTCTTGGTGCGTTGGTAGATATTTTATTTCAAAAGCAACTAGTCTGGCTATTCTTTTTGCTAGGCTTTGCCCATTTCTTCCTAGTCTTTGCCTGGGCACAGAGAAAGTACAATGACGGTAAGTGGTTTCGATAGGAGTAGAAGGAGGTTCTCGGTGATGAGGACCTCCATTTTTGCCCAACAAAAAAGATAAGAACTAAGTCAGTCCTTATCTTTAGACTAAGTTAACTCTAAACTGTCCTCAATTTCTAGATAGAAACAGTTATCACAGATAGGAGCGAACGAAGTGAGCCAGATAAAATATTTTCGCAATAGTGGGATTATCAGTGACACTGTAAGTGTTACTGATAACGGGATTTTCGAGACTCTAGGATCGAAAATTAGCAATGAAACTCCGAAGGAGGTTGCTTGCGTCCGCACTACTTAAGAAAATATCAAAACCATTTTTGAATGTCATTGGTGATTAGACGATTTCACTTTCGTAAAGGCGTGGGACTCGCCAATCAGTCTCACTTTTTTGTCGATATTACCGATTGAGGCTCTAATGTAGTCATTTTCATTAACCTCATGATACTGGTAGATAGCGCCTGACAGGTACTCGACCTCCATGGTTTGGTTTTCCCAGCCCATGTTTTTGATCATGCGAGCGCTGACGGGTTTGCGTTCCATTGTTTGCCTTCTTATTTGTATTGTAAATGGTAATGGCAGAGCTGTCAAATGGGATAGACTTGTCAGTCTTCGTCTATCTCAGCCTCATCATTGTCGTCATCGTCTCCACTCTTCCAAAGTGAACCAATGAGCATGTCGATAAGCATCCCAATAGGAGCCCCAAATCCAATATTATGCGTTATGATACCTATGGCAGCACCGAAAGATAGACCAAGTGGACATTCCGATTGCCATGTTGTCTTCAGAATTTTTATCTTTATCCTTCTTTTCCTTTTTCATCGTCTTTTCTCCTCCCCTTGAGAACATGATGTTTTGATAACAACTGCTTGTTAAGGCTATTTTATCATATAGCTCTGCTATTGGTACAAATCTTCAATCTTAATTTTTATGATGCGGTCCATGTGGAGGATGTTTGGCACCTTGCGGTACTTGTGGGAAGCTGATTCAAAGAGCAGGTAAACCTTGTCGTTACGACCGATAATCTGTTCCAGATAGGGTGGAAGGGTCATGCTGGCGATGGCATCGCCTTTATCAAGGTCGAAATTGTCATCGTCTAGGTTATTGTCAAAGATAAAGAGCTTGGAATCCTTTGCTCCGTAAGATTGTGACAAGAGAATCTTTTCTTCGTAGAAGCTCATCCCTTGCACTTGGTTATAAGTTTGGATGGTTCTTGCAGGTGAAGCGGTGTTAGTCAGCTTGGGGTCAAGAATGAGTTTGCCTGAATCGTCTAGATGATAAATAGCTAACTTACCATTCTTGGTCTGATTGAAATAACCGATATAAAGTTTACCCGTGGTGCTAGTTAATTTCAAAATATCTCAGATTATAGGGTAGTACGATTTGCTCTATCCTCAATTGCACTCCTGTTTCTCCTCTAGCCAATGTATGCTCTACATCAAAAAGAGCGCAAAGCTCTGAAAATCGTGTCTCAATGGTTCGTCTCATAGCCATCAGTTTCCAATGATTATGTTGGTTAGCTCCTGTCATGTTTTGACGTAAAGGAGTCCATAGATGATAGCCTTTTTGAACCAAATGATCTTTAAGATCCCTACTAAGATAGCCTAAGTCTGCCAAAATATAAGGTTGTTGGCAATTTTCTAGTAAGTCCTCAACGGCTCTAATATCGTGAACAGATGCTGGTGTCACAACGTAGTTCAGAATATAGCCTGATAGAGTGACTAGCATATGAACTTTGAACCCATAGAACCATAGATTCAGAGATTGGTCTGAAACCTTAGATAGGTTAACATTTCGACGATGTTTGAAAGATTCAGGACAGTAATTCCTATACAGCTGATGGCATATTTTTGATAATTGTTTGATATTCCATTGTAAGTGATGGGATTTAGCGGTATATTGTAAGTGGCTCATTGGGACGTCCTCTCTGTTTGTTTAGTCACTTACAGTATAGTCCCTTTTGGGCTTTTTATGGTATTCTGAAATTAACTAGCACCACGGGTAAAGCTCTGCTATTTTCTCTGGGAATGCCGACTGGCTAGCTGCGTAAAGGGCAAGTTACCACCTTTTGAATGTCCGCTCAAAATAAGGGGAAGGTTGTAGCTTTGTTCCATGTCTTGCAAATAAGCTGCCGCAAGTTTTTGAGAAGGATTGGCCTCTAAGTAAGAGAGGTTGAAGTCCTCCTTCCAGCCTATGAGGCTACTGTCTGTCCCACGAAAGACAATGGCGATAGTGTCAGCAATAGAGAAGCTGGTCACCGCAAATTGTGTCTCGCTCTCCTCGTCAAAAACATCCTCATGACCAAAGGCGATGACTTTTTCATAACGGCTACTTCTTGAAAGTAGCTTGAGTAAGTCAAGTCGGGTATCGTGGAAGAAGAAAAGCTCGTGAATTTTTGGTGTCTTGCTTTCTTGATAAGCCTGATAGAGTTGATTGAAGGTCAGGTCAGCTTTGCTATCCTTGCCAGAGGGGGATAATGCCCTTAAAAACAAGGTAATTGATTTCATTCCAAATGGCCAAATCAATAGCATTGACCTTTTTCTCCTCAAAGGTCACCGACTGATTGAGCCTTGCGTAGTCTAATAAATCCATAACCAATCCTTTCAGTTTAATTATATCGATTTGACTGTGGAAATTAAAGACCACTAGGTCTTAATGGCAGATTAAATGTGGTCAATTTTAGTTTCCCTTAGGTTTCTATGCTATAATGGAAGTAATTCATCAAAAAGGAAACGTTATGACAAGAGATATATATGGAAAATACGGCGACTATCTGCCTCGGATTTTGGAGGACTTTAGTCAGAAGATTCAGGAGGAAAATAGCAGATCTAAGACCGAGACGGGTTACAAGCTCTATGAGCATTTCATCGCACGAGTCAAGGCACCTGAGAGCATGGAAGAAAAATGCCAGCGAAAGGGTTTGCCAGTCACGACTGAGTCAGCTTTGAAATCCATTCGAGACAGTATTGGTGTTCGCATTATCTGTGGCTTCGTGGATGACATCTACAATCTGGTCGATTTCATCAAGGGACTGGATGGTATTTCAGTCTATAATGAAAAGGACTATATCCAGAATGCAAAACCAAATGGCTACCGCTCTTATCACCTCATTTTAGAAGTTGAGACGCCTTTTGAAGATTGTCTTGGAAATGTGCCTGGGGCTTATTTCATCGAAGTGCAGTTGCGGACTATCGCGCAAGATTCTTGGGCCAGTCTGGAGCATCAGATGAAGTACAAGCACGATATTAAAAACCCTGAATTGATTGTTAAAGAATTAAAACGTTGTGCGGATGAGATGGCTTCAGTTGATTTGTCCATGCAGACCATCCGAAATCTCATCCAAACAAGCACAGAAGAGGAGACTAAATGAAGATTTTAATCGCAGAAGATGAAGAGCAGATGTTGCGCGTGCTCAGCACCGCTTTGACCCGAGAAGGCTACGATGTTGACCTGGCTCATAATGGTCAGGAGGCGGTTGATTTGGCTATGAAAAATCCTTACGATGTCATGGTCATGGACATCATGATGCCCGTCAAGACGGGGCTTGAGGCTGTTGCAGAGATTCGTCAGTCGGGCAACCAGTCTCACATCATCATGCTGACGGCTATGTCCGAGGTTGACGACCGCGTGACTGGACTTGATGCAGGGGCGGACGATTATTTGACCAAGCCTTTTTCTTTGAAAGAATTGCTGGCGCGCTTGCGTTCAATGGCCCGCCGAGTGGACACAACTTTCACTTCTAACGTCCTAACCGTTGGCACGGTCACCTTGAATGTCGGCGAACAAGAACTAGCCAGCAAAAATACCATTCGCCTAGCGGGTAAAGAATCCAAAATGCTGGAATTTTTCATGCTCAACATGGGCAAAAAATTGTCAACAGAGCAGCTTTTCAATCATGTCTGGTCAGCAGAAAAAAACGATGGGGACACAGATAGCGGTTATGTCTTTATCTACGTTTCCTATCTGCGCCAAAAATTGAAAGCCGTCGGAGCTAATCTCAGCATTATTGGTGACCAAAATGGCGACTTTGAATTGGTGGAAGCGAGTGATAACTGATGTTTCGAAAATTAAGACTGCGTTTTATTGGAATTTCATCATCTGCCATCCTAGTCGTTCTCTTTTCAGTCGTTGGGGTCATCAACTCCGCCCGCTTCATCCAGACCCAGGGGGAAATCAATAAAATTTTGACCGTTATTGCGGACAACAATGGGAATTTTCCTTCTATCAGTGAAGCTGCCAAAGAATTGGGGGCTGTCATTTCAGTGGATACCCTGTCCCAATACCGCCATTTTAGTGCCATTTTGGATAAGAAAGGCAATGTCAAATCTTATGATTCCACCAATATTTCCGATTTGACAGATGAAGAAATTCAAAATTATGCTAGGTTGCTTGGCAAGCGTCCTAGTAGTGGTAATTTTGTCTATCAACGACATACCTACTCTTATCTGGTCAGGAAAAAATCGAATAATGAGCGCTTGTTGGTCGTTCTGGATAGTACCAACCAGTTCCAAGATAGTCGGTCCTTGCTTCACATCTCGATTCTGATGTCAGTTGCTAGTTTTATCTTTTTCGTGTCGGTTGTCAGCATTTTCTCTGGCAGGATGATTAAGCCCTTTGTCCGCAACTATGAAAAACAGCGCCGCTTCATTACCAATGCTGGTCATGAACTGAAAACGCCGCTGGCTATTATTTCTGCCAATAATGAGTTGGTTGAATTGATGAACGGTGAGTCAGAATGGACCAAGAGCACGGGCGACCAAGTGACTCGCATGACAGGACTCATCAATGGTTTGGTGACCTTGGCAAGACTAGAAGAACAGCCTGAAATCATTTTGACAGATTTGGATTTTTCAGCCATTACTGAAGATGCCGCTGAGGATTTCAAGGGACCCGTCATCAAGGATGGCAAAACTTTTGTCATGGATATTCAGCCTGGTATTCATGTCAAGGCTGAAGAAAAATCCTTGTTTGAATTGGTGACACTGCTAGTTGATAATGCCAACAAATATTGTGACCCTAATGGTCAGGTTACAGTTAAATTGAGCCGAAGCAACCGCAGACGCAAACCCAAACTACAAATTTCCAATACCTATGCTCAAGGAAAAAATGTTGATTACAGCAAATTCTTTGAACGTTTTTACCGCGAAGATGAATCTCACCACCATGAAAAATCAGGCTACGGCATCGGGCTTTCCATGGCAGAAAGTCTGGTCAAACTCTTCCGAGGTAGCATCAATGTGACCTATAAGGAAGACACCATTACCATTACGGTGATGATATAAGAGAAAAACGAAGCTAGATTTTTTCACTAGCTTCGCTTTTTAGCTGATTTCCTAACAATGCTCTGCCAAACTTTCCTTGACAAATTGGATGAAAGTCTCCGTAATTTCTGTTTTTTTTTTTTTCTTCTGACTAGTCACAATTCCCAAAGTATGACTAGGGCTGTCTTCCAGCGGGATAAGGACGATTTGGTCCTTGATAAAACTATTAACGATACCTAGACCAGAGGCGTAGGCGTCGCTGGCACAGAGGATATTCATCATGGTGCCACGGTCGTTGGTGTAGATGACATTCTGCCCGTCCTTAACCTCCAGTGGGTCCTCGTCAAAGTTGAGCCCAGTCTTTTCCTGACGGAAGCGGGCTTGAGGGTAGCCTTTGAGGTCTTTGGGAGAAATAGCAGAGCGATTAGCCAGCGGGTGATTTCGACGGAGAAAGATGCGCGTTGGAAAGTCACCCAGACTGGTAAAGGTCAATTCTTGTTGCGCTAGAGACCGCTCTAAAATATGTCTGTTGTCATCGTCGAGATAAATAATACCCAAATCACTCTCAAACTTAGCGACGGACTCGAGAATCTTCTTAGTCGTCGTCTCAATCAGCTGGCACTCTTGGTAGTCGTCTTCAAACTGCGCAGCAATGCGCGTCAGTGGTAAAGACAAGAAATCATAATGGTGGGAAGCCACGGTAAAACTCTTCTTGAAATGGCTACGGTAGCGCTCTTCGAGGAGGTCAACCTCGCCTAAAATGCGTCTGGCGTACTTGATGAAGTCAAAACCATCTTCAGTCAATTTAGCACCAGTGTTGGAGCGTGTAAAGAGCTGGACGCCCAGTTCCTCCTCCAATTCTTTGATGGAAGTGGAGAGGTTGGGCTGGGTGACAAATAGTTGCTTGGCAGCTTGGCTAAAAGAGCCAGTTTCAGCGATTGTCAGAACGTAACGGCATTGTTGAAAATTCATAGTGGCCTCCTCCTGAATATCTTTTCGGTGTGATTGTTACTATTCTAACATGATAGCGAACCATCTTGTGATAGCAATTTTAAATGGCTTGATAGGGAAATAGTAATGCTTTGGAGGGACAAAGAATCACTATAAGGAAAGCCTATAGCTAGTCATAAGAAAAGCCTATTTTTCAGTTTGCTAGCCTTATGCTAGACTAGAACTATCATACGTTAGGAGGTAGTTCAGATGTTAAAACGTTTAGTCAAATCCCTAGAAAACCTTGCTCAAGGACTTGCCATGTTAGACAGTCAACCAGCAAGATATCAACAAGCCATGCGTTATCAGCATGTTATGGAAGTAGTAGACTATATGGATTGGTCTGAAACTACAGCAGCTTATGATGCTTAAGTATTTTTTCTAAAATAGTTTACAATCCGAGGCAACAGCTTCGGATTTTTGCTTGTCTTTATCTTGCTATTAGAAAAATTTATGGTCAGCCATAAGTATTTTAGATTTTTCAGATAATTCTGGAGATGTTAGAATGAGGGCAAGTTAATTTGAAGGAGGAGAAAAATGGTTGATGACGAATTTTATAATCGCTTGATGACTACCAGACATCACATTCACCAACATCCTGAAGTGTCTGAAAGTGAATATGAAACAACTGACTATATCAAGACTTATCTTCGTAAGTTGGGAATTGTACCACTTGACTATCCCTTGGAAACAGGTGTTATCGTAGAGATTGGTTCAGGTCTTCTTATCATTGCACTGCGAGCAGATATTGATGCGCTTCCAATCCTTGAACGGACAGGCTTAGATTATGCTAGCACCAATAATGCTATGCACGCTTGCGGTCACGATTTTCATCAAACCAGTCTTCTAGGCGCAGCTGAATTACTCAAAGCTAGAGAATCGGAGCTAAAAGGCACTGTTAGGCTTATCTTTCAACCGGCTGAGGAAAATTTCCAAGGTGCTCACAAGGTCATCCGTGCAGGTGGTTTAGTTGATGTATCTGCTATCGTTGGTTACCACAACAATCCTCACTTGAAACCAGGACAGTTAGGTTTGAGGTCAGGGGCAATCATGGCCGGTGTGGAACAGTTTGCTGTGACAGTAGAAGGTATCTCAGCACACGCTGCTAGACCTGACTTGGGAGTTGATGCTGTTCTAACCATCACAACAATTGTCAATAATCTCCAACAAATTGTTGCAAGGACAGTGTCCCCTTTCCAATCTGCTGTTTTATCAGTGACTCATATAGATGTTGGGAATACCTGGAATGTTCTACCAGCCGAAGGATTCTTTGAAGGAACTATTCGAACCTTTGACCCTCAAGTACGTTTAGCAGTTATTGACTCATTTGAGAAAATTGTAAGAGACACTGCTGCACAATTTGGCGCTAAAGTCTCTATTGAATGGGGCAACTCACCAAAAGTTACCTTTAATGACGCAAGCATCACTCCGCTGATATTTGAAACTGCTAAAGAGTACGCTGAGGTTATTGAAACCCTTCCATCAACGGGTGGTGAAGACTTTGCTGCTTATCAAGAACGGATTCCAGGGGTCTTTGCCTTTGTTGGTTCGAATGGTGATGAAAATGCCCCAGATTGGCACCACGATGACTTCATCGTGAAAGATGAGGCTTTGCCTGTTGCGGTTAATTATTTTGTTCAAAGTGCTCTGGCGCTTTTAGATTATTATCAAGAAAAATAGAGGTTATGTATGAAAAGAAAGTCGAATAATGGAAAATGGTTTGCACTGGTTGCGGTTCTTGCTATTATCGCAGTCGTTGCAGCAGTATTTGGTTTCAACAAGTCTAAGAAAACAGAGAAGAAGTCAACCAGCTCGTCATCAAGTTTAACTTATGCCTTTGGCGGTGACCCTGTTTCCTTAAATCCTATCAATTCAAATGATTTGTGGGGGTTGAAAGCAATCAACATGATTTACTCACCCCTTGCTCGTACCAATAATGACGGGACAGTCACTTACGAATTGGCAAAGAGTATCAAACAATCAGAAGATGGCAAGTCTATCGATGTTAAGTTGAAAAAAGATATCAAATGGTCAGATGGCGAAGATTTCACCGCTGATGATGTTGTCTTTACCTACACTCAAAAAGCTAAAAAAGAAAATGGTAAGTACGAAAGCCTTTGGATTGGTGACCAACCTGTAACTGTTGAAAAAGTTGGTGATTATGAGGTTAAATTTAATCTCCCAACAGCTAGCGCAGCTGCAGTTAATAACTTGACCAACGAAACTTATATCATTCCAGAACATGTCTACAAAAACACGTCAGACTTTTCTGTTAACGACCTCGGTGCCTACCCTACAGTTGGTACAGGACCATATGTTTTGAAACAGTTTACGTCAGGCTCATCTCTTACTTTAACTGCTAATAAATACTACTACGGTGGTAAAGTGAAGACTAAGAAAATCAACGTTCGCATTATTGAAAATGCCGACACACTTAAGGTTGCCCTTCAAAAAGGTGAAGTTGACCTAGCTTCAGTGGACTCAAATGCAGTTTCTGATTTGAAATCAAGTGGTGTTTCAACAAAAACATACTCAGCAGGTGGTATTAACTACCTCGGAATTAACTCAGAGCCCATCAAAGATAGTCGTGTTCGTCAAGCTATTTTCTATGCTCTCAATCGTTCTGATATCAACGAAGGGGTCTTCACTTCTAAGTCCTTCTATCAAACGGCAATATCATTCTTACCAACTGACAATGCTTACTTTAACAAAGAAACACCTGCCTACAAACAAAATGTTAAAAAAGCTAAAGAATTGTTGAAGGAAGCTGGTGCTGAAAATCTGTCATTCACTATGGCTTATAGTTCTACCAATACTATCTTCACTAAAGAAGCTGCGATTATTCAAGAAGAATTGAAAGAAGTTGGTATCACAGTAACGCTTGCTGGTAGCGATGGCGATACAATTCTAGCAGAATTGAAGAAGGATGGCACAACCAAATACCCACTTTTCCTTCGTTCTTACAGCATGGGGAACGACCCAGATACTTACAAACGTTTATTCCAAACAGGAGGAGCCTCTAACTACTTTAAGTTGGCTGATTCTAATATCGATAACCTCTTTACTAAAGGAGCCAAAACACTTGATTCATCTGACCGTAAGTCAGTATACAATGACCTCCAAAAATCACTTGCAGACCAAGCTGTTATCTACCCAATTTCATCAGATAATGGGCTATTAGCAGTCAACAGTCGCATTTCAGGTATTCAAACGAAGAACCTTTACCCAATTTACACTATCGGAGACTGGGCAAAAGTAGCTGTATCTTCAAAATAAGATGATTGAGGGGCTTAGGCAGACTTGCCTGAGTCTCTTTGTCATTTGTCATCATTAGATAGGAGAGTGACTATGTGGAAATATATTGCTAAGAGGTTGCTACAAGCCATCCCTTTATTACTAGTAATTTCATTTATCGTATTTTCATTGATTCAATTGGCACCATTTGACGTAGTGGACACATTAACGACCCCAAATATGACCCAAGAGCAAATTGATGCTCTTCGTGTTAAGAACGGCTTGAACGACCCATTTTTATTACAGTATTGGCATTGGTTGCTTAATATTATTCATGGTGATTTTGGCAAGTCGCTCATCACACAGTCAAGTATTTCATCAGATTTGGCGACAAAATTACCGCACACTTTGATTATTGTGGTGCCAGCTTATGTGACGGCCTTACTTTTAGCGAGTATTCTCGGCCTATTGGCAGCTTCGCATAAAGGTGAGTTGACTGATAAAATCATTAATGCTATTGCCTCAATTGGAATGGGAACACCAACCTTTTGGTTTGGGATGCTCTTGATTTACCTCTTAGGTTATAAGTTGAATTGGTTGCCGATTATTGGCATGTATTCGACAGGAGATAATGGGTCTTTTGGTGATTTGGCAAGTCACTTTGTTATGCCTTACTTGACTTTGATTATTGCCTATTTTCCAGAATTGCTTCGCTATATTCGAGCAGCAGCTATGGAGCAGGTGTCAGAAGACTATGTCACTGTTCAACGTGCCTTTCATGCCAGTCAATCAGAAATCTTCACGCGCCATGTTCTTAGAAATATCTGGATTCCGATTGTAACACGTATCGGACAAGCACTGCCAATGTTTGTGACTGGTGCCATCATTACGGAAAATATCTTTGGCTGGCCAGGAATTGGAACCTATTTAACAAGTGCTACTAATAATCTCGATTATCCTATTATCATGGCGGTGCTTTTGATTTCATCAACCTTGGTTATCTTGGGAAATCTTTTGTCAGATATTTTGTATTCAATCGTTGATCCGCGTATTAGAAAGGTAGGTGAAGTAGCATGAAAAAGAATAAGCAACATCGTTTTTGGAAAACCATTCAAGAATCTCCTCTTTACCGTTTTTCCTTAATTTTTTTGGTCGTACTCATTTTGATTTCGCTCCTAGCACCGCTTTTTCCTTATAGTCCGACAGCAACCAATACAAAAGCCATGTGGCAGGGACCGAGTCTTGAGCACTGGTTTGGGACGGACGAGCTTGGTAGGGACTAAGTCGTGTTATTTATGGTGGACGTGTGTCGCTGATCGTTGGGTTTTCAGCCATGTTGGCGTCGACTTTTATCGGAACCTTGGTTGGTGTAGTCTCTGGCTACTTTGGTGGCTGGGTGGACAATATCCTCATGCGCTTAGTTGAAATCCTATCTTCAATCCCTTGGTTGGTTTTGGTTATTGTGCTTAGTGTCTTTCTTCGTCCTGGTTTAATGACCATCATTATCGTGATTGGTGGCTTTTCATGGATGGGCATTTCACGCTTGATTCGAGCAGAGACATTGTCTGTTAAGAATCGTGATTATGTCGTTTACAGTGAGTTTATCGGTGAATCGCGCTGGAAAATCATTTGGCGCCATATCATTCCAAATATTCTGCCAATCTTGATTGTGGCTGCGACCAATAGCATTTCTGGTGCTATCATGACAGAGTCAGCTCTATCCTTTCTTGGAATGGGGATTCAGCAACCCATGTCTTCTTGGGGGAGTCTTTTGCAAAATGCGCAGAGCAGTCTTCAAAAGGCACCTTACATGGCAATCATACCAGGGCTCTTTGTCTTGTTGACCATTTATTCCATCAATAATCTTAGTGAAGCATTTAAATCCTATATTCAAAGGGAGGGCTAGTATGACAGAAGTAATCGTTAGCATTAAAAATCTAGTCGTAAATCGACAAGCTAAGAGAGAAAAACTTGCCACACCGCTTGTCAAAGGGATTGATTTGACGATTCCTAAAGGTCAAGTTGTTGGTATCATTGGTGAATCTGGCTCGGGCAAGAGTTTGACTATGAAGGCTAGCATGGGCTTGTTGCCTGACAATCTCCATAGTCAGTTCGGTCAATTTCTATTTGAAGGCAAACCTGTTGACAATCCTAGCGACCTTCCCATTGCTATGATTTTTCAAGATCCTATGACTTCTTTAAATCCCCTTCGTAAGATAGGCTACCATTTGGCAGAAGTCATTTTTCGAAATGACGAGGAAATTTCAGACCAGGATGCCGAGCAATTAGCAGTAAAAGTCTTGACGCAGGTGGGGATTCCAGAGCCTGAAAAACGACTCAATCAGTATCCTTTTGAGTTATCAGGCGGTATGCGTCAAAGGATAATGATTGCTATGGCGCTCTTAGCAAAGCCAGAACTTCTTATTGCTGATGAGCCGACAACCGCTCTAGATGTGACCATTCAGGCACAAATTTTGAGTTTGCTGAAACAGTTGCAAGCTGAGACTGGTTTATCCATTGTTCTCGTCAGCCATGATTTTGGCGTTATTGCAGGTATGTGTGACTTGGTTAAGGTCATGTATCAAGGACAAATTGTCGAAGAGGGAACCGTGGATGACATTTTTGGCAATCCTCAGCATGCTTATACCAAACAATTACTTGCTGCAGCAGACTTGGATTTGATTGATACTTTAGGAGAGAAGGAGGAATTTGTCCTCTCCGATACTTATCAATCTGTCATCGATAGCCATCGTTACTTAGTGGAGGAATAGTATGGTAGAAAATATTATCGAGTTACACAATGTCTCTAAGATTTTCCATAATGGGAAGCGTCAAGGAAAGGATGTAACGGTCAAAGCACTGGATCAGGTTAGCCTACAAGTTCGCAAGGGGGAAACGCTTGGTTTGGTGGGCGAGTCAGGTTCTGGAAAGACAACTCTGGGACGTATTATTTTGGGCTTGGAAAATCATTCTGATGGCGAGGTGTCTTTTAAAGGGCAAGCCGTACACGGACTTAAACCAAAAGATCGTCGGCAAATGTCGCGTCAGCTCCAGCTTATTTTTCAAGATCCTTACTCAGCTCTCAATCCTCGGATGACAGCGCTAGAAATTGTCCGGGAACCCTTGATTGACTTACCAAAAGATCAGGCTAGACAGAAGGCCTTAGATATGCTACACTCAGTTGGAATTACGGGTGATGCTGTTAACAAACTTCCGAAGGAATTTTCAGGAGGGCAGCGCCAGCGGATTGGAATTGCACGAGCAGTCATCAACCAACCGGAGTTTGTGGTTTGTGATGAGCCGACTTCTGCTCTGGACGTGTCCATCCAGGCTCAAATTCTGCGTTTGTTGAAAGATTTACAAGCCAATCTAAACTTATCTTACCTTTTTATTTCACATGATTTGTCTGTGGTCCGACATATTTCTGATAGAATAGCGGTGCTTTATCGTGGTTAGTTAGTTGAAATTGCACCGGCAGAGCATCTTTTTGACCATCCCCAACATGCCTACACGCAATATTTGCTAAATGCAAAACCAAAATTAAATCCCAAATTGGCGCGTGAAAAACTTTTAGCTGTTACTAGTGATATTGAGGAATTTCAGCTGTCTGAAAACTTTGAGTGGCAAGAATTTGGGGTAGATCATTTTGTTCGAGTAGATAAGGAGTAAGAATGACGAAACCGCTTATTGGCATTTCAGCCAACCAAAAACCAATTGCAGACGATGCTCCTATCATTCATATATCATCATCTGTTAATTTTGCAGACGGCGTTAAAGCTGCAGGAGGCCTACCTATTCTAGCCGTTTGCCGAGGTATGCAATTGCTTAATGTTTATCTCGGAGGTACCCTCAATCAGGAGATTCCTAATCACTCACAAGGTATGCCCATAGGGACCTATCACACGGTTGATGTGGCTGAAAACAGTCATTTAGCACAATTGATACCGTCAGGTACAGCTGTTAATTCGGTCCACCATCAATCAATTGATACACTAGGTCAGGGCCTAGTAGTGACTGCCAGAGACCCTAGAGATGGTGTGATTGAAGCATTAGAACTCTTGGATTATCCCTTAGTAGCTGTTCAATGGCATCCAGAATTTCTCATTGACCAAGCTCCTCATCAAGCACTATTTAGTGGTCTCGTAAAAAAAGCCAAACAAGATTATGAACAGTTCCCTGTCAAGTAGATAGTCAAATAATAAAACAATTAAGCAGCCTGATTCCTGAATTCAAAAGGAGTCAGGTTGTTTAATTTTGTTTGATAGCGTTGGGTGTTGTAAAAGTGAATGTAACGGTCAATATCGGCGACTAGTTCATCGTAAGTCTTGTATTTCTTGAGGTGATAAGACTCTGTCTTGAAATGTCCCCAAAAACTCTCAATCGGCGCATTATCAATACATTTTCCAACACGAGACATAGATAAGGTTAATCCTGCTTGGCGTGTCATCTGACGATATTCCTTTGACGTGTACTGACTACCACGGTCACTGTGAATCAGCGGTTTAGCTCCTTGATTTAGCTCCAAAGCTTTCTTAATGGTCTTCATAACCAACGGATTGTCATTGTTATGGCTAATTTCATAGGCGATAATAGAACCATCGTACAAGTCTTTAATCGCACTAAGATAAGCTTTAGCACCTAACCCGTATTGAAGATAAGTGACGTCTGTACACCATTTTTGATTAGGTGCTGTAGCTGTAAAGTCACGGTTGAGACTATTGTCTTCGTAACATTTAGCACCAGCTTTCGTACAAGACTGCCTAACCCGACGAATGACTGAGCTAATGCCTAATATTTTCATGAGTCGACGAATGCGTTTCTTGTTGTAATTGGTGTCAAGCTGACGGTTAATGAAAATCGTCATGCGACGGTAGCCTAGAATGCCACCGTGACATCTATGGAGTTCTTTAATCGTCTCCATAAGCTTGGTATTTTCCTTCTCTGAAGCTGTTTCCTTCTGGTTGAGCCATTTGTAGTAACCTGACCGAGAGACCTTGAGAATTTGGCACAAAGTCTAAACGGAAGCGTCTAGGTGCTCTTCTTGATAGTCTTTAATGGCCTGAAACTTATCTAAGTGCTTGCCTAACCTTACCGACGGTTTCGGCGTTGAATGGCATCTAACTTTTTGGCGATAGTCGTGCGAAGCAGAGCGAGATACGAATATCCCTGTAAGGCTTGTCCAAAAACTAGGAACGGAAGTGACGACGTGATTGCTAACAAGCTACTACAAGGAGCCCCACCTCCATTTCTAAATAACGGTTGCGTGCTTCCTGTTGCTTAATTTTAAGTTGAAGCTCTTCAGCTTCAGTGAGATTAGGCTTACTGTCCAACCCTTTCCCACGCCTATCAACAAGCCCCTGTGAGCCATTTTTCTCAAACTGACGAACCCAAGAATAGACCTGCTGGTAAGAGACTCCAAACTTCTCAATGGCAGCTTGGTAGTCCTTCTCATGAGCAATGGTATAGTTGACAATCTCAAGGCGTTCTTCAAAAGTAGTCTTGCGTCCCTGTTTCATACGGCTGTATCCTTTACTAGTGGTTTTTAAGTCTTCACCACTAGTATACCGTTTTAGCCACTTTAGGAGAACAGAATGGCTTGAGATATCAAACTCTTGACAAATATCAGTAAGAGAGCCTTTACCATCAAGATAGTCGAAAACAGCTTGTTGTTTCAACTCAGACGAATAGTTTTTCCAAGTCCTAGATTCCCTTAAGCCGTCAATGCCAGACTTCTCATACTTCATTTTTCAAGATTGGATGGTTTGTTTACTGACTTGATACTGTTTACTAAGTTGGCCAACTGACTGCTCTTGATTAAGTAATAAGTGGACAACTTCTAATTTCTCTTCTACTGATTTTGGACTTCTTTTGGACATACGAAAACTCCCCTTGTAGCTTTTAGTAAATTTTGTTTTTTCACTGTCCACTATAGGGGGAGTATATCAATTAAGGTCTTGATTTGCTTTTTTCTATGACTTTCCTTCCTCAGTGGCTAACTGATAAAGTGCATCCAGATAAATTTCTAAGGCCTTGAAAAGGTCCTCTAGTTCAATGTATTCATTAGGTTGATGGAGGGTTGCTTTTTTGCCGAGAAAGGCAGATCCAAAAGTAACCCCTTGTTTAAAGACACGTCCATAAGTGATACCGCCAATAGCTAGCGCAGGCGTCTTGTCGCCAGTATGCTTGCGATAGATAGCCAACAACTTTTTAGTGTAAGGGTGATTAAGGTCAGTATGGCTGGGTTCTTTTAAGGAAATAAGCTGCGCTGACAAGTCAAAATCCTTGGCTGTTGCTTGCAAATGAGCGAGAGCCTTGCTAAATTCAAAACCTGCGGGATATCTAAAATCAATGCCAATTCTTAGCAAACCATTTACAAAAGAGAAGATGGCAGGGTTGAGCGTTGTTGCACCAAGTTCCTCATCCTGAAAGTCAAGGTCAAACTTCTTGCCATCCTGATTATCGTGAAGTTTATCTTTGATAAATGTTAAGAGTTGATGGCTGACCTTATCAAGTTTTTGCTTGCTTAAAAAATCAGCTAGATAGGTGGCGGCATTGAGACCAGATTGAGGACTTGAACCATGAGCGGCCTTACCAATGAGGGTCAAGGTTTGTTGATTTCCGTCATTAGTAAGCTTTCCTGTCAAGTGATGTTGTGTCAAATATGCCTCAAAATCAGTGGTGACGACTTGTTGATTGTTGATGGTAGCAGTAGCCAAATCTGGCACTTGATTATAAGCTTGCCCACTTTGGAAGGACTGGAGTACTTTGGTATCAAAGTGACCGGTTAAATCAATTTGTGCCACCCCTTTTTCAGCATATATCATTGGGAAAATACCATCTGGGACAATGCCGTAGTCCGGCATGGCTTCATGCTCAAAATAGTAGCGAACCCCTTCCCAATCATTTTCTTCATCTGTTCCATAAATGAGCTGAATTTCCTTGTTCCATGTGACACCGATATCGTTTAGGATTTTGACGGCATAGTAGGCCATGAGAGTCGGTCCCTTGTCATCAAGAGCACCTCTAGCAATAAGTTTGCCATCTTTGATTTCAGGAACGAAGGGCTTGGTTTCCCATTGGTTGGGTCTGCTGGGACCACATCCAAGTGACTTAGAATAACTAAGCTTTCTGTCCCTTGTCCCAAGCTAATTCTGCCAGCGTAGCCTTGGATGTTTTTGCTGGTGAAGCCATCTCTATCACCCAAATCTAGCATATATTGTAGGGTGTCAGCGATGCCTTGACCAAAGGGGGCTTGGTCGGACACAGTTTCTACATTCTTGACAGATGGTATCCTCAGCAATCCATCTAAATCTTCTAGTAATGGCTTTTTATAAGGCTCTAATAGGCTTTTCCAATCTAACATGAGCGCCTCCTTTTCTATGCCACTATACTAACCTAGTAGTGGGAGAAATGCTAGGGGGCTCGCTATTAGTTTTTTTTATACCCGTCCATAAAAAATATAGATTATGCAGACAATTCTGATGGTGATAAGATGGAGACAAGTTATTTTTAGAAATCGAAAGTTAGAGGAATGCAGATATGACTGAAAAGAAATGGAAAAAATATTTGGCAGCTGGCTTATTGATCGCTAGTGTGGGACTAGTGACGGTTAGTCAAAGTCAAACAGTTCTAGCTAGTAACAAAGATACCAAAACGGTTGTAGCAGCAACGGGAGGTCAGCCAAAACCCTTCACCTATGTTGATAGCAAGGGAAAACTAACAGGTCATAATATCGAACTCTTAAAGGCTGTTTTCAAGAAACTGCCACAGTATAAGTTAAAAATCGTCAAAACAGAATTCTCATCAATTTTTACAGGAATCTCATCAGGACGTTACCAGCTTGGTGTTAATAATATCGCTAAAAATGCAGAGCGTGAAGCTAACTATGCCTTTACGGACCCAATTTTCAAAAATTCTTATGTAGCAATCTTCAAAAAAGGTAGTAAGCTAGCTAAGTCAGTTAATTCATGGGATGATTTGGCAGGTCATTCAACAGTCGGTTCAACCGGTGTCAATACTTCAACAGCCATTGAGGCTTACAACAAAGAACACTCTGACAAACAAATCACTCTCAATTACTCGGCTGAAGACTTGAAAGCCCAATTGCAAGGTGTTGAGAGTGGGAAATATGACTTCCTTCTCATGGATAAGCCTATGTTTGAGTATTACCAAAAAGAATATGACATGGATTTGGTCGGAAAAGATGTGACAGGAGACTTGGCAGATGTCCTCATGGGTGAACCTTACTCTTACTTCGTTGCTGGAAAAGATGACACGCAATTGGTCAAAGATGTCAATAAAGCCCTCAAAGAAGTGGTGGAAGACGGGACTTCTAAGAAAATCAATGTGAAATATTTCGGTTCAGACTATTCACCAACTTACGACAAATAGGAGTAAGACAGATGACATTTCCTTATCAAATTGAAACAGATGCTAACAAGGTTGATTTTCAGCAAGTCACAGATGTCCTTCATAAGGCAGGGCTTGGGTCAAGTAGTAACCCATCAGACAATGAAAAAGCTTTTAAAAACAGTGATATTACTATCTTTATCAAGGATGGCGACCAGGTTATTGGTGTTGGCCGTGCTCTCACAGACTTCGTCTCTCAAGGCGCCATTTATAATGTAGCTGTTGACCCTGCTTATCAAAAACAGCATGTCGGTCACACTATCATCACAAACTTACTTGAAAAATTAAAGGGTATCAATGTGATTTTGTACACTCACCCACAAACCCTAACTTTGTATGAGAAATATGGCTTCCGCCGAAATAAAACAGCCTTTGCACACTTTGGTCATGGTTCGCCAGAAGGTCTCAAATGGATGGAAGATGAAGGCTTCTTTTTACCAGAAGGCTATCGCTTTGAGAGTGAAATTGGAAGATATTAGAAAAGGAATCAGTTATGCCAACAGACTACGTCAAAAAAGAAATTGATAAGGACGGCAATTTTCAACGACAGTGTACACAGTTTGTTACTCCATTCGGAAATGAAGAGGGGCAGTTACCTGTTGAAAAGGGTAAGTACAGATTGATTGTCTCTTATGCCTGTCCTTGGGCAAATCGTCAGTTGATTGGACTCAAGTTATTGGGGCTCGAAGATGTTTTTTTAATTGGAGTGGTTGATCCCGTCCGTCCAACGGATGTTGCTCGAACAGACTGGGTCTTTACCTTGGATGAGGGTGAAGTTGATCCTGTCTTGGGCATTCATTATCTCAGCGAAGCCTATTACAAAGCGGCTCCCAACTATGCAGGACGCTTTACTGTGCCAGCCTTAATCGATATCGAGACTGGCAAGGTTGTCAACAATGACTTCTTGAAAATGCTTCGTATTTTGGAGACTGATTGGGCACCTTTCCATAAAGCTGACGCTCCAAATCTCTATCCAACCCACCTGGCGGAGCAAATCGACGAGCTTAATGATATCATTTATCGTGAAGTCAACAACGGTGTCTACTGCGTCGGATTTGCGACAACACAAGAGGCTTACGATAAGGCCTACGATGTTCTATTTGAGCGTTTGGACTGGTTAGAAGAGCGTTTGTCACATTCACGTTATCTTTTCGGGGATCAAATTACTGACTCTGATATTCGACTTTATGTCAGTCTAGCTCGCTTTGATGCTGCTTACTATAATGCCTTCAACTGTAATCGTAATCGTTTGATTGATTTTCCAAATCTGTGGGGTTATGCTAGAGACTTGTATCAGCAAGAGGCTTTCGGCTCAACAACGCATTTTGACCACATCAAGAAACATTATCACCTGAGCGCCAAGGTCAACCCACAACAAATTGTTCCCAAGGGTCCAGACGAGTCTGTTTGGTTGATTCCACACGACCGCGACCGCCAAGAATTTGATATTCACTAAGTCACCTGCTTTTGCCAAGTGATAATGAAACGACACTAGAGGTTGAAATACCTCTGCAAGATATATTTTACGAGGAGAAATACTATGTCAACTAAAGAAATTAAACCCGTAACCCTAAAAATCCGTCCTGTTGAAACAAAAACTGAAATCGATGAACGTGGTGCCTTTCAACGCCAACCTAACCATTTCACAAGGCCTTTTGGAGATGATGAAGGTGAGTTGAAAGCAGCTGCAGGTAAATATCGTCTTTTCTGGGCGCGTGGCTGCCATTGGTCAAATCGTGCTTCCATTGTTCGTGAATTGCTTGGCCTTGAAGATGTTATCTCTGTCAATCAAGTTGGTCACACAGAAGATCCAGAACGCCGTAAATACGGTTGGGAATTTGCCTATGAGCCAGATGGCAAAGACCCTGTTACTGGTGCAGAGTATTTAGCAGAATTCTATTATCGTGCTGATCCAGACTACACAGGTCGTACAACCGTTCCTGCCTTGGTTGACTTAGATACTTATGAAGTGGTTAATAACGATTATCATCGTTTGACGAATTACTTTGAAACAGCCTTCAAACCTTTCCAAAAAGAGGATGCTCCTGAGCTTTACCCAGAAGAATTGCGTCAAGACATCGACAATTTTTATGACCACTTCCTCTTCCCGTTCGTTAACAACGGAACCTACCGCATGATGTTTGCTCAATCGTTGGTTGCCTACAACGAAGCCTTTGAAGATTTCTACAATGCCCTCGATGTCATTGAAGCAAAATTGGAAACCAATCGTTTCTTGTTTGGAGACTATGTGACAGATTCAGATGTTCGTTTGTTTGTAACCTTAGCACGATTTGATACCCATTATTACCGCAATCTTGGACCACTAAAAAAACGCATTTCAGAGTACAAAAATATTTGGGGCTATTGCCGTGACTTGTACGAAATTCCAGCTTTCCGAAACAATACCTACTTTCATGATATTGCGCGTGGTTGGGATACGAAAAAAGAAAAACTTTTTGTCGACTTCAATTCACGCTTTGCAGATGACATTGATTTTGAAGGCATTTGGTCTCAACCTCACACCCGTCACTACCTCTCAAAAACACCAAATCAAAAATTCTTGATTCGTAAATAATCTTCCCTATAGTTGTGAGCTAGAGCCAGTCATAAGATTTACCAATTTCCGTTCATGGAAGCATGGTGGTAAACTAAACATATCACATTAAAGCTATCTTGTAGGAGGTCATTATGCCAAATAAACTCGGAATTATCGGACTTGGCAATGTTGGAAGTACGCTTGCCAATCAAGTCGTCCAAACAGGATTAGTCAGTGATTTGGTGCTGATTGATGATAACTTTAACAAGCTGAAAGCGGATGCTCTGGACTTGAAAGATAGTCAGGCCTTTGGCGAACACTTTACCAATATCACTATCAATGACTATCAAGCGCTAAATGATGCTGACATTCTTGTCATAGCGGTTGGTGACATCAAGGCTTACTTCGGTGAGAACCCCGACCGTTGGGTGGAGCTTGCCATCAATGCGACTAATGTTGAAAAAATAGCAGAGCAGCTCAATCAAACAAGCTTCCATGGTTTGATTGTGGTTATCTCCAACCCTTGTGATGCCATCACAACCTTGCTCCAGAAAGGACTTGATTATCCAAGACAGAAGATTTTTGGTACTGGGACTTTGCTTGATACCAGTCGTCTCAGAAGACACTTGTCTGAATACTCAGGCTTATCACCGCGTGATATTTCTGGATATGTACTGGGCGAACATGGCGATTCTCAGTTTGTTGCTTGGTCAACCGTGACGGATGATTTAGTCAGGGAAGAGGACAAAGTAGCTATCGAAAACGCAGCTCGATTTGGTGGACAAGAAGTCTTTAACGGCAAACGCTATACAAACTTTGCCATCGCCAATTGCGCTTATCAGGTGGTTAAGGCTGTCCTTGCCAAAGAAACAAGAATCTTCCCCTTGTCATTTTATCAGCCGACTTACGATTTGTATCTTAGTTTGCCAGTACGCCTAAGGCCAGAGGGGATTGGTAACGGTCTTCCCATCAAGCTTACATCCGAGGAAGAAAGGCAGCTTGATAGGTCAGCGCAAGCCATTAGACAAAAATTAAATCAACTAAATGAATAGAATTTTCAAAAAATAGTTGACATTTTAATTAAGAGCTTATATAATAAACACAATCAGAAAAGTAACAAACAAAAGTTTTCAGGGAGCTCGTGGTTATTGTGAACGAGTAGCGGTCGTTTGTGAAAATTGGACTGATTGTCAAATTGAATTTTAACACATGTAAATTCGGTGCGCACCCCTTACCGTGCAACTCCTTGTTAGAGGAGATTGAGATATGATGGTCTTATGCTGTCATGAACTGAGGTGGCACCGCGCTGTTTTGATATCGCCCTCGCACAGAGTTTTTCTGTGTGGGGTTTTTCGTTTTTCAAATTGATTGGAGGTTTCCATGGAAAGAATTTTAGCAGCTGATAGCTTAACACCAATTCTTGCTTACAAACGCTTGACAGGTAAACATAAAGTTATTCTTGAAAGTATTCCGCGCGAAAAAGAAAACGCCAGATATTCCATCATCGCCTATAATCCTGTTTACGAAATTAAGTACCAAGACGGAGTTCTCACACAAAATGACCAAATCATTGCCCGGGACCCTCTAGATTACCTCAATCAAGTGACAGTCAAGGAAAATTTCAAGACGGATATTCCCTTTGCTGGTGGGGCTCTTGGCTATGTCAGCTATGACATGATTGGGCTTTACGAACCTATCGGAACTATTCCAGAAGATACCATCGGCACCCCGGACATGCACTTTTTCATCTACGAGTCCTACCTCATCTTTGACCATAAAAAAGAGGTTGTTCGAGTTGTTGAGGATAATTGCTACCGCAACCGTTCAGACGCAGAACTAGCTGCCGCTTTGGACCAAGTCCTCACTGACCTTCAGACCATGACAAGTGATGAATTAGCACCGAAAGCAATCGAATCCCTTCAATTTGACAACCACCTAGATCAGGAAATCTTTGTTGACATGGTGACAAAAGCTAAAGAATTGATTCGTCAAGGAGACATGTTCCAATGTGTCCTTAGCCAACGCTTCTCAGCTAATCTTAAAGGGGAACCTCTAGATTACTACCGCAACCTGCGAGTGGTCAATCCATCCAATTATCTTTATTTCTTTGATTTTGGAGACTACCAAGTCATCGGAGCAAGTCCTGAGAGTTTGGTTTCGGTAAAAGGCGACACTGTTGTCACCAATCCGATTGCAGGGACGAGACCAAGGGGGGCATCTGATGAAGAAGACCAAGGACTAGCAGAGGATTTGCTTTCTAATGTCAAAGAGACAGCGGAACATCAGATGTTGGTTGATTTGGGCCGTAATGATATTGGAAAGGTTGCCGAGACAAACACGGTTGAAGTGACCAAATATATGGAAGTTGAGTATTTCCGATATGTCATGCACTTGACCAGTCTAGTCAAAGGAAAACTCCGAAGCGATTTGACGGCGATGGACGCCCTTAAATCGACCTTGCCAGCAGGTACTGTCTCAGGCGCACCTAAAATTCGTGCTATGCAACGCATTTACCAATTAGAAAAAGAAAAACGTGGTATCTATGCTGGTGCTATCGGTTATCTGTCTGCGACAGGTGATATGGATTTTGCCATTGCTATTCGGACCATGGTCTTGAAAAATGGCAAAGCCTATGTGCAGGCCGGTGCAGGTATTGTCTATGATTCTATTCCAGAAAATGAATATCAAGAAACCATCAATAAAGCCAAGGCAATGACAAAGATTGGAGACAGCCAATGATTTTACTTGTTGATAATTATGATTCCTTTACCTTTAATCTCAAGCAATATTTAGCAGCATTTACAGCTGTTGAAGTGGTTCGAAATGATGACGAAAACCTGTTTGACTTAGCAGAACAGGCAGACGCACTGGTCATGTCACCGGGACCAGGTTGGCCGGCAGATGCTGGAAAAATGGAGGCGGTGATAAAAGAATTTGCTGGGCAGAAACCTATTTTAGGAATTTGTCTTGGACATCAAGCAATCGCTGAGGTCTTTGGAGGCAAACTTGACTTGGCTAAGCAAGTTATGCATGGCAAGCAAAGCAAGATGGCACTTGAAAATGTTTCTCCAATTTTCAAAAATATTTATCAAGAAACAGACGTCATGCGTTATCATTCTATCGTTGTTTCTCAAATGCCGAACGGTTTTGAGGTTACCTGTCGAACAATTGACGACCATGAAATCATGGGGATTCAGAATCAAGAAAAACAAATCTACGGTCTGCAATTTCACCCTGAATCGATTGGAACGGATGATGGCATGACCATGATTAAAAACTTTGTGGCCTTAGTGGGCTAGGAGGTAGTCGATGAAAGAGATTTTTAGTAAATTAGTTGCAAAAGAAGATTTAACAAAAGATGAGATGACAGCAGTAGCTGAGAGGATTTTTAATGGGCAATTATCAGATGCCCAAGTGGCTGCTTTCTTGATGGGCTTAACCGAAAAGGGAGAAAGTCTTGATGAGATTACAGGGCTTATCGATGTTATCCGAAGTTATGCTCAGGAAATTCCTGGTGATTTTACGGGTCTCATGGACAATTGTGGTACAGGTGGTGACCAGTCCTTTTCGTTCAATATCTCAACAACGACAGCCTTTGTTCTTGCAGGTGGTGGTATTACAGTTGCAAAACACGGTAATCGTTCAATTTCTTCAAAATCGGGCTCTGCGGATGTCCTAGAGGCCTTGGGAGTCAATCTGACAGTGGGTCCTGAGGCTATCAGCCGACAATTGTCCAAAGTTGGAATTGCCTTTCTGTTCGCCCAAGCCATGCACCCAGTCATGCGTTATATTTCACCAGCTAGACAGGCGCTTGGTATTCCAACCATCATGAATATCATTGGTCCCCTCAATCATCCCATGGAACTTGATCACCAGCTGATGGGACTTTATCGTGAGGATTTACAGGAAACTTGTGCAAAGGTTTTAGACTACCTTGGTCGTAAGCGTGCCTTGATTATTACTGGACCAGATCGGATGGATGAAGCTGCGCTTTATGGTGTCAATCATTATACCCTTTTAGATCACGGGAAGATAAGCAAGGGAAGTTTTAGCTATGCTGATCTTGGAATGGAGAGATATGACTTAGATGATATTCGAGGTGGAGATGCTGAGGAAAATGCTCAAATCTTTCGGTCGGTACTAGAAAATCAAGCTAGTCCCTTCCTTGAAACAACAGTCCTTAATGCAAGTCTTGGCTTCTTTGCAGCAGGAAAAGTTGATACTATTAAAGAGGGCATTGCGCTAGCCCGACAAGTTATTGCATCTGGGAAAGCCTTGGAAAAACTCGAGGCACTTAAGGAGGCTGGACATGACTGATAGCACCTTTTTAGAACGCATTTTAGCCGTCAAAGAAAAAGAAGTTGCAGCCATGGAGCCTCAAACGATGGAGCCTTTGCGACAAAGCTATTCTTTTTACGACCATGTTAAAGCTAATCAAAATCGAATCCAATTGATTGCTGAAGTCAAAAAAGCCAGTCCAAGTTTGGGTGATATTAACACAGATGTTGATATTGTTAAGCAAGCCAAGACTTATGAAGCTAATGGTACAGCCATGATTTCAGTCCTTTGTGACCGAGAATTTTTCAAAGGAGATACCGCCTATCTTGAAGAGATTTCGAGTCAGGTGGCTATTCCGACCTTGCAGAAAGATTTTATCATTGACGAAAAGCAGATTATTGCTGGGAGAAATGCTGGCGCGACAGTTGTTCTCTTGATCGTAGCTGCTTTATCAGAGACGCGTTTAAAAGAACTCTACGATTTCGCTTACAGTATCGGTATGGAGGCATTAGTTGAGACACATAATCTGGAAGAATTACAGGTAGCCCACAGCTTGGGAGCTAAAATCATCGGTGTCAATAATCGTAATCTCAAGACCTTCCAAACCAATCTTGAAACCAGTGTGAGCCTTATCCCCTATCTAAAAGATGAGGCAGTCTACATCTCAGAATCAGCTCTTGAAAACGGTGCTGATGTGGCAAAGATTGCATCAGCCTACGATGGTATTTTGTGCGGGACAGCCTTGATGACAGCAGATAGTGTTGAAGAGAAGGTGAGGGAGCTTTGTCTTGACAAAAGTTAAAATATGCGGCCTATCAGACCGAGCAGCAATTGAAACGGCTATTGAAGCAGATGTAGATTTCATTGGATTTGTCTTTGCGCCCAGCCGTCGCCAAGTGACAGCAGATCAGGCATCAGCCTTGGTGGAAGGTTTGACAACTAAGGTTAAGAAAATCGGTGTCTTTGTCAGCCCAGATAAAGAAGAACTTGAAGAAGCTATCTCTAAAGTTGGGCTAGACCTCATTCAGATTCATGGCGATTATGACGAGAAAGTCTGTCTTTCCTTTGGCTTACCAGTGATTAGGGCGATTTCAGTTAAGGAAGGACAAGTTCCGAAGCTTGAAAAAGCGGATTATTATTTATTTGATGCTCCTGTTTCTGGAGCAGGAGAGACATTTGATTGGTCTGCCTTAGATATTACTCATGTAGACAAGCCAGTCTTTATCGCTGGTGGATTAACGGTTGACAATGTTAAGTCTTGCATCAATCATTTTCAACCTTATGCAGTAGATGTTTCTTCTGGCGTTGAAACAGATGGCAAGAAAGACTTAGCAAAAATAAGTGCATTTATAGGAGAAGTAAAAAATGACATATCAAGAACCAGATAACAAAGGATTTTACGGTAATTTTGGTGGACGTTTTATTCCTGAGACCTTGATGACTGCGGTCTTAGAATTGGATCAGGCTTACCGTGAAGCCAAGGCAGACCCAAGTTTTCAAGCGGAACTAGATAACCTTTTAGTCAACTACGTTGGTCGTGAAAATCCCCTTTATTTCGCCAAACGTTTGACTGACCATGTTGGTGGGGCTCGTATTTTCTTAAAACGTGAGGACCTCAACCATACGGGTGCCCACAAAATCAACAACGCCCTCGGTCAAGTGTTACTTGCAAAACGTATGGGTAAAACGAAAATTATTGCTGAGACAGGCGC
The DNA here is from genome assembly GCF_015594605.1 of Streptococcus sp. HF-1907. GTDB lineage: Bacteria > Bacillota > Bacilli > Lactobacillales > Streptococcaceae > Streptococcus. The sequence continues at coordinate 93,890 of NZ_JADNQT010000002.1, read as the reverse complement.
AGGTCAACACGGTGTTGCGACAGCAACTGCGGCAGCCTTATTTGACATGGAATGCACCATTTTCATGGGTGAAGAAGATGTCAAGCGCCAAAGTTTAAACGTTTTCCGTATGGAACTTTTAGGCGCTAAAGTTGAGGCAGTTACGGATGGCTCGCGCGTGCTCAAAGATGCCGTCAATGCTGCGCTCCGCTACTGGGTAGCAAATGTCGACGACACTCACTACATCATGGGCTCTGCCCTTGGACCAGCACCATTCCCAGAAATTGTGCGTGATTTCCAATCGGTCATCGGAAAAGAAGCTAAACGCCAATACGCTGAGCAAACTGGTCGTGAGTTGCCAGATGCAGTGGTTGCCTGTGTTGGTGGCGGGTCAAATGCCATTGGGCTTTTCTACCCATTTGTCAATGACGAGTCTGTTGATATGTATGGGGTTGAGGCAGCAGGTCTTGGTACTGATACCGCTTATCATGCTGCAACCATGACCAAAGGGCGTCCAGGTGTTTTGCACGGCTCTTTGATGGACTTGCTTCAAGATGCCGAAGGTCAAGTCTTGGAAGCTTTCTCAATCTCAGCTGGGCTTGATTATCCAGGGATTGGTCCAGAGCATTCTCACTTTAAGGAAATCGGCAGAGCTAAGTATGTTCCAATTACTGATGAGGAAGCCTTGGAAGGTTTCAAGATTTTGTCTAAACTAGAAGGCATTATTCCTGCCCTTGAATCAAGTCACGCTATCGCTTATGTCTTGGAATTGGCAAAAGAGCTAGGTCCTGATAAGGATATCGTCGTCTGTCTATCGGGTCGTGGTGATAAAGACGTGGTACAGGTCAAAGAACGTTTGGAACAAGAAAAGGGGGCAAACTAATGGTTAAGACACTTACACAAGTATTAGAAAAGAAAAAAGCAACGCAAAAAGGCATTTTCATCCCTTACATCATGGCAGGTGACCACGAGAAAGGTGTGGAAGGTTTACAAGAAACTATTAGTGACCTGAATGACTTGGGAGTGACAGCTATTGAAGTTGGAATTCCTTTCTCAGACCCAGTTGCAGATGGTCCTGTCATCGAGTTAGCGGGCATTCGTTCTATCAAAAATGGCACAACACCACACAATGTTGTTTCAGCTCTAAAAAACATTTCATCAGCTGCTCCGTTGATTATCATGACTTATTTCAATACCTTGTATCAATACGGTCTGGAGCAGTTGGTGTCTGATTTGAAAGGGACAGCGGTCAAGGGTCTGATTATCCCCGACCTTCCTCATGAGCAGGAGTATTTTATCAAACCATTTCTTGAAGGTTCAGATATTGCTCTTATTCCACTTGTCAGCTTGACGACGGGGCTTGAACGTCAGAAAGTCTTGGTTGATGGTGCTGAAGGATTTGTCTATGCAGTTGCTGTTAACGGTGTTACTGGAAATGGCTCTCGCTATCGAGACGATTTAGACAAGCACTTAAAAGCCTTGACTGACCTTGCTCAAATTCCAGTCGTAACAGGATTTGGCGTTTCAAGCCTTGACGATGTCAAACGTTTCAACAAAGTTTCAGACGGTGTTATCGTTGGTTCAAAAATCGTAAAAGCCCTTCATGAAGGTAAAAAAGCAGATATTTCACAGTTTATCAAGGAAGCAGTGCAAGTCACAAAATAAATTTAAGCAGTTCTAGCGACTGCTTTTTTGCTATTTTCTTGCTATAATGGTGATTCTGAATCCATTTAAGGAGGGAATCATGGCACTTGGACAACTGATGGGAACGCCCTGGCATGTCGGAAAATTTACGAGAGCTGAAGGGGATGATGATAAGCGCCATCGCTCGCGCTGCTAATTTTTTGAGAATGGACTCTGCCTAAAATTAGAAAGGCGCTGTCACGGATCAGCAAGATGTGACAGTTATCAAGTTCGCTCTACTAATTTTAAGCAAGAACTTCCTAGCTTCAGAAGCGTTTTGGAAAAACAATTTTACCGTGGACGCTTGGTTGACATCCAAAATTCGGTGTCGGAACAATCAAGGAATTAACCGCTGAGCGTGTGCTCGTTACTTTCCGTGGTGATAAAACAGTTGCCTTTGACCTTCAAGTCGTTCTTGATAAAAATATTTTTCAATTTCCACAATAATGAGAAAGCGACTCGCTCAAAAGTCGCTTTTTTGCTTGACTTATACTATAATAGTATGGTGAATAAAACTATTTAGAGAAATCATATGGAAAAGAAAACAGGAATTGGAAAAGCCCACAGCAAGATTATTCTTATGGGCGAACATTCGGTGGTTTATGGGCATCCTGCCATTGCCCTGCCCCTAAAAAATATTGAGGTTACTTGTAGGATTACAGCAGGCGATGAGACACTAAAATTCGATATGACAGATCCCTTAGCGACCGCTATTTTTGCGGCTTTGGAGTATCTGGGACAAGAGGATGCTCAGCTGACTTACCTTGTTGATTCGCAGGTGCCTCAACGTCGTGGTATGGGGTCATCGGCGGCGGTAGCGATTGCTGCTATTCGAGCAGTTTTTGATTATTTTGATCAGGACTTGACGGCTGATTTGCTGGAAAATCTGGTTAATCAGGCGGAGATGATTGCCCATTCCAATCCCAGCGGTTTGGACGCCAAAACTTGCCTCAGCGACCGCCCTATCAAGTTCATTCGGAATCTCGGTTTTGCTAGCCTAACTATGAATCTCGATGCATGTCTGGTCATCGCTGACACAGGCATTCACGGTCACACCAGCGAGGCAGTTGACAAGGTCCGAAAATCCGGTCAGACAGCTCTGCCATTGCTTAAAAACCTCGGAGAGCTAGCTCTAGAGGCAGAGAAAGCCATAGAGCAAGCTGATTTGCAGGCTTTAGGAAATGCCATAAATCAAGCTCATGGCTTGCTGGCGCGCTTAGGAGTCTCATGCCCTGAAGCCGACCACTTAGTGCAGGTAGCCCGGTCAGCGGGTGCTCTAGGCGCTAAAATGAGTGGCGGAGGTCTAGGTGGTTGCATCATCGCCCTAGTCAAGACAAGTGAAGAAGCAGAGCGACTCATCCAAAAATTAAAAGAAGAAGGAGCCATCAACACATGGACGGAAAAACTGTGAGCGTCAAATCCTACGCCAACATTGCAATCATCAAATATTGGGGAAAGGCTGACGCTGTCAAGATGATTCCAGCCACAAGCTCAATCTCCCTAACCCTTGAAAACATGTACACTAAGACAAGGCTGACAGCTTTACCATCAAGCGCTACACAGGATGAATTTTACATCTCAGGCGTCCTCCAAAATGAGCAAGAGCACGCTAAAATGTCAGCTATCTTAGACCGTTTCCGTGGGGACAAGAAAGTTTTTGTCAAAATCGAAACTCAAAACAATATGCCAACCTCAGCGGGTCTCTCTTCCTCTTCAAGTGGCTTGTCAGCCCTGGTCAAGGCTTGTAATGACTTCTTTGAAGCTGGACTTAACCAAGAAGAATTGGCTCAGGAAGCCAAATTTGCTTCTGGGTCATCATCACGTTCTTTCTTTGGTCCCCTGTCAGCTTGGGATAAGGATAGCGGAGCCATTTATAAAGTTGAAACGGACCTTAAGTTAGCCATGATTATGCTGGTTCTAAATGACCAGAGAAAGCCGATTTCTAGTCGCGATGGCATGAAACTGTGCTCAGAAACCGCTTCAACCTTCCCAGAATGGGTTAAGCAGTCAGAGCAGGATTACAAGGATATGCTTGCCTATCTCAAGGCTAATGACTTTGAAAAAATTGGTGAATTGACCGAGCGCAACGCCCTTGCCATGCACGATTTACCAAGACACTGCACACCGGCTTTTTCTTACCTCAATGAAGAATCTTACAAGGCTATGGAGGCAGTCAAAGCCCTTCGAGCGCAAGGCGAACATTGCTACTTCACCATGGATGCAGGACCAAATGTTAAGGTCCTCTGCTTAGAAGAAGACCTGGACCGCCTAGCGGCCATCTTTGAAAAAGATTATCGCGTCATCAAATCACGCACAAAGGACCCAGTCAATGTTTAAGGTAAAAACAGGCGGAAAATTATATCTAGCAGGTGAATACGCCATTTTAGAGCCAGACCAAACCGCCCTTATCAAGAATATCCCTATTTATATGACGGGAGAAATTGCTAGCGCAGACCGCTACCAGCTATCGTCTGATATGTTTGATTACAGTGTGGACATGACACCAGATGACCATTATAGCCTCATCCAAGAAGTGGTCATGGTTATGGAGGAATGGCTGCGCGGGCAAGACCAGTCTATCCACCCATTCACCCTATCCATCACTGGCAAATTAGAGAAAGACGGTCTCAAATTTGGCATTGGTTCTAGTGGCAGTGTGGTTGTTCTGACTATCAAAGCCATGGCTGCACTCTATGACATAGACCTAAAACCAGACCAGCTTTTTAAACTATCAAGTTATGTCCTCTTAAAGAGGGGTGATAATGGTTCAATGGGGGATGTCGCTTGTATTGCCTATGATAACTTAATCGCCTTTACCGCTTTTGACCGTGGTCAAGTAGCGTGCTGGATTTCTCAACTGCCATTAAGGGATGTTTTGGAAAAAGATTGGGGTTACACTGTCGAGCCTGTTCACACCGATTTAGTCATTGATTTTTTGGTCGGTTGGACCAGACAACCATCCATTTCAAAAAATATGATTAATCTTGTCAAAGCTAATATTGACCAAGATTTTCTGACACAGACCCAAAATCAGGTGCAAGCTCTGCTATTTGCCCTAAAAACCAATGACAAAGCTGGGATTAAAGCCAGCCTAGAGGCTGTCAGCCAACTTCTTGAAGACTTGCATCCAGCCATCTACACTGGAAGTTTGCAGGAGCTTAAGTTAGCTAGTCAGGGGCTGGATATTGTCGCCAAATCTTCAGGCTCGGGTGGTGGGGATTGCGGCATTGCCCTATCGTTCAGTCCCCAAGATAGCCAACTACTGATTGACCGCTGGGCTCAAGCGGGAATTGAATGCCTAATCAAGGAGACATTGTCATGACCAACCGCAAAGATGACCACATCAAGTACGCCCTCAAATACCAGTCGCCCTATAACAGTTTTGACGATATGGAGCTCATTCACAGCTCTCTCCCTCGATACGACGTGGCGGAGATTGACCTCTCGACAGACTTCGCTGGTCAGCATTTTGATTTTCCTTTCTACATCAATGCCATGACTGGCGGAAGTGAAAAAGGCAAAGCGGTTAACCGGAAGTTGGCTCAGGTCGCTCAAGCGACAGGACTCGTCATGGTGACAGGTTCCTACTCAGCTGCGCTCAAAAATGCGCAAGATGACTCTTATCCGACGACGGAGCTTTACCCAAATCTCAAACTAGCAACCAACATTGGTCTAGATAAGCCAGTATCGGCAGGCCTTCAGACGGTGGAAGCCATGAAGCCAATCTTCCTCCAAGTCCATGTCAATGTCATGCAGGAACTCCTCATGCCAGAAGGTGAGCGAGAATTCAAAAGCTGGCGGTCAAATCTTAAAGATTATGTCAGCCAAATCAAGACACCACTCATTCTGAAAGAAGTGGGATTTGGAATGGACTTGCAGTCTATCAAGGATGCCTACGATTTAGGAATTCGCACAGTTGATATTTCAGGTCGTGGAGGCACTAGCTTCGCCTACATCGAAAATCAACGTGGTCGAGACCGCTCTTATCTAAATACCTGGGGGCAAGCAACAGTTCAAGCACTCATCAATGCCCAACCCATGATGGATAAAATGGAAATTCTAGCGTCAGGTGGTGTCCGACACCCACTTGATATTATCAAATGTTTGGTTCTGGGAGCAAAAGCTGTTGGTCTATCACGGACAGTATTAGAGCTGGTAGAACGCTACCAAGTTGAAGAAGTCATTGACATCATCAACGGCTGGAAAGAGGACTTGCGTCTGATTATGTGTGCTTTAAATTGCCGAACCATTGCAGAGCTAAGACAGGTTGACTATCTTTTGTATGGAAATTTATCAACGAATAACAAAGAAAATAAGGCTTGAGAGAAAATCTCAAACCTTATTTTAATCTGCACGACAGTAGACATGGTCTCGGTAGTTATTGTTTCCGAAAAGAAGGCTATCGGACTTAATAATTCTTTCACGACTAGTATCAGAAATATCTCCACCACCTTCAGGGTAAAAACAGGACTGGGGCGGTTCGATGTTTGCAGGGACATAGTTAAAAATGAAAGTGTCCCCAGAACGAGTTTGGACGGTGAGTTGAACAATTTCACCATCCAAATGAACACCTTGAATGAACAAGTCTCCAGCAATACTACCATCTTTTGCAATTTGGAAACTTTCTACCTGATTCTGCCAATTTCCAGCAAGGAGGCTATAATCTCCGCTTTGAAGAAGTTCAGTTTGAGATGTTTCTTGGCTACTTGTTTCAGTTGAACTTTGGCTTGTGGAAGAAGTAGGAGACTCTGACTGACTAGTGCTAGATTGACTTGCCTTGCTTTGACTTGATGATGAGGCTTTTGAAATACTGGTTGAGCTGCTAGTCTAGCTACTAGTTGTTTGAGCTGTTTTCGGCTGGCAGGTAGACAAAGTGATAAGACATAAGAGATTTAGGAATCCTGTTACTATTTTCTTCATCATAAAAACCACCTTTTCGTCTATATTATAACCTTTTCAAGAAAATTTTTGACGAAAAAATTGTTCTTTTTTGAGAAAGGCTAACTGGAACAGAAATACAGAAGGGACTATATTATAATAGCCAAAACTTTGAAAAGGAAGTACTATGGAAGTATCATTATCTAAACTTATGTGCCACAGGTCGAAATTTTGGAAAATGGCAGAGCTAAGCTGGATTTAGTCCATCACATGATTCAGAACGATTTCAACATCTGGCTGAGGAAATCATATTTGCAGGGCATGAAAGTGACTTAAAGTGTGGCTGCTTTGAAAAAGGTAGATTATTTCTTTTATAGAAAATTACGGGAAGCTAATTCCTAAATCAATCAGTTGACTTGCTCCTATAAAACACTTAAACTAAAGTTAAGATAAATAAAGGAGCAATAATATGATTGAATTAACATATAAAGATGCTTATGATGTTGTTCGTACACAAACGTTCGATGACCCTAATGATTTTTCAAGAATGTTGATGGGCTGTTTAACGGTACCAGACTATTACCCTGTGACAAGTGTGACTTACAAGGGTAAAGATGTGGGTTACAAAGGAACATTTGGAGACCTTTTCAAGACCTTTAATGAGTTTGACTGGTCTCAGTTTGAAGACTAATAAAAAATCGTTTAGCAAGGGCTAGACGATTTTTGTATGCTTAGTTTTCCCACTTAGCCATATTTGGACCAGCTGGGAGAATTTGATGGACATGCGTGGCTTTACCAAATTTACCAAGATAGTAATTTTCTTTGATAGCTTGAGGATTTGTCAGTGATTTGAGTCCAAAGTCATTATAGAGTTTCTTAGCCCAGGCAAAGACATGAGGATAGTCTTCAAGGCTGTATTTGTTAATGAGAAGGAGCTCACGGCAAGCTACATCCCAACGAACGACTAGCGTGTAGAAGTGAATATCAGCTTCGCTCAGCTCATTTCCCGCCACAAAAGCCTGCTTGCTAAGGGTTACTTCCATATTATCAAGGAATGCGAAGAACTTCTCAGTATAAGCATCGTAGTCAGCCTGATTATCCAAGAAAGCGAACTTGTACATGAGGCTGTGGAAGTCTTGGTTGATGGTTTTAATGGCTGGGTCAATAGCTGGCGCTTGGTCCTCAGTGAAAAGTACTGGCGCATCTGCTTTATGCAGTTCAGCAAAGGCGGTCGTGAACAGGCGCAACATATCAGCAGACTCCTTGCAGACGATACGATTGTCAGTCTTGTCAATAAGGACAGGAATCGTATAAGAACCCTCATAGTTAGGGTCCATGCTTTCATAAATTTCTTTCATGCTCATGGCACCAGTCACAGGTTCTGTTTGGTCAAAAACAAGCCCAATCTCGGTTGGCACATTTTTCACAAATGAAATAGAGATGTGTTCTTCAAGCCCCAGCAAGAGACGGGCAATTTGAGGACGTTGAGCATAAGGACAAAACTCCCCAACAATCATATGGTAGCGACCAGATTCAACAGGAACTTCCCATTCTTGGTCAATAAATTTAGCGGTAAAAGTAGTCATAAGTTAACCTTTCTGAATTTTCTTATGATTAGTATAGCAAAAAACAGTAAAAAAAGTAGGGATTTGCTATGATAAGTTTCTTTGATTTATTGACTAAATTGACATAATAATCAAAAAACAATCTAATCTTTTCAAAGTGAAGAAAGATTAGATTGCTTTTCCTTTATTATTAGAATTTAATGCGTCCAGCTTTAAGAGCAGCAATGACTTGGTAGCCAGCTGCATTTTCTGAATTGAGCTCATGACGACCAAGGGGTGTGATGATAATGCCAGGACTGATTGAGTTGAGTCTGGTACCACGTTCAGCCCAATTGAGGGACTCACGTTGAACATGGATTTAGTTAGCCTTTTTAGAAATTCCATAGGCTGCTCCACCATTTGGAATCAAGTCTTCAGACAAGAACGGCAAGCTAATCATGTCTTCAGGTTTAGTAGAAGTAAGGAGTTCCTCAGTCTCAGGTTCGAGATTTGGAATCATATATCCAGCTTGGCTTGAAACGACGAGGCCAGCGCCACCAACAGCTATGACTTTTCCAAATTCTTCAAGCGCAATAGCGGTACCGATCAAGTCGACATCAAGGACAAGACGTGCGACCCCTTGGTTAGGAGAGACTCCGGATGTATGGACATAGTATTTGACCTCACCTAGGCTAGCAGCATATTGGGCAAAGTCACGAATACTGTCACGTTTTGAAGCATCGACGATTTTTGTTTCCACTTCAAAACCAGCATCTAGGAGGCTCTCAGTAACCCTATCCAAATTATCTTGACGAAGGTCACCAAGGAGCACTCTACGTCCAGAAGCAACTCTACGGATGATTGCTTGTCCAATTGAACCAGCACTCAGAAGTACAGCGATTTCTTGTGATTTTACGTTTGCGATTGTCATATTAATTTTCGTTTCTTACGAAGCGTCAGTTTTTCTGATGACCCAAATGCTACCATGTTTTTCAAAATAAGCTGTAGAGTCTAACGTCCAAACACGTCGATAGCCATTGATTTGAGCATCTACTGTTGAGATGGTGTGAACTTGTGCCATGCCCCCTTCAATTGAACCAGTCTGTTCTTTGACACCAGTCTTTGGATTGTCAAAATAAAGCATGGTTCCACGCGCAATCTCAGCCAACCCTCATCTCTAGGCTGTACATAATCAGTCACAGGGTATCATCATGACGCCCCTTGCACTTGATGAACTCAGTGGACCACGTGGTGATGGCTACCGAGCTATGATTGCTAAAACCGTTGAAAAACGCGCCGCAACTCCAGATGAAATTGGTGACTTAGCGGCCTTCATGATGGGACCAAGTGGTCATTTCATCAATGGTTCAGATTTTCTTATTGACGGTGGTGTCACAGCTAATTATTGGTATAGCGATATCAAAGAAGTCCGTACTTATGAAAAATAAAAGGTCAGCCAATCGGCTGACCTTAAGTCGTATTACAACATAAAATAAACGATGCCAAGATACTGCAAGGCTGATGCTAACAGAATGAACAAATGCCAAATCATGTGGTCGTAAGGACGCTTGCGAGCGTAGAAAAAGGCTCCTACTGTGTAAGAAATGCCTCCACCAAGCATGAGTAGCCAGAAAGTAGGACCCGTTTTGGTGACGATGGCAGGAATGATGAAGACAACCAACCAGCCCATCAGCAAGTAGAGCGCAAGGCTAAATTTTTCATTGATGCGTTTGGCAAAAATCTTATATAGAATACCAAAGATGGTCGTCCCCCATTGGAGCACAATGATGAGATAACCAAGCCAACCACCGACTAGTGATAGTGCCACCGGTGTATAACTGCCAGCGATAGCAATATAAATCATAGAATGGTCAATAATGCGAAGCACGTACTTTTGAGGGGAATTGTAACTCATAGAGTGATAGATGGTTGATGACAGAAACATCAAAAACAGACTAATCACGAAGATGGACATGCCGATGGATGCGACAAAACCGTGATGGTTGAGTGTGTAACTTGATGTAATTGGTAATAGAATGAGCATCAGTGTTGAGCCGATAGCGTGTGTGACACTGTTAGCTACCTCCTCGCCGAAAGATAATTGTTTACTCAATTTCATTGTCTGAGCTGTTGTCATGAGAGAGTCCTCCTTGTAATTCTTGAACAAGTGCTTGGGTTTGCAAATAAAGTTGTAGGGTTTGGCAAGCGGATACGACCACATCAGGGAGTTGGCTGGTGTCTTCGCCATTCATGCAGGCTACAAAACCATTGTAGGCAGAGTCAGAATGATTACCAGCTGTTAACATTTCTAACGTTTGACTGATTTTCTGGATTGAAAAAACATTTTTCAAGGCAGTGATGACAATCAAGCGAGCCACCTGCTTGCGGTTGTATTTTTTCTTAATCGGTTTGTCCAGATGACCATGCTTGACATAATTGTTAATCATCGAAGCGGTCAGTCCTTTATCATCTGGGAATGAGGCTGCGCCAGTCACATGATTGACGTAAAGGAGCACCTGGTCTAGATATAATTCTAAATCGGGTAAGTGTTCCCATTTTGGGTATGTATTCATAAGTTTATCTACTCCCTTTTATCTAGTTTTTATAACTAGATTATATCATCATCGAAAATTAAGTCAAGCAAAAACATAAGAGAGCTGGAAATTTCCAACTCTCTTATCATTTATTGATTTGATTGACAATAGCTTGCGCGGTCTCTAGGTTTAAATGTGGCGCAGCTAGAAGTTCTTTTACGACACGTTCAACTTGCCCTTCCTTTGCTCCAGCTAGAAGCGCTAGCGATTTTGCCTGAAGTTTCATATGCCCAGCCTGAATACCTGTGCTAGTCAAGGCTTTTAGAGCAGCGAAATTCTGCGCTAACCCGACCGATACAATGATAGAAGCCAATTCTTTAGCAGAAGGATTGCCCAAAAAATCGTGAGCGACCTTGACGGTTGGGTTAATACCAATGGATCCACCTTTAGTTGCGATAGGCATAGGCATGGTTAGACTGCCTTTTAAGACACCATCTTCAAAAATCCAACTTGATAGTCCGCGATATTGTCCGTCACGAGATGCATAGGCATGAGCGCCAGCTTCAATAGCTCGCCAGTCATTACCAGTCGCTAGCACAACGGCGTCTATCCCATTGAAAATACCTTTGTTATGGGTGGCAGCGCGATAATGGTCAACTTGCGCTAGCTGACTCGCCTTGACCATTTTCTGCGCCAGCTCATGGGCTTCAGCCTTATTACGACTCAAAAAGCGCAAATCCACTTGGCACTCAGCGGTTACCAGCGATTGGGTCGCATAGTTTGAGAGGATTGCCATGAGGCTCAGTCCACCTGAGAGCTCCTCTAAGCGCGGCGCCAAGGCCTCCATCATGGTGTTGACCATATTTGCCCCCATAGCTTCCTGAGTGTCTACCGTCAAGTAGGCAATCAAGAAGTCAGCTTTTCGCTCTAGCCAGAGATTTCGGGCACCACCACCTCGTTTCACGATTGACGGATGAGCGGCATTGGCTAAAGCCAAAAGCTGCGCTTTATCAGCTAAAATTGCCTGCTCAGCCAACTCCTTATCAGCCACATCATAAAGCGCCACCTGCCCAATCATTTCACGATTGTGGATGTGAGTTTTAAAACCACCTGAACGTTTGATTAACTTAGTAGCAAAGCTGGCTGCCGCCACAACAGAAGGCTCCTCGGTGACAAAAGGGACTTGGTAGGTCTTTCCATCAATGAGAAAATCTGGTGCCAGTGAAAAAGGCAAAGCGAAGGTCGCCAAGACATTTTCGGTCATTTGGTTGGCGACTTCAAGTGGTAAGTGTTCGTTATTAACCAAGATAGCTAGACTTTCATCAGAAAGCAGGTCTTGTTGCTGGAGGTGCTGGATGCGTTCTTGAGGAGATTTTTTAGAAAAACCTGTCCAATTTAGTTTCTTATTTTCCATCTGTTCGTTGATACATGCGTTGGTGCTCAGTGATTCCAGTTAGAGCAAAGGGACCTGTTAGGTAGTCAGAGAATGTCGCATTGCCTTGGTCGTCTAAATCAGCTTCTTCGTAGAAGAGAGTTTCGTATTCTTTGACAGAAATCGCCGTGCGTCTGGCTAAATCCTCTAGGCGGTCTTGACGAAGGTGAGTTTTGAAACCATCTACTAATTTGGCCGTGAAAATTTCTGCCACAGCTCCGCTACCATAAGAGAAGAGGGCAATTTGGTCGCCTGCTTTTAGACTCGTACTGTTTTCCAACAATGAAAGAAGTCCTAAGAAGAGAGAGCCAGTGTAGATGTTTCCGATACGTTGGCTGTAAGTAATGGAATGTTCAAAGTTTTCTTTCAAACGAGCTTTGACATCATCTGGAAGAGATTTGTCCATAACCTTATTGAAGCCTTTAAGGGCCAATTTTGGAAAGGGAATGTGGAAACAAAAGGCCGCAAAATCCGCCAATTTTTTCCCACTACGCTTCTGATACTCCGCCCAAGTTGTTTTCAACATATCCAAGTATTGCTTGGTAGAGTACATCCCATTAACAAAAGGAGTTGTTGAATAGTTGGGACGCCAAAAATCCATGATGTCACGGGTTTGAGCTAGGCTATCATTTTGAAGTTCAAGGATGCGAGGATTGGCTGTGACCAACATTGCCACACTACCAGAACCCTGCGTTGATTCACCAGGAGTATTGATGCCATATCTTGCAATATCTGACGCAACCACAAGCACTTTTGAGTCTGGGTTAGCAGTGACATGTAATTTGGCATAGTCAAGTGCAGCAGTTGCGCTGTAGCAGGCTTCCTTCATCTCAACGCTACGCGCAAAAGGTTGGATGCCAAGTAGGTGATGAACATAAACAGCCGCCGCTTTAGATTGGTCAATGCCTGATTCAGTCGCGACAATCACCATGTCAATGGTAGCCTTGTCATCGTCAGTAAGAATTGAGTCAGCCGCCGCTGCTCCAAGAGTAACAATATCTTCCGTAATTGGTGTAATACTTAATGCTTTTAAAAGAAGGCCTTTACTAAATTTGTCTGGGTCAACTCCACGGCTTGTCGCCAAATCATCCATATTAAGGACATATTGACTCGTTGCAAAGCCGATTTTATCAATTCCGATATTCATTTGGAAACCTTTCCTAAAGTTTTTTGATTCAACATTGAATTTTGCCTAATCTTAATTTTACCATAAAGTCTTAAAAAAAATATAGAAAAACTATCTTTGTTTCATCAATCAAATTATTTTTTGGAGAAATGGCAGAGCTGTGTTAAATAGTAGTCCATCATCATTTTTTTTGATAGAATAGTAAATCGGAGGTTCTCATGACAAAAGCAGACACAATTTTTAAAGATAATATTAACAAAATTATGACTGAAGGGGTGTTTAGTGAACAAGCACGCCCCAAATATAAGAATGGCCAAACAGCCAATTCAAAATACATTACAGGGTCATTTGCCGAATATGACCTTTCAAAAGGGGAATTTCCAATCACAACCTTGCGACCAATTCCTATCAAATCAGCCATCAAGGAAATCTTTTGGATTTACCAAGATCAAACTAATGACCTTAGTGTTTTGAATAATAAATATGGTGTCAAGTACTGGAATGACTGGGAAGTTGGTGACACGGGTACCATCGGTCAACGCTACGGTGCCATTGTCAAAAAACACGACATCATGACTAAAATTCTTAATCAGTTGGAAGCCAATCCCTGGAACCGTCGTAATGTCATTTCATTGTGGGATTATGAGGCTTTTGAAGAAAGTGAAGGCTTGCTTCCTTGTGCCTTTCAAACCATGTTTGACGTGCGTCGTGTAGATGGCGATATTTACCTTGACGCAACGCTGACGCAACGTTCAAATGATATGCTGGTTGCCCATCACATTAACGCTATGCAATATGTTGCCCTACAAATGATGATTGCCAAGCACTTCGGATGGAAGGTTGGAAAGTTCTTCTATTTTATCAATAATCTTCACATTTATGACAATCAATTTGAGCAGGCAGAGGAATTATTGAGACGCGAAGCTAGCGACTGCCAGCCACGTTTGGTTTTGAATGTCCCAGATGGCACTAACTTTTTTGACATTAAACCAGAAGATTTTGAGCTGGTTGATTACAATCCTGTTAAGCCACAATTATCCTTTGATTTAGCGATTTAGAGAGTATCTATCTTCAAATTCAGCACAATTTGACAAATTCTGATAAAATAAGAGAAGAAGATTGAGATAAGGACGGAAAACATGACGAAGCAATTGATTGCCATTTGGGCAGAAGATGAAAATCATCTTATCGGTGTTGACAATCATTTACCTTGGCGTCTGCCCAAGGAGTTGAAACATTTTAAAGAGATGACTATGGGGCAGGTTTTAGTCATGGGACGCAAGACCTTTGATGGCATGCAGAGGCGTATTTTGCCAGGACGTGAGACCATCATTTTGTCGCGCGATAGCAATTTTATCGCTGATGATGTCTTGGTTTTGAACAGTGTGGAGCAGGTCTTAGATTGGTACAATAAGCAAGACAAAACAGTCTTTATTGTTGGAGGAGCATCCATTTATCAGGCTTTCGCGGAGCATTATGATGCCATCATAAAAACGACTGTTCATGGTCAATTTGAAGGGGATACCCATTTCCCAGAGATGGATTTATCAGCCTTCAAGGAAGTTGAGCGTCTTGATTTTGATTCAGATGAGAAAAATGCTTACGCCTTTACAGTGCAACGATTTGAAAAATAGAGAAGAGGGGTTCTAACAGTGCAACGAAGCCTATTTGGAGTAATGACTGCTTTTCTGGCAGCCATTTGTGTCTTATGTGCTATTCCTGCCTTTCGTAAGAAGCGCTATGGACTTGGAACGGTATTTTTACTCAACGCTTTGACCAATTTGGTTAATACCATCCACGCCTTTTATGGCACTTTATTTTAGAATAGATTAGAAAAGAGAAAAATTAATGGCTGGAAATCGAACTAGCGATATCAAAGTTTATTGTTCATTTTGCGGAAAAAGTCAAGATGAAGTCAGAAAAATTATTGCAGGGAATGGGGTTTACATTTGTAATGAATGTGTGGCTCTTTCTCAAGAAATTATTCGGGAAGAGTTAGCAGAGGAAGTCCTTGCTGATTTAGCTGAAGTTCCAAAACCAAAAGAACTTCTAGATATTTTAAATCAATACGTGGTCGGACAAGACCGTGCCAAACGTGCCTTAGCAGTTGCCGTTTACAATCACTATAAACGTGTCAGCTTTACAGAAAGTTGCGACGAAGAAGACGTGGAATTGCAAAAATCAAACATTCTTATGATTGGGCCAACAGGTTCTGGGAAAACTTTCTTAGCACAAACCTTGGCAAAATCACTCAATGTTCCATTTGCGATTGCTGACGCAACATCATTGACAGAAGCTGGTTATGTGGGTGAAGATGTTGAAAATATCTTGCTCAAGCTCATTCAAGCAGCTGATTTTAACATTGAACGCGCTGAACGTGGCATTATTTACGTTGATGAAATTGATAAAATCGCTAAAAAAGGTGAGAATGTCTCAATCACACGTGATGTTTCTGGTGAGGGTGTTCAACAAGCCCTCCTCAAGATTATCGAAGGTACTGTTGCTAGCGTTCCGCCACAAGGTGGTCGTAAGCACCCCAACCAAGAAATGATTCAAATTGATACCAAAAATATCCTCTTCATCGTAGGTGGTGCCTTTGATGGTATCGAAGAAATCGTCAAACAACGTCTAGGGGAAAAAATTATTGGTTTTGGCCAAAGTAACCGCAAGATTGATGATGACGCTTCTTACATGCAAGAAATCATCTCTGAAGATATTCAAAAATTTGGGCTCATCCCTGAATTTATCGGTCGCTTACCAGTTGTCGCTGCGCTTGAGCGCTTGACTGCTGCAGACTTGGTTCGTATTTTAACAGAACCGCGTAACGCCCTTGTCAAACAGTATCAAACCCTCTTGTCCTATGACGGTGTTGAACTTGATTTTGACGAGGATGCCCTTGAAGCTATTGCCAATAAAGCTATCGAACGTAAAACAGGTGCGCGTGGTCTTCGTTCAATTATCGAAGAAACCATGTTAGATATCATGTTTGATGTTCCGAGTCAAGAAAATGTGACACGTGTCCGCATCACAAAAGAAGCGGTAGACGGCAAAGCTGCGCCAATTATGGAAACCGCTTAGGAGGGGATATGGCAGAAGAATTTTTAAATACGCATAACGCCTCAATCCTTTTGAGCGCTGCTAATAAATCTCACTATCCGAAAGATGACCTTCCAGAAGTTGCTTTAGCAGGACGCTCTAACGTGGGCAAATCAAGCTTTATCAATACGCTTTTGGGACGCAAAAATTTAGCCCGCACATCAAGTAAGCCTGGTAAGACCCAGTTGCTTAATTTCTATAATATTGATGACAAGCTTCGCTTTGTTGACGTTCCTGGTTATGGCTACGCTAAAGTTTCCAAAACAGAACGCGCCAAGTGGGGCAAGATGATTGAAGAATACTTGGTCACTCGCGATAATTTACGCATCGTTGTCAACCTAGTCGACTTCCGTCATGACCCAAGTGCCGATGATATTCAAATGTACGAATTTCTAAAATATTATGAAATTCCTGTGATTATCGTTGCCACTAAAGCCGATAAGGTTCCCCGCGGAAAATGGAATAAGCATGAGTCAGCTATCAAGAAAAAATTAAACTTTGATAAATCAGATAACTTTGTCATTTTTTCATCCGTTGACCGTACAGGCTTGGACGAATCTTGGGACACCATTTTAGAAAATCTATAATTTTTAAGACTTGAGCATTTGCTTAGGTCTTTTTACTTACGACAAGAGATTAGTCTAATACTATAACCAAAAATCGAGCAAGAAAAAGTAAAATAGATTTTATAAATTTCTAATTTAAGCCATTCTGCCACCGTATTTTCAGAAAACAAATGCAAACAACCACAGTAACAACAATTGTTATAGTTTTTGACTATGACTTACTTAGAGAATAACTATTATCCAGACTTGTATTTTTATGATATGATTAAACTAATTACTATTTTTGGAGGTCTTATGGAAAATCATCATTATGAAAATGAGGGGCAGTTCCAACGCAAAATGACAAGTAGACATCTGTTGATGTTGTCTTTAGGAGGCGTTATTGGAACAGGACTCTTCCTAAGCTCAGGCTATACCATTGCACAAGCTGGTCCTTTGGGGGCAGTTTTGTCTTACCTTATCGGGGCTATTGTCGTCTATTTGGTTATGTTGTCACTAGGGGAGTTGGCTGTTGCCATGCCAGTGACAGGCTCTTTTCATACTTATGCAACAAAATTCATTAGTCCAGGAACAGGATTTACGGTTGCTTGGCTCTACTGGATTTGTTGGACGGTAGCACTGGGGACAGAATTTCTCGGCGCAGCCATGCTCATGGGGCGCTGGTTTCCGGGTGTTCCAACCTGGGTCTTTGCCACACTCTTTGCCCTCCTTATCTTTGGACTTAATGCTCTGAGCGTTCGGTCTTTTGCTGAGGCCGAGTCATTCTTCTCCAGCATTAAAGTTATTGCTATTATCATCTTTATTATTTGGGGGCTTGGCGCTATGTTCGGGCTTATTTCATTTGAAGGTCAGCATAAGGCTATCCTCTTCAGCCATTTAACTGCTCATGGGGCCTTTCCAAATGGCTTCGCTGCGGTCGTTTCGGTCATGCTGGCTGTCAACTATGCCTTCTCAGGGACTGAGCTGATTGGTATCGCTGCTGGTGAGACCGATAATCCTAAAGAAGCAGTGCCAAGGGCTATTAAGACAACTATCGGTCGTTTGGTCATCTTCTTTGTATTGACCATTATCGTCCTAGCTTCGCTATTACCAATGAAAGAGGCAGGCGTCTCAACCGCGCCATTCGTTGATGTCTTTGATAAAATGGGAATCCCATTTGCAGCGGACGCCATGAACATTGTCATCCTAACAGCCATCCTATCCGCAGGAAACTCAGGGCTTTATGCATCAAGCCGTATGCTTTGGTCTCTTGCAAACGAAGGTATGCTTTCTAAAAAAGTTGTCAAAATCAACGAACACGGTGTGCCAATGCGGGCCCTCCTCTTGTCCATGGTCGGTGCGGTCCTAGCCCTGTTTTCAAGTATTTATGCAGCGGATACGGTTTACCTAGCCCTAGTTTCCATTGCTGGGTTTTCGGTAGTGGTCGTGTGGCTTTCCATTCCGCTGGCGCAAATTAATTTCCGAAAAGATTTTCTTAAGACGCACACGGTTGATGAACTGTCTTATAAAACACCGTTCACACCAGTTCTTCCATGGATTACCATCATTCTTCTCTTGATTTCAGTGATTGGTATCGCCTGGGATGCGTCACAACGTGCAGGGCTTTATTTCGGTATTCCATTCATCGCGCTCTGCTATATTTATCACTATTTACGCTACAAAAAATGGTAAGGAGACGCTATGTCAGCTTTTAAAGACTTACTTTCAACCAATGACATGATTATTCTAGACGGTGCTCTTGGGACAGAACTCGAAAAGCGTGGCTACGATGTTTCGGGAAAACTCTGGTCAGCCAAGTACCTGATTGAAAACCCTCAGGTCATTCAGGACCTCCACGAGACTTATCTCCGAGCGGGGGCTGATATTTTGACCACATCTTCCTACCAGGCAACGGTGCAAGGGCTTAAGGACTACGGTTTGACAGAAGCGAAGACCTTAGATTTGATTGCTTTGACGGTAACATTAGCTGCGCAAGCACGTGACAAGGTATGGGCGGACTTGAGTGAAGCAGAAAAAGCTCGCCGCCCCTATCCGCTCATCTCAGGAGATGTCGGTCCCTACGCAGCCTACCTAGCAGATGGCTCAGAGTACACCGGCGCCTACGAACTCAGCCAAGAAGCCTACAAAGATTTCCACCGTCCGCGAATTCAAGCTCTGCTGGATGCTGGCGCGGATATGCTAGGCATTGAAACCATCCCAAATGTCAATGAAGTGAAAGCCTTACTTGACTTACTGGCAGATGAATTTCCATCTGTTGAAGCCTATATTTCTTTCACTGCGCAAGACGACCAACATATTTCAGATGGGACACCAATCGAAGAAGTTGCGCAGCTCTGTGACAGCAGCCAACAAATTCTAGCACTTGGAATCAACTGCAGTGCTCCAGCCTTATTTGATGGGCTCATCGCTCGTATTAAGTCAGTGACTGAAAAAGCACTGGTGACCTATCCTAACTCAGGAGAGGTTTATGATGGCGCTACCCAAACTTGGAAATCAGCCCCAGATAATTCCCACACCCTACTTGAAAATGCCCTTCGTTGGCATAAAGAAGGGGCGCAAATTGTTGGAGGGTGCTGCCGTACCAGCCCAGACGATATCGCCTTTATCGCGCAAGCTATTCGTTAGAACAGACAAAAACGAGTCCAAATTGGGCTCGTTTTAAATATTAGTTTTCTGCAAATGATAGCGAATAACGATGCTGGTGTAGTGATAGAGAACAAGAGCCAGCACCAACGTCACGAGCCAGAGAGTTTTCTCGTGGAGGAAGCCTTCCAAAGTAGGAACGCTGATGGCACCGATGACGAAACTGCCAACAACAATGCTATAATTAACGGCTTGACGTTTGACTTTAGGGTCTTTACTCTGATCGATTAGGTATTGATACCAGGCAGACAACATTTTCCGATAATTGCCTGATGTCATCAAAATAGTGTAGGCGTGGGACTCAATCTGGCTACCTGTGAATGTCAGGGTAATCATCCCGGTGCTGAGTGCAAGGAGAGTCACCCAGAGGTAGCTAATCTTAGGAAGTAAGGGTACCAAAAAGCTGGTTAACAGTAGCGGTAAAATAGTGTAGGAGCGCCAGAATGCTGTAGTTGCTCGATTTTTAAACCAGATTGCTATTAAAAATCCAACAGAGAAAAAGAGAATGGAAAGAAGTCTCAGACTATTGGCTTCCGCGGTGCTAGTTTTCCAATCGGCTACAAGCAGCAGAATATTACCAGTCTGCGTTGCCACCAAAGATTCAAAATGAATGTGGCAATAGACATCAAGAGCTCCGCCCATAAACCCAAGTAAACAGGCACTAAAGCGGCTGTTTTGTGGCATGAAATTTAGTTGGGTCAAACTAGTTTCCTTCTTTCTTTTTAATGTTACTATTGTAACATTTTCTGATAAAAAGCGAGGCTGGAAATTAAATCCAGTCTCGCTTTTAATAGGAGGTATTAAGCAGGAATTAAGCTTGGCTGATAGTAATTTGTCCATCAACCATTTCAGCTTTCAAGTGTTTAGCATCTGTGTGGTCAAGATAGAAATCAGTGATACGGTCACGAATTTCTTGTTCGATGACACGGCGGAGTGGACGGACACCCATGGCTTCGTCGTAGCCAAGTTCAATTAATTCTTTCTTAACATCTTCTGAAACAACTAGGTCAATACCTTTCTTGGCAATGGTCTTGTTAACATCGGCCAACATGAGTTCAACGATTTCTTCCAAATCTTCTTTACCAAGATGTGAGAATTCGATGACACCGTTGAAACGGTTAAGAAATTCAGGACGGAAGTAAGGAGCGATACGGTCCATAATCTTCATGTCCTTGTCTGTGTCACCAGTCAAGGCTTCGTTACCAAAGCCAGCATTTGATGTCGCGATGATAACGGTGTTCTTGAAGTTAATGGTATTACCTTGACCATCCGTCAAGCGACCATCATCCAAAACTTGAAGAAGAAGGGTGATGACTTGTGGGTCGGCCTTTTCAATTTCATCCAAAAGGACTATTGAGTAAGGATTACGGCGAACACGTTCCGTAAGGGTATTACTATTGTCGTCGTAGCCGACATAACCAGCGGTTGCACCAATCAATTTAGACACGGCTGTTCGGTCGCTGTATTCTGACATGTCAAGACGGATAATAGCATCTTTTGACCCAAACATATCAAAGGCAAGTTGTTTAGCCAATTCTGTTTTACCAACACCAGTTGGACCAACGAAGAGGAAGCTACCAATCGGACGGTTACCATCGTCAAAACCAGCACGGTTACGGCGAATAGCGCGTGCCACAGCATCAACAGCTTCATTTTGACCAATGACTTTGCCTTTTAGTCGGCTACCAAGTTCTTTGAGACGTTCAATGTCGCTTGCGCCCATATTTGAAACAGGCACACCAGTCAAACGTTCAACAGATTCTGCCACATCATTGACAGTTGCGGTCACTTTTTGACCTTCGGTGTGATTGTCGATTTGATTTTGAAATTCTTCGATGCGTGTTTTAGCATTGAGAGCTGCTTCGAAATCTTCATCAGCGACAGCTTTTTCTTGTTTAGCTTTTTGCGCAGCAATTTCTTTTTCCAAAGTTTTGACGTCAGTCACTGGATGTTGAGCTGCCAAGTGAGCTGCTGTCATATCGATAAGGTCAATAGCCTTATCAGGAAGGCTACGTTGTGGAATGTATTGGATAGACAAATCAACGGCAGCTTTCAAGACATTGTCTGGAAGAACGACATTGTGGTGTTGTTCGTAAAGGTTGCGGATACCCATCAAGATATTGAAAGTATCTTGGGCAGAAGGAGCGTTAACTTTTACTTCGTTGAAACGACGAGCAAGTGCAGCATTTTTCAAAATAGTATTGCGATATTCATCTTGAGTTGTGGCACCGATGACAGTCAATTCACCACGTGAAAGGGCAGGTTTGAGAATATCTGCCAAGCCTTTAGAACCACTGTCACCACCAGTTGAACCAGCCCCCAAAATTTGGTGGATTTCATCGAAGAAGAGGATGATATTACCAGCTTCTTTGACTTCTTTAACCATATTTTGGATATTTTCTTCAAAGCTACCACGATATTGTGTACCAGCTTCAAGCCCAGAAATATCAATAGAAATGATTTCTTTGTTTTGGATTGCCGCTGGCACGTCCCCATTGACAATAGCTTGCGCTAAACCTTCGACAACGGCTGTTTTACCAACCCCAGCGTCCCCAACAAGAACGGGATTGTTCTTGGTACGACGAGATAGGATTTCGGCTGTTTCTTGAATTTCCTTATTACGTCCGATAACAGGGTCAAGTTCGTGATTGCGAGCTTGTTCCGTCAAATTAGTCCCCAACTTAGCCAAGATACCGTCAGCAGGAGATTGCGCAGTACTTGCTTGTTGGACATTCTCTTGTCCTGGAAGTTGACCAGTTTGACGATATTGAGCGAATTCCTCAGGAGTCACTTCACGACCGTTAATCAAATAACGTTTGTTTTCAGAATTGTAGCCTCCCATGTTTCCCATGAGTGAGTTGAAAATGTCGTTCATGTTTCCAAAAGGATCGCGTCCGTAAAAATTATTGTTTGCCATAAATAATGCACCTCGATTGTTAGATTAGTGATGAAAGTTGTGTTTCAGGTCTATACTTTACAATGAGTAGAGGGGTCGTATTTGAAACTATCAATCAACTTTCTGATACTATGATACAACATTGGTCAAAAAAGGTCAAGATAAAAACGTAAAAATCTTATATTTTTTTAATTTATAAAATCACCTATTTGAAGTGAAAAAATTTCTATGTTATAGTAGAAAAATGAAAGTAAAAAATTGGTATTTTTACCTAGGCGTAGGGGTGGCTTTGGTAGCAATACTTGCTATGCTTGCGCCCAGCTCTTCACAAAAGTTAAGCACAGCTTATGTTCATGAAAAGACAACTACCGTCTTTTTCCATGGCTATGGCAGTAGTAGCCATGCAGAGAAGCATATGGCGGCGGCAGCTGTCAAAGCTGGGGTGACAAAGACGGTGATTAAAGCGGATGTCTCTAAAAAAGGAAGGGTGACATTTTCTGGGAAAATCACATCAAATGATAGCAATCCAATCGTTTTAGTTAATTATCGTGATAACCGAAATGCAGACTATCACAGGGATGCAGATTATGCGCAGTCAGTTTTAAGAGGGCTGAAACAGAAGTTTCAAATCACTTCTGTCAACCTTGTCGGTCATTCAATGGGGAATATGTCCATTCTCTATTACCAGCTGGACCACAATCCTAATAATACTGAACCGACTATCAAGAAGCAGGTAAATATTGCGGGGCATTTTAATGGTATTATTGGCTTTGATGAATTGGCTGATGTTCATTTAGATAAGGATGGACGACCCAATCATGTGACAGAAGCCTATCAAGCTCTGACTCAATTGCGCGATAGCAAGCCTAAATCTTTGATAAAAGTATTGAATATCTACGGTGATACTGGAAAAGCCAGTGATGGTCGTGTGTCCAATCTATCTTCTCAGTAGCTTGGCTATCTTATGGCAAATCGCAGTGCTAGTTATCAGGAAATCAAAATTTCTGGAAAAGGAGGTCATCATAGCAAACTCCATGAGAATCAAGAGGTTGACGAGGCTCTAATCAATTTTTTGTGGAAAAAATCAAAAAAATAGTATTTTTCTGTTGACATGAATCAAATGATAGGTTATAATAGTTGAGGTTTTGAAATAAAACTGACCTAAGACAGCAGGGGAGCAGTGCTCATAACATTCCTGCCGAGGCACAAAACGTAATTTATTGAAATAACGTATTTGTACTTTCGTGTCTAGGTTTAGGTACGATTTTTTTGTGCCTAGCCCAAAAATAAAAACGGAGGTAAAAAAACTAATGAGTGAAGCAATTATTGCTAAAAAAGCTGAACAAGTAGAACTTGTTGCTGAAAAAATGAAAGCAGCTGCAAGTATCGTTGTTGTTGACTCACGTGGACTTACAGTTGACCAAGATACAGTACTTCGTCGTTCACTTCGTGAAAGTGGCGTTGAGTTCAAAGTTATCAAAAACTCAATCTTGTCACGTGCAGCTGAAAAAGCAGGTCTTGACGATTTGAAAGATCTTTTCGTAGGACCATCTGCAGTAGCATTCTCAAACGAAGATGTTATTGCACCAGCTAAAGTTATTAGCGAATTCGCTAAAACTGCTGAAGCGCTTGAAATCAAAGGTGGTGCAATCGAAGGTGCCATTTCTTCTAAAGAAGAAATCAACGCACTTGCAAGCTTGCCAAACCGCGAAGGTATGCTTTCTATGCTCCTTTCTGTACTTCAAGCACCTGTCCGCAACGTAGCATACGCTGTCAAGGCTGTGGCAGAAGCAAAAGACGAAGACGTGGCTTAATTCTAAGCTCTCTTCAACAAGTAGCCTAGTGTTACTATAAAAATCAATTAAATTAAAAACATATTTGGAGGAAATAACAATGGCATTGAACATTGAAAACATTATTGCTGAAATTAAAGAAGCTTCAATCCTTGAATTGAACGACCTTGTAAAAGCTATCGAAGAAGAATTTGGTGTAACTGCAGCTGCTCCTGTAGCTGTAGCTGCTGCTGGTGGTGAAGCTGCTGCTGCTAAAGATTCATTTGACGTTGAATTGACAGCTGCTGGTGACAAAAAAGTTGGCGTTATCAAAGTTGTTCGTGAAATCACAGGCGAAGGTCTTAAAGAAGCTAAAGCTATCGTTGACAACGCACCATCAGTTATCAAAGAAGGTGCTTCAGAAGCAGAAGCTAACGAAATCAAAGAAAAACTTGAAGCAGCTGGAGCTTCAGTTACTCTTAAATAATAGAGTACCGCAATTTGATTGCGGAAGCCTAGTCAATCAAGGTTTAATGATTGCTTAGAGCGATTAAAATTCGGTGGAATGATTTCATTCCCCACTAAAACCCCACCAAGATTAAACCTTGTGAACTGCACCCCATAAGTTAGACAAAGAATCTAACGAAAGGGGTGCTTTTCTTATGAAATTGAGTTATGAAGATAGGCTCATTGTCAACTATAGTGGGTGACTTATCACTAACATCTAGAGAGAATCAGATTGGTTCTCTCTATTTTGATGTTCAAAGCGATGAGAATTTTTGTTTTAAAGTTCTTGAAGTTTCGAAAACCGAAAGCTTGACGCTTAATGTCCTTGATGAGTTTGTTAGTAGTTTCTAGCTTAGCGTTAGAATAGGGGAGTTCCAGGGCATTTGCGATGTAGGATTTGTATTTCTTGAAGGTCTTAAAGACAGCGGTAAATATAGGATTGACAAAGGGAAGGTTGTCGTCAATCAGCGCCATAAAATGGTCGGTATTCTTCTCTTGAAAATGGAATAATAAGAGTTGATACAGCTCATAGTAATAGCGGAGCTCCTCCGAGAAGTCTAGGATTTTCTCAACAATCTCCTTAGGAGTCAAGGTTTGCCTAAAGGTTCGTGAATAAAAGCGTTTGTCAGAGAGTTTGCGACTGTCCTTTTGCAGGATTCTCCAGTGATTCTTCATGGCTCGATAAGGGAGAGACTTTTTATCAAAGGTCTTCATCATGGCAATTCGAGTGCTCATCATAGCCCCCTGCCAAGGTGTTGGACAATATGGAAGCGGTCGAGCACGATTTTAGCTTTGGGGAGTGAAACAGTCTGGGGAGAGACTGTTTCAGCCTGAGCCTAAAAATAGGAGAGCGAAGGGTCTTAGGATTGGAATATAAGACCCAGATATGTCCACGGTAACGGCTTTAACCGCCTCACGAACAGTTCTAGGATAGCGATAAAAGTAGTTTTTGATGGTGGTTTGTCGATTGTTTTCAAGGAGAGTGACAATCTTTCTGGTCTCAAAATCTTGAGCGATGAAGGCCAGTTGTCCCTTGTTCCGAAAAAATTCATCTACTGATAGAACCTCAGGAAGACGAGTAAAGTCTTCCTTGAAGGTGAAAGCTTCCAGCTGACGTTGGACAAGAGATACTGAAAGGTGGAGTCTCTTAGCGATGGCAGTATTAGTTAACTTTTCGGTATGGTATTGTGTGATTTTCTGGCGGACAGGCTTTGAGATTTGGCAATGCTTCTTGACTAAGCTGGTCTCAGAAACTGTCACACGGCGATAGCCCTTACATTGAAAGCGTCGCTTCTTGAGTTTGAGGACCGTTGGCATGCCTTGGACATCAAGGATTGGGATGGTAGAGGCTCGTTGAAAGTCGTACTTGCTCATCTGACTTTTGCAGTGAGGGCAGAGTGGAGGCTGATAGTCTAGGCTAGCCTCAATCAAGATATGAGTATCAGCCTTAAAAATAGTCTCAATTTTGATATTTTTGTCTTTTAATCCGATGAGTTCTGCGGTATTCTTAAGTTGTTCCATAAGGTCTTCCTAATGAGTTGTTTAGTCGCTTTTCATTATAAGTCTTATGGAGCTTTTTTGATATACTGAAAAAGCTCCATAATCTCTGTGGTAGATTTACCCACTACAGAAATTATAGAGCCTGATAAATGGGTAGCTGATAGATTATATGAAAAAGAATGGATCCTTGTTCCAACGCTTGAAGGAAAGTATACATATGCATATGGGACCTCAATTTCGACTCCTAAAGTCTCTGCAGCTTTAGGATTGATTATAGAAAAGTATAATTTGAAGGACCAGCCAGATGAAGCTATTCGAATTTTATATGATAATTGTTTTCTTAGTGATAATGGAAAAAATGGACAAATTAGGCTACTAAATATTACAAATTTTGTGCAATAATAGTATAAAATAGTAGTATGAGATTATAGAGGTATCTAGTATGTATAAGATTTTGGTAGTTGATGATGATTTTGAAATTTTAAAATTGATGCGAACAATTTTAGAAATGGAAAACTATAATGTGACGACTTATCAAGAAGTTAGACTTCCTATTAAAACAAGTGATTTTAAAGGATTTGATCTAATATTGCTTGATGTTATGATGCCTAATGTTGATGGTCTGCAAATCTGTAAACAGATTCGTGAATCAGTAATCTCTCCAATTATTTTTGTCAGCGCAAAAGATTCTGAAGATGATATTGTATCGGGATTGAATTTGGGTGGGGATGATTATATTACTAAGCCATTTAGTGTTAATCAACTAGTTGCTAAGGTCGCAGCGCATTTGAAACGAGAAGAACGTCATAGAAATGCAGAATCCAATGAATCTGTTATTCGAGAATTATTCCCTCTAACATTTTACCTTCAAGAGAAATTCGTGTGTGTTAATGGTGAAGCTATTTCTCTTACTAGAAGGGAATATGATATTCTAGAGCTATTATCTAGCAAGACAAATAAGGTTTATTCAAGAGAAGAAATCTACGAACGTATCTATGATGACGAAGCAGATGCATTATTTCGTTCAATTTCGGAATATATTTATCAAATTAGAGTCAAGTTTTTTCCCTATGGAATTAATCCCATTAAAACAATAAGGGGGATGGGATATAAGTGGAATGATGAAAAGGTATTCAATTAATAAGCGGATTTTAAGGACAGCTCTTGAAATAGTGATTGGTACAGTTGCAAATGTTATTATATTGCTTGTACTGAGCTACGTTCTTATTTTTACAGGTCAGCTGAATACATATGGAACAGACTATCATATTTCAATTAGTGATAGTAAATCTGCTAACAGTATTAAGAAACAAATGGATTACTCTGCCTTTGATTATGTATTGTTTAATAGCGATAATGGCGAATTGATCTCTGGAAAATATCAAAAACAGGATTTACAACATTATAAAGAAGTTTTTGATACTGGAAGTTCGGTTAGCGAGGGTTCTATATTGTTTACAGAATATGAAAACTCAGATTTTATCTTGGTTATTAGAAGACCAACAATGCCTGAATTTGTAAATCGAAATTTTCGACATATTTCCTATAATTCAGTTTCTTATTTATTTTTTATAGTGCTAGAATTACTACTCATCTCTATCTCCGTTATCAGGCTCTTAAGAGAATTTACAAAAAACTTTCGTTTAATTGAAAAAATATCTCTGAATATAGGAATACCAGGAACGGATATTGAACATAAAGAAACTGAAATACTAGAATTTAATAACATTTTATTGACTCTTTATCAAAAAGATGAAGAGTTGACAAAGTTATTAGAAATGGAGAAGAAAGGTAAAGAGGATTCGTCATTTCAAGTTGCTGCATTAGCACATGATATTAAAACCCCGTTAACTGTTTTAAAGGGGAATATCGAGTTGCTTGAGATGACTGATCTAGATGAAAAACAATTAGATTTTATATCCTCAATGAATCATGGTGTTGATATATTTGAAAAGTATTTTAATTTAATGGTTGCTTACTCAAGGTTGCTAATTGAAGATAGGAATTATCAGGAAGATATTGAATTATCAAAATTTCTTGATGAACTGTCATTAGAATGTCGAGAGATTATGTCTTCAAAAAAAATTAATTTTCAAATAGTTAATGAATCCCATACCAAAATGATTAAAGGAAATCGTCTCAACTTAGATAGAGCTTTGATAAATATCTTATCTAATGCGACTAGATTTTGTTCAGAAGAGGGCAAGGTGGTACTTACTATATCTGAAAGCTCTAACTTTATCAGTTTTGATATTTGGAATAATGGTTTACCATTTACAGAAGAAGCTCTTAAAGATGGAGGAAAACTTTTTTACACAGAGAATAAAGGAAGAAATGATAAGCATTACGGAATAGGACTTTCATTTGCTCAAAAGATAGCTATGAGACATCAAGGTCAATTAGTGCTCTCAAATCCACAAAATGGTGGCGCACAGGTCGCTTTATTAATTAAAAATTTTCAGTGGGCTAGGCAAAAAGCCTAATATAAGCAAAACCGCATGAAATCAACGTTTGTAAACGAAAGATTTCATGCGGTTTCTTGTTTCGAAAATTTGAAAAATCAATGAGATTTCGACTATTTGCCCAGTCCCTTTTTTCTGAACAAATTCTGAAATTCAATTGATATGATACTATCAAAGAAAAAGGAGGTAAGTTAATAGGAAAAAGTATAGCTTAAAAAAAGAGAAACAGCATTTTTCAATTAGAAAGTACTCGTTTGGTGCTGCATCAGTTTTGTTAGGTACTTTTATGCTTCTGGGTATACAGACTATACATGCGGATGAGCAAGTTAGTTTGGAATCTCCTAATGTGGAAAATACAGTTTCTGTAGAAAGTAAGCAGGAGAATATAGCTAGTATTGATAATGAAAGTCAAAATACATTACCAGAATCTCAACAGGATGTTCAAAAAGATAGTAGTACATCTAATTTGAATGATGAGCTAAATTCGGAAGTCAATGCTGAAGTCATAGAGAATAGTGAGCAAGTAGCTCCTGAAACTAAAATTACAGATTCTAATGAGAACACAACAAATTATGAAGAGACTAATTACAATTCAACTATTTCCACCACAAGTGATTCAAATGACGAAAGTTCAGTTTTCGAAAATTCAGACTCTAGTGTAGATAACAAATCAGAAAACTCTGCCTCTTCTTCTAAAAAAACAATTAAGACAGATGATGAGGATGAAGACTTAAAACAAGTTGAAGGATTCCTAAATAACCATAAAAGTGGAATATTGTCTACAGGGGCCACTTCTCGAGCTGGTCAGGCTATCGGTGATGATTATCCTTCTTCGTGGAAGAACCGTCCATCTGAATATGACACGTGGGGGTACAATAAGTCTACGTGTACTTCATTTGTTGCATACAGACTTCATAATGTAAATAAATTTGAAACACCACGTGGTCTAGGAGATGCTGGTAATTTGGGAAATAGTGCGAGATCAAGAGGTTACACAGTTAATAATACTCCAGCAGTAGGTTCTGTTGCATGGGAAGTTAATAATGGGTATGGACATGTAGCTTGGGTTGCTGCAGTAAATGGAAATAATATAACTGTAGAAGAATATAATTGGAACTGGGATTATTCTTATCATACTCGTAATATGTCTGCAAGCCATTATGCTGGATTTATTCATTTTAAAGATTTATCAGGTAACGGTTCAAATAGTTCAAACCCTACGCCAAATACAGGAGGTAGCGGTAATTTACCATCAAGTGGTCGATATACCTTTACATCCCGTTTAGGGATAAAAAGTGAGCCAAAGATTTCTAGTCCTGATATTGCATATTATGACTCTGGAGATTCAGTTTATTATGATAGAACACTTAACGCTGATGGTTATCAATGGATTTCATACAATTCATATTCGGGAGTTAGGAGATATATTGCTGTTAATAAGATAAATTCAACAGTTACTCCAGTAGTAAAGGGAAATATAGTAATTCAAAATAAAAATGATCAGGCAGGTACTTTTGACGTGGTAATTACTAATGTTTCAAGTAATAGCGGACTTAGGGAAGTTCAAGTTCCAATTTGGTCAGAACAAAATGGACAATATGATATTATTTGGTATAGAGCAACCAAGCAGAATAATGGGGATTATAAAACAACTGTAAATATTAGTAATCACAAGAACAATCGTGGTGATTATAATATCCACCTTTACTATGTCATTGACAGTGGCAAGTTAGTTGGTGTAGGTGGTACTAAGATAAATATACCAAGTGTAAATAATCAAAATCAGAAACCTAATGGAACGGTAAAAATTGAGAATAGAAATGATGGAAGTGGTTCTTTCGATGTCATTATCTCAAATATTGCTTGCCCTAAAGGCTTGAAAGAAGTAAAAGTACCAACATGGACCACCAAAGATGGACAAGATGATATTATTTGGTATACCGCACAGTTACAATCAAATGGTTCTTACAAAGTTACTGTTAAACCTAGTGAGCATAAAAATGAGGGCGGAGAATACAATGTACATGTGTACTTTTCACAAAACGACGGTAGCCTTGAAGGTATTGCAGCATTGAAGACAACTGTGAACTATGTAACACGTCCTTCAATTCCTGATAGTGGCAGTTACAGATTTTCTGGACATGCTAGTGTTAGAGCTGAAGCAAAAGTTTCTTCTCCAGAATTAGCATATTACGAATCAGGAAATACTGTTAATTATGATAGGGTATTATTATCTGATGGTCACTATTGGATCAGTTATATCGCTGCATCTGGAAATCGTCGATATATTAGCATTACTTAGAGGTGAATGATATGAAAAAAATTACGAAATGGTTTTTGTGTATGCTGCTTATTCTTATACTTGTTTTAGGGGGAGGAATATTCATAAAAAATAGAAGTGGTTCGAAAAGAACTTCCAATTCTTTAAAGACTACACTTACAACAAAAAGTTCAAGCAGTAGTAAATCAACTAGCTCATCGACATCTAAATCAAGTTCAGAAACAAAAAGTAGCTCAGAAAGCAATACGAACGCCGATGTAGAGAGTGACGTACAGTCCTCTTCGCCAACTGAAACCTCAGAGGAACCATCATCAACTCAATCTGCTCCTCAATCTAGTTCAACCCCTGCACCAACTAATCCATCAAATGATACACCAGTTGGTTCAAAAAATGGTGGTAGTGCAATAGTTACGACTGGTAAACTTGACTTAGATAAAACTGTTCCAGTATATGCTTCCTCTGATAAGAATATCGGAGTAGTGTACAGCTACCCTGAAGGTAGTGTCTACTTTGACAAGTATTTCAATGAAAACGGCGAGTGGTGGTATAGCTATGTTTCATATGATGGAACAAGATACTACATTGCCTATTCAGATGTTGGTCACTGATAATTGGTAGAGAGTAAAGCTTTAGCTATACTCTTTTTACTTAATGCACACTTCTAATAAAATTCTGAACAAATTCTGAAATTAGTTTGCTATATTGATGATGTAAGAGAGATGAAAGAAGGAATTAGATTTATGAAACAAAAATTTTTTGATCATGAAGAACAACGTTATTCAATTCGGAAATATGCCTTTGGCGCAGCTTCCGTTTTAATTGGTAGTGTTCTTTTCATGGCAGGGCCAGTAGCAAAAGCAGAGGATATCACGACATCATCAGATTCTTCTACAATTGCTACGCAAGTGGTAAATACTGATGAAACAAGTTCAACAACAGCAGAGGAAACTTCTCCTGTAGCTACAATGAACACAGCTCAATCAACCTCTGAGGCTGTAGTAGCAAGTACAACGGCTACAACAAGTGAATCAACTGTCGAGTCGACTACCAGTGAGGTGGTAACCTCTGAAACAGCAACAAGCGAGTTGTATACTGAAACTGTCACTTCTGAAATGGCAAGTGCTGATGTAACTAGCAATGTAGTATCACAATCTGTAACAATGACAGCTCAAACTGCTAGCTCAGAAGTAAGTTCAAATGAAACAACAACCACTTCTGAAGTAGCTGCTTATACTACAAGAGAAGTATCAGAAACTTCAGATGTTATTGTTGTGGATCCACAAATAGAGAAGGTTACTGGTGCGGTAACAACATCAACTAATGGAGCTAAAGATATCCCAAGTTCGGGAAGATATACTTACACTGAACGCACAGAGGTGAAGAATACTCCTTCAGTTTCAGCAAATGTTGCATTTTATGCTAATGCTGGTGATAGCGTAAATTACGATAAAGTATTGACTAATGATGGTCGCCAATGGATTTCATATACAAGTTACAGTGGCACTCGTCGTTATGCCAATGTTGGAGCAGTAAATACAAATGCTCCAGTCACTACTAAAAAAGTTGAAGCTAAGCAAACTGGTACCATTAATATTGAAAACAAGACAAGTAATGGTTTTGATGTTGTGGTCACTAATGTTTCAAGTACTACTCCAATTGCAGAAGTTAAGGTCCCTGTGTGGTCAACACAAGGTGATCAAGATGATATTACATGGAACACTGCTACTAAGCAGTCAGATGGATCTTACAAGACAAGTGTCAAAGTTAGTGATCATAAGTCAAATTATGGTGACTATAATATTCATCTGTATTATGCTTTAACAGATGGTAAATTTGTTGGTGTTGCAGCAACTAAAACAACAGTGGAAGCTCCTAAGACAGATGTTAGAACAGGAAACATCTCCGTCGAAAATAAGACTTCACAAGGTTTTGATGTTGTTATTAGCAATGTGTCAGCGGTTAGTGGTGTTCAAAAGGTAGTAGTCCCAATTTGGTCAACACAAGGTGGTCAAGATGATATCATTTGGTATGACGCTACTAATCAAAACAACGGCACTTACAAAGTAAATGTCAAAGTTAGCGACCATAAAAATAATTATGGTGAGTACAATATTCACCTTTACTATACGCAAAATGATGGTAAGTTCGAAGGTGTCGCAGCAACGACCACAACTCTTGAACAGCCTAAAGAGGCTCAAAAAGCAAGTATCAGCTACAATGGTTCTTATTACCATGTTCAAGGGAAGTATGATGATATTTTAATCGTTAATAAGAAATATCCACTTTCTTCCAACTACAACCCAGGTGAAAATTCAACAGCTAAGGAAGCCTTTGTTCGTATGCGCAATGATATGATTAACCAAGGTTACAATGTTGGCTATGCCTACAGTGGTTTTAGAAGCTATAATACTCAATCAGGATTGTATCAAAGTTATGTCAACCGTGATGGACAAGAAGCTGCTGACCGCTATTCTGCAAGACCTGGCTACAGTGAACACCAAACGGGCTTGTCTTATGACCTGACTGACAAATCAGGTAATCTTTTAGAAGATGCTGCAGCAAGCAACTGGTTGAAGAATAATGCTCATAATTATGGTTTTATTGTGCGTTACCAACCGGGCAAAGAAGCGTCAACTGGCTTTATGGAAGAAGCATGGCATGTTCGTTACATTGGTAAAGAAGCTAAAGAGATTCATGATTCTGGTTTATCACTAGAAGAATACTTTGGCATTCAAGGTGGTGGTTACAGTTCATCTTCTACTGGAATACCAACTACAACCATTCCTAGTATTCCTTCCCAAGGACGTTACACTTTTACGAAACGTTCATCAATAAAATCAGAACCTAAAAAATCTAGTGCTGAACTCGCCTATTATGATGCTGGTCAAAGCGTTAACTACGATAAAGTTTTAGATTCTGATGGGGCACGTTGGATTTCTTATGTAGCTTATAGTGGTGCAAGACGCTATATTGCAATTAGTTAATCATTTTAGACTAAATATAGCAATCAACTCTGATTATTTAAAAAACTATTTGAAGTAATATCAGAGTAGATTGTTTTTTGGTGATTAAGTAGAATTTAATTATTAATCATTAAAAAAATAAAGTT
The DNA here is from genome assembly GCF_015594605.1 of Streptococcus sp. HF-1907. GTDB lineage: Bacteria > Bacillota > Bacilli > Lactobacillales > Streptococcaceae > Streptococcus. The sequence continues at coordinate 59,882 of NZ_JADNQT010000002.1, read as the reverse complement.
CATGTAGAAATCATGTTTTAGATGAGTAGTGAAAGGAAATAAACACAGGAAGGTGACAAAATACTATGAGAAAGAGATTACCTAAAACGATTATTATATTAGTGCTAGTTCAATTTATTTTGGTTATAGTCTATCTCTTTAATCATGAGTATAGTAATCTGAAAGAATCAGAAGTTAAAGTAGCGCAGCAGAGCAGACAGACAACAGCTCACTCACAGGAATTAAGGAATAGTTCTAAGACTTATCCTAACTTATCTAACTATGACCAATTAGAAATAAAAGTTTCTATTGCCAAACAGAAAATGAGCATCTTATCTGAAAATAAAGTGATTTTTTCAACAACCGTTTCGACTGGCGCATCAGAGAGTCCAACCCCAACTGGCAATTTCGTGATAGAATCAGAAAGAGGAGATTTCTTTTACAATGCGACTTCTGGTGAAGGAGCCTATTATTGGGTATCGTTTAAAGATCATGGCATTTATCTATTTCATAGCGTTCCTACTGATGAGAATGGTAATGAAATCCCCCAAGAAGCTGAAAAGCTTGGGCAAGCTTGCTCGCATGGTTGTGTTAGAATGTCTAGAGAAGATGCAAAGTGGTTTTATGAGAATATTCCTGAAGGGATTGCCGTGCAAATCTCCTAATTAATCATAATGTGTAATGAAATGAATTTAATAACTTGCACTATAACCATATATCTTAGTTTATAGTGTTTTTTCATTATTAGTTAGAGGAAGTTCTGGGATTAGAACACAACTTTTGATTTGAAGGTTTAAAAAGTGAAGAGATTGAAATAACAGATAAAAAAGTTTTGTTCGTAATAAAATTATACTGTCATATCATGACAATTTTCGAGATTTTTTCTCAAAGTGCTCTATACTTTTTCTTAGGAGAAAGCTATATGTACCAACGTATAAGGGATTTGAGAGAGGACCACGATTTCACTCAAAAATTTGTTGCAAATTTACTTTCCTTTTCTCATACCAATTATGCGAAAATTGAGAGGGGAGGTAGTTCTTACTGCTGAAATACTTATAAAACTCTCTGAATTCTATGACGTTAGTACGGATTATATATTAGGGATATCAGATTGTCCCCAAAGAATTAATCGAAAAATAAAATAGTCTCTCCTTGATTTGTTCATTGAAAATTGAATAGACCAAGGTGGGACCTTATTTGTTTGTGGAGCAATTTAGCTTGATTCGCCATGAGATGAGCGATAAAAAATCAGTTAAAAAATAGAGTGCTACTCTATCTGCCATGATGCAAATGATGATAATGATACTTCTGGACGTTCAGGCTGCCATCGATAAAGGACAGCGGGTGAGATTCCCATGAGTGATTTAACCGGTCATACCCACGGAGGTCTCCTATATTTTGTAAAGAGGAGATCGAGTATGAAGATAGTTACATATCGAAATTTGATGAAAATTGGTTTTCCTGAACATACAGCTAGAAATATTATCAGAGAAGCTAAAAAAATAGCAGTAAAAAAGTTTGAAGAAGCTCGAAAAGATGATCATAATGCGGTACAATTAAGTAAATCGCCCTTTGACAATAGAAGACTTGGTATTGCTCCGAAAGACATCGTAGAAGAATTAATCGGTATTTCGCTCTCTGAAGAAATTTTAGAAAGTGAGAAGTAGATATGGCTACAATAAATCAAAAAAGATACAAAGGGGTTTACTGTGATAAAAAGGGTAAGATCTTTTATCAAGTTGACCTCGGAGTGGATCCTGTCACAGGAAAAAGAGTTCAAAAGAAAGCTAGAAAGAATCAGTATGGTAAACCTTTTGAAACAATGAAAGAAGCATATGATGAATTGGTTCGAGTAAGGTATGAATTCAATAGTAAACTTAGTCTGGAAAATTATAATATTACTTTTGAAAATTATATGAACACCATTTATCTTAGAGCTTATAAACAGAAAGTTCAGGATCAACCACCAAAAAAGCATATAATAAATATACCGCTACTCTAGAGTGGACTTTGGCAGATACCCCAAATTAAGCCGTGAATACAAGTTCTAAGAACTTTATGAAGAAATCAAGCCTAAACTAGATTTTGCGTATTAAACGTTAAGCACTTAGAATTTCTAGGTGCTTTTCTTTGTGTCTAAAACTTATTAATGACGTTAAAAATCTAACAAGAATGACGATTTCATAAACATTTCACAAATGTTTAGTATATTGTTATTAAACGCTTACGGAGGAAGCTAGATGATAAAGAATTCATTATTGTATATTCAACGAAAAAAGAAAAAATCTGTTATCGCCTTATGTATCCAGACAGCTATCTTGCTTAGTCTTTATATCTGTCTAGCGATCAATCAGTTTAGTCATCAGGTAGAAAGTATTATTTATAGGGCGGCTAATTCGTCTTTCATTATAAGGAGCAAGTTTGATCAAGATCTGATTGACCTAAAGGTAGTGAAAGACATTAAACAGCTAGACAAGATTGAACGTTATAATCTTGAATACGAGACAACTGCTCATTTAAAAGATGCCGATGTTTTTGGTGGCAAACAAAAAGTGGAACTGTCCAATGTCGAGCCAGAATATAAAAACTTATTAAAGATTTATGGTGTTAGTTCATCTCATTTGAACAATGACTTTACTAGTGAAGTCTTTAAGATAGTCAAAGGCCGACACATCAAAAAAGATGATAACAATAAAATCATCATTCACGAGGCACTCGCCAAACAAAATCACTATAAGATAGGCGATACCATCTCCATCAAACAGTGCACAGTAGATAGTCAGCCTGCCAAAGATGGAAGTCCAAAGACAGGCACGGAAAATCAGTATGAAATCGTTGGAATTTTTTCTGGGAAAAAACAAGAGAGCTATACAGGATTCTCATCTGATTATAGTGAAAATATGGCTTTTATCGATTATAATTCCAGTCAAAAAATAGCTGGTATCGCCCCAAATGATGAAAAGATAAAACAAGCCACCTATTTTGTCAATAGCCCAGAAAATATGGCGAAGGTGATTTCAAAGGTGAAAAAGATGGGAATTGATTGGTCGACAATCGAGCTAGAAAAAAATACAAAAAACTTTGATAGCATATCTAGTACAGTGGGTTCCATTAAAGGAATCATACAAATCATCACCTATTCCATCATTGTAGGAGGTTGTGTTGTCCTTTCTCTCATCTTGATACTCTGGCTGAGAGAAAGAATATATGAAATCGGCATACTCTTGTCTATCGGCATAGGAAAGAAAGACATTATCGGACAATTTATCATGGAATTGGTCTTTCTATCTATCCCTAGTCTAGTGATTTCGACTATCGTAGGCTATATTGCAACAGGAAAAATAGTCAGCGAGATGATAGCTAACGGTAAACTCATCAGTATGCTAGACAAAGCAAGGATGACAAGTGGTAATGTGCTGGTGGTAGCACAAAGCTATGGTTTGATGATTTTTATCATCGTTTTATCGGTTTTAGTCACTTCAGGAATATTCTTACTGAAAAAACCAAAGGAAATTTTATCAAAAATAAGTTAAGGAGTTATTAAAATGAGTGTATTAAGTATGAAACATGTGAGCTATAGTTATAAAGATTCAAAAGAAAATATCTTAATTGATGTCAGTACGGATTTTGAATTAGGAAAATTTTATGCTATCGTAGGAAAATCTGGAGCAGGGAAGTCCACTTTCCTATCCTTGCTAGCAGGTCTTGATGTCCCAGTAAATGGCGAGATACAATTTGAAGGCGAAAACATTGCCACAAAGGGGTACAGTCATCATAGAAGTAAACAAGTCTCCTTGGTATTTCAAAATTATAATTTGATTGATTATTTGACCCCCATGGAAAATGTTCGTTTGGTCAATAAAAAAGCAGGCAAAGACATCTTACTTGAATTAGGCTTAGACAAACAACAAATCAATCGCAATGTCATGAAACTATCAGGTGGTCAACAGCAACGGGTGGCTATCGCAAGAGCCTTGGTATCTGAAGCACCGGTCATATTAGCTGACGAGCCGACAGGAAACTTAGACGAACACACTGCCCTTGAAATTATTGAAATGCTTCATAAATTGGCAAAATCAAGAAATAAATGCGTCATCGTAGTGACTCACAGTAAGGAAGTGGCAAAAGCAGCAGATATTGTATTGGAGATAACAGATAAACGCTTACAGGAAGTTGCTGCTAAAGAAGTTTAGATAAGGAGAAAGGTATGTTTAGAAACGCATTATCATATATCACAAGAAAAAGACTCAAGAGCCTCGTTATTTTTGCTGTTATCTTAGTCATGGCAACACTTAGTTTGGTTAGCTTATCGATAAAAAATGCAACTACCGAGGCCTCAAAGGAAACCTTTAAAGATATTACCAATAGCTTTTCCATTCAAATCAATAGAAGAGTCAATCAAGGGACTGCCAGAGGTGCAGGAAATGTCAAAGGCCAAGATATCAAAAAAATTTCAAGTTCAAAAGAGATTGAAAGCTATATCAAACGGATTAATGCCGTTGGTGATTTGGTCGATCATGATATCATTGAAACAGAAGAAACCAAGAGAAATCAAAGTGTTGAAAGAGCAAAAACTTTTGGTAAGGCAGTCATGCTGACGGGGGTGAATGACTCTTCTAAAGAAGACAAATTTGTCTCCGGGTCCTTTAAGTTGGTAGAAGGAAGACATCTAAAAACAGGGGATAAGGACAAAGTTATCCTACATAAGGATTTGGCGGAAAAAAATAAACTCAAAATCGGAGATAAGATTAAACTAAAATCTAATCTTTACGATGCTGATAATGAAAAGCAAGCTAACGAAACAGTAGAAGTAGAAATAGTAGGATTATTTGAGGGTAAAAACAAGGCCAACGTTTCCTACTCACAAGAACTTTACGAAAATAATATCGTATCAGATCTTCATACAGCAGCTAAATTATATGGCAATACCGAAGATACTGCCACATATCAAGACGCTACTTTCTTTGTTAATGGAGACAAAGACATTGATAGTGTTATCGAAAAGATGAAAAAACTAGACATTGACTGGCAGTCTTACGATCTCATTAAGAGCTCAAACAATTATCCAGCCTTGCAACAATCTATCTCTGGTATTTACAAAGTAGCAAATACCTTGCTCATAGGTAGCTTAGTCTTTGCAGGTCTCGTTCTAAGTCTGCTATTGCTATTGTGGATCAATGCTAGAAAAAAAGAGATTGGTATTATGCTGGCACTTGGTATCACCAAAGTTCATATACTAGGTCAATTTATCATGGAAGTGCTCACCATTGGCGTTTTTGCCTTTATTGGATCTTACTTCTTGGCAAATCATACAGGTAAGACAATCGCAAATAGTATATTAAATAGTGTTACATCAGACATTGCTAAAAAGACTGCCTCAGAAGCTACTTCAGCCAATCTTGGTGGGGGAGCTGAAGTCGATGGCTTTAATAAATACCTAACCAGTCTCGATATTCATATCCGTTCAATAGACATGATTTATGTAATCATTGCTGGTATCATTATCATGTTGATAGCTCTACTGTTATCTTCTCAAAAAATGCTACGAAAACATCCAAAAGAATTATTGACAGATATTGAATAAAATTGGTTAAATCTAACACGCTAGCTTAAAAATAAACCAACAGCCATCTGTGTTTTTCAGAGAACTGAGTCTGACATAGATGGTTTTTTATCTGTGTATAGGATAAATTTGGAAAGATGAGCAAACTTGTGCTATAGTGTAATAGAGGAGGGGAAAATGAATATACTAGTCGTAGAAGATGAGCAGACAATTTTAGAAGGAATCTGTGAATTTTTAGAAGAACATAATTATGATTGTTTTGCGGCTTCGGACGGACAAGAGGCTATTGAGACGTTTGAAAATAACGATGTTCATTTGGTCTTATTGGATATTATGCTACCAAAGTTAAACGGAATAGAAGTACTCCATCGTATCCGAAAAAAGAGTAGTATCCCTGTTTTGATGTTGACTGCTTTTAATGATGATGATTCTAAAATTAAGGCTTTTTCGGAGTTGTGTGATGGCTATATCGAAAAGCCGTTTTCGCTTTCTCTACTTAAAACAAGGGTGGATACTATAATAAAAAGGTATTATACTTCTTATTCGACTTTCACTTATAAGGATTGCCAAGTGAATTTTTCAAGTTACACGGCGACCTATCAGGGAAAAGAAGTTGCTGTTCATGCTAAGGAGCTAAAAATCTTGGAACTTTTGTTACAACATGAAAATATTGTGCTAACTAGAAATCAGATTATAGACGGCGTTTGGAAGGAAGATGAGCCTATTCCATATGACAGGGTGGTCGATGTGTATATCAAGGAACTGAGAAAAAAACTAGGCTTGGATTGTATAGAGACCGTCCGAAATGTGGGATATAAGATGACGATAAGATGAAAAAGATAAAACTATTTCCAAAAATATTTATATATACCTTTGCAATTATGTCTTCGTTGATCATCATCAGTCATTTGCTGATTTATTTTATTTTTCCAATCACTTATTTAGCTGATCGAAAAGAAAGTATTAGGCATACCGCAGACAGACTAACAAAAACAATTGATGGTAAGGATTCGTCTTTTATCCATCAAACATTAGAGCTGTTTTCTAAAAATGATGATGTCCAAGTTTTGCTGAAAACGAATACGATGGATAATGCGGTTGATGTCAAGGATAAGATAACAATAAACCGTGATAGTCAGGATAATTCTCTAATTATAGAAGAAAGAAAGATTCATACCAGCACAGGTGGGGTTTTAGTCTTGCAATTTATCTCTTCAAAAGACATGAAAAGAGAGGCAAAAGATATTAGTCTGTCTTTTTTACCCTATACAATTATTATTAGTTTTATTTTTTCGATGATCATTTCCTATTTCTACACAAAAATCATTGTATCTCCCATTGTGGATATTACAAAAATGACTAATCATATGATGAATTTGGAAAAAGGTGCCCTTTTAAAGGTCACTTCCTACGATGAAATAGGCAGTCTAAAAAATCAGATTAATACTCTATACACCAGATTGTTAGGGGTGATAGATGACCTAGATCAAAAGAATAAGGAAATTATCAATCTTGAAAAAAGAAAAGTCGAATTTTTACGCAGTACGTCGCACGAGTTGAAGACGCCCCTTGCCAGCCTCAGGGTTCTCTTGGAAAATATGAAGTACAAGGTAGGCAAGTATAAAGACAGGGATAAGTATCTGGATGTATCGCTTGAGAAGATTGATAAGTTGACCAGTATGATTGTTGACATAGTGACCATCTCATCTCTCCAAGAATTAGAAAACGACAAAGAGCATGTCAATCTCAATCAGGAGGTTCAGAGGATATTAGAAGATTACGCCCTCTTAGCCCAGCATAAGCATATCGAGATACAAAATTTCTTAACGACAGAAGAGGTCTACATGTCAAAACGTGCTCTTAATAAGATTTTGACAAATCTCATTAGTAATGCGATAAAATATTCCTATGAAAATGGAGAGATAACGATTAGCACAAAAAACGACTGCTTTTTTATCGAAAATACCTGCGAACCTTTAGATAACGAAAAGATAGATTCATCTTTTAACTTATTTTCCGGAAGTGAGGACGACAATAGCAATGGCTTGGGACTTTTTGTGGTCAAGAGTATCTTGCTCAATTCTGCTATTCCTTACGGATTTGAAAAAAGTGAAAAAGGTATGAAGTTTTATTTTAGGATTCGTTAAAGTTATAAACCGAAAAGTATGCAAATATATTTTTTAAAACATGATACAGAGGAGTAATATGTATGCCCTTATTTAATTTTGAAAAAGAACCTGTTGAGTCAATCTCAACTCGCTGTAAGAATCTTCGAAAAGCAACTGGTTTTAGGCAAGGAGATATTACTGATAAGAAATATATTAGTAATATCGAAACGGCAAAGTATAAAGGGGGAGATAACTTTATTAGTATTTCAACCCTTGAAAGTTATGTAGATTTGTTTGAGAAAACCATGGAAGAAATCATTTTTGAAAATGAGGTGGAACTAGAGGAGTTGTTACGAGATTTCTTTAGCAATCTATTTAGGCTTGTTGGGGTTCGTAATTTAGATAAGGATATGGATCCCAGGATATTTCACAACTAATCAAGTTATAGCACATCGTTGGCAGAATAGACTTAATAAGGCATTGTTAGAGTCAGTTGACATTTTTGTAGTACTTCAAAATAATCTATTGACTCTAGTAACTGAAAAAGAGCTTCAAAAGTTTGGAATATAAAGAGATGGGCAGAATTGAAATTCAATTCTGTTTTTTTATTTACAAATTTGTTGGTAATGTGTGGGTATTTTTGATAGGGAAAATACCACGTACACTACCAACTTAAATTTTTCGAGATGTTCTAAAATAGAATTACCAAAATTCAGCAAGGCTTTATTGGAATCAATTCGCTGGTCATCATGACAGCTTACGTACTGGTAGGTTATGCATTTATCGGACTGAATCATGTACTCGGTCCCAAAGATTAGATTGGAGACTTCGTCTGTTGCAGACGCGCTAGCAGGGCTTCGCGCTAATGAAGCCCGTTATTTCTGGAATAAATTCAAAGTTGAGTTTGAGACGTTCCCGGTAGTAGAACGCCCAGAATTGATGGCTGACATCACCGATCTACTCGAACGCGAGCGTGGCTTGGTCTTTGCAGCTAAACCTTTGGAAATTGCTCAGCTATTTTTGGAAGCTCGCATCCTTTGGACCCACGTCTTTTATGAAGACGGCTTGGCAATCAATGTCTTGTACGAGCTAGATAACCTCAAGAAACGCGCAGTCGGTGTGAAACTGTCTGACGGCATGGAAATTCCAGCAGAGCTAGTCGACAAGTTTAAGTTTGCTCGTCAGAAGTCAAAACTAGCCGACACCATTCGTGGCTCTTACTTCACCCTAAAAGGCGACAACGAAGTCATGATTAAGCGTTGGTTGGAAAATGTGAACAATAACTAATCACAGTCAAGGTTGGAACAGCAGTACCCAGCCTTTTTATGTGACTAACTTTGACTTGCCCATCAAACTGGGTTACAATGGAAGGACGATTAAGTAAGTTAGGAGAAAACTGTGCATAAAACAAGCAACAAAAGCGAAAAATTATGGCTCTTTTTCAAAATATTTATCCCAGTTCTAATTTATCAGTTCGCCAATTATTCGGCTAGTTTTGTCGATAATGTCATGACTGGGCAATTTAGTCAGTTGCATCTTGCGGGTGTCTCGACGGCTAGTAATCTATGGAACCCTTTCTTCACCCTGGTGACGGGGATTGTTTCAGCCTTGGTTCCTATTGTCGGACACCACTTGGGACGGGGAGAAAGAGAGAAAATTAAGACAGATTTTCATCAATTTCTCTACTTGGGGCTGATTTTATCGGCAGTGTTTTTTTTGATTGTTCAGTTTATCGCAAAGCCCATCCTTGGACACATTGGCTTGGAGGCAGAAGTTCTCAAGGTTAGCTTGGGCTACCTGTCCTACATCACGATTGGCATTTTGCCCCTGATTTTGTTTAGCATTTGCCGATCTTTCTTCGATGCGCTGGGCTTGACCCGCATGTCCATGTACCTGATGCTCTTGATTTTGCCCTTTAATTCCTTTTTCAACTACGTTTTGATTTATGGAAAATTTGGCCTCCCAAGTTTGGGAGGCGCTGGCGCTGGTCTGGGGACTTCGCTAACCTACTGGGCGGTCTTTATCGTGATAGCAGTGGTTATGTCGGTCTACCCCAAAATAAAAACCTACCGAGTTTGGCAGTTTGAAAAGGTGAATTGCCATCTCATCAAGGATGATGTCCGTCTTGGCTTGCCAATCGGCTTGCAGGTCTTTGCGGAAGTCGCTATCTTTGCTGTCGTTGGACTCTTCATGGCAAAATTTTCATCAGAAATCATCGCCGCCCACCAATCTGCCATGAATTTCGCTTCCTTGATGTATGCTTTTCCTTTGAGCATCTCGACAGCCTTGTCCATCGCTGTTTCCTTTGAAGTAGGTGCCCGCCGTTATCAAGATGCCAAAGAATACAGCCAACTCGGTCGCCTAACAGCCGTAGGGTTCGCCATCTGTACCCTCAGTTTCCTCTTTATTTTCAGAGAAAATGTGGCTGCGCTCTACAACAGTAACCCAGATTTTGTACGAATAACCTCGACTTTCCTAACTTTCAGCCTCTTTTTCCAATTTGCAGATGCCTATGCAGCACCCATACAGGGAATTTTGCGTGGTTACAAGGACACCACCATGCCATTTATCATCGGTGTCGGTGCCTACTGGATAATATCTCTGCCCCTAGCCCTGATTCTAGATGGTACCACCAAACTTGGTCCTTACGGTTACTGGGTTGGCTTGATTGTGGGAATCTTTGTCTGTGGCTTGGCGCTTAATCAGCGGTTGAAGAAGATTCGCAGACGCTATCAATAATCTCAAATCCACCTCCGTGGTGGATTTTTTGCTATAATTAAAGCTATGAACGAACTGATTAAACATAAACTAGAACTCTTGCCGGATAGTCCAGGTTGTTATCTGCATAAGGATAAGAATGGGACTATTATTTATGTGGGCAAGGCCAAGAATCTTAAGAATCGTGTGCGCAGCTATTTCCACGGAAGTCATAACACTAAGACAGAGCTTTTGGTGTCTGAAATCGAGGATTTTGAGTATATCGTCACGACGTCAAATACCGAGGCGCTTTTGCTGGAGATTAACCTCATCCAGGAGAACATGCCCAAGTACAATATCAAGCTCAAGGATGATTCCTCTTACCCTTATATCAAGATTACCAATGAGATTTACCCTCGCCTTATGATTACCCGTCAGGTCAAGAAGGATGGCGCCACTTACTTCGGTCCTTATCCTGACTCGGGCGCAGCCATGGAGATTAAGCGGCTCTTGGATCGCCTTTTTCCTTTTAAAAAATGTACCAACCCAGCCAACAAGGTCTGCTTTTATTACCATCTTGGGCAATGTAATGCCCATACCATTTGCAAGACTGACAAGGCCTATTGGGATGGTCTTGTCGAGGACATCAAGAACTTTTTGAACGGCAAGGACGACAAAATTGTTGACGGTCTGCGTGAGAAGATGCTGAAAATGTCTTCTGAAATGGAATTCGAACGCGCTGCTGAATATCGAGATTTGATTGAAGCCGTTAGTCTTCTTCGTACCAAACAACGTGTCATCCACCAAGACATGATGGACCGTGATATTTTCGGATATTATGTTGATAAGGGTTGGATGTGTGTGCAGGTTTTCTTCGTCCGTAATGGGAAACTCATCCAGCGTGATGTCAATATGTTCCCTTACTATAATGAACCAGAAGAAGATTTCTTGACCTACATGGGACAATTTTACCAAGACACCAAGCACCTGTTGCCTAAGGAAATTTTCATTCCGCAGGACATTGATGAAGAGCTGGTCAAGGCCATTGTAGATAGTAAACTCATCAAGCCACAGCGTGGTGAGAAGAAGCAGTTGGTCAATTTGGCGACGAAAAATGCGCGTGTGAGTCTGCAACAGAAATTTGACCTCTTGGAAAAAGATATTCGTAAGACCCACGGTGCGGTGGAAAATCTTGGGGAACTTCTCAATATTCCCAAGCCAACTCGCATTGAGGCTTTTGATAACTCCAACATCCAAGGGACAAGTCCAGTTGCTGCTATGGTGGTTTTTGTGGACGGTAAGCCAAGTAAGAAAGATTACCGTAAATTTAAGATTAAAACCGTTGTCGGTCCTGATGATTATGCCAGCATGCGCGAGGTCATTTACCGCCGTTACAGTCGTGTTATGAAAGACGGCTTGACGCCACCAGATTTGATTGTTATCGATGGTGGGCAAGGCCAAGTCAATATCGCTAAAGATGTCATTCAAAACCGCTTGGGACTAGATATTCCAGTCGCTGGTCTGCAAAAAAACGACAAGCATCAGACCCACGAATTGCTCTTTGGAGAGCCGCTTGAGGTGGTAGAATTACCAAGGAATTCTGAGGAATTTTTCCTCCTTCATCGGATTCAAGATGAAGTTCACCGCTTCGCTATCACTTTCCACCGCCAGCTTCGCTCAAAAAATTCATTTTCAAGCAAGCTGGACGGCATTGCAGGGCTTGGACCTAAGCGCAAGCAATTACTCATGAAACATTTTAAGAGCCTGCCTAATATTCAAAAGGCAGACATCGAGGATATCGTGACCTGCGGGATTCCGCGTCCAGTCGCCAAGGCGATTTTGCAGAAGTTGAATCAAGAAACAACTGATGCGGAGCAAGTAGCTCCCTCAGTTGATGTTAAACTGTAAAGTCGCGGTCAAATGGGGTAGGTAATTTGCAGATGAAACGTTCAACATGACGAAAAATCCGCGAAGGCTGAGTCAAAACAGTTTAGCATTGCGAAAAAATTCATGAACGCCGAGGTAAAACATTTCAACATCGCGAAAATTTCGCGAACGCCGAGGTGAATCTGACTGAATTAAAAGAATACTACGGTTTTCAGAACGAATCTGCTTGGATTTGGAAAAATACTATAGTCTTCAGAGCGACTCTGGTCGGATTTGGGAAAATACCATAGTCTTCAGAGCGAATCCGCTTGGATTTTAAAAAATACCCTAGTCTCCAGAGTAAATCCGCTTGGATTCAGAAAAATACTACAGTTTTCAAAGCTAATCTGGTCGGATTTTAAAAAATACTATAGTCTTCAGAGTGAATCTGCTTGGATTTAAAAAAATACAGCAGTCCCCAGAGTGAATCTGACTGGATTCAAAAAAATACTACAGTTTTCAAAGCGAATCCGAGTGGATTTGAAAAGATACTGTGTTATCCAGAGTGAATCTGCTTGGATTCAGAAAAATACTGCCTTATCCCAAGTGACTCTGCTCATATTTATAAAAAATCTACCAGCAAGAGAGTAACCACAGTTAATATGACGAAAATAAAGTTATAAAAATTCCTTTCTTTGTTTGATGACTTAGCAAAAGTGCTATAATAACAGCAAAGAAAGGAATTTTTATGTCGAAATCTTCTAAATCACTCAATGCTTTTCATCTGAATATCGTGGCTATCATTGCCATGTTTATCAATCATATCGGGCATACTTTGAATATGTCTACAACCCACCTGTCTGAAATTTTATCTATCTGGCCATCGGTCTACTGACTTTTCCTATCATGGCCTACTTGCTGGTTGAGGGTTTCCATTACCCCCATAGCAAGTGGAAGTATGTTGGGCGCCTAGCTATTTTTGGGGCTGATTTCCATCATCCCTTTTGAGAACCTATTCGACCCTGGATTTCCCGTGCCTTATTTTAATAACATTATGTTCACTCTGATGATGGGAGTCCTCATGATGATGGCTTTGGAAAAGGTCAAACGGTCTGTCTTTGTAGCTCTGATAGTGCTCATTTTTGCCATCTTAACCCTCTTTTCCGACTGGCAGGTTTATGCACTCTCATTATTTGGGGATTTTACCAAAATTATCAAAAGCCTGATGGCATCAGCAAGGTGATTATCACTCCCTTTTTGATAATGGCTCTCCTTTTGGGAAGCAATCTGTTAGATGGACCAACTCCCTATAATTTGTCCTGCTTTTTAGCTCAATTTGGAATTTTACTGACGATTCCGCTTCTAAAAGCCTACAATGAGCAACGTGGTTATTCACCAACTTGGGTAAAATGGGGTTTCTATGTCCTTTTATCCCTTGCACCTTAGTCTACTTTGGTTGCTTCGCTTCCTTATTCTAGGTCATTAAGTCTGCGACTTTTCGAATCTGGTGGCATGAATCAATGTTGAGTAATCAATATGACAAAAAAACATGAACTTTAGAGTTGTAAAGTTCACTCCATAACCCCTATTTATCAAAGGTGACCCTATGTTAAGTCTTAAACCAATTTTAGAACCCTTAACAGTCTGCCAAGTTGCAGATTATTCCCAAGTCAATTGGGATAGCGACTTCGTCTTTGTCGGTCAAACGGATGAAGAAAAGTCGCTAGTTTGCTACAGCAAGGACGTGCCTGAAAATACGACACAAGTAGATGAAGGTTGGTCAGGCTTTCGTATTGAGGGAGTTTTGGACTTCTCCCTAGTTGGGATCTTGGCGAAAATTTCTAGCTTGCTAGCTGAAGAAAAAATTAGTATCTTTGCCTTATCGACTTATAATACTGATTATGTCTTAACCAAGACGGCAGACTTTGACAAGGCGCTTGAAGTTTTGGAAGCTGCTGGGTATGCGGTGGTTAGATAAAGTATTTTAATTAAGAGAATGTGTAAAAGGCCTTGGAACAGTTATGTGGTTCCAAGACCTTTTGAGTTTTTTATTCATTCAATTATTGCGCTAAAAACAGAGCAATGATTATTGAAAATTTCTTCGTAATCAATATGACTGCCTAGGATAATGATATGAGCTACATCAGAGTGACTTTGCATATCTTGCAGGTCAGCATACATTTGCTTCTATGTTAAAAATTTTGACTTTATGATAAAATAGGTTGTATTTTATTTTACATTGAGAGTCTGGGACAAAATAATTCCCAGACTCTTTTACTGCTTAATATCCCAAAGTCGCATGGCGCGGTCAAAGTAGCTTTGGTTTTGTTTTTGGTCTTTTTTGATTTCTTTGAAGAGGTCTAGTTTATCAGTGATGACACCGTTGGCTGAGCTTATCAGGATGTGTTGCATGGTTGGTTCGTCGTTGATAGTCCAGACATAAACATCTTTTTTCTGACTTTCAGCGTAGAGAGCAAAGAGGTCATTGTAAGAAAATTCTTCGACAGCGTAGAAGTCAGTCTTGGTCTTGGCTAGTGGTCCGAATTGGAAGGAAATCAGGTAACCTGTGATAATTTGAGGTAGCTTAGTCTCGACATATTCGATGGTTGATTTGTCCATAGACATGACGCGGTGTCCTTGTTCCCAAACTTTGAGCCGTTTGAGTTCAGCGGTGATGCGTTTTTTGTAATCACTGGGTTCATTACCTGTCAGTTTGAGCTCGATGAAGAGTTTTTGGTGAATCTTGTCAGAAGCAGCTAGAAATTCTTCCAAGGTCGGGATCTTGCTAGTAAACCCATTTTCTTTGAGGGTGACTTTTCTGACTTGCGAAAGAGTCATATCGGAAATATTTTTGTCAATACCTGCTAAGCGCTTGAGATTATTGTCATGGGCAATGACAAACTTCTTATCCCTGGTGATGAGCACGTCCATTTCCGAAAAATTAGCCCCAGCTTTATGAGCAGCCTGCATGGCTTGGATAGAGTTTTCAACACCATTTTCGATATCACCACGGTGGGCAATCATGACTTCGCTAGGATTCGATTGCACTAGGTAAAGGTCCAAAGCATTGTAGCCCAGCCAGAAGATAAGAGTAGCTCCGATAAGCCACCGTCCCGTCCTCTGATAAGGAAAGGCCTTGGTCTTCTGCTCTGCTATTTTCCCCAAAGAAAGCAAGTGACGGCAAACCATACTGATGATGAAGTACTTGACGCTGAGGTTGAAAATGAAGCTGAACCCAGTGATACCGCTGTAAAAGGCAGTCTCAAGTAGGAGTGAGTTACCTTGTGGATCCAGCAGCGTAAAGAGGCCGACTAGCCCCGTGTCAAGCAGGCTGACGAGGAGAAAGGCTAGCGCTGTTGGAAGGAGCCACCTGCTGAGATTAGACAAGGTTTTTCGACGCGACAAGTCCCAGCTGTGCTTCATAGCCTGTCTCGGCGTGTCATTGCCGA
The DNA here is from genome assembly GCF_015594605.1 of Streptococcus sp. HF-1907. Taxonomy (GTDB): domain Bacteria; phylum Bacillota; class Bacilli; order Lactobacillales; family Streptococcaceae; genus Streptococcus. Next base: position 44,220 of record NZ_JADNQT010000002.1, on the reverse strand, counting down.
TAATGTAGAGCGGTAAAAAATAAATGAGACGGATGTTCAGGTAAACCACCAAGGTCATCAAACCACCATACAGCCAAGTCCCTTGCGTCGTCTTTAACAATTCACCGCTGATAAAGGAAGGAATCTTAAAGCGTTGGAGCAGAGTTGAATTGAGTCCCCAGTTAGCGATGGGAAGGAGAATGATGAGATAAAGAACAAAGAAGAATAGCTGAGGGCTCAGTAATTCCTTGGCTTTTTGCGGCAGTTGCTTGAAATCGCTGATAATATCTTTGCGCTGAGTCTGTCCAGTAACAGCCCTAGTCAGCACCGTGTATTCGAAGATAATAGTGGCAGTCAAGAGCACCAAATAGACCAGAAAAAGCAGAATGGCTAAAGGATGTTTGAAGAGCTGAGCGAAGTTAGCAGTGGTCAACCCAGTCATATTGGCCTGTCCCAAGACACGCTTGAAGAGGTAACTGAGGATACCCTTGGCAACATAATTTAAAAATGGGTAGAGAATGATTGACACGAGAACAAAACGTCTAAAAACCGGATAACGCTCAGCCCATCTTGATTTAATCGTTTGTAACATGAGTCTATTATATCACGAATAGCAAATGGAAGCTGAGGGAGTAACGGATTTTTTAACTAAACTATCAGAAATCATTTTTTAATTTCAATGAATAATAGATAAAAACTAGGAAAGTTAACCGAAATAGCTGAAACCTCTTTCAAAAAGTGTTAAAATAGAAGGACGGAACATTAGAAAGGGAAAGCTTATGAAATTTCTAGAGCTCAATAAAAAACGCCACGCCGTTAAGACATTTAATGACAAGCCAGTCGATTTCAAGGATGTTCGCACAGCGATTGAAATTGCGACTCTTGCCCCTTCAGCCAACAATATCCAACCTTGGAAATTTGTTGTCGTTGAGGACAAAAAAGCTGACTTAGCTAAAGACCTCCCTGACTTGAATAAAAAACAAGTCGAAGAAGCGCAATATGTCGTTGCTTTGTTTACAGATACTGACTTGATTCAACGATCACGCAAAATTGCCCGCGTCGGACGCCGCAATTTGCCTGATGACTTGATTGGTTATTATATGGAAACTTTGCCACCACGCTATGCTAAATTCTCTGACCAAGTTAAGGGAGAATATCTAGCTCTCAACGCTGGGATTGTGGCAATGAATTTGGTCCTTGCCTTGACAGACCAAGGCATCGCATCGAATATGATTCTTGGATTTGATAAATCTCTAACCAATGACATTTTGGACATTGATAAACGTTTCCGCCCAGAACTATTGATTACGGTTGGTTATTCGGATGCCAAAGTTGATCCAAGCTACCGCTTGCCAGTTGACGAAATCATCGAACGCCGTTAAAAAACTTAGAAAATAGGAGAACACATGACAACTGTAGATTTTAAAGCAGAAGTTGAAAAACGCAAAGATGCTATGATGGAAGACTTATTTAGCCTTCTTCGCATCAATTCAGAACGAGACGACAGCCAAGCTGACGCTGAACACCCATTTGGCCCTGGCCCAGTGAAAGCTCTTCATCATTTCCTAGCAATGGCAGAGCGCGATGGTTACGAAACTAAAAATGTCGATAACTACGCTGGTCACTTCACATTTGGTCAAGGTGAAGAAGAGCTTGGCATCTTCGCTCACTTGGACGTTGTGCCTGCTGGTAGCGGTTGGGAGACAAATCCTTACGAACCTGTTATCAAGGACGGTCGTCTTTATGCACGTGGCTCATCAGATGACAAGGGTCCTACAATGGCTTGCTACTATGCTTTGAAAATCATCAAAGAACTTGGCTTGCCAGTTTCAAAACGCGTTCGTTTCATCGTTGGTACTGACGAAGAATCAGGCTGGGGCGACATGGATTACTATTTCGCAAATGTCGGTCTTCCAGAACCAGACTTTGGATTCTCACCAGACGCAGAATTTCCAATCATCAACGGTGAAAAAGGTAACATCACTGAGTACCTTCATTTCTCTGGGGCAAATAGCGGATCTTATACCTTACATAGCTTTACTGGCGGACTTCGTGAAAACATGGTACCAGAATCAGCAACCGCAGTCTTCTCTGCCGATACAGACCTAGCAGACTTTCAAGCAAGATTGAATGCATTTGTTGATGGCAAACCTGTCACAGCCGACATCAAAGAAGAAAATGGTCAATTTATCGTCACTGTTTACGGTAAATCAGCACACGGTTCAACTCCAGAAGAAGGTATCAACGGTGCAACTTACTTGGCTATCTTCTTGAACCAATTTGCCTTCGAAGGACCAGCCAAAGCCTTTATCGATGTGACTGCAAATGTTCTTCATAACGATTTTGACGCTAAGAAACTTGGCGTTGACTATGTTGATGAACGCATGGGTGCCCTTAGCATGAACGCGGGAGTTTTCAATTTTGATGAAGCCTCAGCTGAAAATACCATTGCTCTCAACTTCCGTTACCCACAAGGTACTGATGCTAAGACAATTCAAGCTGGTCTTGAAAAAGTTGCTGGCGTTGAGAAGGTAACCCTTTCAGAACACGAACACACACCACACTATGTTCCTATGGATGATCCATTGGTAGCAACATTGCTTGCCGTTTACGAAAAACAAACAGGTCTTAAAGGACACGAACAAGTTATCGGTGGTGGAACATTTGGTCGTCTTTTGAAACGTGGTGTTGCTTACGGAGCTATGTTCCCAGACTATGTAAATACCATGCACCAAGCTAATGAATTTGCGGATGTGGAAGACCTCTTCCGTGCCTCAGCTATTTACGCTGAAGCCATCTATGAACTCATTAAATAAGATTTTGAAAACTATCGGACAAAAGCTTTATCGCTTTCTCTTTGTGCCACCTGAAAATTCGCTATTTTTGAAGAAAAATCAAAAGCAACGCTATATCGGTGGTCAAAAAACGCGAGATGTCGCTAAAGCCATACTCTTGTACGATGAGATTCAAAAGTAAAATCGCGAAAATAGAAGAGGTTTGAGCTCAGATCAGCCTCTTTTACCATAAGGAGACTGTTTATGGACAAGATTGAAGAGATTTTTCAAACTATTCAAGCTGATGAGCAAAATAAAAGCTATACCGAAGCTGGTATTCCGCCACTTTTTGCAGCACCGAAGACTGCGCGGATTAACATTGTTGGTCAGGCGCCTGGTCAAAAGACGCAAGAAGCAGGACTCTATTGGAAGGATAGGTCAGGTGACCGTTTGCGTGATTGGTTGGGCGTTGACGAGGAGACATTTTACCATTCGGGGAAATTTGCAGTGCTTCCGTTAGATTTTTATTTCCCAGGGTCTGGAAAGTCGGGAGACCTTCCGCCAAGAAAAGGCTTCGCTGACAAATGGCATAAGCCGATTTTAGACGAGCTTCCTGATATCCAACTAACCCTCTTGATTGGACAATACGCGCAGAAATATTATCTGGGAAAGACAGCGCAAAAAAATCTGACGGAGACGGTGAAGCACTACCAAGATTATTTGCCAACCTATTTGCCATTAGTGCACCCTTCCCCCCGAAATCAGATTTGGCTCAAAAGGAACCCTTGGTTTGAAGAGGATTTACTTCCTGATTTGAAGAACATTGTGGCTGATATTTTGAAAGATTAACCTTTTATTGTCTCACGAAAACCACTAGCTGTGCTAGTGGTTCCGAAAAGCTTTTAGCGATGTATCAAAAAAGTCCCCCTAAAGCAATGTCATTAAGTTAAGACATGCTTTAGGGGGACTTTTAAGGTTATCTTAGTGTGCAACACGTTTACGAGCCGCTTTTTTACGATTTTCTTCGATGAAAGCCGCTTTCTTTTCTTCTGGTTCGATGATTTTTTTCTTAACAGCAAATGCTGCGCCAGCAACAGTTGCAACAGTGGCTACCACACCAGTAGCAAGACCTTTTGCGAATGCGAATTTTTTAGCCATAATAATTCTCCGATCTATGACGAGTTTTGTTCCTCGTCCTATGTTATAATAATGGTAACGAAAATAGCTTGAAAATTCAAGCAAAAACATTCAGAAGTGAGAAGGTATGACATCACAAAAACTTAAACTTATCGCGGTAGTTGGTCCGACAGCGGTGGGGAAAACTGCCTTGGGAATTGAGCTAGCTAAGGCTTACAATGGTGAGATTATTAGTGGCGACAGCCAGCAGGTTTATAAACACTTGGACATTGGCACGGCCAAGGCGACACCCAAAGAGCAAGCGCAAGCCATTCACCACCTAATCGATGTCCGTGAAGTGGATGAGACCTATTCTGCCTTTGATTTTGTGGAGGGGGCTAGGGCTGCTATTGAGGACATCACGGCGCGTGGGAAACTTCCCATTATCGTTGGTGGTACGGGACTTTACCTACAGAGTCTTCTTGAAGGTTACCACCTTGGAGGTGATGTGGACCAAGAAGCGCTCCTAGCTTATCGCAAAGAGTTGGACACTTGGACGGATGAGGAGCTTTTTGGAAAAATAGCAGAGCTGGACATCACCATTACTCAACTTAATCGTCGTCGTGCCATGCGAGCCTTGGAGCTGGCTAAATTTGGACAAGATTTAAAAAATACGAAAAGTCCTTATGACGCCTTACTGATTGGTCTCAATGATGAGCGACCAGTTCTCTACGACCGTATCAATAAACGTGTGGATGCTATGGTTGAGCAGGGCTTACTCGAGGAGGTCAAGTGGCTCTACGATAATTATCCAGATGTTCAGGCTAGCCGAGGTATTGGTTATAAGGAATTATTCCCTTATTTTTCAGGACAAGAATCTTTGGACCAAGCTCTTGAAACCCTCAAGCAAAATACAAGACGCTTTGCGAAACGTCAGATTACCTGGTTCAAGAATCGCATGGCAGTTGACTTTTACATGGTCGGAGAAGCTGACTATCGCCAACAAATCAACCAAGCTGTAGAAGCGTTTTTAAAGAAAAACTAGATAGTAAAAGCCCCAAAAGTTTGGTCTTTATGCTATAATAAACATTACGCATTTATCGGGAAGAAAGGAGCCATGAGATGATTGAAACGCAAGAAAAGCAGGAGCGTGTCCTCCTCATAGGCGTTGAATTGCAAGAAAGTAAGAACTTCGACATGTCCATGGAAGAGTTGGCTAATCTTGCTAAAACCGCTGGCGCAGAAGTGGTTGACCGTGTGGTGCAAAAGCGTGAGCGCTATGATAGTAAATCCTTCATCGGCTCTGGAAAATTAGCCGATATCAAGGACCTCGTTGATGCTTTTGAAATTGATACGGTCATCGTCAACAACCGCCTAACCCCACGTCAAAATACTAACTTGGAAGCTGAATTAGGTGTTAAAGTTATTGACCGTATGCAGTTGATATTGGACATTTTTGCTATGCGAGCTCGTAGTCATGAAGGCAAGTTGCAAGTTCATTTAGCTCAGCTTAAATACATGTTGCCACGCTTAGCTGGTCAAGGGATTATGCTCAGTCGTCAGGCTGGTGGGATTGGTAGTCGTGGACCTGGTGAAAGTCAGCTTGAACTCAACCGCCGTGCTGTCCGAAATCAGATTACAGATATCGAGCGCCAGCTTAAAATTGTTGAGAAAAATCGTGAAACCATTCGTGAAAGACGCATCGATTCTGATACCTTTAAGATTGGTCTGATAGGTTATACCAATGCTGGCAAATCAACTATCATGAACATTTTGACGGATAACAAACAGTACGAAGCTAATGAACTATTTGCGACTTTGGATGCGACAACCAAGCAGATTTATTTGCAAAATCAATTTCAAGTCACTCTGACAGATACTGTTGGTTTTATTCAAGATTTGCCGACTGAACTGGTGGCTGCTTTCAAATCAACCTTAGAAGAGAGCAAAAATGTTGACTTGCTCCTTCATGTTATCGATGCCAGTGACCCCAACCATACTGAGCACGAGAAGGTTGTGCTGGATATTTTGACTGATTTGGGCATGCAGGACATTCCCCGTTTGGCTGTTTACAACAAGATGGACAAGGCTGACAATCTGACTGCGACCGCTTTTCCAAATGTGCGTATATCTGCTAAGGAAAAAGGTAGCCGAGACCTCCTTCGCTGTTTGATTATTGATGAAATTCGTCACATTTTCGATGAGTTTTCAATCAAAGTCCACCAAAATCAAGCCTACAAACTCTATGATCTCAACAAAATTGCCCTCCTAGACAGCTACAGCTTCGAGGAAGAATACGAAGAAATTTCGGGTTACATTGCCCACAAGAACAAATGGAGGTTAGAAGAATTTTATGACTAATTACATTGATTTAGCCCTAAAATATGGCGGTTTCACTAGCCTTGATAAGGTTTATTTGGAAAATGTGCTGGCGCCACTATCAGATGCTCAGAAGCTGACCTTTATCACACCGCCGCCTAGCGTTATCAATGCTTATTTTGCTGAAATCTACCAAAAACAAGGAGCAGAAGCAGCGACTGACTACTTTTTAGACTTGTCTAAGGCTCTGAATCTTTTTAACGACCATCCAACTTTCGACGAACATCACCCCTTCATTCGTTTGAATTTGACAGGAAAATCATTTGGCTTCGCTTTTGAAAATGCCAAAGAAGAGGCGCGTGTTTTTGCAGAACTTGATGAAAAGATTACTCCGGCCGTCTTATTTGAATTGGCACAAGTCTTCCCACAATATAAAATCTACCAAGATAACCGAGGTATCAAGATGTCCAGAATTGATATGGATGAAAAAAATGCCAAAGACATCACTCCTGAGACAAGTCTGCTCAGCCATGTGTCGCAATTAAAAGGTGGCATTATCAAAATCTCAAGTTTTAATCAGGACGAGCTTCTTGATTTAGCCAGCCACTACAAAGGGCAAAAGTACTTTGCCAGCCAAGGACGCGAAGCAATTCTCTATATTAAAAACTAGAAAGAACGACAATAATGGAAATTCAATTTTTAGGAACTGGAGCTGGACAACCAGCCAAGGCCCGCAATGTTTCAAGTTTAGTCTTGAAATTACTGGACGAAATCAATGAAGTTTGGATGTTTGATTGCGGTGAAGGCACTCAGCGTCAGATTTTGGAAACGACGATTCGTCCTCGAAAAGTGAAAAAAATCTTCATTACGCATTTACATGGTGACCATATTTTTGGTTTGCCAGGTTTTTTGTCAAGCCGTGCCTTCCAAGCCAATGAGGAACAAACTGACTTGGACATCTATGGACCTGCAGGCATTAAATCCTTTGTCATGACTAGCCTTCGTAATTCAGGTTCTCGTTTGCCTTATCACATCAATTTCCATGAGCTAGACGCTAATTCACTGGGAAAAATTATGGAAACGGATAAATTTGTGGTTTATGCTGAACAGCTTGACCACACTATTTTCTGCGTGGGCTATCGTGTGATGCAAAAGGATTTGGAAGGAACGCTTGATGCAGATGCTCTGAAAACAGCAGGTGTACCATTTGGTCCCCTCTTTGGAAAAGTAAAAAATGGTCAAGATGTAGTTCTTGAAGACGGTACAAAGATTGTTGCTAAGGATTTCATCTCAGCACCCAAAAAAGGAAAAATTATCACTATTCTTGGCGACACTCGTAAAACAGACTCAAGCGTACGTCTAGGTTTAGGTGCGGATGTCCTTGTTCACGAATCAACTTACGGAAAAGGCGATGAAAAGATTGCTAAGGCACACGGTCACTCAACGAACATGCAGGCGGCCAAGGTTGCTAAAGAGGCCTCAGCTAAGCGCCTCCTACTCAACCACATTAGCGCTCGTTTCTTGGGTCGTGATTGTAAAAAAATGGAGCTGGATGCTCAGACTATTTTTGAAAATACGCACCTAGTCCGTGATTTAGAGGAAGTTAAGATTTAATGACAGCACGTATTATCTTCATGACAGGGGCGTCAGGTGGCTTGGCGCAAGCGATTGTTACCCGATTAGCAGAGAATGACCACTTGATTTTGGCTGGTCGTAGCAAGGAGAAGTTGGAGAAACTTTACGCTCACCGCCCTAACACGACTTGTCTGGCGCTTGATTTGACGGACGACGCTGCCTTGGAAGAGGTTGTTGAGACTATCTATCGCGATTTCGGTCGTCTGGACATTCTCATCAACAACGCTGGTTACGGTTCCTTTAAGGCTTTCGACGCTTATGATAGCCGCGAGGTTCGCGACATGTTTGATGTCAATACCTTTGCCTCTATGACCTTAGCCCGTTTGATTGGGCGGAAAATGGCAGAGCAGGGCAGTGGACATATTGTTAATATCGTTAGCATGGCTGGCTTGATTGCGTCTAGCAAATCTTCTATTTATGCAGCTAGCAAGTTTGCAGTCATCGGCTTCTCAAATGCACTCCGTCTGGAATTAGCAGAGCAAGGCGTTTATGTCACGACTGTCAATCCAGGTCCGATTGCCACCAGCTTTTTTGACACAGCGGACCCAACGGGAGATTACCTTAAAAGCGTTGGACGCTATGTCTTGACAGCAGACCAGGTGGCTAAAAAGACAGTGGCTTGCCTAGGGAAGAATAAACGGGAATTAAATTTGCCCTTTGCCCTAGCCGCCGCCCACAAAGCCTATACCCTATTTCCAAAGACGGCAGATTTCTTTGCCAGAAAGGTCTTTAATTACAAATGATTTCATCAAAATATGAATGGAAACAATTAGAAAAAGAGCCAGATGATGGCTTTTTTCAGCTTGCTAAAAAAGAACAGTTATCGGAAACTGTTGCCAGAATAGCCTATTCTCGTGGCGTTGATACAGCAGATAAATTATCAGATTTCTTGAATGCAGACTTGTCACATCTCCACGACCCCTATCTCCTCCATGACATGGAAAAGGCGGTTAAGCGTATCCGTCAAGCCATTGAAAATTATGAACAGATTTTGGTTTACGGAGATTATGACGCTGACGGGATGATCTCAGCCTCTATCATGAAAGAGGCGCTTGAAATGCTGGGTGCTGAGACTCAGGTTTATCTCCCCAATCGCTTCACAGATGGCTACGGCCCCAACCAAAGTGTTTACAAATACTTCATTGACCAGCAAAAGGTCTCACTTATTATTACGGTGGACAATGGCGTAGCCGGTAAGGAAGCCATCGCCTATGCTCAAGAGCAAGGTGTAGATGTCATTGTGACCGACCACCATAGCATGCCAGCTGAGTTGCCGAACGCCTTTGCTATCGTCCATCCAGAACATCCAGAAGCAGATTATCCCTTCTCCTATCTAGCAGGTTGTGGCGTTGCTTTCAAATTAGCTTGCGCGCTCTTGGGATCTATTCCTACCGAAATGCTGGATTTGGTTGCCATTGGAACTATTGCTGACATGGTGAGTCTGACAGATGAAAATCGCATCATGGTCAGAGTTGGCTTGCAGATTCTCAAAGACACAGAACGCATCGGTTTGCAAGAATTGATGAAAGTGTCTGACATTGACCCAGATAGTTTGAATGAAGAAACGATTGGCTTCAAAATTGCTCCTCAGCTCAATGCCTTGGGGCGTCTGGATGACCCAAACCCAGCCATCGAACTTTTGACAGGCTTTGACGATGAAGAAGCGCTAGTCATTGCCAAAATGATTAACGGTAAAAACGAAGAGCGTAAAACCATTGTTCAGACTATTTTTGACGAGGCAATCGCCATGGTTGATCCTAGCCAGCCTGTACAGGTTTTAGCCAAGGAAGGTTGGCACCCTGGTGTTCTTGGGATTGTCGCAGGACGCATTCTTGAGCAAATCAGTCAACCAGTCATTGTGCTTAACATCGAAAATGGACTTGCCAAGGGTAGTGCCCGCAGTGTCGAGGCTCTCAATATTTTTGAGGCTCTTGATGACCACCGCGACCTTTTCGTCGCCTTTGGTGGGCATAGCGGAGCTGCTGGTATGACTTTGGAGGCTGACAAGCTGCCAGCTCTCTCTCAAGTTCTCAGTGGTTACATTGAAAATAATCATTTGGACATGAGTCAGAAAAAAACGTTGACTATTGATGACGAATTGCATTTTTCAGACTTGAGTTTAGAAACTGTTCGTAGCTTAGAGAAATTAGCACCGTTTGGTATGGACAATAAGAAACCTGTTTTCTTGCTCAAAGACTTCACCGTCAAACAAGCCCGTACTATGGGACAAAACGGGGCTCACCTCAAATTAAAACTTAGCCAAGCTGGTGAGGATTTTGATTTAGTAGCTTTCGACATGGGAGCGCAGGTCCAAGAATTTCAACAGGCTCAAGGACTTGAATTAGCGGTCACCTTGTCTGTCAATGTGTGGAATGGCTCGACAACGCTTCAACTGATGCTAGAAGATGCGCGCGTGAACGGTATTCAACTGTTTGACATTCGTGGGCGAAATAGCCAGCTGCCACAAGGGGTGCCTGTTCTTGATGAGGAAGTGCAGGGAGATGCGGTGGTGTTATTGGACATTCCTGAAAATCCAAATGAGCTCAAATCTCTTTTTAGAGGACAGCACCTCCAAGCCATTTATTTCAAAAATCAAATAGCTAAGTCTTATTATCTTGCCGGTTACGGCACGCGCGAGCAATTTGCCAAACTCTACAAAACCATCTATCAATTCCCAGAATTTGATGTCCGCTACAAACTTAAAGAGTTGAGTCACTATTTGAAAATTCCTGATATTCTTTTGGTAAAAATGGTTCAGATTTTTGAGGAGTTAGGCTTTGTGACCATCACAGATGGTGTCATGATAGTCAATAAAGATGCGGAAAAACGTGAGATTTCGGAGAGCCATATCTATCAAAATCTCGTGTCTCTGGTAAAATACCAAGAGTTGATGGCCTTGGGCACGCCGCAGGAAATCTATGACTGGCTCATGGAAGATTAGAATCAATTCCGAATAATAGAATTGTAAAAAAACAGCGAGGTCTTACAATGAAAAGTGTAACACAACTCAACCTCTTTGAGGAGACAGGTCTACTTGAACAGATAGAATCCAAACGTAAAGGAGGGCGTCAAGACTATAGCGTTGAGTCTTACTTTATAGCCTATATTGCCAAATTAATGCTTCAATTTCAAACTGACAAGCAACTGATTCGTCAACTCAACTGTAACAGTCAGCTACGTCAAATCTGTGGCTTCGAGACTCACTATGTTACTCTAAAAGATGGGAGCTCCAAGAAAGTCCATGCCCCATCGGCAGCCAGTTTCTCACGTTTTATGACAGACTTAGAAGCAGTCGTTGACAACTTAGAGACTTGGGCTAAAACTGCGGTCACCGTCTAGTCATGGTAGGCTTCGCCTTGTACAAGCTCAATCACGGGCAGACGTCACAGTTAGCCAGTTGGGTTGTTTAACTTTAAAAGTTTCCCTTAAGACCAAGGGTGGAGTCTGCCCCTTTGGGGAGGACAGTACTCCTTTCAATTCTAAATCACACTGAACAGGGCGATTTGTGTACACCATATTCTTTTTTGATGGTCAAAATGTTCCTCCAAAGAGTGATAGATGGCAAAAAACAGACTTTCGGAATTGATTCGATTAAGCAGAATATTTACGAAAATTTAAAAATATGCTATAATTGAATGTAAAAACATTTTAGGGATACCCTTAGAAAGACTAACAAATGGATTTAAGAAATTATATTGCATCAATTGAAAACTATCCTCAAGAAGGGATCACTTTCCGTGACATCTCACCACTTATGGCTGACGGCAATGCCTATAGCTATGCAGTTCGTGAAATCGTTCAGTACGCAACTGACAAGAAAATTGACATGATTGTAGGACCTGAAGCACGTGGTTTTATCGTTGGTTGTCCAGTTGCTTACGAACTTGGTGTTGGCTTTGCTCCTGTCCGTAAACCAGGAAAATTGCCACGCGAAGTCATTTCAGCAGACTATGAGAAAGAGTACGGTATTGACACTTTGACAATGCACGCTGACGCTATCAAACCAGGTCAACGTGTACTTATCGTTGATGACCTTTTGGCAACAGGTGGTACAGTCAAAGCAACTATTGAAATGATTGAACGCCTTGGTGGTGTCGTTGCTGGTTGTGCCTTCCTTATTGAATTGGACGGCTTGAACGGTCGCGAAGCCATTAAAGGATACGATACAAAAGTCTTGATGAACTTTCCAGGTTAACTTATAGTCTTTACCTATAACCAACTAAAGAAATTATATAATTGAAAACTATATCTCCATGCTTTATAATAATAGTATGATTATTATAGAAATGGAGATATTTTCATGCCTATCAAACTCGATAAAGAATTACCCATTTTAGAAATTTTACGTTCTGAAAATGTCTTCATAATGGACGATAGCAGAGCTGACCATCAAGATATCCGCCCTATGGAAGTCTTGGTGCTTAATCTTATGCCGACAAAAGAAGCAACCGAAACGCAATTATTACGCCTGCTAGCAAATACCCCTCTTCAAATCAATGTGACCTTTTTATACATGACAAGTCATGAATCTAAAACAACCCATGCAAAACACATGGAGAATTTTTACCGTACCTTTGATGAAGTCAAGGCTAAATTTTATGATGGCTTGATTATCACGGGTGCACCTGTTGAAACACTACCATTTGAGGAAGTAGATTATTGGGAAGAATTGTGTCAGGTTTTTGACTGGTCTAAGACGCATGTCTATTCGACCCTTCATCTTTGTTGGGGAGCACAAGCTGGTTTGTATTACAAGTATGGTATCCAAAAGCAGCTGGTAGACCAAAAGATTCAAAAGATTTCGGGAATTTTTGATCAAGAAGTGCTCGCAAAGGATAATCTCCTCTTACGTGGTTTTGATGACAGCTTTGCCTCGCCACATTCTCGTCATACAGAAATCAAGGCTTCAGATATTGAAAAAGAGTCTGACTTGGACATTTTGGTAGAGGGGTCAGAGGTTGGCCTTTCCATTGTAGCCAGCAAGGATTTGCGAAATATTTATAGTTTTGGTCATCTTGAGTATGATAGAGATACACTGGACAAAGAATATCAGCGTGATTTATCAGCGGGTAAAAATCCCGAGCTTCCAGCGCATTATTATCCTAATGATGATCCATCCGCTAAACCGCGTATGCGATGGAATTTGGCAGCAACAACTTTCTTTAGTAATTGGTTGAACTATGCAGTTTATCAGGAAACTCCATATCGGCTAGAAGAGCTAGAGAAATAGCTAGCACAAAGAGGTAGTATGAGTTTTTTTGAACATTTTAAGTCTGGTAATGTGATTTTACCGACAAATTTATTGTTTCATTTTAAGGATATTTTTAAGAGTGCAGATGATTTTTTAGTCTGGCAATTTTTCTATATGCAAAATACGACTAAAATGGATGACTTGGCACCCAGTCAGGTTGCCGAAGCTCTGGGTAAAACGGTGGCAGACATCAATCGTTCCATCTCAAATCTGACTGCTCAAGAATTACTGGATGTGAAGACCATCGAACTGGATGGTGAAATCGAAGTTATCTTTGATGCTAGTCCAGCTCTTAGCAAACTTGACGCTCTGCTTTATCAACCAAATGAAACCATGCCACAAGCCCAACCTCAAGTGACCAATACTTTCAAGGACTTGGTGGCAGACTTTGAGAGGGAGCTTGGGCGAATGCTCAGTCCGTTTGAGTTGGAGGAATTGCAGAAAAGTTTGCAGGAAGATCACACAGATCCAGATGTGGTTCGTGCTGCGCTCAAAGAAGCGGTTTTCAATGGCAAGACTAATTGGAATTACATCAATGCTATCTTGCGAAATTGGCGCCGCGAGGGAATTACGACCCTTCGTCAGGTTGAAGAGCGCAAGCTGGCGCGTGAACAGCAGCATCAGGCAGAAGTGTCTGTCTCGGATGATTTCCTCAATGCTATGAATTTATGGGCAGATTAGACCTCAACGGAGAGTTCGATGAATCGGGCTCTCTTTATTTTTACCTTTTTTGATGTTATACTGAATAGGACAAAAGTTAAAGGAAATACCATGGAATTACAATTATCACACCGATTACAAACCGTTGCTAAACTCGTACCTGCGGGTGCTCGCTTGCTTGACGTGGGGAGCGACCACGCCTATTTGCCCATCAATCTAGTGCAGTCCGGACAGATTGACTATGCCATCGCTGGCGAAGTTGTCAAGGGACCTTTTGAGTCCGCACAAACCAATGTTGCCAGCAACCAGTTATCAGATAAGATTGATGTGCGCCTAGCTAACGGCTTGGCTGCTTTTGAGCCTGACGACGCAATTTCCTGCATCACCATTTGTGGCATGGGCGGGCGTCTCATTGCTGAGATTTTGGATAATGGGCAGAGCAAACTCGATAGCGTTGAGCGATTGATTTTACAAGCTAATAACCGTGAAGATGATTTACGCGCCTGGCTAGCGCATCACAACTACCGCATCATTGCAGAAGACATGGTCACTGAGAATGAGAAATTCTACGAAATCATCGTCGCAGAACATGGAGAGATGAACTTGTCAGCACAAGACCTCCGTTTCGGACCAATGCTCAATCAAACGAAATCACCGGTATTTCTAGCTAAATGGAAAAATGAATTGCAAAAATTAAGTCACGCTTACAGTGTGATTCCAGAAAATAAAGTGGCCGAACGCAAGGTAGTTGAAGATAAAATTGTAGCTATTAAGGAGGCTCTTCATGCTAGCTAAAGAATTGATTGCCAGGTACGAAGCCTATTGCCCTCAAGAATTATCTATGGATGGTGACATTTCAGGTTTGCAAATTGGAAGTCTAGATAAAGAGATTAAAACTGTGATGATTGCACTTGACGTTCGTGAGACGACAGTTGCAGAAGCGATTGAGAAAGATGTTGACTTACTCATTGTTAAGCACGCGCCAATTTTTCATCCGTTAAAAAATCTGGTTGCCAATCCGCAGAATCAAATTTATCATGACTTGATCAAGCATGACGTGGCTGTTTACGTCAGCCACACCAATATTGACATCGTTCCAGACGGGCTCAACGATTGGTTTTGCGACTTGCTCGGTATTACCGATACCAGCATTTTGACACCGACTAGTGATGGTTACGGCATTGGTCGTGTCGGAAAGATTGCTCCCCAGACCTTTGAAGAGTTTGCGCTCAAGGTGAAGGAAGTCTTTCGTTTGGATAGCGTTCGCTTGGTTGCCTATGAAAAATCAGCAGAGCTTATTGATCGAGTTGCTATCTGTGGTGGGAGCGGACAGGGCTTTTATCGAGATGCTCTCAAAGCTGGCGCCCAAGTTTTTGTAACCGGAGATATCTACTATCACACCGCTCAAGAAATGATTACTAACGGACTACTTGCTATTGACCCAGGACACCATATCGAAGTGCTCTTCGTCAGCAAACTAGCAGAAATATTTGAAGCTTGGAAAGCCGAAAATAATTGGGATGTGACGATTTTAGAAAGTCAAGCTACGACCAATCCTTTCTATCACTTGTAAGGAGAGTTCACATGACAAAAGTTGCTATTATTGGTGCAGGCGCGGTTGGGGCAACAGCAGCCTACTATATTTCAAAATCAGAAGAGGTCGATGTCACTGTCTTTGATTACGGCCTTGGTCAAGCAACAAAAGCTGCCGCTGGTATTATCAGCCCTTGGTTTTCAAAGCGTCGCAATAAGGCTTGGTATCGCATGGCTCGTTTGGGAGCAGACTTTTACCAAACCTTAGTAGAAGATTTAAAACAAGCTGGTCAGTCAACTGATTTTTACCAACAAACTGGCGTTTTTATTCTTAAAAGGGATGAAAGTAAGCTTGAGGAATTATACGATTTAGCCTTGTCACGTAGAGAAGAATCCCCCTTGATTGGTGAACTCAAAATCTTATCTAAAAATCAAGCTAACACCCTTTTTCCAGACTTAGAGGGATTTGGTGAGCTTTTATATGCTTCTGGTGGGGCTCGTGTTGAGGGAGAAGAATTAACGGCTACCTTGTTAGCTGCCAGTGGAGTTCCTGTGATTTCGGAAAAAGTTGATTTTGAAGTGACAGCCACCGACTACTTAATTCAAGGACAGCATTATGACAAACTCATCCTAGCAACTGGCGCCTGGCTCAGTGAGATTTTAGAGAAGCATGGTTACCGAGTTGATGTTCGTCCGCAAAAAGGGCAACTGTGTGATTACTATTTTGATAATTTGGCGACCGATACTTATCCAGTGGTGATGCCCGAAGGTGAATTGGACATCATCCCTTTTAACAAGGGAAAAATTTCCATGGGAGCTAGTCATGAAAATGATATGGGCTTTGATTTGGCAGTAGACTATGACTTGTTAAATCAAATGGAGCAGGAAGCGCAAGCCTATTTTCCAAGATTTTCAGATGCAACAGAAGCGCGTGAGCGTGTGGGGATTCGTGCCTATACAAGTGACTTCTCACCTTTCTACGGAGAAATTCCAGACTTACCTAATGTTTTTGTAGCCAGCGGATTGGGTTCTACTGGTTTGACGGTTGGTCCTTTAATCGGTCATGAATTAGCTATGCTTATTTTAGGTCAAGAGGGATGGTTGGCAGAAGCAGATTACCCTGTTTGTCGCTACATTAGTCCAACTAAAGGATGACAGTGTTTTCAATTCATGCTATAATAAAAAAGATGAATATATAAGAGGAGACCTTACTATGAAAGGTATTATTTTAGCAGGAGGTTCAGGGACACGTTTGTATCCATTGACTCGCGCTGCCTCAAAACAGCTCATGCCGGTTTATGATAAACCCATGATATACTACCCATTGTCAACCCTCATGTTGGCTGGAATCAAGGAAATTTTGATTATTTCAACACCACAGGACCTTCCACGTTTTGAAGAGCTTCTTGGAGATGGTTCTGAATTTGGTATTTCCTTGTCTTATGCGGTTCAACCAAGTCCAGATGGTTTGGCGCAAGCCTTTATCATTGGGGAGGACTTTATTGGTGATGATAGCGTTGCGCTTATTCTTGGAGATAACATTTATCATGGTCCAGGTCTATCAGCTATGTTGCAACGAGCTGCCGCTAAAGAATCAGGGGCGACTGTCTTTGGTTACCAAGTTAAAGACCCAGAACGCTTTGGTGTGGTTGAATTTGATGACAAGATGAATGCCATCTCAATCGAAGAAAAACCAGAACACCCTAAATCAAATTATGCGGTTACAGGTTTGTATTTCTATGACAATGATGTTGTTGAGATTGCTAAAAACATCAAACCAAGCCCTCGTGGGGAACTTGAAATCACAGATGTTAACAAGGCTTATCTTGACCGTGGAAACTTGTCAGTTGAAGTTATGGGGCGAGGTTTTGCTTGGCTAGATACTGGGACTCACGAAAGCTTGCTTGAAGCTGCTCAATACATTGAAACTGTTCAGCGCATGCAAAATGTTCAGGTAGCTAACCTTGAAGAAATTGCTTACCGCATGGGTTACATCACCAAAGAAGAAGTGCACGACTTAGCACAATCATTGAAGAAAAATGAGTACGGACAATACTTGCTCCGTTTGATTGGAGAAGCCTAATGACAGAACAATTTTTTGAAAAAGAATTAGCTGCGCGTCCAGTTGAAGGTATTTCTGGAATGCTCGAATTTGATATTCCAGTTCATGGAGACAATCGTGGCTGGTTCAAAGAAAACTTCCAAAAAGCAAAAATGGTGCCACTTGGTTTTCCAGAAAGTTTCTTTGCAGAAGGAAAGCTCCAAAACAATGTGAGCTTCTCACGTAAAAATGTACTTCGTGGCCTACATGCAGAACCATGGGACAAATACATTTCAGTCGCTGATGGCGGTAAAGTGCTAGGCTCTTGGGTTGACCTCCGTGAAGGTGAGTCATTTGGTAACACTTACCAAACAGTCATTGATGCCTCAAAAGGTATTTTCGTGCCACGTGGTGTCGCAAATGGTTTCCAAGTGCTATCAGATACTGTTTCCTACAGCTACCTTGTCAACGACTACTGGGCACTTGAATTGAAGCCTAAGTATGCCTTTGTCAATTATGCTGACCCCACACTTGGCATCAAATGGGAAAATCTTGAAGAAGCAGAAGTTTCAGAAGCAGACAAGAACCATCCGCTGCTTAAGGATGTCAAACCATTGAAAGCAGAAGATTTGTAATCTGAACTGCGAATACTAAAAAACATCATAAGGAAGTAACATGACAGACTATAAAAATATTATCGTCACAGGTGGGGCTGGCTTTATCGGTTCTAACTTTGTGCACTATGTTTACAACAATCATCCAGATGTTCACGTCACTGTCTTGGACAAATTGACTTACGCTGGTAACCGTGCCAACATCGAAGAAATTCTTGGCGACCGTGTTGAGCTTGTTGTGGGTGACATTGCTGACGCTGAATTGGTAGACAAATTGGCTGCTAAAGCGGATGCCATTGTTCACTATGCGGCTGAAAGCCATAATGATAACTCATTGCAAGACCCAAGTCCATTCATCTACACAAACTTTATCGGAACTTACACTTTGTTGGAAGCTGCTCGTAAATACGACATTCGTTTCCATCATGTGTCAACTGACGAAGTTTACGGTGACCTTCCGCTTCGCGAAGATTTGCCAGGACATGGTGAAGGACCAGGTGAAAAATTCACTGCGGAAACCAAATACAATCCGTCATCACCTTACTCTTCAACAAAAGCTGCCTCAGACTTGATTGTCAAGGCTTGGGTTCGTTCATTTGGTGTTAAGGCAACGATTTCAAACTGTTCAAACAACTACGGTCCTTACCAACACATTGAGAAATTTATTCCACGTCAAATTACTAATATCTTGTCAGGCATTAAGCCAAAACTTTATGGAGAAGGTAAAAATGTCCGTGACTGGATTCATACCAACGACCACTCAACAGGTGTTTGGGCAATCTTGACTAAAGGTCGCATTGGGGAAACTTACCTTATCGGTGCCGATGGTGAGAAGAACAACAAAGAAGTGCTTGAACTCATTCTTGAAAAAATGGGTCAACCCAAAGATGCTTATGACCATGTAACAGACCGTGCAGGTCACGACCTTCGTTACGCTATTGATTCAACGAAACTTCGTGAAGAACTTGGTTGGGAACCACAATTCACCAACTTTGAACAAGGTTTGGAAGACACGATTAAGTGGTACACAGACCATGAAGACTGGTGGAAAGCCGAAAAAGAAGCGGTTGAAGCCAAATACGCTCAAACCCAAGAAGTTATTAAATAAGATATTAAAAGCCTATCCTATCAACATATTCAGTTGGTGTGGTAGGCTTTTTCTCTTATTTTGGGGCAAAAGTAGGGCTGGGCTATTGAGAGTGTTGCACTCTATGCACTGTTTGAAAGTGTTTCTTGTATTTGTTAATCCCAGTCGTAGGCTGCGACAAAGACTTCAGAGCTAGTCAATCTCCCTCGTACCGTGCGAGAAGTCTTTTTGAATTTGCTATTTCTTGTCGCAGCTTGCAATGGTCCCTTTCATGAGTGCGAACTATCGTCGAATGAATCACAGTCTGTTTTCTGGCTGCTGGGACTCTGTCGAATGAGAGCAGTCGCTATTTCTCCCAAAGTCCTTGCCTGTCGAATGTAAGAGGTGGTTATACTCTTATAGGGCTGATGGTAGAGAAAAAGGCCCCCGTCTTTTGTGTGGGTGGTAGAAGACGAGGTCCTTTAATCTTTGTATGAGAGCTTAATGTGCCTTGTCGGTAGCCCAGTTTTTATTTTCCGAAAAGTCCTTTGATTTTATCGAGGGCACCATCAAGTCCGCCAGCACTTTCCACTAGGGCTTTGGCTTTTTCGAAATAGTCACCTAATTCATCTTTGTGGTCGTTGATAAAATCTTGTGCTGCAGAGAAATCTTTTTTCTCGATAAGTTCTTTAACTTGATTCAACAATTCAGTTGGGTTCATCTAAAATACCTCGTTTTTTCTTTAATTAAATCATATTCTACCCTATTTGTGAACTGATTTAGCTTGGGAAGGTGATGCAAACTGCTTCTGGTACATAAAAATCATGATTGGTTTCTGTTAGAAGACCGGAAGTGGTGTCTCTTTTGAAAACAGTAGCATTATCGGAATCTTGTTGGACAGCGATTAGGTGATTTTCCTTTGGTGTCAAGCAAAAATCTCTTGGTGTTTTTCCAAAGCTAGAAATGATTTGGACGCGCTCTAGCTGCCCATCGCCATAGACACGAAAGACTGCGATAGAGTCATGTCCACAATTGCTGGCATAGACAAATCGACCATCTGATGAGATTCGAATCGCTGCGCAAGCATTGAAACCATCATAATCCTCTGGGATGGTACTATGAGTTTCGTAATGCGCAAATTGCCCATTGCCATCATAAATGAGAACTTCAACGGTCGAATTCAATTCACAAATAAGGTAGGCAACTTTTAGGGAGGGATGGAAGACGATATGACGACTGCCAGCACCTGGACTCGCTTGATAGTTGCCAATGAGCCCGACAGAGCCATCATTTGACAAAGAATAAGTCGCGACACTATCTGTCCCGAGGTCACAGACAATCAGGTGCTTATCGGGTGTTAGCCCCGCAAAATGTACTCTGGATTGGTCTTGGTTGGGATGTGGTCCAGAACCAGAACGCTTAACAGTGTTGAGGAGTTTTAGCTGGCCGTCGTCTGTTAATTGATAAATCAGAACCTCTCCCTTATGGTAGTTGGCGCCAAACACCATATGGCGTTTGGGGTCGCTTGAGAGATAGCAGAGCGGTGCTCCAGATTGGAGAACATGATTGACAGCCTGAAAGTTTTGGTCAAGATTGACAAGTCCGCCCTGCCCATTTTTCCCAGCGACAGCAAAAAGGTGCTTGTCTAAGAAGGCGAGGTAGGTTGGATTGTTTTCGGTCGCTAGGAGTTCTAACTGGCTAAGTTGCCCACTTGTCTCATCAAATTGAGCTTGATAAATGCCTTGTGACGAACGTTTGGTGTAAGTTCCAAAAAATACAGTTCCTGACATGGTACCTCCCTAAATATTATCGAGTCATAACAGTGCTAATTATAGCATAAATTGGAGACATTTTTAATGGCATTTAGAAAAGAATAAGATCTTGTTTTTTTGCTATAATAGTAGTTGTCTTAGAAAGGAAATGACGATGACTAAATTAGCGACAATTTGTTATATTGATAATGGGAAGGAATTGCTTTTATTACATCGCAATAAAAAGCCCAATGATGTTCATGAAGGCAAGTGGATTTCGGTAGGTGGGAAGTTAGAAGCTGGTGAGACTCCAGATGAATGTGCCAAGCGTGAAATATTTGAAGAAACCCATTTTACAGTTAAGGAAATGGACTTCAAGGGCGTGATTACTTTCCCTGATTTTACCCCTGGTCATGATTGGTATACCTATGTTTTCAAAGTGACAGACTTTGAAGGTGACTTGATTTCAGACGAAGAATCAAGAGAAGGAACGTTGGAATGGGTGCCCTATGACCAAGTTTTATCTAAGCCCACTTGGGAAGGCGATTATGAAATTTTCAAATGGATTTTAGACGATGTGCCATTCTTTTCTGCCAAGTTTACCTACAATGATCAGCAAGAGTTGGTTGAGAAAAGTGTGACCTTTTATGACAAATAGAGACTTTCGACTTATTGAAGACGACATTGCCTTCGCTGTCAGAGCTAGCGCGTTGGTAATTAAGGATAATCGCTTACTGACTATATAGGCAGAACAATTGGGTAAATACTATTTGCTTGGCGGAGCGATTCGTGTTGGAGAAGGTACTTCGGTAGCTTTAAAGCGCGAATTGAGGGAAAAACTTGGAGTTGATTGTCAGGTTGGAAATCTAACCTTCGTGGTTGAGAATCCCTTTGAGTTACAAGACCGATTTTGGCATAACATCGAGTTTCACTATTTAGTTGACATTGAAGGACCACTTCCTGAAAAAGTGTTGGAAGGTAGTGAGACTCGCTCTTTAAAATGGCTTCCAATTGACCAACTAGATAGGGTTGATTTCAAGCCAACATTCTTAGCGCAAGTCTTGCCAAATTGGACAGGAAGCCTGCAACACATTAAGTCTGACTATGGTAGAAAGGCAACGAAAGCTTCAGAAAGTGATATAATAGCAGTTAGTACAACGGATACTTAAAATCTGATACAGAAAGGATATTTATGAACCGCACCAAGCAAAAATCATTCAAAGACACATGGTTTTTCAAATGGATTTTAGATAATCAAGCAGTGGCAGTCTTAATGATTACCTTTTTAGTCTTTTTGACCATTTTTTTGCTGACTAAAATCTCATTTTTACTAACGCCAGTCGTCTCGATTATAGCCATTATTATGTTGCCAATGGTGATTTCTGGTTTACTATTCTATTTGACCAAACCCATGGTCGATTTTGTAGAGCGCAGGGGACGTTTAAACCGCTCAGCATCGATTTTGTTTGTGTTTGCCATCATTCTATTATTGATTATTTGGGCGATGTCAGGCTTTATTCCCATGATGATGCGCCAGCTCAGTACATTTGTCAAAGACCTACCTGATTATATTTATAAAGTAAACAAAGAAGCGACCCTCCTATTAGATAGCTCTTTGCTGAAAAATTACCAAACAGAGTTACAGAATATATTGTCTAATATTAGTTCAAAAGCGGTCGGATATGCTGAGTCGGTTTCAAAGAACGCTTTGGAATGGGCAAGTACTTTTGCTAGCGCTGTGGCTAAGGTTACTGTCGCCATTATCATGTCTCCCTTCATTCTATTTTATTTGCTCAAGGACGGCGATAAGATGAAAGGTGGCTTGGTGAAAGTCTTCCCAACCAAATTCAGACGTCCGATTTCTAGGATTTTGAGCGATGTCAATTCTCAACTGTCTGGTTACGTCCAAGGACAAGTTACCGTAGCTATCGTTGTCGGCATCATGTTTACCATCATGTATAGTTTGGTCGGTCTTCGTTATGGTGTGACACTGGGGATTATTGCGGGAATTTTGAACATGGTGCCCTATCTCGGTAGCTTTCTGGCTCAGGTACCTGTTTACATTTTGGCTCTAGTAGCTGGTCCTATGATGGTGTTGAAAGTCAGCATCGTCTTCATCATTGAGCAGACTTTGGAAGGTCGTTTTGTTTCGCCATTGGTCTTGGGAAATAAGCTGAGCATTCATCCGATTACCATCATGTTTATCTTATTGGTAGCTGGTTCCATGTTTGGAGTTTGGGGTGTCTTCCTCGGTATTCCAATCTATGCTTCTGTCAAAGTTGTGGTTAAGGAATTATTTGATTGGTACAAGACTATCAGTGGTCTGTATGACGACTAAAAAGAAAGGAATAGAAATATTGCTAAATAGTGAAAAGATGGTTGCATCCATCCAAAATCAAGATTTAATGCGAGCAGATAAATATTTTGAACGAGCCCTTAAAGATGACCCTGAGGAGGTCTTGTTAGATTTGGGGGCTTACTTGGAAAGTATTGGTTTTTTACCACAAGCTAAACGCCTTTATTTGCAATTACGCGATAATTTTGTTGAGGTCAATGTCAATCTTGCTCAGATTGCTGCTGAAGATGGCGACATTGAAGAAGCTTTTCTCTATCTTGATGCTGTTCCAGAGGATAGTGATGATTATCTGTCAGCCCTGCTAGTCATGGCTGATCTTTATGATATGGAAGGGTTGACAGACGTCGCGCGTGAGAAAATGCTCTTGGCAACTCAGTTAAGCCAAGACCCTCTGGTCATTTTCGGTTTAGCAGAGCTTGAGATGTCGCTTGAAAATTATAACCAAGCCATCAAAGAATATGCCAAACTAGATAACCGTGACATTTTAGAAACGACAGGTATTTCCACCTACCAACGCATCGGTCGTGCCTATGCCAGCCTTGGAAAATTCGAATCAGCTGTGGAATTTCTTGAAAAAGCCGCTGAGATTGAATACGACGATCAAACTGTGTTTGAATTGGGAACTATTTTATACGATCAAGAAGAGTATCAAAAAGCCAATTTGTACTTTAAACAATTGGATACCATGAATCCTGATTTTGAAGGTTACGAATATGTCTACGCTCACTCTCTTCGCGAGGAAAATAAATCCGAAGAGGCTCTGCGACTTATTCAGCAAGGCTTGACTAAAAATAGCTTTGACGGCCAACTCCTACTTTTTGCGTCGCAGTTGTCCTACGAGTTACACGACAGCCAATCGGCAGAATCTTATCTCCTTCAAGCTAAGGAAGTTGCTGATGATATCGAAGAGGTATTGATGCGTCTCACTAACCTCTATCTGGAAGAAGAGCGGTTCGACGACGTAATTGCGCTTGATCAGGAAGACATCGATCATATCTTGACCAAGTGGAACATTGCTAAGGCTTATCGTGCCCAAGAGGAGGACGAGGCCTTGGACCGCTACCAAGCTCTCGAAAAAGACTTAGCAGAAAATCCAGAGTTTTTACAGGAGTATGCTTATCTTTTGCGGGAATATGGCTATCGCGATAAAGCCAAAGAAGTGGCAGAAAAGTATTTGAAGATTGTTCCAGATGACGTAGACATGGCGGTGCTTTTCAATGAAAACTAGCCCTAAAGAGATTCTAGCAAGCAATCTAGTGACCCTCATTTTAATCCTGATTCTCCTGTCTATATTTGACCAAAGCGAGCAGACAGTCCGCAATATTTTGATTGTTTGGACGAGCTTTGCTGCAATCATGATTTATGATTTGGTCAAGTGGTGGCGAAATCGTCAGAAATAAAGAATACTACTAATTGAAGATAAATAAAAAATTCACAAGTAAATTTCACAATCTTTATCAAAAACTGTGCTATAATTGACCTATCATTGTGAAAAGAGGGAAAACATGACAGATTCAAAAAAACAATTTGGGGCTGATCTCGTTGTCGATAGTCTCATTAACCATGACGTAAAATATGTATTTGGTATCCCAGGTGCAAAAATTGACCGCGTCTTTGATACGCTTGAAGATAAAGGACCACAATTGATTGTGGCACGTCATGAGCAAAATGCTGCTTTTATGGCGCAAGGTATTGGACGAATCACTGGAGAACCCGGGGTTGTAATTACAACTAGTGGACCGGGTGTCTCTAACCTTGCTACAGGTCTCGTGACAGCAACTGATGAAGGTGACCCTGTTCTTGCTATTGGTGGACAAGTTAAACGCTCTGACCTGCTCAAACGTGCTCATCAATCAATGAACAACGTTGCTATGATGGCACCAATTACAAAATATGCAGCAGAAGTTCAAGATGCCAACACACTTTCAGAAACCTTTGCTAATGCTTATCGCTGTGCCAAATCTGGTAAACCAGGTGCAAGCTTCATTTCAATTCCACAAGACGTGACAGATGCTACAGTATCTGTTAATGCCATCAAACCACTGACTGACCCCAAATTCGGTACAGCCTCTGTCAATGATATTAACTACCTAGCCCAAGCCATCCGTAATGCAGTTTTACCAGTATTCTTGCTTGGTAATGGCGCTTCACCTGAAAAAGTCACTGCAGCTCTTCGTCGCTTGTTGGAAGCTGTTAAATTACCAGTCGTTGAAACTTTCCAAGGTGCTGGTATTGTGTCGCGTGACTTAGAAGAAACCTTCTTTGGACGCGTTGGTCTTTTCCGCAATCAACCAGGTGACATGCTCTTGAAACGCGCTGACTTGGTTGTTGCTATTGGTTATGACCCAATTGAATACGAAGCCCGTAACTGGAATGCTGAAATTTCTGCGCGTGTCATCGTTATCGACGTTGACAACGCTGAAATCGATACTTATTTCCAACCAGAACGCGAATTGATTGGTGATATCGCAGATACGATTGATATGCTGATTCCTGCTATCAATGGCTACCAATTACCTGCTGGTTCGAAAGATTATCTCAAAGGCTTGCGTGAAAATATTGTTGAGGATGTTAAGTTCGACCGTAATTCAAAAGATGGTCTCGTTCATCCTTTGGATGTTGTGGACGTTCTTCAAGACAATATCACTGATGATATGACTGTGACTGTTGACGTTGGTTCACACTACATTTGGATGGCTCGTTACTTCAAATCTTACGAAGCTCGTCATTTGCTTTTCTCAAACGGGATGCAAACACTCGGTGTCGCACTTCCGTGGGCAATCTCAGCTGCGCTTGTTCGTCCAAACACAAAAGTCATTTCAATCTCAGGAGACGGTGGTTTCCTATTCTCAGCACAAGAACTTGAAACAGCCGTTCGCTTGAAATTGCCAATCGTTCATGTCATTTGGAATGACGGAAAATACGATATGGTTAAATTCCAAGAAGAGAAGAAATATGGTCGTTCATCAGGTGTCGATTTTGGACCAGTTGACTTTGTCAAATACGCTGAAAGTTTTGGAGCCAAAGGCTACCGCGTTAACAGCAAAGCAACCTTTGAAGCAACCTTTAAAAAAGCCCTTGTGGAAGCTGAAGACGGACCTGTCCTTATCGATATTCCAATTGACTACAAAGACAATGCTGATTTAGCAGAAACAATCCTACCAGACGAATTTTATTAATCATTAAAAGAGGAAATTATGTCAGAAGCAATTAAACTTTTTCAATACAATACATTAAGTGCCTTGATGGCCGGTTTGTATGGTGGCACACTCACAGTTGGTGAACTGTTAGAACATGGTGATCTTGGTATCGGGACACTTGATTCTATCGACGGGGAACTGATTGTCCTGGATGGTAAAGCCTATCAAGCTAAAGGTTCTGATGGTGTTCCGACAGTTGTAGAGGTGTCTCCAGATGTGAAAGTTCCTTATGCAGCTGTCGTTCCTCACCAAGCGGAGGTCATCTTCAGACAACGCTATGCAATGACTGATAAAGAATTAGCAGAGCGTATCGAATCTTATTATGATGGCGTCAATCTTTTCCGTTCAATCAAGATTCATGGGCATTTTGCTAAAATGCATGTCCGTATGATTCCAAGGTCAACACCAGATACAAAATTTGCGGAAGTTGCGACACGTCAACCAGAATATACTCAAGAAAATATTTCTGGTACTATTGTTGGGATTTGGACACCAGAAATGTTCCACGGTGTTAGTGTAGCTGGTTATCATCTCCATTTTATCTCTGATGATCATACTTTTGGTGGTCATGTGATGGACTATATCATTGATGAAGGCATTGTTGAAGTCGGACCCGTTGACCAACTTGATCAACGTTTCCCAGTTCAAGACCGTAAATATTTGTTTGCGAAATTCAACATGAATGAATTGAAGGAAGATATTGAAAAAAGCGAATAAACGAATATAATTGTCTGATTTCTATTTTATGACTTCGTTAGTTTGTTTTTCAGTATTTAAGTACCGTCTGCGTCTCGTTTCGTACCAAAAGCAAACTATATCAAAAACCCTCGAAGATTATCTCCGAGGATTTTTTCATGGTTATTTTTTCATTCTTTCAATTTTTTCAGCTATTGGTGTAACACGTAGCGTCTTTTGTCCTGTGTAGGTCACAAAACCTGGTTTAGCACCCGTAGGCTTGTTTAATTTTTTAGCTTCAATCATATCAACTTGAACGAGATTAGATAAACGAGCTTTTGAATAATAGGCAGCTAACTCAGCAGCATCAGTCTTAACCTCGTCGCTTGGATTAAGGTTATCTCGGATAAGAACGTGGCTACCAGGAATATCCTTAGCATGGAACCAAAGTTCTCCTTTTTTAGCCATTTTGAAAGTCAATTCATCGTTTTGAAGGTTGTTTCGTCCCACCAATATAATGGTTTTTCCATCAGATGCCAAGTATTGTTCTGGTTTTTTGCGCTTATGACGCTTGTCGTGACTGCGACGCTTGATAAAGCCAGTCTCTACCAATTCTTCACGGATATCCTCGATGTCATCCATAGAAGCGTGATTAAGGGCTGTTTCAACAGATTCCAAGTAGGCAATCGAATCCTTAGTATCCTGAATAATACCATTCAGGTGCTTAACAGCCTCTTTTAGTTTTTGATACTTCTTGAAATATTTTTGAGCATTCTGATTAGGTGTCAAAGCCTTGTCAAGAGCAATCGTGATAGGCTCATTGGTGTAGTAATTATCAAGCGTCACTTGGTCTTGGTCATTTGGAACCATAGACAAGTAAGTTGTCAGCAATTCCCCTTTCTGGCGAAATTTTTCGGCATTCTCAGTAGCCAACAACTCTTCCTCTTGCTTACCAAGTTTTTTAATATTCTTATCAAGTTCGTTTTGAACACGGTGAATGAGGTCGCTAGCCTGTTGGGCAATGCGGTCGCGTTCAGCCTTTTCTTGGTAGAAATAATCCAGTAATTCTCCTAAAGTTTCGAAGGTTTGTCCACTATCTGAAAATGGCACAGCTGAAAATGATTTTTCCGTTAAACTTGGAGAGAAGGGGCGGTTAAAGAAGTCACGAAAGGCTTGCAAACGATTAGTTTTTAATTGACCAGCCAACTCGGTTGCAGTATCTCGTCCCAACCCTTGAAATATTTTTTGGAGTGATTTGGGCGCTAAATCTTGGGTTTGTAATATTTCAAACAACTTTTCGTCGGCAATGTCAAAGGGATTCTTAGCATCTGTCTTAGGTGGTGCGATATAAGTTGCCCCAGGTAAAATAGTGCGGTAACTGTTTTGCGAGAAACCGACGTGCTTGATGGACTCAATAATCTTACTTTCGTTTTTATCAATCAAGATGATATTGCTGTGCTTACCCATGATTTCCACGACCAGAGTCGCCTTGATATGGTCACCAATTTCATTTTTGTTGGAAACAGTGATTTCCAGAATACGGTCATTTTCAATCTGCTCAATAGCTTCGATGACAGCACCCTGCAAATATTTCCGCATAATCATGGTAAAAGTATTTGGTTTTTGAGGGTTTTGAAACTCAGCTTCGGTAACTTGTACGCGACCAAAGATAGGGTGAGCCGAGAGTAGCAGTTTATAATTCTTGCGATTATTACGAACAGTCAAGACCATTTCACGTTCAAAAGGCTGATTAACCTTTTGAATACGCCCAAATAAAACCTGCTCTTGCAATTCTTTAGTTAAATGATGTAAAAAAAATCCGTCGAAAGACATGCTGTCCTCCTTATTTCTAATTGTATTCGATAGCCCTTCCATTATACCATATGCCTATGTAAAATAATTTTTTAAAAATTTCCAGAATCGCTTGCAATTTTCAGAATTTAGTGTATAATTAAAGAAAATATCAAGAAAGGAAGACGAAGATATGACAACACAATTTTTCACAAACTGGCAAAACTGGCGTAAGTAAAAGTTGTGTTTATGGTATGCATAGATACAACTTTTGGAGTACTTCAAAAAGTATCTATGCGCTAGTTTTAGTCTGACAAACATAGGAGCGCATGGTAAAGCAATTTATCAAGCGCTTTTCTTTTACGTAAGTAGTCCGATTTTAGGTAGATTATCAAATTAGAAAAATGTTAGGAGTAAAAAATGAAAAATAAAGGACTAATTGGAACATTAATTATTTTGGTAGTTTTAGTTTGTGGCTCTTTGATTAGTGAGCAGTCGAAATCCAAAACGACGCAAGCAAATAAAGTGGTTAAGGTAGGGATTTTACAATACGTCACCCATGAGGCACTAGACGAGATTGAAAAAGGGGTTGAAGATGGTTTGGCAGACGCAGGGTATTCTGGTAAGCATGTCAAATTGACTGTTTTAAATGCGGAAGCCGACCAAAGTAAAATTCAAACCATGAGTAAACAACTGGTTAACGCTAAAAATGATGTCGTCATTGGGATTGCGACTCCAGCAGCTCAAGGCTTAGCATCAGCCAGTTCAAAAATACCAGTCATTATGGGAGCTATCTCAGACCCAGTAGGTGCTAAGTTGGTCAAGAATATTAAAAAACCTGAAGGAAATGTTACGGGAATATCCAACCAAGTCCCAATTAAACAGACTGTGGAGTTAATTCAACAATTGACACCAAATGCTAAAACAATCGGTGTTTTATATGCCAGCAGTGAGGATAATTCGGTTTCTCAAGTTGCTGAATTTAAAAGATATGCTAAACAAGCAGGTCTAAATGTTGTCGAGTATTCAGTACCATCAACCAACGAAATCAAAACAACCATGTCTGTTATGACTGGTAAAGTTGATGCAATCTTTGTTCCTCAAGATAATACCATTGCTAGCGCCTTTACGACAGTCGTTGATTTAGCTACCGCAGCTAAAATTCCTGTCTACTCTAGTGTCGATACAATGGTCAAGCAAGGAAGTATTGCTTCAATAGCTCAAAGTCAATATGATCTTGGTATTGAAACAGCCAAAGAAGCTGTTAAATTGTTGAATGGTAACAAGGTTTCAGAAGTGCCAGTCAAGGTTATTGATACTGGAAAACCAACTTTGAACTTAAAAGCTGCCAAAGAACTTGGTATTACAGTACCAGATGATCTTTTGAAATCAGCTGACATTGCCGTTAAAGAATAGTGAATTAGGGAGAAGTTAACATGATTATTTCATCGGTATCACAAGGTCTCTTGTGGGGGATTCTTGGTTTAGGGATTTATCTAACCTTTCGTATTTTGAATTTTCCTGATATGACAACTGAAGGGTCATTTCCACTAGGTGGCGCTGTTGCGGTCACACTCATGAACCACAGTGTCAATCCATTGCTAGCAACTTTGGCGGGGATGTTAGCAGGCTGTTTGGCAGGTTTAGCAACTGGTCTCTTGTACACTAAAGGAAAAATTCCGACACTTCTAGCAGGAATTTTGGTCATGACCTCATGTAACTCTATCATGCTTATGGTCATGAAACGTGCCAATCTTGGTCTGCTGGACAGTAAGACCTTGAAAAATTTATTACCATTCACTGACGAGGTCAATCTCCTAATCCTGGGATTGATTGCTGTTGTTATTGTGATTTCTTGCTTGATTTATTTCTTGTACACACGTCTAGGGCAAGCTTATATTGCCACGGGAGATAATAGCGATATGGCCAAAAGTTTTGGTATCAATACCGACCGCATGGAAGTTATGGGATTGGTTATTTCAAATGGTTTGATTGCCTTATCAGGTGCTTTGGTCAGCCAACAAGATGGTTACGCTGATGTCTCAAAAGGGATTGGTGTGATTGTTATCGGACTTGCTAGCATCATTATTGGTGAGGTAGTCTATTCAACCAACTTGACCCTTTTAGAACGTTTGATTGCGATTGTCGTTGGTTCAATTTTCTACCAATTCTTGATTACAGGTGTCATTGCACTCGGATTCAATACCAACTATCTCAAATTATTCAGCGCAATCGTCTTGGCAATTTGTCTAATGGTGCCAGTGCTTAAAGAAAAAATCTTCAAGGGAGTGAGGTTATCACGATGACAGTAATTATTGAATTAAAAGATGCAACTGTTCAAGTTAATAACGGTTTTGACGAAACTAAGACCATTCTAGACCATGTTAATTTGACCATCCATGAACATGATTTTATTACTATTCTCGGAGGCAACGGTGCTGGTAAATCGACCCTGTTCAATGTGATTGCTGGGACTCTAATGTTAACCAGCGGTAGCATTTTCATCATGGGAGAAGATGTTACAAACTTCACAGCTGAGCGTCGTGCAAAATATTTGGCGCGTGTCTTCCAAGATCCTAAGATGGGAACCGCTCCTCGGATGACTGTCGCAGAGAATCTGCTGATTGCCAAATATCGTGGCCAAGGTCGTGGCTTGGTTCCAAGACGAATCGGTCACTTCAAAAATGAATTTAAGACCTTACTAGCACGCACTGGAAACGGTTTGGATAAGCATGTTGATACGCCGACAGGTCTTTTATCTGGTGGTCAACGTCAAGCACTTAGTCTTCTCATGGCAACGCTTCAGCGTCCAGAATTGTTGCTTTTGGATGAACATACGGCTGCGCTTGACCCCAAAACAAGCGTGTCCTTGATGGCATTAACGGATAGTTTTGTCAAGGGTGATCAACTGACTGCCTTGATGATTACTCATCATATGGAAGATGCTTTAAAATATGGAAATCGCGTCTTGGTTATGAAGGACGGAAAAATCATCCGAGACTATAGCCAAGCTGAAAAAGCCAAAATGGAAATCGCGGATTATTATCAATTATTTGAATAACGATGAAAAATCAATTTGTAAGAGTAGATAGAGCAGAATAGCCTTTGAACAGACGCTTGAAAGTTGTATTGGAGAATCTGAATTGTACCGACAAAGTTGCAATCATGGAAATCGATGATAGTTTTACTAACGGTAGACAGATTGTTGATACCTATCAATTTCCAGAAGAACTTGGCATCAATACCCTCTTTTTCAAGGGAAAGAAGGGAAAGCAAGTTGATTACCTAGCGATACTTGCCCCTTTTAAGAAAAAAGTGGTGACAAAAACCATCAAGAAAAATCTAGGTTATCGTGATTTGGAATTTTTGGATAAAAATGAGGCAGAGCAAATAACGCATCAAGAATTTGGGGCCTTTTCTCCCTTTGGGCTTCCGAGTGATTGGAAGATTTTGACCAGTGAAGATATTACCAATATGCCAGAACTTATCATCGGGTCCGGTGAGCGACGGCTGACGTTGAAAATAGAAGGAAAGCTACTGTTAGAACTTTCAAATATTTCAGTAGTCCCTCAAAATATGGACTATATTAGTTAATAATATGGAAATCGGGTTGTTCCTAATAAGACTATTCGATTTTTGATTTTCTTTGAGGGTCATACGACTAGTAGGAGAATATTTTCTGAAAATATGATACAATAGAGTTGCTGTAATTCGACTTGTGTTCGCCACAAGGACCGTAAGTATTCAAAATCAGAGCCTAGCTCTGCTATTACCATAAAAATTACAAGGAGAAAAATCGTCATGAGCGATATTAAAATCATGGCCTTAGGTGGTGTGCGTGAAAACGGCAAGAACCTTTATGTGGTCGAAGTTAATGATTCTATTTTTGTCTTAGATGCTGGTCTGAAATACCCAGAAAACGAGCAGTTGGGTGTTGATGTTGTCATTCCAAATCTAGACTATTTGATTGAAAATAAGGACCGTGTGCAAGGAATTTTCCTAACACATGGTCATGCAGATGCCATCGGAGCATTGCCTTACATTATTGCTGAAGTTAAGGTACCAGTTTTCGGGTCGCCTCTTACTATTGAGCTTGCAAAACTTTTCGTGAAAAATAGCACGGCTGTTAAGAAATTTAACAATTTTCATGTTATTGACAGTGAAACTGAAATCGAATTTCAGGACGCCGTTATCTCATTTTTCAAAACAACGCACTCAATTCCAGAATCAATGGGGATTGTTGTTGGGACTGACCAGGGAAATATTGTTTACACCGGTGATTTTAAATTTGACCAGGCTGCACGCAAATATTATCAAACAGACCTTGCTCGCCTAACTGAAATTGGTAGCGACGGTGTTCTTGCCCTCCTATCTGATTCGGCAAATGCAAGTAGCACAGAACAAACTGCCAGCGAATATGAAGTTGGCGATGAAATCAATAATGTCATCGGTGATGCTTTAGGTCGTGTCGTGGTTGCCGCTGTCGCTTCAAACTTAGTTCGTATCCAACAAGTTTTCGATGCTGCTGCAAACCATGGACGTCGTGTCGTTTTGACTGGATTTGACATTGAAAATATTGTCCGTACAGCTATTCGCATGAAACGTATCCATTTGGCAGACGACCAGTTGTTAATTAAGCCCAAAGACATGTCTCGCTTCGAAGACCATGAGCTGATTATTTTGGAAACTGGTCGTATGGGTGAGCCAATCAATGGTCTTCAAAAAATGGCTGTTGGTCGTCACCGTTATGTTCAAATTAAAGAAGGAGACCTTGTCTTCATCGTTACTACGCCAAGTATCGCTAAAGAAGCAGTTGTTGCCCGTGTTGAAAACTTGATTTACAAGGCAGGTGGTTCTGTCAAATTGATTACGCAAAACTTGCGCGTGTCAGGACATGCTAACGGTCGTGACCTTCAGTTGATGCTTAACCTGCTTCGTCCTAAATATCTCTTCCCTGTCCAAGGAGAGTATCGTGATTTGGCGGCCCATGCTTCCTTGGCTGAAGAGGTCGGTATGTTCCCAGAAAATATCTACATCGTCAAGCGTGGTGATGTGATGATTTTGGAAAAAGATGGCTTCTTCCATAGTGGGGCTGTTCCAGCGAGCGATGTTATGATTGACGGTAATGCCATCGGTGATGTTGGCAATATTGTTCTTCGTGACCGCAAGGTCTTGTCGGAGGATGGCATTTTCATCGTTGCTATCACGGTCAATAAGAAAGAAAAGAAAATTGTTTCACGCGCTAAGGTCAGCACACGTGGCTTCGTTTATGTTAAGAAGAGCCGTGACATCTTGCGTGAAAGTGCTGAGCTGGTTAATACAACTGTTGAAAATTACTTGGCACAAGGCACTTTTGACTGGGGGGAATTGAAAGGTTCTGTTCGCGATGAAGTGAGCAAGTTCCTCTTTGACCAAACTAAACGTCGCCCAACTATTCTTCCAGTAGTCATGGAAGTTCGCTAATCAATACACATGAAAAAGGTTACCCTAGCGGTAGCCTTTTTGACTAAAGGAGAATCACATGGCATTTTTTAAAATTGAGTACCATTCTAAACTGTTGCGCATGGAGCGTCAGGTCAATGTTATCTATCCAGATGCTTTTGAAATTGATGACAATCAGGTCAATGACCGAGACATCCCAGTTCTTTATCTTCTACATGGTAGCGGTGGTAATGAAAATTCTTTCCAAAAACGTACCGATATTGAACGCCTCCTGCGTCATACTAATTTAATTGTCGTTATGCCGTCAACGGATTTAGCCTGGTACACAGACACAGCTTATGACTTGCCCTATTTTCGTTCAATTGCTGAGGAATTACCTCAGGTTTTGCAACGATTCTTTCCCAACATGACAAAAAATCGCGAGAAAACCTTTATTGCAGGTGTGTCTATGGGTGGTTACGGAGCCTACAAGATTGCCTTATCAACTAATCGCTTTTCACACGCGGCAGCCTTTTCAGGTGCTTTAAAACTAAATCATCCTGATTTGCTATCAAAGGAGAGAGAGGCTTACTGGTCTGGCATTTTTGGTGGTGTGTCAGAAGAGGATTTGAGGCCTCATTTGTTGACAAGGCTGGCAGCGAAGTCTGATAAACAAACCGAATTTTTTGCTTGGTGTGGTTACGAAGATTTTCTCTACCCTGCTAATGAAGAAGCAGTGGCAGATTTACGAAAAGAAGGTCTCTTAATCGACTATCGAACGTCCCACGGTAGTCACGATTGGTACTATTGGAATCAGCAGCTAGAAGCTGTGCTAGAGTGGTTGCCGATTGACTATGTTAAGGAAGAGAGACTTTCTTAATATGACTTAACGACTGTTACATCTTGATGTTTGTATACTTTTTACTTGTCAGTTTAAGGAAACCTTGGTATACTGAGTTTTCAAGTTTTAGGATTGTTAATGACACTAAGAAGGTGAGGATTTTCATGCGAAATCTATTTCATATATTATTTGCAATCCCGAGGTTCTTTATCCATTTGGTTTGGAATGTTTTTTGGCGATTGGTACGAACGGCGATTGTTCTTGCATTGGTGGTACTTGGTCTAGCTTTTTATGCTAATCATAGTCAATCAGCGCTGGCACAAAGCATTTCTTCTACCTTGCAAACCGTCAGCCAGTATTTTCAATCACAGAGCGCAAGCAATGTCACCAAAAAACTGTCCAGCTTAACGACGGATGATCTTAAAGTTTATAGCGGTACGAGGTGGACGACAAATAGTGCTAGTATTTATATTAAGACGCAGGATGCGACCTTAGTATCTGCCTACCAAGAGGCTATTACAGCATGGAATGCAACAGGTGCTTTTACCTTGACATTGACTACTGATGAATCGAGCGCGGATATAATTGCCACGGATTATTCTGATGCGAGCACGCAAGCGGCTGGACTTGCGGAGACAGAGTCAAATGCTGTAACTAACCATTTGACTCACGTTGATGTTAAGTTGAATACTTATTATCTGCTTGATGACTCATATGGCTATACTTACGAGCGAATTGTCAATACAGCAGAACATGAATTGGGACATGCTATGGGCTTGTCGCACGATGATAGTGAAGATTCGGTCATGCAGTCGTCAGGTTCCTATTTTGGTATCCAAGACGCTGACATTCAGGCTTTAAAGAAACTCTATCAGTCATAGAAAGTTTAGAAAGACATGTTAAGAAAACTTAAACGCTTTGCCAGACGGCACCCTGACCAAGCTTTTCTTTTGCTATTTAACACGGGGATTTTTACTTGGTTGCAGACGACAGGTTTGCTCATTGCTTCAAAACTAGGCCTCGACAGTGTTCGACTTGCCGAGATTAGAGCGTTTATTCCAGATTGGCTTCGCCTTTTTGTAGGTGACCATTTGGGGAAATGGCAGAGCTTCTTTGGTAGTTCACCGATTGGTTGGTTTATTTTATCCATGATTTTGGCTTATTTTATCAGATTTCTGAGAGGTCTGACAAAAGCAGTAGTGATGATTATCATTATAGCCGTAGGCGTCTATCTCATCTCTAAAAATCAACAACTCTTACAGCTTTTAAATACGTTCGGATAACACTTGAGGCCAAGGAATTTCTCCAAGGTCTCTTTTTACTAGCCTAGCCCCGTGGAAAATGCTTTCGACAATTAAGTAAAACATGGTATAATAGTAAATTGGAACAGGTTAGCCCTGTATGATGAACTTAAAGCACATAGGAGAAGTCATGGACGAATTGAAAAAAATTGCTGGCGTTACCGCAGCTCAATATGTTAAAGATGGAATGACCGTAGGACTTGGAACAGGCTCAACAGCTTATTTCTTTGTTGAAGAGATTGGTCGCCGTGTTAAAGAAGAAGGCTTGTCTGTTGTTGGTGTCACAACGTCAAGTCAAACAACTGCTCAAGCTGAAAGTTTAGGCATTCCCTTGAAATCAGCCGATGATATTGATGTGATTGATGTCACCGTCGATGGTGCTGATGAGGTCGACCCTAACTTTAACGGTATCAAAGGTGGTGGTGGTGCCCTCCTCATGGAGAAAATTGTGGCAACACCAACCAAAGACTACATCTGGGTTGTGGATGAGAGCAAACTCGTGGACACTCTCGGTGCTTTCAAACTTCCTGTCGAAGTTGTTCAGTACGGCTCTGAACGTCTTTTGCGTGTATTTGAAGCTAAAGGCTACAAACCAGCTTTTCGTCAAGTTAATGGCAAGCGTTTTGTGACTGACATGGGGAACTTCATCATTGATTTAGATTTAGGAAAAATTGCTGACGCTGATGCCCTAGCAAATGAATTAGACCACACAGTCGGTGTTGTCGAACATGGACTTTTCAACGGTATGGTCAACAAAGTCATCGTGGCCGGCAAAGACGGTGTTCAAATTCTTGAATCAGATAAATAAGCTAAGATATTTTATAGGTTTTGGGTGCCAACCGTAACCACCCTAGAAAAGGATAAATATTATGTCTAAATTTGATCGTATTCACCTGGTAGTTTTGGATTCTGTTGGTATTGGTGCTGCACCAGATGCAAATAACTTCCAGAATGCCGGTGTTCCTGATGGTGCATCAGATACCCTCGGTCACATTTCAAAAACAGTAGGACTTGATGTCCCTAACATGGCAAAAATTGGTCTAGGAAATATTCCTCGCCCACAAGCCCTAAAAACAGTTCCAGCCGAAGAAAATCCAAGCGGTTATGCAACAAAACTGCAGGAAGTTTCTCTCGGAAAAGATACCATGACAGGTCACTGGGAAATCATGGGACTTAACATTACGGAACCTTTCGATACTTTCTGGAATGGCTTCCCAGAAGAAATTATCACAAAAATCGAAGAATTTTCTGGCCGTAAAGTTATCCGCGAAGCTAACAAACCTTACTCAGGAACACAAGTTATTGAAGACTTTGGTGCTCGCCAAATGGAAACTGGTGAATTGATTATTTACACATCAGCTGACCCAGTGCTTCAAATCGCTGCACACGAAGACATTATTCCACTTGATGAGTTGTACCGCATCTGTGAATATGCTCGTTCAATTACTTTGGAACGACCAGCGCTTCTTGGTCGTATCATTGCACGTCCATACGTCGGTGAACCTGGCAACTTCACTCGCACAGCTAACCGTCGCGATCTTGCCGTATCACCATTTGCCCCAACCGTCCTAAATAAATTGGACGAAGCAGGCATTGATACCTACGCTGTTGGTAAAATTAATGATATTTTCAACGGTTCAGGTATCAACCATGACATGGGACACAATAAATCAAACAGCCATGGTATGGATACTTTGATTAAAACAATGGGTCTTCCAGAGTTTGAGAAAGGCTTCTCTTTCACCAACTTGGTTGACTTTGATGCCCTTTACGGTCACCGTCGTAACGCACATGGCTACCGTGATTGCTTGCATGAATTTGACAACCGACTTCCAGAAATTATCGACGCAATGCGCGACAAGGACCTTCTTTTGATTACGGCTGACCACGGAAATGACCCAACCTATGCAGGAACAGACCATACACGTGAGTACATTCCACTTTTGGCTTATAGCCCAGCATTCACAGGTAACGGAGTCATTCCAGTAGGTCATTTCTCAGATATTTCAGCGACAATTGCTGAAAACTTTAGTGTTGACACTGCTATGATTGGTGAATCATTCTTGGATAAATTGGTCTAAGTTTCTATTCACTCCGTCTAAAAGAGACTAGCAGACAAATCTACTGATTGAATTATTTTACGAGGTAAAACATGACATTACTAGAAAAAATCTACGAAACACGTGATTTCCTACGAGCTAAAGGCATGATAGAACCAGAATTTGGTTTGATTTTGGGGTCAGGTTTAGGTGAATTGGCTGAAGAGATTGAAAATGCAATCGTAGTTGATTATGCTGATATCCCAAACTGGGGTCGTTCAACAGTTGTTGGGCATGCTGGCAAATTGGTTTATGGTGACCTTGCTGGGCGCAAAGTCCTTGCTCTCCAAGGACGTTTCCATTTCTATGAAGGCAATCCGATGGAAGTGGTGACTTTCCCAGTTCGTATCATGAAAGCACTTGGTTGCCATTCTGTACTTGTGACCAATGCTGCTGGAGGTATTGGTTTTGGTCCTGGCACTTTAATGCTTATCAAAGACCACATTAACTTTACAGGTACCAATCCATTGATTGGTGCTAACTTGGATGAATTTGGTCCACGTTTTCCAGATATGTCAGATGCTTACACAGCTGCTTATCGTGAGAAAGCGCAAGCTATTGCTCAAAAACAAAACATCAAACTTGAAGAAGGTGTCTACATCGGTGTGACTGGGCCAGCTTATGAAACCCCAGCTGAAATCCGTGCCTTCCAAACGATGGGCGCTCAAGCTGTTGGTATGTCAACAGTTCCAGAGGTAATCGTCGCCGCTCACTCAGGCTTGAAAGTCTTAGGAATCTCTGCTATCACCAACTTTGCCGCAGGTTTCCAATCTGAACTCAATCACGAAGAAGTGGTTGAAGTGACGCAACGTATCAAAGAAGACTTCAAAGGACTCGTTAAAGCCCTAATTAAGGAGTTGTAAGATGCGTATTCATTTTATCATTCATGAGTCTTTTGAGGCACCTGGCGCTTACGAAAAATGGGCACAGGACCGCAATCATCAAGTGACTAAGACCTTGCTCTATAAGGGCGAAAAGCTTCCTGCATCAGTTGACCCTATCGATATGTTGATTGTCATGGGCGGACCGCAAAGTCCTAAAACAACTAAGGAGGACTGCCCGCATTTTGACGCTAAGGCTGAAATTGCTTTGATGCAAGCCATGGCTAGCGCTAACAAACCCCTAGTCGGGGTTTGCTTAGGAGCACAGCTATTAGGCGAAGCCTTCGGAGCAGGTGTCAAGCATAGTCCTCACAAGGAAATCGGAAATTTTCAAGTGACATTGACGGACGCAGGCAAGCAAGAACCACTGTTCAAGGCTTTTCCTTCGCAATTTGTCACAGGTCACTGGCATGGGGATATGCCAGGGTTACCAAAGGGGGCACTTGTGCTGGCAGAAAGTCAGGGTTGTCCAAGACAGATTGTCAAATTTGGTGATAAGCAGTTTGGCTTCCAGTGCCACATGGAATTTTCAAAGGACTTGGTTGCAGGTTTAATTGCTGAGGAAGATGATTTAGAAGGTGAGAGCTTAAAAGAGCCTTATGTTCAGTCTTCGTCAGAAATCTTGGCTTACAATTATGATGAAATGAATCATTATCTTTACAACTTCTTAGACGAACTAACAGAGAATGTCTAGAAAAAATGACTACACAGTAAAATTAGTGATTGCCACCCTAATGACTGGACTATGTGTTGGTCTTGGTGGTATTCTAATGAACCTTGCCCTAAAACTTGTTGAGAAAATAGCTTATGGGACTACCGACGAAGACACCAATCGTTTATTCGCTTTAGCACCGCTAAGCCATCGTTTCTGGCCCATCTCATCCTTTTAGCTGCTGCTATCTGGTATTGGTTGCAGTCCAGTTCACGTAGATTGTATTCGATCAAGGCGCAGGTTAATAATGCGGATGATGAGAGTTCGTAGCCCTGGCTACTGGCAACATACGCTACACGCTTTTCTACAACTGATTTTTGTAGGGGCAGGAGCACCCGTTGGCAAAGAAGGTGCTTCAAGAGAAATTGGTGCTTTGACAGCTGGGAGAATAGTTACTAAATGTTCGC
This sequence comes from Streptococcus sp. HF-1907, assembly GCF_015594605.1. Lineage (GTDB taxonomy): Bacteria > Bacillota > Bacilli > Lactobacillales > Streptococcaceae > Streptococcus. The sequence goes on along the minus strand of NZ_JADNQT010000002.1, from coordinate 3,797 downwards.
TCAATCTTGTAGACCGCAAACTAATGATTATTTGCGGTGCCTTAGCTGGTTTAGCTGTAGTTTATCAGGTGCCATTAGCGAGTGTCTTCTTTGCTTTTGAAACCTTGGCACTTGGTGTTTCACTACGACGTATTTCAATCGTAGCGACTACTACCTATTTGGCAGCTTACATTGCTCAGCTAACAGTCCCGACAGTGCCTTTGTATCAAGTGGCCACTTTTCAAAGAAAAACGTCCATTTGGCAACTGTTTGCTGAAATCTTGCTAGTTTTATTACTGCCTCCCTTTGCAGCATGGTTCCGTAAAATGACTAAAAAGGCTGACCGTATTCGCATTAAAGATAAGAGGATTCTTTAGCACCTACCACTTGTGACTCTTTTTACCGCAGGATTCGCTATCAAAATCCCTGAAGTTCTGGAAAATGGCAGTGCCATAGCGCAATTTATTTTTGATAAACCTACGGTCACTTGGTCGCTCCTAATTCTAGTCGCCTTAAAAGTAATCCTTCCTTTGTTAACGTTGAAAGATGGGGGTTACTGAGGTACCTTGATACCTTCTTTTTCATTGGGCGTAGCCCTTGCTTATTTGCTGGGAGTATTGCTAAACTTCTTGTTTCCTGGAAGTAGTTTATCTTTAGTCGATTTGTCCTTGGTTGGCGCAAGCATTTTTTTGACGACCACTATGAAGGCTCCCTTAACAGTGGTAGGCTTGGTTGTGTCATTTACTGTGCAAACAAATCAAACCCTCATTCCACTTATCGTGATTGTTGCACTGACAACAGTTTACGATCGTTATTTATTACAATAGAAAGAGTCAATTATGTCAATCCATATCGAAGCTAAACAAGGTGAAATTGCTGATAAAATTTTGTTGCCGGGTGACCCCCTTCGTGCAAAATTCATTGCTGAAAACTTTTTAGAAGATGCTGTCTGCTTTAACCATGTCCGTAATATGTTCGGTTACACAGGTACCTACAAAGGTCAACGTATTTCTGTCATGGGGACTGGGATGGGAATGCCATCCATTTCAATCTATACGCGCGAGCTAATTGTTGACTACGGTGTGAAAAAACTTATTCGCGTCGGGACAGCAGGTTCTGTTAACACAGATGTTCATGTCCGCGAACTTGTCCTAGCTCAAGCGGCAGCAACAAATTCAAACATCATCCGCAATGACTGGCCAGAATACGATTTTCCACAAATTGCAAGTTTTGACTTGCTTGACAAGGCCTACCATATTGCTAAAGACATGAATATTACAACGCACGTTGGTTCGGTCTTGTCTTCCGATGTCTTCTATTCAAGTATGCCTGAACGCAACATGGCGCTCGGTAAACTTGGTGTCCACGCTATCGAAATGGAAGCGGCAGCGCTTTACTATCTTGCTGCGCAACATGGTGTGGAGGCTCTTGGTATCATGACCATTTCAGACAGCTTGGTTCATCCAGAAGAGGATACGACAGCTGAAGAGCGTCAAACAACCTTCACCGACATGATGAAAGTTGGATTAGAAACTCTTATTGCAGACTAAAAGGATGAGGTGGAAAAATGGCAGAGCTTGCGACAGTATTAAGTGTTTTAGTTGGAAACTATTCCTATTATAATGCCCTTCAATTGGCGTGTGCTTTTGACCATTCTTCAGAGGAGTTCCATTTTCTTTTAGAACTGATGAAGGAGCGACGTGAGCTCAATGTTGACTTCATTTTTGCGCATGAGCAACAAGTTCAGTCTATCGAGGATAAGTATCAGATTAGACTAGTTTCAAATGACTTGGAAAATGAGCGCTTGGCTAATTATATTATGGACTTAGAAGCTAAGGTTCGAAACGGCAATATCATTGACTTTGTGAGAGCAGTCAGTCCGATTCTCTATCGATTATTTTTAGCAATTCTGAAAGAAGAAGTGCCTGACATTGAAAGCTATATTAAGAATTCAAAAAATGCTAAGTATGATAAGTGGGAGAGAAAGTTAATCGACAAATCAGATGACCCTAAACTTAAGGTGATTTTTTCGGATTGGATTGATTTTAAAGTAACCACCGAAAGTCTGGCTGAATGTATCCAGCGCACGCAGGCAAGACCTGAAATCAAGCAGACCGTTCTTAATCTGAGAGAGTTTGAACGCTCGGTCAGAAATCCTCTTGCCCATCTGATTAAGGCTTTTGATGAGGAAGAGCTGCATCGCACGACAGGCTTTTCATCACAAGAATTCCTTAACCAAATCATCTACTTGGCCAAGCAAGTGGGGATTGTCTACGATACAAGAGAATTTCATTTTGATAAAATAAATAGAATTATCATCACTCAAATATTAAATGAAGAATAATAAAAATGACTAGGAGAATTTGCTCTTAGTCATTTTTATCTAGTCTTTATCAAATTTAACTTCTTCTAGAAGATAATCAATAAATCTTTCTCCCATCTTAGAGAGGTTCGCTTTTTCATGTCTGATGTAAACGATATCAATAATATCATCAACATCAAGAGGAATTGAAACGATATTATCACCGTTTAGATTACTATTGAGAATCCCTGTTGCAATCGTGTAGCCGTCCAATCCGATAAGGAGATTAAACAGAGTCGCGCGGTCGCTGACTACGATTGATTTTTTATGTGAAAATTGAGAGAGAATCTCTTCTGAAAAATAGAACGAATTGTGAATGCCTTGGTCATAACTGAGGTAGGGAAAGTCCTCTAAGTCACTGAGAGAAACGTTTTTTTTCTGCGCTAGCGGATTATTCTTGCTGACAAAAATGTGTGGCTTGGTCGTAAATAAACTGGTGTAAGTCAGATGATTATCATCAAACATCTTGGTCAAAACATCTCGGTTATAACTATTAAGGAAGAGGACGCCGATCTCTGAACGAAAATTTTTAACGTCATCGATGATTTCCCAGGTCCTTGTCTCACGAAGGAAGAGCTCGTAGCGCGTCATGTCAGTCCCTTCAAGCAGTGAGACAAAAGCATTGACCACAAAAGCATAGTGCTGGGCAGAGACGCTGAATAATTCTCGATTTTTATTCTGTCCCTTGTAACGCTCTTCTAAAAGGGCAGTTTGCTCAACCACTTGGCGAGCATAGGATAGAAACTCAACACCGTCCTTAGTCAGAGTGATTCCTTTAGGGTTTCGGATAAAAATATCAATACCCATCTCCCGCTCAAGGTCACGTACAGCATTGGAGAGGCTTGGTTGAGTGATGAAAAGTTGCTTGGCAGCTTCGTTCATACTTCCGGTTTCTACGATTTTAATAATGTAATGTAATTGTTGGATACGCATACCATAAGTTTAACCTAAAAAATGCGACACTGCAAGGTGTTTTCTAATTGAATCAATTCCGAAAGTCCGTTTTTTGCCATCTATCACTTCTTTGGAGGAACATTTTGACCATCAAAAAAGAATATGGTGTGCTCAAATCGCCTTGTTCAGTGTGATTTAGAATTGAAAGGAGTACTGTCCTCCCCAAAAGGACAGACGCCACCCTTGGTCTTAAGGGAAACTTTTAAAGTTAAACAACCCAACTGGCTAACTGTGACATCTGCCCGTGATTGAGCTTGTACAAGGCGAAGCCTACCATGACTAGAAAGCTCATGGTGACAACTACTTTCATTTTAGCTAAAGCCCCTAATGGTGTGATTTTCCAAACGAAAATCCCTATCCAATCGCCATTTAGCTTCTCGATACTCGTCCGTTCTTTGTAAAGTCTCTTAAACTTAGCACTGGAACGAGCTACGATAGTGACTATAATAGGCTCAACACTACGCTTCAAGCGATAACTCTTAGAATTATTGTATTTAGGATG
>NZ_JADNQT010000029.1 GCF_015594605.1 Streptococcus sp. HF-1907 | reverse complement strand
ATTGTAGACTATATTGATTATTACAACAACAAACGAATTAAGGTAAAATTAAAAGGACTCAGTCCTGTGCAATACAGAACTAAATCCTTTGGATAAATTAAATGTCTAACTTTTTGGGGTCAGTACAACCTGAGCGTCTTTAGACGCCGCTGGAGAGCAACGGCTTACAGCCGGTGTACAAGCCACCCGTTTTCACGGGTGGTTAGGACTTATGTTAAGGGCAATTAGAATTTGAACTTAGGAGGCTCAGGTGATCTAGATTTCATAAAGTCGAAAAACGATACTTTTCCAATAGGTGATAGTTGGGATACCTATTTTAGAAGAATGGTATCTTATTTTTAGTTATACGAATATACTCGTGGTGCTAGTTAATCTCAAAATACAATAAAAAGCCCAAAAGGACTATACTGTAAGTGGCTAAACAAACAGAGAGGACGTCCAAAAGAGCCACTTACAGTATACTGCTAAAGCTCATCACTTACAATGGAATATTAAGCAATTATCAAAAATTTGTTCAAAACTCTATCATGATTATTGTCTTGAGGACTTCAAGTACCGTCGTAATGTTAGCCTATCTAAAGTTTCGGATGAGCCACTGCTAGTCTTACTTCTTTTACAGGCTGAATTAGGCATTAAATCCCAACGGCATTTTTACCATATCTGCCAACTATTCCCCTGTGGGAAACGACTAGAAAGAAGTCGTTTTGACCGACGATCGAAACAGTTAATCTGGTTAATTCAAATCATTCATCAAGCTATGAATAACCAATTATCTCCTGATATAGTTGTCATCATAGATAGCTTCCCCTTGCCACTTTGTCAATCTGTTCGCAATCATCAAGCAAAAATTTTTGAAGGAACGGCAGATATTGGGTACAATGCTTCAAAACACCTGTGGCTTTATGGCTTCAAAGTGCATATGCTGGTCACTCTATCAGGCTATATTCTGAACTACGTTGTGACACCAGCATCTGTTCACGATATTAGAGCCGTTGAGGACTTACTGGAAAATTGCCAACAACCTTATATTTTGGCAGACTTAGGCTATCTTAGTAGGGAGCTTAAAGATCATTTGGTTCAAAAAGGCTATCATCTATGGACTCCTTTACGTCAAAACATGACAGGAGCTAACCAACATAATCATTGGAAATTGATGGCTATGAGACGAACCATTGAGACACGATTTTCAGAGCTTTGCGCTCTTTTTGATGTAGAGCATACATTGGCTAGAGGTTTATCAGGACTGCAATTAAGGCTTGAGCAAATTATACTTGTTTACAACCTGAGAGACTTTAAGATTAACTAGCACCACGAGTAACTAATATATGATTTGATTAAAAAGTCATCTTCGGAAGTGCAAACTGTGGAATGACGGTATGCATTTCTGAAGATTTTCTTTTTAAGTCTGCCTCCAGTTATTGGAGTTAGACTCAAGAAGAAAATGGATATTATTTTGGAAAGGAGACTTGCTTTTGAAAAACTGGATTAAGAAGTATGTGGCAAAATTTGCTATGCCACTAGTTTTTTTGATAGGTTTTTTATTGCTTGCCTATCCATCCTTCAGTGACTATTGGAACTCATTTCACCAATCACAGGCGATCATGTCTTACTCAAAAAGTGTTTCCAAAATGTCAAAAAAAGATTACTCTGATATTTTAACGAAGGCTCACCAGTATAACACAACCCACCCCATCAACTGGAATTTCTCTGATACCGATAGAAGAGAGTATAACCAGCAGCTTAACTTTAATTCTAGTGGCTCTATGGGCTACATTGAAATTCCTAAAATCAATGTCAAATTATCCATTTTTCACGGGACTGATGACTCTGTTCTTCAAACCTCTATTGGTCATTTGGAGGGGACATCATTGCCAGTAGGAGGATTGGGTACGCATACAGTATTGTCTGGGCACCGTGGTTTACCTTCAGCTAAACTCTTTTCAGATTTGGATAAACTCTGCGAGGATGACACCTTTACGCTACATGTTCTAAATGAAACGATGACTTATCAAGTTGACCAGATTCGGGTAGTAGAACCAACAGATCTATCAACTCTGACAGCAGACCCAAATCAAGACTACTGTACCCTGGTAACCTGTACACCTTACGGCATCAACACTCACCGTCTCTTGGTGAGAGGACATCGTGTGCCTAATTCAGATGGTAATGCTGACGTTATCTCTGAAGCTGTACAAATTAAGGCGCTTTATATAGCACCATTCATTGCAGTGCCGGTTTGTATTGTGTTAATCATCTACATCCTAGCAGTAACAAGCCGTCGCTACCAAGATAAACACCAAAACCGTGCACAAACTTACCTCCAAGAAAAAGGTATTGAAGTAGCATCAGCCAATAACAAATCTTATCACCATTTAGTTACTCAACTCACTAAGCTTTTAAACACAAAAGAAAAATAATAGAAAAGATTTATTCCCAAGTCTTATTTTGCCACACCTTTGGTTCAAGAGTCTTCTCAAGATTGTTTTAACATTGCTGACGTTTTTCATCAAGTTTTAGAGACCGCAGTCAATTAATTATTATCAGATTTTTGAGCTAACTTTACAACCTCGGAGGACATCACACAGCCAACTTTTTTATAGTACAGTAATTCTTTTTGGGTTTATGAATCGCCCTATTGTTGAGCTACACTTTTACTTCCTTATCAAAAATATCAGCTAGTTGGCTGAACACCACTCCATTCTTCAATGAAATTAAGGTAATTTGATGTTTTTCAGAATAGTTATCATGACTTGATTAACTGAAGCTTCCGACTTACCAGCAATGAGGTTAAAAACTCTATTAACTAACTCAGTAAACGCTAGTTCATAGGTCGTTTTTGAAACATTCTCACTAATAATATTTGCCCTTAAATAGATAGCCAATAGATTAAAAATTGGGGTTACCTTTTCCTTTAAGGGGATAAAGCCCAGCTTCTTTCTTAATAATTATGATGAATCCAGTAATAGAAGGCAATCATCTCAGGAGAAAATATAGTGATTGAAAACCAGAATCAGAGAAATCTATTAAAACGAGCATTGACAATTACCTTCCTTTACGCCTCTATTGCCTAACTTGCCCCTGATTAACGTCATTGTTAATTGTTTGAGATGCTATGGCTAATCTCCTAGAGAACGCCCTTATTGAGGTCAACGCTCTATCATTCATAAAATATTTTCTTCTTTGGATAGAGTAGTTTTGCATCTCCTAGCCTTTTGAATGTATCTAGGGGAGCAAAATTATCCATAAACAAAAAATAATCTAGAATCAATTCCGAACTCCACCAGATTAGTTATATCAACCGATTTCAGCGTTATAAAAAGAAAAATCGCCACGAAAGAATGGCGATTTTCTCTTTTGTAAGCCTCAGTGAAACGTCAGAGCGTTATAATAGGATTGTAAAAAATAGCGAGGTCTTACAATAAAAAGTGTAACACAACTCAACCTCTTTGAGGAGACAGAACTAGGTGATTTAGAAAAAATTTTAGCTGTGGTTGATAACCTTCCTGAGACAGGTCTATTTGAACAGATAGAATCCAAACGTAAAGGAGGGCGTCAAGACTATAGTGTTGAGTCTTACTTTATAGCCTATATTGCCAAATTAGTGCTTCAATTTCAAACTGACAGGCAACTGATTTGTCAACTCAACTGTAACAGTCAGCTACGTCAAATCTGTGACTTTTAGACTCACTATGTTACTCTAAAATATGGGAGCTCCAAGAAAGTCCATGCCCCATCGGCAGCCAGTTTCTCACGTTTTATGACAGACTTAGAAGCAGTTGTTGACAACTTAGAGGCTTGGGCTAAAACTGCGGTCACCGTGGTCTATGACAGCTTACCTGGTTTTGGTGTCCATTTGGTCTTAGACGGGAAGTATCTAGACAGTTACGCTAGTCCGTATCAAAAGAATAAGAAAAGACGGGACCACCGCTCTGATTTAGACGCTGATTTCTCCAAGAAAGAGACGCAATTACCTAACGGTCAGGTCTTACCCATTAAGCATTTTGGGTATCGTCTCCACTTATTTGCGGATACTAAGTACGGCTTACCAGTTGATTGGGAAGTGACACCAGCTTCTAAAGGAGAGCCGACAATTGCCAAAAGGATAATCAAAAACATGAGTCAGACCATTCTTGACAGAGCCGAGTGTCTAATGGCTGATAAAGGTTATAGCGGCAAGCCTCTCCAGACTCTCTTAGAAGAAGCCGCAATTATCCCTATCATTGACAATAAGCACTAGTGGAAAGAGGACGATACTAGACAGTATTTAGATACTGATTTGATTGGCAATCAGAGTGGCCAAGTTTGGTATGTGGCTGACAATGGCAAAGCGATTGAGTTGGTTTACAAAGGTTACGATAAGTCTTCGGACAGCCTACGTTATGGCTTTCATCCTAAATACAATAATTCTAAGAGTTATCGCTTGAAGCGTAGTGTTGAGCCTATTATAGTCACTATCGTAGCTCGTTCCAGTGCTAAGTTTAAGAGACTTTACAAAGAACGGACGAGTATCGAGAGGCTAAATGGGCGATTGGACAGGGATTTTCGTTTGGAAAATTACACCATTAGGGGCTTAGCTAAAATGAAAGTAGTTGTCACCATGAGCTTTCTAGTCATGGTAGGCTTCGCCTTGTACAAGCTCAATCACGGGCAAACGTTACATTTAGCCAGTTGGGTTGTTTAACTTTAAAAGTTTCCCTTAAGACCAAGGGTGGAGTCTACCCTTTTGGGGAGGACAGTACTCCTTTCAATTCTAAATCACACTGAACAAGGCGATTTGAGCACACCATATTCTTTTTTGATGGTCAAAATGTTCCTCCAAAGAGTGATAGATGGCAAGAAACGTACTTTCGGAATTGATTCAATCTAAAAAGCAGTTGACAGCGATCAATAAAAAAGGTATACTGTAATGGCTGTCTCGAAAGAGAAGCGTTAAGGAAAATAAAAAAATCCTTGACAAAATCTAGTAGTATTTGATAAAATAATAAAGCTATCAAGTGATTCAGTTGCTAAAAAACTTTTTTGAAAAAAGTAGTTGACAAGTAGTTGATTATTTGCTAGAATATAGAGGTTGTCTCTTGAGAGGCAAAGACCTTTGAAAACTGAACAAGACGAACCAAAAGTGCAGGGGTGAGGT
>NZ_JADNQT010000028.1 GCF_015594605.1 Streptococcus sp. HF-1907 | reverse complement strand
AGACCTTTGAAAACTGAACAAGACGAACCAAAAGTGCAGGGGTGAGGTAGTAAAACTACTTCGTCAATGAACAATAAATCTGTCAGCGACAGAAGATGAGTGAAGAACTCAAACTTTTAATGAGAGTTTGATCCTGGCTCAGGACGAACGCTGGCGGCGTGCCTAATACATGCAAGTAGAACGCTGAAGGAAGAGCTTGCTCTTCTGGATGAGTTGCGAACGGGTGAGTAACGCGTAGGTAACCTGCCTGGTAGCGGGGGATAACTATTGGAAACGATAGCTAATACCGCATAACAATAGCTAACTCATGTTAGTCATTTGAAAGGGGCAATTGCTCCACTACCAGATGGACCTGCGTTGTATTAGCTAGTTGGTGAGGTAACGGCTCACCAAGGCGACGATACATAGCCGACCTGAGAGGGTGATCGGCCACACTGGGACTGAGACACGGCCCAGACTCCTACGGGAGGCAGCAGTAGGGAATCTTCGGCAATGGGGGCAACCCTGACCGAGCAACGCCGCGTGAGTGAAGAAGGTTTTCGGATCGTAAAGCTCTGTTGTTAGAGAAGAACGTTGGTGGGAGTGGAAAATCCATCAAGTGACGGTAACTAACCAGAAAGGGACGGCTAACTACGTGCCAGCAGCCGCGGTAATACGTAGGTCCCGAGCGTTGTCCGGATTTATTGGGCGTAAAGCGAGCGCAGGCGGTTTCGTAAGTCTGAAGTTAAAGGCAGTGGCTTAACCATTGTTCGCTTTGGAAACTGCGAGACTTGAGTGCAGAAGGGGAGAGTGGAATTCCATGTGTAGCGGTGAAATGCGTAGATATATGGAGGAACACCGGTGGCGAAAGCGGCTCTCTGGTCTGTAACTGACGCTGAGGCTCGAAAGCGTGGGGAGCAAACAGGATTAGATACCCTGGTAGTCCACGCCGTAAACGATGAGTGCTAGGTGTTAGGCCCTTTCCGGGGCTTAGTGCCGCAGCTAACGCATTAAGCACTCCGCCTGGGGAGTACGACCGCAAGGTTGAAACTCAAAGGAATTGACGGGGGCCCGCACAAGCGGTGGAGCATGTGGTTTAATTCGAAGCAACGCGAAGAACCTTACCAGGTCTTGACATCCCTCTGATCAGCCTAGAGATAGGCTTTCTCTTCGGAGCAGAGGTGACAGGTGGTGCATGGTTGTCGTCAGCTCGTGTCGTGAGATGTTGGGTTAAGTCCCGCAACGAGCGCAACCCCTATTGTTAGTTGCCATCATTCAGTTGGGCACTCTAGCGAGACTGCCGGTAATAAACCGGAGGAAGGTGGGGATGACGTCAAATCATCATGCCCCTTATGACCTGGGCTACACACGTGCTACAATGGTTGGTACAACGAGTCGCAAGTCGGTGACGGCAAGCTAATCTCTTAAAGCCAATCTCAGTTCGGATTGTAGGCTGCAACTCGCCTACATGAAGTCGGAATCGCTAGTAATCGCGGATCAGCACGCCGCGGTGAATACGTTCCCGGGCCTTGTACACACCGCCCGTCACACCACGAGAGTTTGTAACACCCGAAGTCGGTGAGGTAACCTTTTAGGAGCCAGCCGCCTAAGGTGGGATAGATGATTGGGGTGAAGTCGTAACAAGGTAGCCGTATCGGAAGGTGCGGCTGGATCACCTCCTTTCTAAGGATAAGGAAACCCTGTACGGAAGTCTTGTTTAGTTTTGAGAGGTCTTGTGGGGCCTTAGCTCAGCTGGGAGAGCGCCTGCTTTGCACGCAGGAGGTCAGCGGTTCGATCCCGCTAGGCTCCATAGAATCGAAAGATTCTAAGTATTGTCCATTGAAAATTGAATATCTATATCAAATTCCACAATTAGAAATAATTGTAGATAGTAACAAGAAAATAAACCGAAAACGCTGTGAATATTTAATGAGTTTTCTAGTTTAAAAAAACTAGGTTAATAAGGTTAAGTTAATAAGGGCGCACGGTGGATGCCTTGGCACTAGAAGCCGAAGAAGGACGTGACTAACGACGAAATGCTTTGGGAAGCTGTAAGTAAGCGCTGATCCAGAGATGTCCGAATGGGGGAACCCGGCAGGTAATGCCTGTCATCCATAACTGTTAAGGTTATGAGAAGGAAGACGCAGTGAACTGAAACATCTAAGTAGCTGCAGGAAGAGAAAGCAAAAGCGATTGCCTTAGTAGCGGCGAGCGAAACGGCAGGAGGGCAAACCGAGGAGTTTACTCCTCGGGGTTGTAGGACTGCAACGTGGACTTAAAGATTATAGACGAATTACCTGGGAAGGTAAGCCAAAGAGAGTAAAAGCCTCGTAGTTGAAATAGTCTTTATACCTAGCAGTATCCTGAGTACGGCGAGACACGCGAAATCTCGTCGGAATCTGGGAGGACCATCTCCCAACCCTAAATACTCTCTAGTGACCGATAGTGAACCAGTACCGTGAGGGAAAGGTGAAAAGCACCCCGGGAGGGGAGTGAAATAGAACCTGAAACCGTGTGCCTACAACAAGTTCGAGCCCGTTAATGGGTGAGAGCGTGCCTTTTGTAGAATGAACCGGCGAGTTACGATATGATGCGAGGTTAAGTTGAAGAGACGGAGCCGTAGGGAAACCGAGTCTTAATAGGGCGTCTTAGTATCATGTTGTAGACCCGAAACCATGTGACCTACCCATGAGCAGGGTGAAGGTGAGGTAAAACTCACTGGAGGCCCGAACCAGGGCACGTTGAAAAGTGCTTGGATGACTTGTGGGTAGCGGAGAAATTCCAAACGAACTTGGAGATAGCTGGTTCTCTCCGAAATAGCTTTAGGGCTAGCGTCGATGTTAAGTCTCTTGGAGGTAGAGCACTGTTTGGGTGAGGGGTCCATCCCGGATTACCAATCTCAGATAAACTCCGAATGCCAATGAGATATAATCGGCAGTCAGACTGCGAGTGCTAAGATCCGTAGTCGAAAGGGAAACAGCCCAGACCACCAGCTAAGGTCCCAAAATAACTGTTAAGTGGAAAAGGATGTGGGGTTGCACAGACAACTAGGATGTTAGCTTAGAAGCAGCTATTCATTCAAAGAGTGCGTAATAGCTCACTAGTCGAGTGACCCTGCGCCGAAAATGTACCGGGGCTAAAACAGTTTACCGAAGCTGTGGATGACACACTAGTGTCATGGTAGGAGAGCGTTCTATGTGTGATGAAGGTGTACCGTGAGGAGTGCTGGAACGCATAGAAGTGAGAATGCCGGTATGAGTAGCGAAAGACAGGTGAGAATCCTGTCCACCGTAAGACTAAGGTTTCCAGGGGAAGGCTCGTCCGCCCTGGGTTAGTCGGGACCTAAGGAGAGACCGAAAGGTGTATCCGATGGCCAACAGGTTGATATTCCTGTACTAGTGTATATAGTGATGGAGGGACGCAGTAGGCTAACTTATCCCAGCGATTGGAAGTGCTGGGCTAAGCAGTGAGGTGTGATATGAGTCAAATGCTTATATCTATAACATTGAGCTGTGATGGGGAGCGAAGTTTAGTAGCGAAGTGAGTGATGTCACACTGCCAAGAAAAGCTTCTAGCGTTAAGTATACACTACCCGTACCGCAAACCGACACAGGTAGTCGAGGCGAGTAGCCTCAGGTGAGCGAGAGAACTCTCGTTAAGGAACTCGGCAAAATGGCCCCGTAACTTCGGGAGAAGGGGCGCTGACTTACAGTCAGCCGCAGTGAATAGGCCCAAGCAACTGTTTATCAAAAACACAGCTCTCTGCTAAATCGTAAGATGATGTATAGGGGGTGACGCCTGCCCGGTGCTGGAAGGTTAAGAGGAGTGCTTAGCGTAAGCGAAGGTATGAATTGAAGCCCCAGTAAACGGCGGCCGTAACTATAACGGTCCTAAGGTAGCGAAATTCCTTGTCGGGTAAGTTCCGACCCGCACGAAAGGCGTAATGATTTGGGCACTGTCTCAACGAGAGACTCGGTGAAATTTTAGTACCTGTGAAGATGCAGGTTACCCGCGACAGGACGGAAAGACCCCATGGAGCTTTACTGCAGTTTGATATTGAGTATCTGTACCACATGTACAGGATAGGTAGGAGCCATTGAAATCGGGACGCTAGTTTCGATGGAGGCGTTGTTGGGATACTACCCTTGTGTTATGGCTACTCTAACCTAGATAGGTTATCCCTATCGGAGACAGTGTCTGACGGGCAGTTTGACTGGGGCGGTCGCCTCCTAAAAGGTAACGGAGGCGCCCAAAGGTTCCCTCAGAATGGTTGGAAATCATTCGCAGAGTGTAAAGGTATAAGGGAGCTTGACTGCGAGAGCTACAACTCGAGCAGGGACGAAAGTCGGGCTTAGTGATCCGGTGGTTCCGTATGGAAGGGCCATCGCTCAACGGATAAAAGCTACCCTGGGGATAACAGGCTTATCTCCCCCAAGAGTTCACATCGACGGGGAGGTTTGGCACCTCGATGTCGGCTCGTCGCATCCTGGGGCTGTAGTCGGTCCCAAGGGTTGGGCTGTTCGCCCATTAAAGCGGCACGCGAGCTGGGTTCAGAACGTCGTGAGACAGTTCGGTCCCTATCCGTCGCGGGCGTAGGAAATTTGAGAGGATCTGCTCCTAGTACGAGAGGACCAGAGTGGACTTACCGCTGGTGTACCAGTTGTCTTGCCAAAGGCATCGCTGGGTAGCTATGTAGGGAAGGGATAAGCGCTGAAAGCATCTAAGTGCGAAGCCCACCTCAAGATGAGATTTCCCATGATTTAATATCAGTAAGAGCCCTGAGAGATGATCAGGTTGATAGGTTAGAAGTGGAAGTGTGGTGACACATGTAGCGGACTAATACTAATAGCTCGAGGACTTATCCAATAACATGTAACTAAGGGCGTAAAATCCGCCTGAAAAATAGGAACCTAACGCAGTATGCTTGCATACAAGGCAGGTTATCTTTTTTCCAAGGATTTAGCCCGAGTACAAATAAAATGAAACCAGTCATATTGACAACGTTTCGGTTTCTTGTTAGACTATAGATATTCAATTTTGAGTAGACAATACTCGTAGTTAAGTGACGATAGCCTAGGAGATACACCTGTTCCCATGCCGAACACAGTAGTTAAGCCCTAGTACGCCTGATGTAGTTGGGGGTTGCCCCCTGTTAGATAGGGAAGTCGCTTAGC
>NZ_JADNQT010000027.1 GCF_015594605.1 Streptococcus sp. HF-1907 | reverse complement strand
ATTTCGACTAATATGAATTAAGCAACGTTGTTGCTTAGCTAATGGGTAAGCCTGACTAATCATCTGCTCAAGCCCCTTGAAGCCATCTATCACTACAAGAGAAATCTGTTGGATTCCTTGGTTTTGAAGCTTGTCTAACAGGGTGGACCAAGAAGCATTGTTTTCATTTGGGGCGATTTCATATCCAAGAACAGCCTTCTGTCCTTCTGGTGTAATGCAAATGCGATATGAATGCATTCTTTACTAACGGTTCCACGTCTTAATGGAAGATAGGTTCCATCAAGAAATAAAACAGAGTAATTGGCTTCTAAGCTTCTCTCATGAAAAGCAGAGACATTCTCCTGAGTTGCTTTTGAGATATTAGAAATTGTGGCAGGACTATAGTGATGACCATACATTCGCTCGATAATATCACTAATTTCTCGAGTTGTTACACCGGTTTGATAGAGTTTGATAACCATCTCTTCTAAGTGGTCATCTCGAAGTCCATAAGCAGGGATCAAAGCTGGACTAAAGTTTCCATTACGATCTCTAGGAATGCTCAACTGAACAGTCCCATATTTGGTTTCAAATTTCCGTGAATACGTTCCATTACGACTATTCCCAGAATTATAGCCTACTTTATCGTAAGGTTCATACCCTAAAAAGGCTGATAACTCTGCTTGAAGCAGGTCATTCATAGCTGTTTCAAGAGAAGTACGGAAAAATTCATCAATATCTTGCTTTTGGGCTAGGAAGTTAAGCAATTCTGTGCTAAACTGAGTCATAGAAATAAATCTCTTTCTAGTAATGTGTTGCAACTCTACTATAACGGATTTATTCCTTTTTGTGTTTACACAACTTATTTTACACTACCTTTTTGACACCACTCAATAATAAAGTTTTGAGATTATTTTTCTCTTTTTCTTCAGCTAAAATAGTTAGAATGGGACTCCCCACTGCTAATGCTAGAGAAAATGGGATACACATCATTAAATAAGCAACTCCCATTTGCTCTTTCGGACCTGATTGGCTATCCATCATAAATTTATAGAGATAAATAAGGCCTGCAGGCATAACTACTTGTAAAAACACACTCTTATTTGAGAGAATAATCTGCAAACGCAACCAGAGCAGAGCTACAAATCTTCTAAACATTGAATTTTCCTCCTATTAATTCAATAAAAATATCTTCTAAGCTTGGCTCGCAAGAATGAATCGCAATGACCTCCTCCATAACTCGAGCCAGTTCATCAAAGGGCAGAATCTCCTCTGACTTGTCTTGATAAGTCAGTTTGACAGGCTTATCTTGATTATATTTTTGAAGAAGGCTGCTTGGAGAGCCTGTTTCTACTAATCTTCCTTCATTTAGCAGGGCTAAACTATCATATAAGAGTGTCACTTCATTCATATCGTGTGTCGTTAAGAAGATAGTTGTCCCCTCTTCTTTTAATTCAAGAATCAATTCATGAATAGCTCGAGAGGTTGAGGGGTCTATCCCAGAAGTTGACTCATCTAGAAATAGTACTTTAGGTTTATTGATTAAGGCACGAGCCAAAAGCATCCTCTGTTTCATCCCTAGAGAAAGTTTTTCGGCTACTGTCTTACGGCTCCCATATAGACCAACCTTTTTAAGCAGCTCATCAATGTGAGAGTTATCAACCCCATAATATTTACCATAAAAAAGTAGATTATTATAAAGGGTCATTTTTCATAAAAACCACTAGTATCACTGACCAATCCTATTTTGGCTAGTTCTCGACTAGATAGTTTTCTAGAATCTTGGTTAAAAATTCTAGCCTGACCACTGTCAGCTCTTAATTGTCTAGTGAGAATATTAATGGTCGTTGTTTTACCTGAGCCAGAAGGTCCAAGAAAAACAAAGATTTGACCTTCCGCAATCGAAAAACTAATATCATCAATAGCAAGTGATTTGCCAAATGTCTTTCTAATATTTTTAGCGTCGATAACTTTATTTGTCATAAGTTTTCCCCTCTATAATGCTATGACACTAGTATAAAGAATGGACACCAAAAAAAATAGCGACATGGATGTCGTTATTTTTCTTTTATTATGGCTACACTTATTTCTATCACATTAAATTTTCCGATATTTTCTCAAGAAAAGAGCATTAAGACCTGTAAAAAAGAGAGTGATTATTAGCATTGCAAGTAAATCGTAACCTATAGCTGAAAAACTCATCTGGTCAATAGCTACTTTTTTCAGAGCGGTTGCACCATAATAGATCGGCATAATAAACTTGAGATTTTCCAAGTGGTAGGGTAAACCATCTATTGGTAAAATCCCAGAGTATAGAATTTGCGGAATAATCACGATAGGAATAAATTGCACCATCTGGAACTCCGTATTGGCAAAGATGGCCACAAACATCCCAATCGAAACAGCTGCGAGAGAAAGTATAATAATGATGAACTCTGTAAATAGGAGGCTACCTTTTAAAGGAACATCCAAGGCAATCCTCGTAAAAGCATATAAAAGATTTCCTTGCACGATACCAAAAATACTGAACCCCAGTGTGTAACCTAGTACCAATCTTACTTTAGAGACTGGACTTAGGAGGATTCGTTCCAACGTTCCAAGCACTTGCTCTCTCACAAAAGAAATTCCCGAAATCAGGAAAATAAGAAAAAATGCCACAACAACAATTAAAGCGTAACTGAGCTTTTCAAAATTTGTGTCAAGATTACTACCATACAACAAGTGACTGGTAATTTTTGAATCTGGTGATAGTTTTTCTTGCGACTCTGTCAAGATGGTATGGACTTTACTGCTATATAAAGAGTTATCCTCTTTAAAATATACCTCTACTCCACTTTTGGTGTAATCAATATAAGTCTGGAGTCTCCCATCTTTCAAAGCCTCTTTGGCATGTGTTAGGTCCTTATAATGTGCTAGTTCAGCATGATGCTCAATCGATTTTGTCACTTGTGGGAGTTGACTATTTGTGGCAATCGACATTTTGGGATCACTGTCACCTAATAGAAAGAATAAAACAGTCGTAATCAATAGAGGGACAATAAAAATCATTAGTAAAGACCTTCTATCGCGAATAATTTGCTTAATAACACGTATAGCGGTAGCGCCCATTAGTTCCCCTCCTTTAAAAATAAAGTCTCAATATTTCCTTCACTCTCTTTTAACAATGTCTCTAGTCTATCCTGAGCAAGGATTTTTCCCTCACGAATCAAAATAGCATGATCACAGTAAGTCACTTCATCCATGACATGCGTCGAAATCAATAAGGTTTTACCCCGATTCTGAAGTGAACGAAACTCCTTCCAAATCTTTTTTCTAAGAATGGGGTCAATTCCAACAGTTGGCTCATCTAAAATAAGAACCTTAGGGTCATGAAGTAAGGCAATCATTAAAGAGAGCCTCTTTTTCATGCCACCAGAATAGGTAGAAACCAAATGATGAAGGGCATGAGACATGTCTAGCAGCTCTGCTAGACGATGAATTCTTTCCTTCAGGATATCATCTTTTAACTTATGTAATTTCCCAAAAAATAATAAATTATCATAACCTGATAAGTCTAGGTAAACAGCGTCCGATTGGGGCATCACACCAAATAGGTACAAATCTTTATGGCTAAGTTGATGTCCCAAAACACTTACCCGACCCTGACTAGGCCTTTCAGAACCTAGCATGAGTTTCATAATTGTAGTCTTTCCTGATCCTGACGGTCCAAGTAAACAGACTAAGTTTCCTTGAGGAATAGAAAAAGACATATCATCCAAGACAGTGACTTTCCCAAAAGATTTTGACACATTTTGAAAAGTTATAGCATCCATGATTATCTCCCTAATAAGAATTTCCAAAATTTGTGAATATCTTTTATTTTCACAAAAATCGCTGGTGTCTGTTTAGTATAATTTTTATATTCCGATTTAAATCTAGCCAGTAAATCCTTCTCCTCATAGCATTTTAACCAAACTAACTGATACTGTCAATAATTATGTGTAAACACTCAAGTAGAGTTACGGAGTTTTAATCAAATAAACTTTCAAGTGTGTCAGAACATTGGCAAAACCCTTTATGGATGCGTTAACTTTGATTGATTCAAACAAAGTAACTAAGTAACGTTCCAGAGCCTCCTCGTTAGGAAAAAAAACTTCTTTTTCGTTTGACGTTTGATTTCTTTGTTAAGAGACTCAATGAGGTTCATCGAATAAATGCTGTGCCAAATCTGGTAGGGAAACTGATAAAAAGTTAAAAGATTGTCCGTATTCTCCAAACTTTCCATCACTTTCCTATACTTTGGCTTCCATTCAGCGATAAAGTCCTCCAAAGCTTGGACTGCCATTTCTAAATTTTCAGCACGATAAATCGTTTTAAATTGCTCCAGAATAACTGCCCGATCAGATTGCTTCACCTTACTAGCCAAATTTCGACTAATATGAATTAATCAACGTTGTTTAGCTAATGGGTAAGCCTGACTAATCATCTGCTCAAGCCCCTTGAAGCCATCGGTCACTACAAGAGAAATCTGTTGGATGCCTTGACTTTGAAGCTTGTCTAACAGGGTGGACCAAAAAGAATTGTTTTCATTTGGGGCGATTTGATATCCAAGAACAGCCTTCTGTCCTTCTGGTGTAATGCCAAGTGCGATATGAATACATTCTTTACTAACGGTTCCACGTCTTAATGGAAGATAGGTTCCGTCAAGAAATAACACAGAGTAATTGGCTTCTAAGCTTCGCTCATGAAAAGCAGCGACATTCTCCTGAGTTGCTTTTGAGATATTAGAAATTGTAGCTGGACTATAGTGATGGCCGTACATACGCTCTATGATATCACTAATTTCTCGAGTTGTTACTCCTGTTTGATAGAGTTTAATCACCATCTCTTCCAAGTGATCATCACGACGTCTATAAGCGGGGATCAAAGCTGGATTGAAATCTCCATTTCGGTCTCGAGGTATGCTTAAATGAACCGTACCATATTTGGTTTCAAATTTTCGTGAATAAGTTCCGTTGCGACTATTGCCAGAATTATAGCCTACTTTATCGTAAGGTTCATACCCTAAAAAGGCTGATAACTCTGCTTGAAGCAGGTCATTCATAGCTGTTTCAAGAGAAGTACGGAAAAATTCATCAATATCTTGCTTTTGGGCTAGGAAGTTAAGTAGTTCTGTGGTAAACTGAGTCATAGGAATAAATCT
>NZ_JADNQT010000026.1 GCF_015594605.1 Streptococcus sp. HF-1907 | reverse complement strand
ATGTAGTTGATACCCTTCCTGAGACAGGTCTACTTGAACAGATAGAATCCAAACATAAAGGAGAGCCGACAATTGCCAAAAGGATAATCAAAAACATGAGTCAGACCATTCTTGACAGAACCAAGTGCTTAATGGCTGATAAAGGTTATAGCGGCAAGCCTCTCCAGACTCTCTTAGAAGAAGCCGAAATTATCCCTATCGTTGACAATAAGCATCAGTGGAAAGAGGACGAGACCAGACAGTGTTTAGATACTGATTTAATTGACAATCAGAGTGGTCAAGTTTGGTATGTGGCTGACAATGGCAAAGCGATTGAGTTGGTTTACAAAGGTTACGATAAATCTTCGGACAGCCTACGTTATGGCTTTCATCCTAAATACAATAATTCTAAGAGTTATCGCTTGAAGCGTAGTGTTGAGCCTATTATAGTCACTATCGTAGCTCGTTCCAGTGCTAAGTTTAAGAGACTTTACAAAGAACGGACGAGTATCGAGAGGCTAAATGGGTGATTGGATAGAGATTTTCGTTTGGAAAATCACACCATTAGGGGCTTAGCTAAAATGAAAGCAGTTATCACCATGAGCTTTCTAGTCATGGTAGGCTTCGCCTTGTACAAGCTCAATCACGGGTAGACGTCGCATTTGGCCAGTTGGGTTGTTTAATTTTAAAAGTTTCCCTTAAGACCAAGGGAGGAATCTGCCCTTTTGGGGAGGACAGTACTCCTTTCAATTCTAAATCACACTGAACAAGGCGATTTGAGCACACCATATTCTTTTTTTGATGGTCAAAATGTTCCTCCAAAGAGTGATAGATGGCAAAAAACGGACTTTCGGAATTGATTCCTCTAAATATTCCCTTGACATCCTCTCACATTATGTTACAATAATAAAAATTAACCAAAAACCTTTAATGCAAGCCCAGAGAGGCTTCAAAGGCTATGTGAGTGGAGTTTAGTATGGCAACCGCGGTTGTTGGCTGGCTTCTTATTAGAAAAAGTTAGGATTTTTGTCTTGCTTGTTTTTCACGTAACCTCGTCTCTGGGCGAGGTTTTTTGTGGAAAGGTAGCTATGATACTTAAAGAAGAGATGACCATTGTTAGTCAGCGTGAGATTGCGACTGATATTTTTGAGATGGTTTTGACAGGGCAGTTGGTGGAGCAGATGAGTGCTGGGCAGTTTTTGCACATTCGAGTGCCCGATATTAGCAAGGTTTTGCGTCGTCCGATTTCTATTTGTCAGATTGATAAGGCTAAGCGTGAGGCGGTTATTGTTTACCGTGTTCAAGGTTTGGGGACGGAGATTTTTTCTCACCTTGGGGCTGGAGATGTACTTGATTGTATGGGGCCTCAGGGGAATGGATTCCCTATTGATTTTTTAGACGCGGGTCAGACTGCGCTCCTAGTTGGTGGTGGCATCGGTGTCCCTCCCTTGCTTGAGCTAGCTAAGCAATTATACGCCAAGGGCGTGGCGGTGACCGCTGTTATCGGATTTGCTTCCAAGGATGTGGTGATTTTGGAGCAAGAGCTGGCGCAGTTTGCAGACGTCATTGTGACGACAGATGACGGTTCTTACGGCACTAAGGGCTATGTGTCAACCGTCATTGATACTTTTAAAAATGAGTCTGACGCGGTCTACGCCTGCGGAGCTCCTGGCATGCTTAACTATGTGGACCAGAAATTTGAAAAACATCCGCACGCCTATCTATCGATGGAGTCACGGATGGCCTGTGGCATGGGGGCTTGCTATGCTTGCGTGGTTCATGTAAAAGATGCAGACGAGTCTAAGAGCTTGCGGGTCTGTGAAGACGGTCCAGTTTTTGCGACAGGAACTGTCCTCCAAGAAATGAGAAAGGGGTAAGTTATGACTGACAATCGTTTGGCGGTATCTTTACCGGGATTAAACCTGAAAAATCCAGTTATTCCAGCATCAGGTTGCTTCGGTTTTGGTCAGGAATACGCCAAATATTACGACCTTGATAAATTAGGGGCAATCATGATTAAAGCCACTACTCAGGAACCGCGTTTTGGAAATCCGATACCTCGTGTTGCCGAGACTCCGTCAGGGATGCTTAATGCTATCGGACTTCAAAACCCAGGTGTAGATGTTGTTTTAGCTGAGAAACTCCCTTGGTTGGCGGAGCATTTTCCAGAGCTTCCTATCATTGCCAATGTGGCAGGTTTTTCGAATGACGAATATGCTTATGTTTCTGAGAAAATCTCAAAAGCTCCAAATGTCAAGGCTATCGAGCTTAATATCTCATGTCCAAATGTTGACCACGGAAATCATGGGCTTTTGATTGGACAGGTTCCGGAATTAGCCTACGCTGCGATTAAGGCAAGTGTAGAGCATTCGGCTGTGCCGGTCTATGTGAAACTAACACCGAGTGTTGCCGACATCACAACGGTGGCCAAGGTAGTTGAAGAAGCGGGAGCGACTGGTTTCACCATGATCAATACGCTAGTCGGTACACGCTACGACCTCAAAACGCACAAGCCAATTATCGCTAACGGCCAAGGTGGCATGTCTGGTCCAGCGGTCTTTCCTGTAGCTTTAAAACTCATTCGTCAGGTTGCCCGGGCATCAGACTTGCCTATTATAGGCATGGGGGGGGTTGACTCTGCGGAAGCAGCGCTTGAGATGATGATTGCTGGCGCGTCAGCCATTGGTGTAGGTACGGCAAACTTCACAGACCCATATGCCTGTCCAAACATCATCGACCGACTGCCCGAGGTCATGGACAAGTACGGGATTTCTAGCCTAGAAAATCTCCGTGCTCAAGTGCGTCAGGAGTTGCGTGGCAATTAGCTCTGCTATTTTCCAAAAAACCAGTAAAATTTTGACATTAACTGTCGAAAACGCTATAATTTAGACAACTAAATAACCTTTAACGTGAGTCCAGAGAGGCTTTCAAGGTGACTAAAAGTACGGGTTACGTAATTTTAATTATGTAAATTTGCGCTTTTAACAAACAGGTCAAGGGTGCATTGTGCCCAAATCGTGTAGCCTTGCTTCTCTGGAGTGAGGTTTTTCTATTGTCCTTACTTTGAAAGGAGTCTTATGACTGAAAATCGTCCTGTTGTTGCCCTAGATTTCCCCTCTTTTGAGGAAGTCAAAACCTTCCTTGCTCGTTTTCCAGAGGATGAAAAGCTCTTTGTGAAGATTGGTATGGAGCTTTATTATGCTGGTGGTCCGGAGATTGTGACTTACGTTAAGTCGCTCGGGCATAGCGTTTTCCTTGACCTTAAGTTGCACGATATTCCTAACACGGTGCGTTCCGCAATGGCTGTGCTAGCTAAGCTAGGGGTCGATATGACCAATGTTCATGCGGCTGGTGGTATTGAAATGATGAAGGCTGCGCGTGAAGGACTTGGTCAAGGACCGATTCTGATTGCGGTGACCCAATTAACCTCAACTTCAGAGGAACAAATGCAGTCTGACCAAAACATTCAAACCAGTTTGACCGAGTCAGTTGTCAACTACGCTAAGAAAACAGCGGAAGCTGGGCTTGATGGTGTTGTCTGCTCTGCTCATGAGGTTGCCATGATTAAAGAAGCTACGTCAGATGATTTTGTCTGCCTAACACCTGGAATTCGCCCAGCGGGCTCTGCTATCGGCGACCAAAAACGTGTCATGACACCAAGTGATGCACGAGCAATTGGGTCAAACTATATCGTGGTTGGACGTCCGATTACACGAGCAGAAGACCCAGTTGAGGCTTATCGCCAGATTAAGGCAGAGTGGTCACGCGACTAGTCCTATTTTTTGAAATACTATTTTTGATTTTACATTCATCTATTATAAGGAGACTTACTATGACATTAGCAACACAAATCGCATCAGATTTATTAGACATTAAAGCTGTTTACTTGAAACCTGAGGAGCCATTTACATGGGCTTCTGGGATTAAATCACCGATTTATACGGATAACCGCATCACGCTTTCATACCCTGACACGCGTACTTTGATTGAAAATGGCTTTGTTGAAAAGATTAAAGAGGAATTTCCAGAAGTGGAGGTTATCGCGGGAACAGCGACAGCGGGTATTCCTCACGGTGCCATCATCGCAGATAAAATGAACTTGCCATTTGCTTACATTCGTTCTAAACCAAAAGACCACGGCGCAGGTAATCAAATCGAAGGTCGCGTGGCTAAGGGGGAAAAAATGGTTATCATCGAGGATTTGATTTCGACAGGTGGTTCTGTACTGGATGCTGTTGCGGCGGCAGAACGTGAAGGTACTGACGTACTAGGTGTGGTTGCCATTTTCACTTATGAATTGCCCAAAGCAACTGAAAACTTTGAAAAAGCTGGCGTCAAATTGGTGACCTTGTCAAATTACAGCGAACTCATCAAAGTAGCTAAAGTTCATGGTTATATCAATGCTAACGGTTTGCAGCTTTTGAAGAAATTTAAAGAAAATCAAGAAACTTGGCAAGACTAAGTTAGAAAGTTTAACATGAATTACAAGGAATTATTAGAAGATAATCAGCCTGTTTATTTTGAAAATGAACGATTTCTTCACTTCAAGAATGAGCTGATTTCAGAACGCTATTTTGCTAACTATTTGAGTTATAAAACTATGCCTAATTTGGCTGATTTCCAGTCAGATATGGCTTACTTAGCGGATGAGCAGAGAGATTATCCTTCTAATTTTTCCTTTGTTTTCTTTATGGAAATGGCGGAGCTGTCAGATGAGTTAAGGTTATTTCTCCTTGAACAAGGCTTTGAATTAGAAAAGCACATCATCTTTACCAATCAGCTGGTTAATTTAAATTTAGTTGAACGTGGCCTTGGTGATATTAGGATTGCATCTTTGGATGAGACTTGGTTGGCGAAATATTTGGAATTGAAGTATCAGCAGGCTCTTCCTTATGGAAAATCTTATGCTGAACAGATGTTGGCTGACAATCGAAAAAAACTCTTATCAAATGGTTCCAAGTTTTATTTGGCTGTCAAGGACGACCAAATTATTGGCGATGTGACGGCATGGGTTCACGGCGATTTTATTGAAATTGATGATTTTTCTGTAGATGAGAAATTTCGAGGACAAGGAATTGGAACCAATCTTCAGCTAGAAACTAGCCGTGGTTTTGACAAGGTAATTCTTTTGTCTGAGGAAGGTAATCGTGCCGTGTATGAACATCAAGGCTATCAGGAAGTTTCCCACTACTGGACAGCCTTGAGGGTTTCAAAGGAGAATAGTGATGGAAATTAAGGTAACTTTTGAAGATTTAGTGCTACCAGATGTTTATAGTAAAAAAGCAATTGACACAGAGCATGGTATGGCAGCCCAGTCTTTTCCATTTGAAGTGGTGAATGTGCCTGAGGCTGCAAAAACACTGGCTTGGACCTTTGTTGATATGGATTCCATTCCAGTTTGTGGCTTTGCCTATATCCATTGGGTGGTGGCCAATGTACCTGCAAATCAGACTAGCATCCCAGCAGATTTTGCTCGTCGGGAAGCTGTCTTTACCAAAGGAAGTAATAGCTTGGTCAGTAAGTTTCTGAATCAGGATTTTGGAGGTTTGGTTCATCGTTACATTGGTCCAAAGCCTCCTGATAAAGATCATTTGTACACTTTGACAGTCTACGCTTTGGATGCTGACCTTGATTTGACTGAAGGATTTTTCATGAATGAATTGCTTCATGCTATGGACGGGCATGTTTTGGCGGAAGCCCACATTGATTTGCTAGGAAAATATTAGTTGGAGGCAGTATGCAACATTCAAAATGGCATGACTTGATTAAGGAGGAATTGCCAGAAGGGTATTTTCACCAGATCAATCGTTTTATGGATCAGGTTTACGGTCAAGGGATTGTTTATCCGCCTAAAGATAAGGTGTTTAATGCTATTCAGACAACGGATTTGGATGATGTAAGAGTTGTGATTATCGGGCAAGACCCCTATCATGGTCCCAAGCAAGCACAGGGTTTGTCCTTTTCGGTACCAGATGATTTGCCAGCTCCGCCATCTTTGCAAAATATTTTAAAAGAATTGGCTGAAGATGTTGGTCCGCGTAACCATCACGATTTGACACCATGGGCTGAGCAGGGAGTTCTTTTACTTAATGCTTGTTTGACTGTCCCAGAGCATCAAGCAAACGGTCATGCTGGTCAAATTTGGGAACCTTTTACAGATGCTATCATCAAAGTAGTCAATCAGAAAGAGACACCTGTTGTCTTTATTCTTTGGGGTGGTTATGCACGTAAGAAGAAGGCGTTGATTACCAATCCGATTCATCATGTTATCGAGTCGGCGCACCCCAGCCCCTTGTCAGCTTATCGTGGCTTTTTTGGTAGCAAGCCGTTTTCACGAGCTAATGATTATCTCAAAGCTGATGGTTTTGAGACGATTAATTGGTTGTGTTAGTGTCAACTTGGGAGAAATTTCTGTTTGTAATTAAAAGGAGAGAGATTATGTTATTGATAAAAAATGGACGCGTTGTTGACCCTAAGTCGCAATTTGATGACATTTGCGATGTTTTGGTTGATAATGGACGTGTGGTAAAACTGGCAAAATCAATTGAGACTGAAGGTGCAGAAGTCATTGATGCTACTGGCTTAGTTGTGGCGCCAGGGCTTATTGATATTCACGTGCATTTCCGCGAACCTGGTCAGACGCACAAGGAAGATATTCATACAGGGGCGCTAGCTGCAGCTGCAGGTGGTTTTACGACGGTTGTCATGATGGCCAATACCAATCCAACCATTTCGACGGTTGAGACATTGAAAGAGGTGTTAGAGAGCGCAAGCAAGGAAAATATTCACATTTATACCAATGCGACTATCACCCAAAACTTTGATGGCAAGCATTTGACGGATTTTGAGGCTTTGCAGAAAGCTGGCGCTATTTCATTTTCAGACGATGGTATACCTTTGCAAAGTACCAAGATTGTTAAAGAAGCCTTAGATGAAGCTAAGCGCTTGGGAACTTTTATCGCTTTGCACGAAGAAGACCCAGAGTTAAACGGTATTCTTGGATTCAACGAACACATTGCTCAAGAAAAATTCCATTTTTGTGGAGCAACTGGCGTGGCTGAATATAGCATGGTTGCGCGTGATGTCATGATTGCTTATGACCGTCAAGCACACTTGCACATTCAACATTTATCGAAGGCTGAATCTGTCAAGGTAGTTGAGTTTGCTCAGAGTTTGGGGGCACCGGTTACCGCTGAAGCAGCACCGCAACATTTTTCAAAAACAGAAGATTTACTATTGCTCAAGGGAGCAAATGCCAAAATGAATCCTCCCCTCCGCTTGGAATCAGACCGCCGTGCAGTGATTGAAGGCTTGAAATCAGGTGTCATTTCGATTATCGCAACGGACCATGCTCCTCACCATGCAGATGAGAAGGCAAATGCCGATATGACCAAGGCACCATCAGGAATGACAGGTCTAGAAACGTCATTGTCACTTGGTTTGACCAACTTGGTGGCTACTGGTGATTTAACCTTGATGCAATTGTTAGAGAAAATGACCTTAAATCCTGCTAAAATGTATGATTTTGATGCGGGATATTTGGCAGAGAATGGCCCAGCTGATCTTGTTATTTTTGCTGATAAGGAAGAACGTCTGGTCTCAGACCAATTTGCTTCCAAGGCAAGCAATTCACCTTTTATCGGCGAAAAGTTGCAGGGTGTTGTCAAATACACCATTTCGAACGGTCAAATTGTTTATCAGAATAAATAATTTCAAACACCAAATAACCGAAAGTTCTTTCAGACAAAATAAACTGAAAGGGCTTTTTATTTTGCAATTTAAGAACGAAATAATCTATTTTTTGGAAAAATATACGATATAATAGAAAGCAATTAACTTTGGAAGTTATTTATGAAAAAGAAAAATGTTATGGCAATCTTGTCGACAATTTTGTTGTCAACGATAATTCTAGGAAGCCATGTTTCTGCTGATGAAACAGTATCAACCGAGTCGCAAGCGGTAGAAAATACCCCATCAGTGGTGACCATTAAAGAAACTAAGTCCGTAACTAATTCTTTGGCTAATACTGAAGCGCCAGTTGCTAATAATGCTGGTGCACCTTCTGCGACATTAGAAATAGCAAGTAATAGTATAGCAACTAGCTCAGCAGAAGAAGCAACTACACCTGTTGTTGAAAACAATGCAACGCCTCAATTGTCTGAAGAATCCACTACAACTGAGGATAACACCCTAACCATTTTACACACCAATGATATGCACGGGCGTATTGTAGAGGAATCATCTGTTATCGGAACTCCAAAATTAGCAGAAATTGCTGAAGAAAATCGTCAGCAGGGGGACAACCCTAGTGCTGGATTCAGGAGATGCTTTCCAAGGTCTTCCAATTTCAAATAGTACCAAAGGTGAAGATATGGCCACCATCATGAATGCTGTTGGTTATGATGCCATGACTTTTGGGAATCACGAATTTGACTTTGGATTGGACCAATTGAAGAAATTGCATGATTCAGTTAATTTCCCCATGATTAGTTCAAACGTTTATGTCAAAGGCGTTCGTCTTTTTGATGCTTCGACCATTATTGACAAAAACAAGGCTGTAGATGGTGATAAAGTAGTGGTTATCGGTGTTACAACGCCTGAAACAGCTACCAAGACACACCCACGAAATGTTGTCGATGTGACATTTACTGACCCAATTACGGAGGTCAATACGGTCATTTCGCAGGTCGAGACAAATGCTCGCGCTGAAGGTAAAACTTACAACCGCTACATCATTCTTGCCCACCTAGGTGTAGACACTACGACTCCTGAAGAATGGCGTGGTGATAGTTTGGCTAAGGCTCTTGCTACTAATACAGAGCTTGCTGGGAAACGAGTCCTTGTTTTGGATGGACATTCTCACACAGCCTTGGTTGAGCAATTTGGCAACGTCACCTATAATCAGACTGGTAGCTACTTGAACAATGTCGGTAAGATTACTCTTAATTCTGAAAAAATCTTATCAAATGCTTTGATTGATGCCAAAACAGGCAAAGCTGTTAAGGAAGACGAAATGGTTGCGACACTTGTTAATGCTATCAAAGATAAGTATGCCACTCAAAATGCAGTTGTTGTCCTTGATAATAACCCAGTTGAATTGAATGGTCAACGTGAGAACGTCCGTGTCCGTGAAACCAATCTTGGAAACTTGGTTGCCGATGCCTTGCTTGATTATAGTCAAACTGGTTTCAGCCATAAATCAAATCTTGCCGTGACAAATGGTGGTGGACTCCGTGAAACAATCAAAAAAGACCAACCAATTACAAAAGGTGATTTGATTGCAGTTTTACCATTTGGGAATGTGATTTCGCAAATCACGGTGACCGGTCAACAGCTTCAGGAGATGTTCACAAAATCTGTCGGCTCTATTTTGCAAAATGTCGATGGTAAAGCAGTGCTAGATGAAAACGGTCTGCCATTACTTGAACCAAGCGGTGGTTTCTTGCAAATTGCTGGCGCAAAAGTATATTATGACCCAACTCTCCCTGCGGAAAATCGTGTTCTTGGGATTCAAATCTTAGATCCAGAATCAAATACATGCAAGGCTCTTGATTGGAAGGGGACTTATTATTTGACAACCAATGATTTCCTAGCTGCTGGAGGTGATGGTTACACTATGCTTGGTGGTACGCGTGAAGAAGGTCCATCAATGGACGCAGTCTTTGCAGATTATTTGCCAAAAGCTGACCTAACTTCTTACGCAGTAATCAATCCTAATACACGTTCAGTTGCGATTTCAACTGCCAACTACAAGGCTATGTCGACTACTCAAGTCACTCCAACTCCAGATACCCCTGCTCCCGTAGTTCCAGCGCCTCTTGTGTCGGCTCCGATATCTCCTGTGCCACAAGTTGCCCCTACCCCAGCAAGCTCAACATCACAGGATACTTCAGTATCTCAAGGACAAGAGGCTAGCTCTAACAAAACAACCTCAACTAAGGTGGTCAATACCCCATCATTGCAAATTACATACGATGCAACAAGTCAGCAAATGGTTGTGACACAAACGAAATCATCATCAGAGGTCGTGCCTGTGTCTTACCAAACTGCTAAAACAAACAAAATTTTACCGAAAACAGCTGATGAAGATTCAGTCGTTAGCCTACTAGTAGGATTTGGTCTGTTGGCAGCTGGACTTTACGGTGTTCGCCGTAAAGGTTATCGTAACTAAAAATGTAATATAAAAAACGTCGTTCTGTACTGACCCCAAAAAGTTAGACATTTAATTTATCCAAAGGATTTAGTTCTGTATTGCACAGGACTGAGTCCTTTTAATTTTACCTTAATTCGTTTGTTGTTGTAATAATCAATATAGTCTACAAT
>NZ_JADNQT010000025.1 GCF_015594605.1 Streptococcus sp. HF-1907 | reverse complement strand
AAACAAGAGAAATAATGATGTTAGGGTCTTTAATTCCGATTAATTCTGTGGTATTCTTAATAAGTCTCATAAGTTCTTCCTAATGATAGTTTGCTTGCTTTTCATTATAGTTCTTATGGGACTTTTTATCTGCATTCAAAAAGCTCTATAATCTCTACAGTGGTTTTACCCACTACAGAAATTATAGAGCCTTTTTTTGTTATGGAAAAATCCCATTCAAAGAGAATGAGATTAGAGTGATTATTTGATTAAATTCGGTACTTGTTTTTCTAGTAATTTGATAACCGCCATGACAATTAAGAGTGACACTAAACGGTCAATATAGTCAGTTCCTGCTTGGACTGCTACAAGACTTGTTGTCATATCAAGTCCAAGTCCGTGGAGGAATTGGGCAAGGATGGCTGAGCCACTTGAGGTGATTCCTTTGAAGAGGATGACGGTGATGAGGGAGGAAACGATGGTTCCTGGGAGGGAAACGACCAAAGATTTCCAAAGTAGGCTGACAGCTCTGCTATTTTTCTTAACCGTAAAACCAGCCACAAGAGCAACCACGATAGCAACGGGCGAGAAGTAGAGGGAGAAGATGTCAGTGGTCATCCAGTTGATGAGGGCGCTGAGAATGGCTGCGCCGGCACCATACCAAGGACCGAGCACCACAGCAACTAGGAGCGTCCCGATGGTGTCAAGGTAGATAGGCAGGCGAAGGAAGAGGGCGATGTTAGCGCCAACGATGTTGATAGCGATAGCAATTGCAAAGAAAGCAATCAAGCGAGCGGGTGATTTTGTCATGAATTGAGTCCTAATGTTTCTAAGTCGTGTGCAACGACAGATTTTTGGGCGTGCAAGAGGACGGTCATGAAATCATTCCAGAAAAGTACGGTGTCAACTGAAGTGAGGATGGTGCTGTTAGCAGGTTTGTGGTAGAAGTCGTATTGGTCCACGACGGTTTGACCAAGGGCAATGCCCTCGCAGACGACATCGGTATAGCTGTCAAAACCTGACGCGATATTCTTATCTATGAAATAAGCTAGCGCTAGCGGATCATTGATGACGCAGCCAATGATATGTTCGTAATGCCAATGAAAATCGAAGTAAAATCCTGTAATCTTGCCGACAAAGTCAGCAACTTCAGGATTGATACGCTTCATGTATTCCAAGTGATTTGGGGTGAAAACAATCTTGCGTGTGATGTCCAGTCCAACCATTTCAATTTTTTTGCCAAGGTTAGCAAAAACGTATTGGGCAGCATGGGGGTCACACCAGTAATTGTATTCCGCCACAGGTGAGCAGTTGCCGTGTGACTTGAAGCTACCACCCATACTGACGAAACGTTTGCAGTTGTGACCAAGTTGAGGATTTGCTTTTAATGCGCGAGCAATATTGGTCAAGGGACCGAGGGCGATGATGGAAGTATCAGTTTGTTTGCTGAAGTAGTCAGCAAGAAATGCTGCTGCAGATTGCTCCTGATAAATAATCGGCTCAGCCAGTTCAAAATCATTCTCACCGAGTCCATCCATACCGTGGGTGTCTTGAGCAGAAACGAAGTCGCGTTCCAAAGGCTCATTAGTCCCAACGTAGACAGGAATATTACGACGATTGAGCAACTCAAGTGTCACAAAGGTATTTTTCAAGCCCAACTCGACAGGGGAATTTCCTTCGGTGATGGTGATAGCGACCACATCAATTTTTGGGTGCTGAATGGCATACATAAGCGCCAAAGTATCATCAATACCAGGATCACAGTCAATGATAATTTTTTCTTTAGTCATAAAACTCTTTTCTTTTTTGAAATTTTGTGTTACTTTTTCTCAACTGTGCGGAGGTGGGACGACAAAATCGAAGACTCCGTCTTCGCGATTTTTGTCCTACTCTCACGGCAATCACTATGGCGAATTGCCTAGTTACCTTACTAACTACACAAGTGACATAGTATCGATGTCACTTGTTTCGTGTCGTATGTAGTGCGGACGCAAACGAACATTAAACGAGTTCTATCGCAAAATTGGAGCCCTTCGCTTTTTTACTCTAAGGCTCAGGCAGAAATAGTCCACTGAACTACTTCTCTCTCCAAAATTCCGTGGCAATCATAACAAGGCTGCTATTGTCTGTTCACTACGGTGAAAAAGTATGCCTATAGTTCCTATTTTTAGCGTCAGCCCGAGCGAAGCGAGCCACCGAGATACTTTTCGCCGTAGTGGAATAATTAGTAAGGGCATAGTTCTTACTAATTACGGGAACTTTGAGACCTTTGGGCTCAAAGTTTAGTGATGAGATCCCGTAGGGAGCTGCTCACGTCCGCACTACTTAAGGAAAGTATCAAAAATAAGAAATAAAAAATGACCTTGGCTAACCAAGATCACACGAAAAAGTGAATTTAGGCAAACTAAATTCGGCGTCATTTTCAGTCACTTAGTTTTTTATTCTGGGAAGTTTTCGAACCAGTCCGGGCTAAGCCCGATTATGCACGAATCTTATTATAATATGGATAGGAATCCTTGTAAACCTCTTTTGTCAATTTTTAACGAAAAAACTGTTTAAATTTTCAGAAAAATCTGTTATAATGATAGCACTACAATCAAGGAGAAGATTATTATGGTAAAAACAATTCATACAGATAATGCCCCAGCAGCAATCGGTCCTTATGTGCAAGGTAAGGTTGTTGGTGATTTTTTATTTGCGTCAGGTCAAGTACCATTGTCACCAGCAACAGGTGAAGTCATTGGTGAAACGATTCAAGAGCAAACGGAACAAGTTTTGAAAAACATCACAGCTATTTTGGCAGAAGCAGGTACAGATTTTGACCATGTGGTGAAAACAACTTGTTTCCTCAGTGATATGAATGACTTTGTTCCTTTTAACGAAGTTTATGCGACAGCTTTTAAAGCAGACTTCCCAGCGCGTTCAGCCATTGAAGTAGCTCGCTTACCAAAAGATGTCAAAGTTGAAATTGAAGTCATTGCCTATCTTGGCAAAGACTAATTGCTATCAAACAGTAAGGTTGGACCAAGTGTCCGACCTATTTTTTAACTTCAATATCTTGCTAACCTAGTGTTTGAGGAGAATGATGTCAGTCCCATTTATCTTTAGAACCAGTGTGCCCTTACAAGCGGGCATATTTTTGGTATAATAAAAGGCAGAAAGAAGGTCTAGTATGCAGACTAATGGTGAGCAAAAGAGAATTAGTGATGAGGGATTGTACTTGTCAGAGTTGGATGTTCGGCTTCGAGAAATTATTTTAAAAGCACATCCCGATTGGACGATGAACCAGTTTATCAATCATGATGACTTGGCATCCTATCGACTGATTTTTCTCAGAGAAATCATCGCTAAAGCTAACAGGAAGAATGATTATGTCAGAGAGACAGTCTATGATATTAGTAAAAATACCCAGTATGCAACCGTCGATGTTCAGGAAGAATGGGATCAAAAAATCACCTTAGGGCAACGTATTGCGGATGCAATGGCACGTTTTGGTGGGTCATGGACTTTTATTATTAGTTTCGTTGCTTTGATGATTATTTGGATGGCTGTCAATGTGGTCAAACCCTTCGGAATCGCCTTTGATGCCTATCCATTTATTCTACTGAACCTGGCTCTGTCAACCATTGCTGCCATTCAGGCTCCCTTGATTATGATGAGTCAGAATCGAACGTCAGATTATGACCGCTTGCAAGCTAAGAATGATTATCAAGTTAATAAAAAATCGGAAGAAGGAGTACGCCTATTGCACACCAAAATCGACCACTTGGTTCAACAAGACCAGTCAGACCTGTTAGACATTCAAAAATTGCAAACTGAAATGCTGGTCTCATTGACCAAACAAGTGGCAGACCTTCAACATCAAAATAAAGAGCTAGCCCAGTCGCTAGCCAAATTAACGACAAAAGGAGACCAATAATGGCAAAAGAAACGATTAAACTTGTTATTGTCACTGGTATGAGTGGTGCGGGAAAAACAGTAGCCATCCAGTCTTTTGAAGATTTAGGCTATTTCACGATTGATAATATGCCCCCAACGCTTGTGCCCAAGTTTTTGGACTTAGTTGAGCAGGCAGGAGAAACCAACCGTGTTGCCCTTGTGGTTGATATGCGTAGCCGTCAATTTTTCACCGAAATCAATTCTATCTTGGACCGTATTGAGGGCAAGGATAATATTGATTTTAAGATTCTCTTCTTGGATTCAACGGATGAGGAACTCGTCTCACGCTACAAAGAAACTAGACGTAGTCACCCCCTCGCAGCAGACGGTCGTGTTATGGATGGGATTCGCTTAGAACGTGAATTATTGGCTCCCCTAAAAAGCATGAGTCAAAACGTAGTCGATACTACCGAATTAACCCCACGACAGCTTCGCAAGGCCATTTCCGAACAATTTTCAAGTGACCAAAATCAAGCCTCTTTTCGCATTGAGGTCATGAGTTTCGGCTTCAAATATGGCTTGCCTTTAGATGCTGATTTGGTTTTTGATGTGCGCTTTTTGCCAAATCCATATTACCAACCAGAACTTCGCGAAAAAACAGGCTTGGATGCTGAGGTTTATGACTTTGTCATGAAATTTGACGAATCACAAGCCTTCTATGACAGCTTGCTTAACTTGCTTAAACCAATTTTACCGGGCTATCAAAAGGAAGGAAAAGCAGTGCTTACCATCGCAGTTGGGTGTACCGGCGGTCAACATCGAAGCACCGCCTTTGCCCACCGCCTAGCCCAAGACTTGAAGGGCGACTGGGTTGTCAATGAAAGCCATCGCGACAAAGATAGACGTAAGGAAACGGTGAATCGCTCATGAGAAAGCCTAAAATTACAGTGATTGGTGGCGGGACCGGGATTCCCGTTATCCTCAATAGTCTTCGCTCGGAAGATGCCGATATTACAGCCGTGGTCACCGTTGCCGATGACGGCGGGTCTTCGGGAGAATTGCGTAGCGCCATGCAGTTGACACCTCCTGGTGACCTTCGTAATGTGCTTGTGGCAATGAGCGACATGCCTAAGTTCTACGAAAAGATTTTCCAGTACCGTTTTGCCGAAGGAGATGGTGATTTTTCTGGACATCCGCTTGGCAATCTTATCATTGCAGGTATTTCAGAGATGCAGGGCTCAACTTACAATGCCATGCAGATTTTAACCAAATTCTTCCATATCACAGGTAAAATCTATCCATCGAGTGAACAAGCCTTGACGCTTCATGCAGTCTTCAAAGATGGTCATGAGGTCGTTGGTGAGAGTCACATTGCTGATTATAAGGGAATGATTGACCATGTTTTTGTGACTAATACTTATAATGACGATACGCCAAAAGCCAGCCGTCGTGTGGTAGATGCTATCATGAACAGCGACATGATTGTGCTTGGACCTGGTTCGCTTTTCACCTCTATTTTGCCTAATCTGGTTATTCCAGAAATCAAGCAGGCGCTTTTGGAGACAAAAGCGGAGGTGGCTTATGTTTGTAATATTATGACTCAGCGTGGCGAGACCGAGCATTTTACGGATGCCGACCACGTTGAGGTGCTTAACCGCCATTTGGGGCGGGATGTCATTGACACGGTGCTGGTTAATATTGAGAAGGTGCCGGAAGAATATATGGAAACCAATGATTTTGATGAATATTTGGTTCAGGTTGACCACGATTTCAAAGGTTTGATGAAGCAGGCCAAGCGCGTGATTTCATCAAATTTCCTTCGTTTGGAAAAGGGCGGAGCTTTTCACCATGGTGACCTAGTGGTTGAAGAATTGATGGACTTGGTAGGTAAGCGTCTATGAGTTTCACCGTCACCGTCAAGGAAGAATTGTTAAATCTGCCAGATGTGGACAAGGATGAACTAGCTGCCATTATCAAAATGTCAGGAAGTCTCGGACTGACTAGTCAGGGATTGACACTCTCAATCACGACTGAAAATGCTAAAATTGCACGTCACATCTACAATCTGCTGGAGTCAAATTATGACATCCAGCCAGAAATCAAGTATCATCAAAAGACCAATCTCAAAAAGAATCGTGTTTACACTGTTTTCATGGACAAGGATGTTGAGACAATTTTGTCTGACTTAAAGTTGGCGGATTCTTTCTTTGGGATTGAAATTGGGATTGAGCAGAGTGTCTTGGAGGATGATGAACAGGGGCGGTCTTATCTTCGTGGCGCCTTTTTGGCAACGGGAACAATTCGCGATCCGGAATCTGGTAAGTACCAGCTGGAAATCTTCTCTGTCTATTTGGACCACGCGGAAGGGCTAGCGCAGCTCATGCAAAAATTCATGCTAGATGCCAAAGTGATTGAGCATAAAAATGGAGCAGTGACCTATTTGCAAAAGGCTGAGGATATCATGGATTTTCTCATTGTCATCGGGGCTATGAAGGCTAAAGAAGCATTTGAGGAAGTCAAAATCATGCGCGAGACCCGTAATGAGGTCAACCGAGCCAACAATGTCGAGACAGCAAATATTGCTAGGACCATCACCGCCAGCATGAAAACTATCAATAATATCATTAAAATCATAGATACCATTGGATTTGACGCCCTCCCTAGTGACCTTCGTCAGGTGGCGCAGATTCGAGTGGCTCATCCAGATTATTCCATCCAACAAATTGCAGATAGCTTGGAAACGCCGCTGACTAAGAGTGGGGTTAACCATCGCTTGCGCAAAATCAATAAAATTGCAGATGAATTGTAAAGTTCGGTTGGCATTACAGCTGAACATTTTATATCAAAGGAGAAAATAATGGCTTGTACAACAATACTAGTCGGTAAAAAGGCCTCTCACGATGGCTCAACCATCATAGCACGTACCGAAGATTCACAAAATGGGGATTTCACCCCTAAAAAATTCATCATAGTTAATCCAGATGACCAACCACGTCACTACAAATCAGTCCTATCTAGTTTTGAAATTGATTTGCCTGATAATCCAATGCGTTACACATCAGTTCCAGATGCTCTTGGGACAGATGGCATCTGGGGTGAAGCGGGTATCAACGAAGTCAACGTCGCCATGAGTGAGACAGAAACTATCACGACCAATGCGCGTGTGCTAGGAGCTGACCCGCTTGTTGCCTCAGGTATCGGTGAAGAAGACATGCTGACCTTGGTTCTTCCTTATATCAAGACAGCACGTGAAGGTGTTGAACGTTTGGGGGCTATTCTTGAAGAATACGGTACCTATGAATCCAATGGCATTGCTTTTGCAGATACAGAAGAAATCTGGTGGCTAGAAACCATCGGTGGTCACCACTGGATTGCCCGCCGTGTACCAGACGATGCTTACGTTACTAATCCAAATCAGTTGGGGATTGACCATTTTGAATTTAACAATCCTGATGATTATATGTGCTCAGCTGATTTACGTGATTTTATCAACAAGCACCATCTTGATCTAACTTATTTCAATGAGCATTTCAATCCGCGTTATGCTTTTGGTAGCCAACGTGACAAAGACCGTCATTACAACACTCCGCGTGCCTGGGCTATTCAACGCTTCTTGAACCCAGAAATCGAGCAAGATCCACGTAGCATGTTCATTCCATGGTGCCAAAAACCTTATCGCAAAATTACCATTGAAGATGTCAAGTACATCCTCAGCAATCATTATCAAGACACGATTTATGACCCATACGGACCAGAAGGTGACAGCGTCAGCCAGCGCACTTTCCGTACCATCGGTATCAATCGTACTAGCCAGACGGCTATTTTGCAGCTCCGCCCAGATTGCCCACACGAAACGACAGGCATTCAGTGGATTTCTTATGGTTCTATGCCGTTTGGGACAATGGTGCCTTTCTTCACGCAGGTGTCAACAACTCCAGCCTACTTTGCCAACACGACAGCAGATGTTTCGACGGATAATTTCTACTGGATGAACCGCTTGATTGCAGGTTTGGCGGACCCTCATTTTCATCATCATGACGGCGACATTGAGGCCTATGTCGAAAAGACTATGGCGCAAGGACATGCCATGATTAACCGTGTGGATGATTTTTTGGAAAATGGCGGTGCGGTAGACTTTGAGGCGGAAAATCAGGCTATGAGTGACTTTGTTCAGGCAGAAACCCAAGCCCTCTTAAACAAGATTCTCTTTGATGCCAGCAACCTTATGACCAATCGATTTGCGGTTAGCGACTAATCTTCAAAAGCAAGTTCAGCAATGAATTTGCTTTTTTTCTTAAAAAAACCTTGCAAAATATTTTTTGTTTGATATAATTAACTGGTAAAACATTAACTGGTTAATGATAAAAAAGGAGTTATCATGAAGAAGAAACTATTGTTACTGGTCAGCTTGTTGGCTGTCTTTATGACTTGGCAAGTTACTCAAGCAAAGCAGGCTTGGGCTGATAGTAAATTGAAGGTTGTGACAACTTTCTATCCTGTCTACGAATTTACCAAAAATGTTTTGGGAGACAAGGCTGATGTGTCCATGCTCATTAAAGCAGGGACTGAACCTCACGACTTTGAACCATCAACCAAAGATGTCGCAAAAATCCAGGATGCAGATGCCTTTGTTTACATGAATGAAAACATGGAAACTTGGGTGCCAAGCGTCAGCAAGTCTGTCAAATCAGACAAGTTGCAAATTGTCAAAGGTACAGGTGATATGCTCTTGGCAGCTGGCTCAAGTGAAGGGGAGCACGAGGAAGGTCATAAAGGACATCATCATGCCTATGACCCACACGTTTGGTTGTCACCACAGCGCGCCATCCAAGTTGTGAAAAATATTCGTGATAGTTTTGCCAAAGATTATCCAGACCAAGCGCAAGCCATTGAAGCAAATGCTGACGCCTACATCAAGAAATTGGAAACTTTGGATAAGGAATATTCAAAAGCTCTCTCAAATGTTAAACAAACCAGCTTCGTCACTCAACACGCGGCCTTTGGCTACTTGGCGCTTGATTATGGCTTGAACCAAATCCCAATTACAGGAGTTTCAGCAGAAGCAGAGCCATCAGCTAAACGCTTAGCTCAACTCTCAAAATACATCAAAAAATATGACATCCGCTATATCTATTTTGAAGAAAATGCCTCAAGCAAGGTTGCTAAAACGTTAGCCAATGAAGCAGGCGTTAAAACAGCTGTTCTCAACCCAATTGAAAGCCTAACCAACAAGCAAATTAAGGCTGGTGAAGATTACATTTCAGTCATGAAAGAGAACTTGAAGGCTCTTCAAAAGACAACTTCTGTCAAAGGTAAAGCCATCAAGGCAGAAGAAGATACCAGCAAAACCGTAGCAAACGGTTACTTCAAGACCAAAGATGTCACAGACCGCAAGCTCTCTAACTGGACTGGCGACTGGCAATCTGTTTACCCATATCTTCAAGATGGAACCCTTGACCAGGTTTGGGATTATAAGGCAAAATCTAAGAAAGACATGACTGCCGCAGAGTACAAAGCATATTACACAACAGGCTACAAGACAGATGTTAACCAAATCACGATTGACGGTAAGAAAAACACTATGACCTTTGTTCGTAATGGTGAGAAGAAAACCTACACATACAAGTACAAAGGTTATAAAATCTTAACTTATAAGAAGGGCAATCGTGGCGTGCGCTACTTGTTTGAAGCCAAAGAAGCTGACGCTGGCGAATTCAAATATGTCCAATTCAGTGACCACGGTATTAAGAGTCAAAAAGCAGAACATTTCCACCTCTTCTGGGGCGGTGACAGCCAAGAAAAACTATTTGATGAAATGGATAATTGGCCAACGTACTACCCATCAAACCTTTCAGGACACGATATCGCTCAAGAAATCGTAGCCCACTAATCACAAGATAACAGGACAAAACAAGATCAGCCGTGGTCTTGTTTTTGTTTACAGGTGTGATTACAGAAATTTGGTATTTGTGATAAAATAAAGGCAATTAGAAGGAGGTTATTATGGCTTATATCGAAAAAATAAAACAATCAACTGTTTTGGATTTGAAAAAAGAGGTGCCCGTTGAAGAAGAGCAAATTTTGTCTAGAACATTAGTGCAGCGTAAAGATTTGGGCATGACTATCTTTTCCTTGGACAAGGACCAGGAAATCGGTCGCCACAGCTCACCAGGAGATGCTATGGTCAATGTTTTATCTGGCCTAGCTGAGATTACCATTGGAGAGGAAATCTTTCAAGTAGCAGCAGGAGAGAGTATCGTCATGCCAGCCAATGTTCCTCATAGCTTATACGCCAAGGAAGCCTTTCAAATGTTACTCGTGGTTGTCAAACCAGAGGTGGATAAATGAAGGTTAATCTCAAGAATTTAGTAAGCTATCACGATTACCAAATCAGCAGTCGCTCCTTATCTAAAAAGCTTGAGCTTGACAAGGCTATCACCATCTACGCTATGGCTAAAGACGAAAGTATCAGCAATGAAAGCAGTCTGCAAATTAAATTACTCCAAATCCTTGACGGACAGCTCCAGCTTAAAATGGATGGGAAGGAAGAACTTTTGGTAGAAGGAGACCTGCTGACCATCCCAGCTCAGACAGTTCATTCGATTTTTGCTATCGAAAGGTGCCAATTTTTACAGCTGGAACTTTAGGTACAAAAAGAGAGTTGCAACCGAGGTTGCGACTCTTTTTGAAGTCTTATTTGAGACCGTATTAACCAAAACTTGTAGATTATGTTGGTTAATATCCCTAAAAATAAGGTTTTTTAAGTGATTTATCTCAAAAAATCTTACACGTATTAAACGTTATTAAATGCTTATGGTACCAAAAAGGTACTAAAAATTTAGGTTTCGGAGCTTTATAAAACAATGAAATTCATTCCATAAGAGAGTGTTTTTTTATGTATGTGAGATAATTAAGTAAATTATATAAAGGAGTTACATAAAATGGTAGTAGCAGAAAAAAATAGAGCAGTCACTTTTCAAGCTAATAAAGATTTAGTAAGTGAAGCTAAAGAGGTCTTAAATAAAAATAATTTGACATTGTCGCATGCCCTAAGGTTATTTTTGCAGAATGTTGTTGTTACCAATGAAATAGACTTGCTAAGCGAAGAAGAGCTAGAAAGAGAGCAATTATTTAAGCAACTTCAAGCAGAAGTAAAACAAAGCATTGATGACTATGAAGCTGGTAAGGGGATTTCTCTTGAGGAAGCGAGGGCACGTTTTGGACTATAAAAAGTATCAAGTAACAATCCTCCCCATTGTATTCCAAAAAATAAATGATACTTTCGACTACATAAAAACAAATTTTTCAGAAGAATATGCTAACAAAAAAGAGTATATTGCCCTGTACTTCATTGACGATATGAGAGAAGAAGTTGTCGTGACACACCTACTTCCCTCAAGAAGCGATTATATAAAATTATTTAAATAACACAAGAAAAGCCTTAGCAACAAATGTTAAGGCTTTTATAGAACAATAGGAGCAAAATTAGTTCGGGCTGTTTAGATAGTTTCAAGGCAGAGTCGACCCTGTATTGCTAACCAATACCTTTGAGAAAACTGTTACCAGTCAATCAACTGTCTCCTAAAGTAAAAGCTGAGAACCCAATCGGGGATTAACCTGAGAAAGCCCAGGAGGCAGCACCTCTACTTAACACTCAAACAGAGCGCTCTTTGAATGAGCCGTCACCGACTCAAACTCAGTCTCAACTTGTATTCAGTATAAGTTGTGTAAACACAAAAAGGAATAAATCCGTTATAGTAGAGTTGCGAAACATTACTAGAAAGAGATTTATTCCTATGACTCAGTTTACCACAGAACTACTTAACTTCCTAGCCCAAAAGCAAGATATTGATGAATTTTTCCGTACTTCTCTTGAAACAGCTATGAATGACCTGCTTCAAGCAGAGTTAT
>NZ_JADNQT010000024.1 GCF_015594605.1 Streptococcus sp. HF-1907 | reverse complement strand
GAGACTTTTTATCAAAGGTCTTCATCATGGCAATTCTGGTCGCCATCATAGCTCTGCCAAGGTGTTGGACAATATGGAAGCGGTCAAGCACGATTTTAGCTTTGGGGAGTGAAACAGTCTGAGCCTAAAAATAGGAGAGCGAAGGGTCTTAGGATTGGAATATAAGACCCAGACATGTCCACAGTAACGGCTTTAACCGCCTCACGAACAGTTCTAGGATAGCGATAAAAGTAGTTTTTGATGGTGGTTTGTCGGTTGTTTTCAAGGAGAGTGACAATCTTTCTGGTCTCAAAATTTTGAGCGATGAAGGCCAGTTGTCCCCTGTTCTGAGAAAATTCATCTACTGATAGAACCTCAGGAAGACGAGTAAAGTCTTCCCTGAAGGTGAAAGCTTCCAGCTGACGTTGGACAAGAGATACTGAAAGGTGGAGTCTCTTAGCGATGGCAGTATTAGTTAACTTTTCGGTATGGTATTGTGTGATTTTCTGGCGGACAGTCTTCGAGATTTGGCAATGCTTCTTGACTAAGCTAGTCTCAGAAACCGTCACACGACGACAGCCCTTACACTGAAACCGTCGCTTCTTGAGTTTGAGGACCGTTAGCATGCCTTGGACATCAAGGATTGGGATGGTAGAGGCTCGTTGAAAGTCGTACTTGCTCATCTGACTTTTGCAGTGAGGGCAGAGTGGAGGCTGATAGTCTAGGCTAGCCTCAATCAAGATATGAGTATCAGCCTTAAAAATAGTCTCAATTTTGATATTTTTGTCTTTTAATCCGATGAGTTCTGCGGTATTCTTAAGTTGTTCCATAAGGTCTTCCTAATGAGTTGTTTAGTCGCTTTTCATTATAAGTCTTATGGAGCTTTTTTGATATACTGAAAAAGCTCCATAATCTCTGTGGTAGATTTACCCACTACAGTTGACAATAGGCCATACAACCTTGTATAAGGTAAATTACACCCGTGGTGCTAGTTAATTTCAAAATATCTCAGATTATAGGCTAGTACGATTTGCTCTATCCTCAATTGCACTCCTGTTTCTCCTCTAGCCAATGTATGCTCTACATCAAAAAGAGCGCAAAGCTCTGAAAATCGTGTCTCAATGGTTCGTCTCATAGCCATCAGTTTCCAATGATTATGTTGGTTAGCTCCTGTCATGTTTTGACGTAAAGGAGTCCATAGATGATAGCCTTTTTGAACCAAATGATCTTTAAGATCCCTACTAAGATAGCCTAAGTCTGCCAAAATATAAGGTTGTTGGCAATTTTCTAGTAAGTCCTCAACGGCTCTAATATCGTGAACAGATGCTGGTGTCACAACGTAGTTCAGAATATAGCCTGATAGAGTGACTAGCATATGCACTTTGAAGCCATAAAACCACAGGTGTTTTGAAGCATTGTACCCAATGTCTGCCGTTCCTTCAAAAATTTTTGCTTGATGATTGCGAACAGATTGACAAAGTGGCAAGGGGAAGCTATCTATGATAACAACTATATCAGGAGATAATTGGTTATTCATAGCTTGACGAATGATTTGAATTAACCAGATTAACTGTCTTGTTCGTCGGTTAAAACGACTTCTTTCAAGGAGACGACCACAAGGAAAGAATTGACAGATACGATAGAAATGACATTGTGACTTAATGCCTAGTTCAGCTTGCAAGATAAGTAAGACTAATAGAGATTGGTCTGAAACCTTAGATAGGTTAACATTTCGACGATGTTTGAAAGATTCAGGACAGTAATTCCTATACAGCTGATGGCATATTTTTGATAATTGTTTCAAATTCCATTGTAAGTGATGAGATTTAGCGGTATATTGTAAGTGGCTCATTGGGACGTCCTCTCTGTTTGTTTAGTCACTTACAGTATAGTCCTTTTGGGCTTTTTATGGTATTTTGAAATTAACTAGCACCACGGGTAAATTACATTCTAAAGTAAAAATAAGGAATGACTCCAATTAGCCATTCCTTATTTTTGATAATTATTCACCAAGTTTTGCTTTAGCTGCTTCTGCAAGAGCTGTGAAAGCTGCTGCATCGTTAACTGCCAAATCAGCAAGCATTTTACGGTTAACTTCAATTTCAGCCAATTTCAAACCATGCATCAATTGTGAGTATGACAATCCGTTCATACGAGCAGCTGCATTGATACGTGTGATCCAAAGTTTACGGAAGTCACGTTTCTTTTGACGACGGTCACGGTATGCATAGTAGTAAGAATTCATTACTTGTTCTTTTGCAGTACGGAACAAGATGTGTTTTGCACCATAGTAACCTTTAGCTAATTTAAGTACGCGTTTACGACGTTTACGTGAAACAACTCCACCTTTAACACGAGCCATTTATATTTCCTCCAAAAATTCTTTATAATGTGTAGTAAATGTTTACAGAGACCTTATTATTTAAGGCGAGTAAGCATTGCTTTAATACGTTTGTAATCTCCTGAATGCACCATTGCTGCTTTACGAAGATGACGACGTTGTTTTTTAGTTTTACCGTGGAAACGATGTGATGTGAAGGCACGGAAGCGTTTCAATCCACCTGAACCTGTACGTTTGAAACGTTTAGCTGATGCGCGGTGTGTTTTTTGTTTTGGCATTTTAATTTCTCCTCTTAAATAATACTATAAAGTCGACAATTATTTCTTGTCTGGGATTGGTGCAAGTTGCATGAACATTTGACGACCATCCATTTTAGCTCTTTGCTCAATAATCGCAATATCTTGCGTTTTTTCAGCAAATTCAGCCAAGACCTTTGCTCCAATTTCTTTATGAGTAATCATACGTCCCTTGAAACGAATAGAAACTTTGACTTTATTTCCTTTTTCAAGGAATTTACGACCGTTACGAAGTTTTGTCTCAAAGTCACCCTTATCGATAACTGGGCTAAGACGGACTTCCTTAACAGTAACAACGCTTTGTTTTTTACGTTGCTCTTTTTGTTTCTTTTGATACTCAAATTTGAACTTACCATAGTCCATAATTTTCGCAACAGGTGGCGTAGCTTGTGGTTGGATAAGTACCAAATCGACATTAGCATCATCAGCAATTGCTTGTGCTTCTGACAATGGTTTGATACCCAATTGTTCACCTTCAAGACCAACTAGACGAACTTCACGGACGCGAATTTCATCATTAATGAATAGATCTTTCTT
The DNA here is from genome assembly GCF_015594605.1 of Streptococcus sp. HF-1907. Lineage (GTDB taxonomy): Bacteria > Bacillota > Bacilli > Lactobacillales > Streptococcaceae > Streptococcus. The sequence continues at coordinate 12,512 of NZ_JADNQT010000024.1, read as the reverse complement.
AGCTATGATCTTCACCTCTTTATTTTTTTAGAGAAAAACAAAGCGGACTTGATATACAAGCCCGCACACATAATATCCCTTTAAGGATTTGACATGTTGGGCCAGACAACCTAAGTCGCAAGGCGAGAAGTTCTCACTTCTGCTTTTCTCATTGTTACTAGTATAACACGAGAGTTAATTCATGTCAATCATTTTCTCTGCTTTTTCTTGAATAAAGTTTACAACACCTTCAATCGAAACACCGGTTGTGTCAAAAGTGATGGCGTCATCTGCTGCTTTTAGAGGGGATAGCTTTCGATGGCTATCTTTATAGTCACGCGCAGCAATTTCTTCCTTCAAAGTCTCAAAGTCTGACTCAATCCCTTTTTCTTGATTTTCTTTAAAACGACGCTCTGCACGTTCCTCAACAGATGCTATTAAGAAAATCTTCAATTCCGCATCTGGTAAAACGACTGTTCCGATATCACGACCATCCATGATAATAGCGCTACCTTCAGCGATGCGACGCTGTTGGTTAACCAATTCTTCACGAATTTCAGGTAGAGCTGATACCCAAGAAACATTGTTAGTCACATCGTTTTGTCGGATAGCAAGGGTAACATCTTGGTCACCAACAAAGACTGTTTGGCTCCCATCTTCGGCACGACCAAATGAGATGGGATGCTCTGCTAATTGATCCAAAATGGCATTGACATCTTTCTCGCCTAAACCATTTTTTAACGCTAAATATGTTGCAGAGCGGTACATAGCGCCTGTGTCGAGATAAGTATAATCCAAGTTTTTAGCAATAATTTTAGCTACTGTACTTTTACCACTTGAGGCTGGACCATCAATAGCGATTCTAATCAACTTCATAATTCTCCCTTAGTTAATATAAACAGCATCACCTGGATTGGCATACCAGTAACCTTGTGTCATATGATCTGGATTCAAGCTTTCCAATTGACTGACTGAAATTCCAGCTCTAGCTGCGATTGAGGCAGCTCCCTCACCTGCTTGAACAACGATTGTTTCACCATTTCCTGATGACGATGATGATGTTTCACTAGATGAAGATGCCGTTGACTCTGCTGCAGAAGATTCGCTAGTTGCTGTACTTTCTGCCACACTGCTACTTTCTTTTTTACTTGATGAAGTAACTTTGCTCGTAGAGGCACCGTAAAAACCTGATGTTTCTTTAGTTTGATTGCCCCCGCGATTTGATGTATAAAATACAATAAACAAAATAGCAACGACAACAATAAAGAAAGCACTCAAAAATGCCGTAATCCAAGGTGTACTAACCCCTGATCCCTTAGCTGTTCGCTTAATTGTTTCTTTGTTGTCTTCGACAACTTTTTCTTCCCATGGTTTTTTAGCCATGCCTTCTCCCCCTTGTTAAATAACTAAAATCGTATTAAAATAGAACTATGAAAGTTTCAATCATTCCAGAAAAATGTATCGCCTGCGGGCTATGTCAAACTTATTCAAACGTTTTTGACTATCACGATGATGGTATTGTCAAATTTAACAACAGCGACAACCTAGAAAAAGAAATCGCCAATACCGATAATGACACACTGATAGCTGTCAAGTCCTGTCCGACCAAAGCTCTTACGATTTTGTAGGAGCTTTTTTTTCATTCCGATAAGCTTCAAAATAATCCAATTTGATGAAATTATCAAGAAGAACAACCTCTCCTTGAAATTCTGGACACAAAGCTAGCGCATCAAGAAAATATTTCTTAGACCATTTTCTCATGTAAAAAATGCGGTCTTTTTGACCTTTTACAACCAAAGTCAAACCTGATTTGGTAACATCGATTCTTTCAATGCGTGAAATAGCAATGCGTGATTTTCTGAAAATATTAAATGAAATAATGCGAAGATTCCCATTCTCTATCAAGAAATAACGATGAAAACCGATACCAACTAGAATAATAAACAGAGCAAATAGAATAAAAACCTGACTTGGAATCTCTGTATGCTCGTAAAGTAAAGACAGACCGATAAAAATTGGAGCTACAGCAATTGACCAATAAATGATGGCCCAAGATAACTCTGGCTGCCAATGATATCTTTCTCTACCAAATAATTTTATCATGCTATCACCCCAATCTTATCCAATCTTATTAAGCTTTTTGGACGATTCCAAGAATCACATCCACTGCTTTTTCCATTGTTTGAAGACTTACGAATTCAAAACGACCATGCATATTTTCACCACCCGCAAATAGGTTTGGAGTTGGAATACCCATGAAGGAAATTTTTGAGCCGTCTGTACCGCCACGAATTGGTTCGATGACTGGCTTGATATCAAGTTCTTCCATAACACCTTTTGCCAATTCAATTGGCATCATGTCTTTTTCAATGACTTTTTTCATGTTGTAATATTGGTCGTAAAGATTAATTTTAACGCGTTCTTCACCAAATGCTGAGTTCATCTTATCGGCGATTTGTCGGATGAAAGCTTTGCGATTTTCAAAAGACTCATCCTCAAAGTCACGGATAATGTATGAAGCATGCGCTTCATCAACGCTACCTTCAATTGATTGCAAATGGTAGAAACCTTCGTATCCATCTGTAACCTCTGGGCGGTCTGCTTCTGGTAACTGATTATGGAAGTCAATTGCCATTTGAAGGGCGTTAATCATTTGATTTTTAGCAGTTCCTGGGTGGACATTGCGTCCAATGAAATCAATTTCTAAGCCTGCTGCACTGAAAGTCTCATATTGTAATTCTCCGAGCGGTCCGCCATCAACAGTATAGGCAAAATCAACATTAAAATCGTTAACATCAAACTTATTAGCACCGATACCGATTTCTTCGTCTGGACCAAAACCAACTCGGATTTCACCGTGCTCAATTTCTGGATGAGTTGCCAAATATTCCATAGCTGTCATAATTTCAGCAACGCCTGATTTATCGTCTGAACCGAGCAGAGTTGTCCCGTCAGTTGTAATCAAAGTTTGACCTGGATAATTGTTAAGATTTGGAAACTCTTCTGGTTTTAAAGCGAAGCCTGATGTTCCTAAAGTAATCTCACCGCCAGTGTATTCGACAACCTGTGGATTGATACCTTCAGCATTGAAGTCAGCGGTATCAATGTGAGAGATAAAGCCGATTTTACGTGTGATTTTATCTGTCGTTGCAGGCAATGTTCCAATTAAATAGCCATTTGAAGGCAAATAGTGAACATCTTGCAAGCCAATCGCTTCCATCTCTGGCTTCAAAATATTAAGCGCAAAGTCAACCTGACTCTGCGTCGTTGGCGTCGTAGTGCTATCTGGATTACTACGTGTATTGATTTTGACATAAGTCAAAAAACGGTCTAAAAGATTTGAATAAGACATATTTCACCTACCTGTATTTTCTCTGGACTATTATAACATAAAAACACCGTCATTTGACCTCTTTTAATAATCATAATAGGTACTAATCAAAAAGTCCGTTACGTTCAATAGTCATTCTCTAATCATACATCGTCACTCTTAATTATATCAAAAAAGGCAAGTCTCTGCTTACCTTTTCGATTGTTTTATCTATAAAACAGTGAAACGACCACTATAGTCAATACTCTCATCAAGTATATGATTTGCTAGTTTTTGGAGAGACACTTGTGTATTGCCAAGCAGCATTTTCTAAATAATCTTTACTGAGTTTTGCTTCATCTTGCGTCATATTAAGTATAGCCTTTGGTATAACGAGCAACCCAAAAGTTTTTTTACCGAATTTATTAACATCAATCAAGTTTTTCTGTTTCTTTTCTGACCGAGTAGCTACACGGACAGTTTTGATATCCTTGAAGGTCGCTATCTCACTAACTTACACTTCAAAGTTTCCCCTATTCCTTCTTGTTATTGATGCCTTTCTAAAATTTGCTCCTGTCTATCATTTTATACATTAGATTTTCTGAACTAAACATCTAACGCGAAACATGATAATAAACAATATTGGAATATTGATTCATTTGATCAAACATACTTAAATGTGAAACAATGCGATCTGTACTTGCGTCTGAACTATCAGAATAACCTTCTGGAAAATAACTATCATTTAATTTCTTACCTGCTGGAATAATATAAAAATTATTGTAGTCTGTCCCATGAGTAACAGTTAAAATAAGCACCCCATCTGCATCAATATCAATATTCGTAGCAAACCAACCATCTGATGCAATCCCTTGTGAATTAAACAAAATAGATTCATTATTATTGTTGGTCCATGTTCCAACTAAACTATCATAATTAGACAATAGAATTTGACCCGTATCAATTCCATTAATTGCTTTTTCTTTCATATCTGCTTTACTAGACTCCTCCGACTGTTTTTCACCACTTGAGCTTATATTTGTTGAGTTGTTGGATGTGTTAGAAGTCGAATTGGATTGACTCATTAAACTTGAAAAAGATGACTGGTTGGAAGAATTATTTGAAACTGAGGATTGTTTTGTATTGGACCTATTAATTGTTGAACAACTAGACAAGCAAACCACCAGTAGCAAACTGTATAAAAAATTAGAGTTTTCTTTTTCATCTGAATCCCCCTTAGGTTTAAAACTTTTCTTAATATTTAGGACGAGCAAAACCTTTGATATATTGCGAATTGATGTCATAAGATTTAGTATTAACGCCTCTTATATCTCTACCTGGCATAGTTGTGTTACCTTTAATTGTCCGAATCTTACCGTTTTCAATTCCAATATGATCAGCAAAACGATTATCATCCCAATCAAACGTCACAATATCTCCCGCTTTCGGTGTAGATATTTTCCCAAGCCAAATTCTCTTATCACTCATCAGATTAATGTGGCATTGTACTCCACATTCACGATCAATAAGATGGGAAAGCCCTGATTTGATAAAAATAGTTGAAACAAAAACATCACACCAATCATCATATTTAACCGTGTATCCTACTGGCAATGGACGGATAGAATTATATGTATTAACAAGATTTTTATGCGCCTGACTGCCTGTCAAAATACCTTTATAAGACTCTGCTAAGCTTAAAATCTCAGTAAGCGGTGTCTTATGAGCCGTCAACTGCCACTGTCCTAAGTTAAAGTCTGAAGTAGTGGCATCGGAATAATCTAAATAAGTATGAATTGTATAATTTCCTGATTTGAATTGCTGGTAAAATGTGTCCACCTTAAGCACAGCACGGTCTTCCTTGAGCTCAGTTGTACTGTACCAATGCAAGTTTTCCTGATTCTTTTCTGACCAAGCAGCTACACGAACCTGTTTGATAACTTTAGAAGTTACAGTTTCCGAAACCTGCACTTCTAAAGTTCCTTGTTCCTTCTGGTAATTGATGACCTTGGCTTCTGGCTGGGTAAAAACTACCTGATTTTCCTTAACAGTGAAGCCTTCGGTTCCTGCTAAACAAAGAAATTGATCGCCCAAGCGACTTTGACCGTAAACATGAACGCTGTAATGCCCCGCGTCAAAATTATGGTCTTGTAAGTTGATGATGGCTTGGTAAGTTCCGTCGGCTGGCTTGCTTAGTTGTTGCGATCCACTTGAGATCATCCTGCCCATTACAGTCACTCCAAGTTGGTAAGGTAATGGAGCTGATGTAGTCAGGGACTTGGCTGACCGTCACCTGGTATCAGGTCACCGTTCTTGCTAATCTTGGTGACCTGATACCATTTCAGGTCGTCCTGACCATTCTTATCAGACCAAACAGGGACTGTAATGCTGGTAATAGTTGCTGGCACTTTTCTCACCAGGACTTCAAACTGAGTTTGATTAACTTGCTTAATAGTGGTTTCAATTTTGGGCTTAGGTAAGGTCACCGTCATACCATTGAGACTGCGAGGAACTTTAGCGCTGAAGGCATAGGGGTGCACAAAGTAGAGACCGTAAGACTTGTGGCGAGACAGCTCAACGTAGGTCGCTCCCTTGGCATCGGCATCATACCAGTGCAAGTCATCTTGATCATTGGACCAGACCGCAAAGGCAATTTTTTCATCCGTGGCCTTGGTGCCATTGTACTAGATGTTTAGCTTAGTGCCTGAAATCTCAACTTCCACCAGAGGAACATCTTTTTTAGGAGCGGCTAAAGTTGCCAGAGAAGCTGAGGCTGTTACCTTTTTAGCGACTATAGAACTGGTCAAGGCAGCTACTTGGGCAGTGGAAGAATTTGACGCAATTGAGAGCGTAGTAACCGACTGGGTATCAGTTGAAGCGGAGGATGACTCGGCTACTGTTTCTGCATTTGTTGCGACAGTCACTTCTGATTCCGCTACTGTTTTTTTCTGATGAAGAGGCATCGGCTAGTTCAGAATGTATTTTTCCTCTGAAGAGGGGGTGACAGCTGATGAGCTCGCTTCTGTCAAGCTAGTAGGAGTGCTCTTAGGAGCTGCCTGAGAAGAGTCACTTGTAGGTGGTTGGGAAGTTACTTTCACTTCTTGTTCTCGACTGATTTGAGATGAGCTGGATGTACTAGTTAAAGTGACAGCTCGGTCAGTGGTAGTTGCTGGAATAGAAGCTGCCGTTTCTTCTGCATAAACTGAGTTCGCACTCAAGAAAACTGATACGACCAAGGGGTAATGAGATAGGGTCTTAATTTTTTCTTTTCCAAAATTTTTCTCTTTTCCTAATTTTCTAATATTATAACATTTTGAAATTCTGATTCAAGATTTCTTAATAGTAAAAGGAGAATTGAAAGTAGCTCAATTTCCCTTCTTATTATCCTTCAATTTTTCGTCTGAGGCGATAGAGTGCATTACTTAATTTTAAAGCAGCACGTTCTAATTTTGTTGTTTTAGGATTAGTAGAAACAATTGACTCAAGGTGACGAATGGAGTTAGGCTGAACAACATCAGTCATCTGCTCTATTTGATCTATTATTTCTTTGTAAACTTGCTCAATCGTATAGGCAGTTGCGACCTTTTTCTTATCCTCTTGTGCCTGAATAAATTCATTATCAAAATCTTCCAGGCTTTCTTTTATAAAGGATACTAGCTGTTCCATATTTCCCAACTCATACATTTTACCAACTTGTATCAAATCAAAAGCTGTCTTATGTCCTAAATTGTCCGAAATAATAACAGGTAAGCCTTTTAAAACAGCTTCAACATAGACCATACCAAAAGTCTCTTGTGAAGAGGTAAAGACGCAAATATCTTTATCTGTTAATTCTTCCCACGGATTATCTTTTTGACCTAAAAACGAAACAGATTCTAAGCCCTGTTTTTTGATATAGGCATCACATTTGTCCTTATAGTCTCCATCCCACGAGCCAATAAATACCAGCTCCAAATCTGAATAGCCTTGTTTTTTCAACAACTCAAAAGCCTTAATCAGTTCTAGTTGATTTTTTCTTTCTGTGAGACGTCCTACACACACAATTCTTTTTTTCTCCCCCTTAGGAATTTGAAAATCTAAAATTTTGGTGTAAGGGATAAAATTTCTAACTTGACGATTGGGGAACAAATGTTGGAGACTCTGATTAAGATTTCCTGCCACACTAAAAATCTCAGTAGAATAATCTGAAATAAAGTCGCATTTATCTAAATAATAAGCAAATTCTTTTTCGGGAAATTCATGAATCAACCAATAGTGAGGAATTTGGTTTAAAGCAGCTGCGACAGCCCCCTGAAAGACATTGACTGTATTTGAAATAACTAAATCAATCTCGTACTTAGTCAAAATTTCAGAAATATCCTCAATGTTTTGCCTATACGAAGTGGCAAGCTGTTCTTTAGTCGCATTAATCTCTCCGGGAGCATCCTCCCACCACCACTTAACAGCTGGGAGATAAATATTAGTTATACCAGCTTCCTTATAAACATCTATATGCTTTTCAAGCATAGCATCAGGAAGCTTTTGACAAACATTAAAAACCTTATACCCTCTAGCAATCATAAGTTCCATCAAATAAAAGATGGACTTCTCAGCACCATTATCAAAGGTGCTAGTTGGCGATACAAATAAAATCTTTTTCATACTTATAATTCATTCCTTTCGTTTCACTCAAGGCACAACACTAAATGAAAAGGTGCTGTACTTTTTGTTTTTGTCTATAATATAAGGAGAAGCCCCATCACTACTACAAATCACGGTGAGGTGATTAAGTGAGTGGTACACCACTACCTCGCATGTTTATAGGTGTGGTTCTTCCTATCAAGCACAACTAACTGTGACTAAGAGCACGTAAACTTATAATTGGATAAGCGACTCGTTTGTGTAAGGAATAAGCAGTCAAGGGATAGGCTCTTCTCAAATTTTGATGAAGGGAGACCCCTCATGTTAATCTTGTTTACCCTAATTGTTGTAGGATTGATGTCCATAAAACCTTTGTCGTAGCGGTTATTACCATCACCAACAAGCAAGGAATCACTGAGTACCATCGTAAACGCTTCTCAACCTTTACCAATGGTCTCATTCAGCTACGCGATTGGTTGGAGTATTATTCCTGCTTCGATGTCTGTATGGAATCAACTGGTAAGTACTGGATTCCTGTTTTCAATATCCTCGAAAAATCCTGCTCTATCTGCTTGGCTCACCCAAAGTATGTCAAAGCGATTCGAGGAAAGAAGACCGACAAGAAAGATGCTCAGCGGATAGCTGACCTCTTTAAGCACGACTTAGTGGCTTCTAGCTTTATCCCTCCTCTTAAAATCAGACAACTCCGTGACCTCTTTCGCTATCGCATGAAATTAACACAGCTTCAAGTCAGTGAGAAGAACCGTTACCAAAACTGTCTCACTTGGTCTAACCTTCAAATTGCAAGTGTCGTTTCCGATGTGTTCGGAAAAAGTGCCCAAGCTATTATCAAAAGCATCCTTGACAATCCGGAAAACAAACCAAATATTGAGCAGCTGGTTCACAAATGAAGAATAAAGTTCAAGACTTGGAAATCGCTATGGATAGCGATGTGACACCCGAACAAGCTGAGAAGATTAAAGTTATCAAAGTTCATTACGATGCTCTCGCTATTTGTAAAGAGAATTTAGAGCAGATGATTTGGGAACTAGGGGCTGAATATAGCCAAGAGGTTAAACTTATCCAAACCGTTCCTGGTTTCAAAGAGGAACTTTCTGCCCTTCAAGTCATCTCTGAAATCGGTGCAGACATGACACTCTTTGACTCAGCTGGTAAACTCTGTTCTTGGGCAGGTTTAGTCCCAGCTAACAATGAAAGTGCCGGAAAGAAATATTCTACTCGTATTTCTAAAGGTGGTAGATACCTCAAACCTTTTCTCGTACAAATCGCTAACGCTGTCGTCAAGTCAGAGAAGTACCCTGAGTTTAGAAATAAGTATCTTAAACTCAAGAAGCGCCGTGGACACCGAAAAGCTATCATCGCTATCTGTCGCAAATTACTGGTCTCTATTTACCAAGTCCTCTTAAAACAAGAAAATTACAATCCTCTTCTACAAGGACTAACCGAAATACGAAATCCTGATAAAACGATGTCTGTTCAAGACGCTGTTCGTTTTGCACAACAACACGGATTCAATGTCAATTAATGTCAAAAATCAGGGGTTAAGGTCTCTCTTTAGTGTGCTCAAAATTAGGATAAACAATAAATCAATTAGTCCTTATTTTTTTCAAACTTACTCTTCTAATAACAAGAAATCTTTTATCTCACTTTGTGTTGTGCAATGATTTTTAACAAATTGATAGGCATTATCAGAAATACGTTCTCTAGCAGTGGCATCTAAAATAAGAAATTCCAGCTTTTCCTCCCACTGACTAGGGTCTGCTAAAAGGCCTGTCTGACCATCTAAAATCATTTCCTCAAAAGAACCCACTTTGCTTGCCACTGTCGGTACCTTGACAATAGCAGCTTCAAGCCATTTAATTTCAGATTTAGCACGATTAAAAGTGACATCTACCAAGGGAGCCAAATTTATATCAATGCTTGAAATCAACTGTGGCAATTCTTTCCAATCTACATAGGGATGCGTCACAATCTGGTCTCCAAAGCAGACGATATCAGCAGGAACATCTAAGTGTCCAGCTAGGTGAAGTTCTAAGTGTTTATATTTTTTTAAAAGATTAATGATAGCAGGCTTGATTAATTCAAAATTTTCATTATGAGTGATTGAGCCAGAAAAATAAGCTAGCTTAATCTTTTGATTATCGGATACAAGATGAAGTGTTTTCAAAGAAATGTTTAGTAACTCCTTTGATAGAACATTGCGATTTAAAATGACCTTTTCTTTGTATTTAGCTAATTCAAGAGCCAAGTGTTTTGTGGAAGTTATGGCAACATCGCACATAGCTAGCATACGACCATAACCATGAACACCTGCATCATAATTGCCCTTTTCAATAGTTGACAAGTTCTGAGTATATTCAAGTTGATCTGTGTACTTCGTATCAAACACTAAATCATCAATATCATAGTAAACTGTTTTGTCTGTCAATTTTGCTAGTTGACAGAAATGGGTTAGCAATGGACTGTCAGGTGCTCGATAAACGATAATATGACTAGCGTATTTACCATCCAAGAGTTCAAGTTGCGAGTGATTAACAATCTTAACCCGATAACCTAATCTTTCCAATTGTTCTGCTTTGTTTAATACACGGTAGCGGGTACATTGTGGGATAATATTTTCCACACCATCAATAATAAGAACATATTGATTTTGCGATTTTTTCTTGAACTGCTCAACAATATCATTGATAATTTCAAGAGGATAATCTGTTTCAGTTGAAATATAATTGATTAACTCTGGAACTTCACTTTTTCTTTCCAAACCAGTCCAAATAAATTGGTCATCATCATAGTTTGAGAATGCAGAGAACTTTACAAGAGGTGCCCCTTCTTTAAGAACACGAAGAGGATGGATGTACATGGCACTATCAGTAGTATCACGAATAACAGCGTCGTAGACAAAACCAAGATTTGAAAAATACTTGGTAAAGACTGTTTCATGTTTACCAATAGCTTTTTGACGCGAATCCGTATCATCCAGTCTTTCCCAATAACGGTAGAAAGATGGACTGCTCAGAAGGCTTTTTTCAATCACTAAAAAATAAGTCTGAACATGTTCTGGGATATAGCCATAAGGATTAAGACCAGTAAAATCAAGCTGGATTTCTCCTAAAGAAATTCCCCAAAAATCCAGTTTATCAGAAGGCATTCTTCTAAATAGACTTTCTAAATCTGAAAAGGGGCCAACATTGGTATCATTAACCAGTAGCAACTGATCATAATTAGCAAGCCCAGACTGACCTAGCTCAAGAATTCCTTGTCTAAAAGCCGCAACATCATAGCCTTTATTTTCTCTTAAAGTTACCTTACCATAAGGCTTGAGCAAAGCCACGTCGGATTCACTCAAGCTACCATTGACAATAATATGAACGTCGTCAGCAATCTCGCTTAGAGCTTTTAAAAATAAAAGTTTATGCTTTTGTAATGATTCACCAGATTCAAAAATATTGTAAATCAAGACACGTCTAGGAGAATTCCCATACTTATTTTTTCTCGTTAACTGACGGTATCTCAACAGAAAGAATCGAATAATCTTATCCTTTAACTTTTTTGCATAGAGAGGCACACGCAGCACAATCTGTTTTAGTCTACTCAAAATACGCTTTATTCTGTTCATAACTCTTTTCCATCTTTTTACTGAATTACTTCTATTTTACACTAAATGACTGTATTTTTCACTAAGAAAAAGAGTCTGGGACAATAACAGTTCCAGTCCAGACAAAAAGCAACGGTTTTGATGCCGTTGCTTTTTGCTTTAATGAGCTAGCCTTGATAACATATAGTTGTCCAAAAAATACTAGAAAGGCTATCCCATGTACATCCACTATAACACAACTCAAAGCACTTTACCACTCGAAATGAGTTCCAAATCAATTCCGAAAGTCCATTTTTTGCCATCTATCACTCTTTGGAGGAACATTTTGACCATCAAAAAAGAGTATGGTGTGCTCAAATCGCCTTGTTCAGTGTGATTTAGAATCGAAAGGAGTACTGTCCTCCCCAAAAGGGCAGACTCCACCCTTGGTCTTACTAGTGCTTATTGTCAATGATAAGGATAATTGCGGCTTCTTCTAAGAGAGTCTGAAGAGGCTTGCCACTATAACCTTTATCAGCCATTAGGCACTTGGCTCTGTCAAGAATGGTCTGACTCATGTTTTTGATTATCCTTTCGGCAATTGTCGGCTCTCCTTTAGAAGCTGGTGTCACTTCCCAATCAACTGGTAAGCCGCACTTAGTATCCGCAAACAAGTGGAGACGATACCCAAAATGCTTAATGGGTAAGACCTGACCGTTAGGTAATTGCGTCTCTTTCTTGGAGAAATCAGCGTCTAAATCAGAGCGGTGGTCCCGTTTTTTCTTATTCTTTTGATACGAACTAGCGTAACTGTCTAGATACTTCCCGTCTAAGGCAAAATGGACACCAAAACTCTGTAGTGGGTAAATCTACTACGGAGATTATGGAACAACTTAAGAATACCACAGAACTCATCGGATTAAAAGACAAAAATATCAAAATCAAGACTGTTTTTAAGGCTGATACTCATATCACGATTGAGGCTAGCCTAGACTATCAGCCTCCACT
>NZ_JADNQT010000023.1 GCF_015594605.1 Streptococcus sp. HF-1907 | reverse complement strand
TACACTGGAAACGACGCTTTTTAAGACGTAATAGTGTAGGTGTTCCAGCTTGTTCGAGAAGAGGGATTTTAGAAGATTTTTGAAAGTCATATTTGATCATCTTTCTTTGGCAATGAGGGCATGGTGGTGCAGAATAATCCAGTTTTGCATGAATTTCGATATGAGTATCAGTTTCAAAAACAAGAGAAATAATGATGTTAGGGTCTTTAATTCCGATTAATTCTGTGGTATTCTTAATAAGTCTCATAAGTTCTTCCTAATGATAGTTTGCTTGCTTTTCATTATAGTTCTTATGGGACTTTTTGTCTGCATTCAAAAAGCTCTATAATCTCTACAGTGGTTTTACCCACTACAGAAATTATAGAGCCTGAAAATGATGAAAGAGCGAAAGCTCTTTTTTTCTTTCAAATTCTTCTAACATAACATTGAATGCGTTTACGATTAGTGCTATACTGATAGTGAAAATAATTAGGAAATTACAATCATTTAATAGAAAGGAGTTTTCTTATGAAACGGTTTAATGCTTGGACTTTCGTCTTGCTTATACTGGCGGCTTGTTTTATCGCTAGTGCCTTTATTCCTGATTTTTGGCAGTTGATCAATTATAACCTGATTTTTTTGCTTGTCTTCTTTAGTTTTGGTATTTTGAATAAGCGACCTCTACTCATTTTTCTGGGTTTGGCTTTCTTGTCACCATATCTTCATGATTTGCTAAATATTGATTTTGCACAGTGGAATCTCTTTAGCGGTATCTTTTTAATGGGTTTGGCCTTAGAGTTTCTCTTTGGTAGTCATCAAAAGAAAGGTCTCACTAAAGACTATAAGGTTAATAAAAATGACCAAGAAGGACCTCATATTTCTGTTAAGACCTATATGGCTTAGGATAGGTATCGGATCTATTCTCAAGAAGTCGAAACGGTGGATATGAATCTGGTTTTTGGCGAACTTTGGCTGGATTTGGGTCAGGCTAAGTTTGCGTCAGACCGAGTGGCTGTAAATATTGATGCTAAGTTTGGTGAAATCCATATCCGACTTCCTCAAGGTTGTGTCATGGATACTACTGGAATCTCACATCCCCTATCATCTGTCAAGGTGAATCGTTTTGAATCTAATCTAGATCAGGTAGAAACAAGGCTTCATCTGAACGGAAGTCTCTTATGTACAGAGTTGACAGTAGAGTATTAGGGCCAATCTGTTACGGAACTTTACTTGTCCAATAACATGAAACGATACCCAAAGAAAGGAAGTCACACATATGAGTGAAAAGGAGAAAAAAATGGATATTTGGTAAAAAATGTATGAACAGACTCAAGCCTTGTATCAGCCTCAGGAAGTCTCAGACTTTGTCTATGCTAAGCATGTCGTGGCTGCGGTGGAGGCTGAAGATGGACAAATCTTCACTGGCTTTTGTATGGAAGGAACTTGTGGTGTTTTCCATCTTTGTGCCGAAAGGGCGGCCCTTTTCAATATGTATCAAAAGACTGGTCAGACCAAGGTAAAGCGTATTATCGCCTTTCGTGACCAGCCACCTCATGGTGGACCGTCTGGTATGCCTTGTGGAGCCTGTCGGGAATTCCTAGTGGAGCTCCATCCCGATAATCGTAACTTGGAGTTTATGGTTGATTACGAGACACGTCAAACCATCACTCTGGGGGAATTGTTACCACTGTGGTGGGGGGAAGAACGGATTCAGAAATTTGAAGAGGAGTCGGAAGGCAAGGCTTAAGTGTGATAGCAATCTCTAAACTCTCGCAATTCAAGTGCGAGGGTTTATTTTTTTGAAATTAATTTCAGAAAATTCCAAATACAACTTGAAATTCAAAATGAAAGTGCTATACTATATCGTGAAAATAGAAAGAAGGTTTCATTATGGAAGCACTTGTATCTTTTAGTAAATGGCTCAGCAAATGGTTTACTGTAGCTGTTATTCTCTGGGCTGTCTTTAATTACGCCCTTCCAGCAACAAGTAGTTGGGTCATTCCCAATACGGCCTACTTGCTTGGTTTGATTCTCTTTGGTATGGGGCTTACTTTGACCACTGAGGATTTCAAGCGTATTGCTAAGCGTCCAATCCCTGTTATCCTAGGGACTGTTGCTCACTATGTCATCATGCCTGGTTTGGCTTGGCTGCTCTGTATGATTTTCCATCTTAAGGGTGCGACAGCAGCAGGTGTTATCCTAGTTGGGTCTTGTCCGAGCGGAACTTCATCCAGTGTCATGGCCTTTCTTTCAGGTGGGGATGTTGCCTTGGATGTTTCCATCGAAACCCTTTCAACTCTTTTGGCACCACTCATGATTCCAACGCTCTTGTCCTTCTTGGCTGGTCATTATGTCAGTGTGTCTGCACAAAACCTTTTCCTTAGTACCTTGCGTATCGTTGTTGTTCCTATTATCTTGGGTGTGGTTATCCACTCTATTTTTGGTAAGAAAATCGATGCCATCATTAAGATAATGCCTTTGATTTCACAGGCTGCCATCCTCTTGATTGTTGGGGCAGTTGTTTCTGCCAATCATGCCAATATTTTCACAGCAGCGACAGCTCTTGTCATTCCAGTTGTCATGCTCCACAATCTTTGTGGTTATGCCCTTGGTTTTGGATTTTCAAAACTCCTTGGTTTGGAAGAACCTCAACAAAAAGCCATCACCTTCGAAGTGGGTATGCAAGACTCAAGTTTGGGGGCAACGCTTGCCATGAAATATTTTGTGCCACAAGCTGCCATCCCATCAACTATCTTTAGTATTTGGCACAATATCTCAGGTTCTATCCTTTCATCATGGTGGAAGAACCATTCAAAAAATAGTCATTAGGATAAATGAAAAGCTGACACTTGGGTCGGCTTTTTTATATCATATGACAAATGTCATATCATGTCATGACATCTGGTGCTAAAAAGAGAGTGACTGAAAAGATATACTTTAGTCATAACTTAGAAATAATAAAAAACAAAAGAGGTCATCTCATGAAAATCAAAACATCTTACCTTATCTACGCAGTTATTGCAACTATCTTTGCTGGACTTAGCATGTTTACTGATATCTTTGAAAAAGGCAACTTTGAAGCTATCTTCTCAAATCTTGGCATGATTATTAGCTTGTCTATCTCAGCCTACATTCTCATCACTATGGCTAAAAGTTTTATCGACCTTGTCATTAATGAATTGAGAAACTAGGAGATTCAGCATGAAACTATTGAAAATACTGAGCATTATGCTCCTAGCGGCAATTTGGACCATTCTCTTTGCCTATGACCTACTTCATGGCAGCAGTGATAGTCTCTACAGTGTTATGGGCGTCTCAGTTGCAGCCTGTTATGTCTTTTTAGCCTTCTACCAAAAGAAAGGAAATCACAAACATGAGTGAAGCAGTCCTTCAAGTCACAAATCTTGTCAAAAAGATCAAAGGGAAAACGATTTTAGACCATATTAGCTTTGAGGTGGGGCAAGGCGACTGTCTTGCCTTAATTGGGCCCAACGGTGCCGGTAAGACGACCTTAATGTCCTGTATTCTTGGTGATAAGAAAGCCAGTAGTGGTCAAGTCTTTATCAAGGGCAAAAAGGGGAAGGCGCAAGATCAAATTGCGGTTCTTCTCCAAGAAAATACCATTCCCTCACAATTAAAAGTCAAGGAACTGATTGCTTTTTTCCAAGATATTTCTGAAAATGTATTATCTAAAGAAGAGATTCAAGAACTCTTACAATTCAAGGACGACCAGTATCAGCAGTTTGCGGACAAACTCTCAGGTGGACAGAAACGTCTTCTTGCCTTTGTCCTCTGTCTAATTGGCAAGCCTGACATTCTCTTTTTAGATGAGCCGACAGCAGGGATGGATACTACAACACGCCAACGCTTTTGGGAAATCATCAATGATCTGAAAAAGTCAGGTGTCACCATCCTCTATTCATCCCACTATATTGAAGAAGTAGAACACACAGCTGATCGTATCTTGGTCCTTCATCAGGGGAAACTTATCAGGGATACTACGCCACATGCCATGCGTAGCGAGGAAAAGGAAAAACAAGTCACTTTACCAAGTCGCTTTGCACCAAGTCTTGATAAACTGGCAGCAATATATGAAGTAACTGAAAAACGTGATGTTGTAACCTTTATGACTAAAGATATTGAAAATATTTGGAGTAGTTTACAAGCTCAAGGATGTCGCATTTCTGACATTGAAATTCAAAATAAGACACTTTTAGATAGCCTATTTGATAGCACAAGGGAGGACAAGTAATGCAAGCACTACTTAAAATCGAATGGATAAAAACATGGCGCAGTTGGCCTGTCTTTATCATGTCTATCGGAATGCCCGTCGGATTTTTCCTCTTGTACTCAGGTATGGAAATGAGTCCTGACCCAGAGTCACAAAAAGCCGTTATCTTGTCTTATATGTTGACCATGACAGGATTCTCTATGTCCAGCTTTGGCTTCTTTACCTTTCCCTACATGCTTAAAGAGGACCAAACGGAGCATTGGCTAACCTATATTGAACATTCAAAAATCAGTATTCAGGCCTATTATCTCTCTAAAATATTCCGTGTTCTTATGAACTTTATGGTAGCTATCCTAGTGACTTTCTGTGTGGGAGCTTTTGTGCGTGATGTTGAGATGCCATTCACACATTGGCTCGGTTCAGGTGCTCTGTTACTCTTGTCAAGCCTAGTCTTCTTATCCTTTGGCTTGCTCCTAGCCCAAATTAAATCTCAACAAATCATGGCTATCGTTGGAAATATCGTCTTTCTTGGGCTAGCTATTATTGGTGGCTCTTGGATGCCAGTAACATTGTTTCCAAAATGGGTTCAGCACATTTCTGAGTGGACACCCATCTATCATATCAATCAATTGGTAGTCAATTTTGCGAAAAAAGGTGAATTTTCATGGAAATCACTCATTTTTATCTTGGTCTATGCTACAATAGCTACAGGCTTAGCCCTTTTTATCAAATCTTACAGAGAAAGTGACCATGTTTAGAACCTACCAGAAAAATGATTTCGCTTATTTTGCTAGTCTTATTTTCCTTATCTTCCCAGTATTGGGAGTCTTTGGTGGGTATTATCCAGTTTGGACCCTAGTTTTGACAGGACTGTTTACTATCTCTTATCTCCTTATGGTATATTTGAAAAAAGCCTATAGCAAGTGGATCCCCTTTCTGTGGTTTTACACTCTAGCTTACATTATCTTTATGTCCATTTGCATCGAAGGTGGCATGATGTGGTTTGTTTTTTTCAACGTCAATCTTCTCGTTTGGCGCTTTGAGGATAGCATATCATCTTATCGATTCTTATCCTTTCTAGCGACACTCTTGATTTTGATGTCATCATCCTTCTTATTGACAGACGATTTGAGTACCCACCTCATGTCTATGGCTATTCTCCTCTTTTCGTTGGGAATGTACTATTATCAAAACCGTATACGTCAGGAGAGAAAGATGGAAGAAGCCCTTGCAGAGCAGAACCGGACCATCAATATCCTGTCGGCTGAAAATGAGCGCAATCGTATTGGTCGTGATTTGCATGATACCTTGGGACACACCTTTGCCATGATGAGCCTCAAAACCGAGTTGGCTCTGAAACAGATGGACAAGGAGCAGTATGATGCTGCTAGGAAGAATCTGGAAGAATTGAACCAAATTAGCCGTGACTCCATGTACGAGGTGCGTGAAATTGTCAATCAGCTCAAGTATCGAACTGTAGCTGAGGAGTTGCTAGAACTTGAGCGGCTCTTTGACCTATCGGATATCGTCTTGACCGTGGACAGCAGTCTTGACTTAGACAGCCTGTCACCAGTTATTCAGTCTACCTTATCTATGGTACTTCGTGAACTGGCCAATAATGTCATTAAACATAGTCAGGCTGATAGCTGTCAGATTCGTCTTAGCCGTAATCGTGGTATTATTCTTGAGTTTGAAGATGATGGTTGCGGGTTTAAGGAAGTCACAGGACAAGAGCTACAAAGTATCAGAGAGCGCCTCAGTTTGGTAGATGGAGATTTGGAAATCCTGTCTCAATCGCACCCAACCATTATTCGTGTGCATTTGAAAGAGGGAGGAAAAGCATGAAATTATTAGTCGCTGAAGATCAGTCAATGTTGAGGGATGCCCTCTGCCAACTCCTCATGCTGGAGGACGATGTCGAAGATGTCCATGCGGCCAGTGATGGCCAAGAAGCCATTACTTTCTTGGAAAAAGAAGAGGTCGACGTAGCTATTTTAGACATTGAAATGCCAATAAAGACCGGACTTGATGTCCTTGAGTGGATCCGTGCCAATCAAAGTGAAATAAAGGTCGTCATTGTGACTACTTTCAAACGTAAAGGCTATTTTAAACGAGCCCTCGCAGCTCACGTGGATGCCTATGTGCTCAAAGAACGTTCCATCAGTGACCTCATGGCGACCATCCATACCGTCCTAGCAGGTCACAAGGAGTACTCACCAGAGTTGGTTGAAGGTGTCGCGTTTGACAATAACCCACTCAGCCAACGTGAACAAGAAGTCTTGGCCATGGTGGCTCAAGGGTCAACCAACCAAGAAATTGCTGAAAGCCTCTTTCTTTCAAATGGAACCGTCCGAAATTACATGACAGCTATCCTGACCAAACTTGATGCAGGTAATCGAACAGAAGCCGTCCGCATTGCCAAAGAAAAAGACTGGCTAGGGTGAGAAGAAGTAGATAAGAATGAAGTCACCATATGGTGGCTTTTTTATTAGGCTCTTTGTCAACTGTAGTGGGTAAAACCACTGTAGAGATTATAGAGCTTTTTGAATGCAGACAAAAAGTCCCCATAAAGGATAGTTTAGATGAGGTTTTGGAGGTAGGCTTCTTCTCCAAAGCCTCTTTTTTGGAGCCCCTCCTTAGCGATTGCGACCAGCTCCCTAGCGAAGTTATGAATAGCTTCTTGGTCTTTTGGGGACAATTGCTTGCGCGAGAAGTAGCGACGACGGTCTTTAGCAGTCATGGGATAGGCTTTTAAAAAGTCAGATTTCTGGACAAATGATTTGAGAGCTTCAAGATTGACAAAAAGTCCCAAATGAAAGGCAGTAGGGGTGAAGGTCTGCTCTAAAGGCTGAGCACAAACGCTTCGAAATTCAATAGTCCCGCGCTTGGTCAAATCCTGGTAGTGATAGCTACGATGCTGCTTGAGGTCGGCTTCTTCTGGAATGATGATATGCTTTTGTCCGTCGGTGTCAAGGACGGTGATTTGCTCCGTCTTTAAAAAGTCTGCCACAGATAGCGGTGGGAAAAAGAAGTAGTTTCCATCACGTTCTACGGAGAACATAGCTGATTGTGACAGATATTCCCAGAAGTCTTCCTCGGTTTTAAAAGTTTCTGGGAAGAGTCCGATATTTTCTGGCAGCAGCCCGTGCATGGAATTTTCCCAGAAAATATCGCGAGCAATGGCAGTATCCCAATCCTCTCCGTCAAAAGTGGAATTGGCGAAAAGGTAGGCTTTGGCAGGCTCAATCAAATTGAACAGGTTGAGACTGGCAATTAATTCTTGTCTAGGGACATCCAGCTGGACCTGATTTCCACAGATGAAGCTTCCATATTGTGGATAGACATGAAGATTAGGATGGGCTCCGCTTGTGGATAAGTTTAGGAAAGCCATTAGCATCTGATAGCGGGCGGTTTTGACGGGGCTGTTATCGTTGATTTGCCATTGAGGATGAATCCCTTTTCCCTGGATGGCATGGTTGTGCTGTCCCAAAAAATCTTGGCAAATCTTTAAATAAGATTGAAAACGCTGGTCAACCTCTGGGATAGAATTGGCTTTACCAAAGGCAAATTCGATGAGATTATAGGAAACTTCAAAAAGAATACAATCGTCAGTTAGCTTATGATGGATTTGGATAATATTTCCATCTAAATCATATTTTTCAATTTCCATGTGTTCTGATTGAGAAAGGAAGGCAAGCAGAGCTTTAGTCACACTTGTGTCAGTAGCCTGTCCGCTCAGGTTAACGATAGGAAATTCGAGTTCAACACCGACAAATAATTCAGGATTCTCCTTGAGGTGTGAAGTATAAATCTGTTTTAGTAAACTTTTTGCATCTGCCATAATAACTCCCAGTAAAATAAGGTATTGAGACTATTATAGCAAAAAATAGTTTAAAGATTGAAATGTTTAGAATTTTTTGGATAATCAAGAAATTCTAAAAAGAGACCGAAATAGTAATCATTGACTGCTCACTACTCCAATCTCGATAATTGAACTTTAATAATGCAAACTACCAGCGACCCAGCCAGAACAGAGGGCTGCTGTAATGTTAAAGCCACCTGTGTGCGCATTGATATCCAAAACTTCTCCAGCAAAATGAAGTCCAGGAACTTTCTTACTTTCTAGCGTTTTAGGGTTGATTTCTTTCAGGTCGACTCCGCCTTTGGTGACGAAGGATTTGGCTAGCGACATTTTGCCAGTGACCTGGATAGGATAATTTTTAATATTTTCTAATAGGTCTCCCATATCTTTGGCGGATAGCTGCTTGACTTTATCAGCTAAGTCTTCGGCGAGAAATTCGGCTAGGCGCTCCGGAAGAAGTCCTCGAAGAGCATTTTTTACAGATTTTTCACGTTCTGCTTGTAAGTACTTTTCTAAATCAGTCTTGCTCTTGTCAGGAAGAAAGTCGATGAAAATCGTTTTGCCACCTTTGACAAAACTGGAAATACGCTGAGCAGCAGGCCCTGACAAACCAAAATGGGTAAAGAGTAGGTCGTGGGTGATGACGTACTTGTCGTAGGTGATGGTGATGTCGTCCAGTGAAATTCCCTGTAATTTTTTATGAGGAAAATCGGTTAAAAGGGGACTTTCAGCAGCCTCTAAGTCTGTGACTTCCATTTTAAAATGGCGAGCAATGTCATGACCAAAGCCTGTTGAGCCTGTGGATGGGTAAGATTTGCCACCAGTTGTGACAATGAGTTTGTCGCAGGTGAACTCGTCATATTTAGACTTGATGTGGAAACGCTCATCAAACTTTTTGACGGAGACCACTTCTGTATTAGTCAGGACAGTACCACCAAGTTCATGGATTTTTGCATCTAGAGCGCTGATGATGGTTCGGGATTTATCCGTTGTCGGGAACATGCGCCCATGGTCTTCTTCTTTTAGCGCCACGCCATTTTCTTCAAAAAAACGGATGATATCGTGGTTATCGAACTGGGAAAAAACGCTGTAAAGGAAACGTCCGTTGCCTGGAATGCCTGCTATGAGGTCGTCTAGGGTGCCACTGTTGGTAACGTTGCAGCGTCCACCACCAGTGCCTGCTAGCTTCTTGCCCAGACGCTTATTTTTTTCAATGAGGAGGGTCTTGAGGCCGTAGTAGCTTGATGAGATGGCAGCCATCATGCCGGCAGGCCCGCCACCAATAATAATCGTATCGTAATGTTTCATAGTCCTATTGTAGCATATTGTTGCTCAATTTATCGTGAAAATGGTTAGGTGAGAATTTTCTATTTATTCGCTATTTTATGGGAAAATATGATAAAATAGAATCACTTTAAAAAGAGAGAGGCTGACTTATGACCGATACACATAAATTGACTACTGAACGTCATCGTTCTAGCGTATATGATAGCATGGTGAAGTCTCCCAACCGTGCCATGCTTCGTGCGACTGGAATGACTGACGAAGATTTTGAAAAACCGATTGTTGGGGTTATTTCAACTTGGGCTGAAAATACGCCTTGTAACATTCACCTTCATGATTTTGGAAAAATTACCAAAGAGGGTGTGAAATCAGCTGGCGCTTGGCCTGTTCAATACGGAACCATCACCGTTGCGGACGGAATTGCTATGGGAACACCTGGCATGCGCTTTTCATTGACATCTCGTGACATCATTGCTGACTCTATCGAAGCAGCTATGGGTGGACATAATGTGGATGCCTTTGTTGCTATCGGTGGCTGTGATAAAAATATGCCTGGTTCAATGATTGCTATTGCCAACATGGATATTCCAGCTATCTTTGCCTACGGTGGAACTATCGCACCAGGTAATCTTGACGGTAAAGATATTGACCTAGTTTCTGTTTTTGAAGGGATTGGTCACTGGAATAATGGCGACATGACAGCTGAAGAAGTCAAGGCGCTTGAATGTAATGCCTGCCCTGGCCCTGGTGGTTGCGGTGGTATGTACACGGCTAACACTATGGCGACAGCTATCGAGGTCATGGGTATGAGTCTTCCAGGTTCATCATCACACCCAGCTGAATCAGCCGAGAAAAAAGCAGACATTGAAGAAGCAGGTCGTGCTGTTGTCAAGATGCTTGAAATGGGACTCAAACCATCAGACATCTTGACCCGCGAAGCTTTTGAAGATGCCATCACAGTAACTATGGCACTTGGTGGTTCAACCAATGCAACCCTCCACTTGCTTGCTATTGCTCACGCTGCCAACGTTGACTTGACGCTTGAAGACTTCAATGATTTCCAAGAGCGCGTGCCTCACTTGGCTGACTTGAAACCATCTGGACAATACGTTTTCCAAGACCTTTACAACGTCGGTGGTGTGCCAGCCGTTATGAAATATCTCTTGAAAAATGGTTTCTTGCACGGTGACCGTATCACATGTACTGGTAAGACAGTTGCTGAAAACTTGGAAGACTTTGCTGATTTGACACCAGGTCAAAAAGTCATCATGCCTTTGGAACATCCAAAACGTGCTGATGGGCCACTTATCATTCTTAAAGGTAACTTGGCACCAGAAGGAGCCGTTGCTAAGGTTTCTGGTGTTAAAGTTCGTAATATCACAGGTCCTGCTAAGGTTTTTGACTCAGAAGAAGCTGCTATTGAAGCGGTTCTTTCAGACGACATCGTCGATGGAGATGTAGTTGTCGTACGTTTCGTTGGACCAAAAGGTGGCCCTGGTATGCCAGAAATGCTTTCACTTTCATCAATGATTGTTGGTAAGGGTCAAGGAGATAAGGTCGCCCTTCTAACGGACGGTCGTTTCTCTGGCGGTACTTATGGCTTGGTTGTGGGACACATTGCGCCAGAAGCTCAGGTCGGTGGACCAATTGCTTACCTCCATACAGGTGACCTAGTGACCGTTGACCAAGATACCAAAGAAATTACCATGCATGTTTCTGACGAAGAATTGGCGAAACGTAAAGCAGAGACTGAATTGCCTCCACTTTACAGCCGTGGTGTTCTTGGTAAATATGCCCATATCGTATCATCTGCTTCTAAAGGTGCTGTAACAGACTTCTGGAATACAGACCGAAGCGGTAAATAATAGAATAGAAAAAGAGCTGGGCGACCAACTCTTTTTTTCTTATAGTTTATGACTACTTTTTCCAATACGAGGGCTGATTCCTAGTGCAATTCGTCCCAGTCGGCTAATGCGTGTCATCTTCCAAGCAGGTGTCCAAACAATTTCGACTTCTGCGGATGTGATTTCATCGATTGTTTTTAGTTTTTCGACAACTTCAACAGGCATGGTATCGGCACAGCCGCAGCTTGCTTCAGTGAAGGTCATGATGACCTTACAATGACCATTGTCATCAAGATTGATTTCATAGATGAGTCCTAAATTGTACATGTCCAATTCAAGCTCTGGGTCATAAATGGTTTCAAGGGTATCTATTAGTTTTGGGCTAATCACCTTAGCATTATCATTGATTACGATATCGTCGCGCATGTTCACACTCCTTTTTCTTATTGGTCTATTATGACATAAATGGTTAGACTTTTCAATTTTCTAATATCTCATTGACACTTGACTTGACAGGAAATTGACAGATACTTGTCTTTGTGATATGCTTTAGAAGAATATTGAGTATAAAAAGAGGAAATTATGTCAGTTGAAAAAACCGTCAGCGAATTAGCTGAAATCTTGGGAGTCAGCCGTCAAGCGATGAACAATCGTGTCAAATCTCTCCCAGAAGAATATGTTGAAAAAAATGAAAAAGGTGTGACTGTTGTCAATAAGCAAGGTCTTATCAAGTTGGAAGAAATTTACAAAAAGACGATTCTTGAAGAAGAGCCTGTAGATGAAGAAGCATCACGCCGTGAATTGTTGGAAATCTTGGTTGATGAAAAGAACTCCGAAATCACCCGTCTCTATGAGCAATTGCGTGCCAAAGACCAGCAGATTTCATCTAAGGATGAGCAGTTGCGCGTGAAAGATGTTCAAATTGCTGAAAAAGATAAGCAATTAGACCAGCAACAACAATTAACCCTAGCCGCTATGGAAGACAGTCAACGTCTTCAATTAGAATTGAGCGAAGCTAAGGCTGAGGTTGAAGAAATCCAAGAAGCTAAAGTTGAAGAAATCAAGCAACTTGAAGAAGAAGCGAAAAAAGGATTTTTCGCACGTATGTTTGGTGGAAATAAATAGAAACCAGAGAGTTGTGAAGGAAACTTCCACTCTCTTTTTTAGGAGATTAGTATGGAAAATTTACAAGAGTATATTGCCTTTGATTTGGAGTTTAATACGGTTGATGACATTAGTCACATCATCCAGGTATCAGCGGTCAAGTTTAGCAATCATGAGGAAGTTGACAGCTTTGACACTTATGTTTACACGGCTGTGCCCCTCCAAAGCTTCATCAACGGTTTGACCGGCATCACGGCTGACAAGATTGAGAAGGCACCGAAGATTGAGACGGTCATGGCTGACTTCAAGACCTTCGTTGGCGATACGCCCCTGATTGGCTACAACGCTATTAAGAGCGACCTTCCTCTTCTTTTGGAAAATGGGCTGGCGCTAGAAGACCAGTATGCCCTAGATGTTTTTGATGAAGCTTTTGAGCGTCGCAGTACAGACCTCAATGGTATTGCCAATCTGAAACTAACCAGTGTAGCCGACCTTTTAGGAATAAAAGGGCATGGGCACAACAGCCTAGAAGATGCACGCATGACAGCCCTTGTCTATGAAAAATTCCTTGAATTTGATGAGAACAAGTCCTATCTGACCCAACAAGAAGAGGTCGTAACCGACAATCCATTTGCAGCCTTGGGCGGACTTTTTGATTAATACTAGATTAAAGTCGAAAACTGAATTGACATCGTAAGAGAAAACACCTATTCAGATAGGAGCGAACGAAGTGAGCTAAACCCGATATTTTAGCCGTAGTGGAATTCTTAGTGACAACGAAGGTGTCACTAAGAACGGGATTTTCGAGACTTTAGGCTTGAAAATTAGGATTGCTCAAACAGTCTTTCAGGCTGTTTGAGGTTGGGAATAGGGAAAGAGCTTTTCTCATTCGTTCGAAGGAAGCTGCTTGCGTCCGCACTACCTAAGAAAATAACAAAAACCAGTTAGTATAATAGCTCTGCTATTTCCCAAAAAAATCAAAAATCACCTAGGGTCAGGGCTTGCTTGTGACCCTAGGTCCTGTCCTATAATGAGGGCAGAAAGGAGGTGAAGGACATGTCTCAGACTTACTCAACGGGCGATTTGGCTAAGCTTGCTGGCGTGTCTGTCCGCACGGTACAATACTACGATAGGCGTGGCATCTTGCAGCCGTCCGACTTGACAGAGGGTGGACGCCGAATTTACACAGACTCAGACTTGGAACGCCTCAAGCTGATTTGCTTTTTGCGAGATTTGGACTTCTCCATTGAGGCCATCAAGCGCCTGCTAGCAGAGGACAATGCCCCAGCGGTGCTTGAAATATTACTCGAGGAGCACATCAAAGAACTCCGAGAAGAATCAGCAAAGGTGAAACATCAACTTGACACAAGTGTCAACCTACTTGGACAGGTTCGTAAAGCTCCCAATCACTCGTTTAAGAGTCTAGCAGACCTGTCATTTACCATGAAAAATCAAAAATTTTGGCGTCGATTGCAAGTGCAAGTATTTGCAGCGGTTCTATTGCTAGTCGCTATTATCTATGTTGCCATAGCTGTCATCAAACAGTTTGAACACACGTGGCTAGCGCCTGTTTTACTGATAGGAATTATTCTTATCGTTCTTGTTAGTCTACAATTTCTCGTTGGTTATTATCAAAAACACGTCTATTATCTCTGTCCAAATTGCCACCAGACCTTTGAGCCCAGTATGAAGGATTTCGTCCTTTCCTATCACACACCTCGGACTCGCAAACTCACTTGCCCTCATTGTCATCAAAAATCCTACTGCCTTGAATTGGCTAAGGAGAAATGAGGAAAATTTAGCGTCAAACCTCTAGTTCTTTTGTCGTGAACCTCTCTATCACAGAAGAGGCATCAGGCTGACCAGCAATATCTTGAAAACTGAGTTTTTAGTCTGCCACCAATTTACGAGAAGCCGAAAACTGAGTATTTAGCCTGTCGCTGGTTTGCGGGAAGCCGAAAATCGAGTTTTTAGTCTGTCGCCAGTTTGCGGGAGTCTGGCGACTGAGTTTTCAGAGGAACTCCTTACGAGTTTGAGTTCTTGATTGTCTTAATGACACTTTCTATAACTATTGTCACAATGACTGACATCATTTAAGCTACTGCACATTTCGTCTAGTACGGACAGTCTGAAAATCGTTGCTGCACTTGGCTTAGAGTGGATGATAGGTGTAGTTTCCTTATTGTCATTTAAACGGTTACTACCTTAATTTAGAAAAAGGCAGAAAAAGAATCTCCGTTGCTTGTCCAGCGGAGATTCTTTTCACTATTAGAATGGCAATTTACCAGCGAAAGCCCCCATGACTTTCTTAGTGGCTTCGTCAACTTGGTTAAGCGCGTCATTGATAGCTTGTGTCGTCATATCTTGAAGGGTTTCGATGTCGTCAGGGTCAACAACGGCTTCCTTGTAGTCGATAGAAACGAGTTTCTTATCGCCAGTGAAGGTCACCACTACAAGCTCTTGAGCAGATTTGCCCACAAAGGTTGTTTCAGACAATTCAGCCTGTTTTTTCTCCATTTGCTTTTGAAGCTTTTGAGCTTGACGCATCATATTTTGCATGTTCATCATAAGATAGGATTCTCCTTAAATTTACTTTGCTTGACTATTATATCATGTTTTAATGGATTGTTAGTTAGTATTTTTAGTGGGGTATGTGTCAAGTTAACCTCGGAAAGTTGAAAAAATGCCTATATCCACTTCTTAAGTTATCCAATTGGTGTGCTTGTAGCACCATTTAAAGCTATATGAGCTTGTGGAATGGTGTGGGGCTGGTGTTCACCTTTCTTCAAAATCTGGCGCATTAAAATCTTAACGGCAGGACTGAAAGCTGTCTCTAGGTGACTCTGGTGATAACGATCCTTAATTCTTGGCAATCATTGATATAACTCTGAGAAATCTTTTCAGCCACACGCTGTGTTACCTTGTGAACGGTCTGATGACTCATTGAAATATCCGTTAAGAGTTCCAAACACTCACTAGCCTGAGGAAACTCTTCTCACCACTCTTTCGGAGACGGTGTCTTTTAAAACTAACGGCTCCAAATGAAAAAGTTAGCTGCCGTTCCTCTATACGGTCTATCTCCCAACCTTCTGTTAGATAGGCTTGAATCAACTCTTTATCTAAACTCTCTAGTCTTTCACTTAAAATGGAACGCGTTGCTTCTCTCATCAAACTGATAATCTTAGCTTCAAGTTCAGATAAATGCTTACTAGACTTTAAAATCTCGGAAATCTCTGTTACAATAGTCATAAGTTCTATATCTTTCTAGGGGAATGTAGTGTTTTTCCTAGGATATAGGGCTTTTTTCATTTTGTAAAGACTTTTCCGAGATTTATTTTACACTAACAAGCTGAGCGAGGGGAAATAGAAGCTTATTTAAGCGTAGGACTCAAACCTGCTGAGATTGCTCGTAGACTAGGGAGAAATCGCTCTACTATTACTCGTGAAATTAATCGTGGTTCCATAACACAAGTGAAAAAAGTAAATGGGAAGAAGGTCTATTACCAACACTATTATGCAGATGCTGCTCATAACCGTTATCGTCATGTTAGAGAAGACAGCTATTACTTGAAATTGGATTGTGTATCGGATGACTTTCTGAGAGAATTTACAGAAGCAATGAGAGAGAAACCAAGGGTGCATAGCGTGGATACCTTTGTTCATACCTATAGACTCCAACATGTAGATGTAGTTGTTCCTTCAACCAAGACGCTTTATAACTATATCCATCAAGGATTGTTAGAGATTAAGGTCATTGATTTGCCAAGAGCAGTGCGGATCCGTAAGAAATTTACCAAGCGCCCCTCTACCAAGAAACATCTAGGAAAGTCAATTGAAGAAAGACCAGAAGAAATCAATAATCGTTCCCGTTTTGGAGATTGGGAAATCGATTCTGTTCTGGGTGGAAAGACAATAGGAGAACCTTCTATTCTGACCTTGGTAGAACGACAAACACGCTATGCTGTCACAAAGAAACTCGTGGAAAAGAAAGCAGAGTATGTCAATCAAGCAGTCTTAGAGTGTATGAAACTTTATCCCATTAAGTCCATAACTGCAGATAATGGAAACGAATT